>CAJUJB010000023.1:32136-42957 GCA_910586595.1 uncultured Muribaculaceae bacterium | reverse complement strand
TGATTGATAATGATAATGGCACCGGGGCCCCGCAGAGATGCGGGGCCCCGGTGTGCTGTAGTGTGGCGATTTTGCACCAGGCTGAGCTGAGAATGAGGAATATGTCGAATCTTCGGCCGAAAAAACCGCGCTTAGGCTTGCACTATCAAAACTTTTTGTTACATTTGCGGAACTGAACCCTAAAAACCAATGATTATGGCAAAAGTATATGGTGCTGTAACTATCGACAGTAAGCGCTGCAAGGGTTGCGACCTCTGTGTGGTGGCATGTCCGTGCGACGTGCTCCTCCTCCAGCCCAAGGAGGTCAATGACCGCGGCTATCACTTCGCCTTCCCGGCCAAGCCGGAGGCTTGTATAGGTTGCGCGGCCTGCGCCACGGTGTGCCCAGACGCCTGCATAGAAGTGTATCGCGTCGTAGACCGAGGCAATTAACCTTTTTATCCCCTGAAGAACCTCTTGAAATATGGAAGAAGAAGTAAGATTGATGAAGGGCAACGAAGCCATCGCCCATGCCGCCATCCGCTACGGCGCCGACGGCTACTTCGGTTACCCCATCACACCACAGTCGGAAGTACTTGAAACTCTTGCCGAGCTACGCCCATGGGAAACAACCGGAATGGTTGTACTGCAGGCCGAGAGCGAAGTTGCCGCTATAAATATGGTTTACGGTGGTGCCGCCACCGGTAAAGCCGTAATGACCTCCTCGTCGTCGCCCGGCGTCAGCCTCAAGCAGGAAGGCATCAGTTATCTGGCTGCCTCCGAGCTTCCGGCTCTTATCGTAAACGTGATGCGCGGCGGCCCCGGCCTCGGCACAATCCAGCCTTCGCAGGCCGACTATTTCCAGGCCACCAAGGGTGGCGGCCACGGTGACTATCACCTTATTGTACTCGCTCCGGCCACGGTGCAGGAGATGACCGACTTTGTGGCCTTAGGCTTTGACCTGGCATTCAAATACCGTACTCCGGCCATGATTCTGGCCGATGGCATCGTGGGCCAGATGATGGAGAAGGTTGTTCTGCCTCCCCAGCGCCCGCGTCGCACCGAAGAAGAACTACGTGAGCAGTGCCCCTGGGCCGCATGTGGCCGTGGCGACCGCAGCCACCGCAATGTGGTAACCTCTCTTGAGCTCGACTCTGCCAAGATGGAGGAGAACAACCTCCGTTTCCAGGCCACCTACCGCCGCATTGAGGAGAACGAGGTACGTTTCCAGGAATATTATACCGACGACGCCGAGTATCTTATCGTGGCATTCGGCTCGGTGGCACGTATATGCCTCAAGGCTATCGAAGATGCCCGCGCAGCCGGAATCAAGGTCGGCATGCTCCGTCCGATCACTCTGTGGCCTTTCCCGTATAAGGAGATCAGCCGCCTCGCAGGTCAGGTGAAGGGCATACTGACAGTTGAGCTCAACGCCGGCCAGATGATAGAGGATGTACGCCTCGCCGCCGACGGACGTGTACCTGTGCGCCACTTCGGCCGCATGGGTGGCATCGTGCCCAACCCCGGTGAAGTGCTCGAGGCTCTGCACCGTGAATTTTCAGTCGAACTTTAACAAGCCACGCCAAAATGAAACCCGAAGATATTATCAAGCCTGAGAACAAGGTATATTCCCGTCCGAGGCTTCTTACAGAAAATCATACACACTACTGCCCGGGCTGCAGCCATGGCGTGGTGCACCGTCTTGTGGCTGAGCTGCTCGACGAGATGGGCGTGGCCGAGAAAGCCGTGGGCATCGCTCCGGTGGGCTGTGCCGTGTTCGCCTACAACTACATCGACATCGACTGGATCGAGGCCGCTCACGGTCGTGCGCCAGCATTGGCAACCGCAGCATCGCGTCTCCACCCCGAAGATCTGGTATTCACCTATCAGGGCGACGGCGACCTTTCGGCTATCGGTACTGCCGAGACTATCCATGCCGCCAACCGTGGCGAGAACA
This sequence comes from uncultured Muribaculaceae bacterium, assembly GCA_910586595.1. GTDB lineage: Bacteria > Bacteroidota > Bacteroidia > Bacteroidales > Muribaculaceae > CAG-873. The sequence goes on along the minus strand of CAJUJB010000023.1, from coordinate 41,021 downwards.
TAGCCATCATTTTCATCAATAATGCCATCTACGGCATGACCGGTGGCCAGATGGCTCCGACCACCCTCCTGGGCATGAAGACTGCCACCACTCCTTACGGACGTCGTGCCGACCTCAACGGCTATCCCCTGGCTATAACCAATCTTCTCGCCCAGCTCGACGGCACATGCTATGTGACCCGTCAGGCAGTGCACACTCCGGCTGCCGCCCGCAAAGCCAAGGCCGCCATCAAGAAGGCATTCGAGAATACACTTGCCAAGAAGGGCACATCGGTAGTGGAGATTGTGTCGACATGTAACTCCGGATGGAAGATGACTCCTGCCCAGTCGAACGACTGGATGGTAGAACATATGTTCGAGAAATATCCGCTCGGCGACCTCAAGAATGAATAAACCAAGACCTCTAAGACCACAACTATGAAAGAAGAGATAGTAATAGCCGGATTCGGCGGCCAAGGTGTGCTGTCGATGGGCAAGATTCTGGCTTACGCAGGCCTGATGGATAATCTTGAAGTGACATGGATGCCTTCATATGGCCCGGAGCAGCGCGGCGGCACGGCAAATGTGACCGTTATACTCTCCGATTCGCCTATCAGTTCTCCTGTGCTTGATACTTACGACACGGCCGTTGTGCTCAACCAGCAGAGCCTCGATAAATTCGAGCCGAAGGTAAAACCCGGTGGAACGCTTATCTACGACCCCTCTGGCATACACCGCCTGCCCGAACGCACCGACATCCGTGTCGTGCCAGTCGATGCCATGGAGGCAGCAATTGAGCTGAAAAACTCCAAGACCTACAATATGATTCTTCTCGGAGCTCTGCTCAAATGCCGTCCGATTGTTGAGATTGACGCCGTCCTCCGAGGACTTAAGAAAACTCTCCCCGAGCGTCACCACCACCTGTTGCCGCTCAATGAGCAAGCCCTCCGTAAAGGCATGGAGCTGGCTTGAACCGAAAATTAAGCAATGATTGATACCCAAAGGGCGCCACTCGGCGCCCTTTGCGGTTATTTGGGTTATTCTTTAGTTATTTCATCAATCCAATTCTTGTATTCAGTTACTCCGGGGAAGGCAGTCTGTGAATGGACGAGCTCATGGTCGCGGTTGAATATCAAATAAGAGGGGAAGCCGGTAAGGTTATATTCCTCGCCTATTTTCTCTGAATCCTCCTTGTTTATGCGCAGATTGATGCCGTCCATATCGGCTACGCGCCGTTCCCATTCGCCGAAATCGGAAGATTCGTCGCTTACGTAGAGAAAAACGATGTTGGATTCAGGCAGGTCCTTGCGGAGAATCTCCGTTTTACTGATGGCATCGAGGCAAGGGCCGCACCATGTGTTCCAGAGATCTACGATGATAGGTTTGCCCGGGTACATTTTGTCGATATACCGCTTGAGATTGAATGTAACGGCTGAGAGATCCTGAACATTAGACTGATTGGCTGACGCAGCCATTAGTTTAGCGTTCTTCTCAATTATTATTTTGTCGAGGTCATTGTCCGGGAATCCGGTCATAACGTTGGCAATCTGGGTAGGCGAAAGAGGCTGTCGGTTAATCTCCACCTGCTCAACATACGACATGGCCGCAAGCAGATCAAGAAGTAACTGAGTCGGATGCGAAATCGCCGGCAACATCTTTTCCTTGGCTCTGGCTTGCCACTGAGCAACCGGTTCTTCACCTATTTTACCAAATCCACCTTCAGGAAAACGAAGAAGGGCATAGATAAAGGACTTCAGACCGTGGAAGGGAGTGTGCATCAAAAGTAATGGAGAATAATCAAAATAATCAAGAAATGAATACGATTTCATCGGTGGATCATCTACGATTATCCCGTTCCGGCGCTCGGCTATTATAGTATATGGAAGAGTATTACGGGCGGCATAGATACTCTTCAGGCTATTCATGAACCAGTCAGGCGTATTGGCCGGCAGCTCTTCTCCCTCCAATGCGTATTCCATCATTTTGGGGAACTGTACTGTTTCCTCAAAATCTCTCACTCTTTCCCATGAATCATATAGTTCCGTAGGAACTACAACAGTATTTTCCAATGAAGTGAAGCGTAAGAATATGGTATTCAAACGGTGCCAATGTTCTTTTGTGAGTGCGTTTGGATCGCTGGAACTATCTTCAGTGAATATATAATCCGGCCAAATGGTAAATGTAAGTTCAACAGGAGTGTCCTGATACAATGTCGCCATATATCCGAACCCATGCGAATCACACTCGAAGCGAACTCCGACTATTTCCTGAAGTTGTTCAACTGGAATGTCGCCAGAAAATACGTTGCCGTTCTTCTCAAGTTTGAATGTCAAATTATCGTACGCATCTATAAAAATAGGTGCCGTGTCAACCCAGACAATAGCATTGTCTATGTTGACTGAATCCGGATTGTTGATAATTACTGAGAGTTTCGCCGTGCCAACTTTTATATTATTACTTGCAGCTGTGCATAACGCAAGTAGTAAGGACATTGTTATTATTAACAATCGATGCATATCGAAATTTCGTACAAAATTTGTAGTTATATTATTTACTTGATGTAAATAGATAGGTTAATCGATATGCTGATTACCAGCAATAGTCTCAATCCACTTCTTGTATTCAGCTACTCCGGGGAAGACAGTCTGTGAATGGACGAGCTCATGGTCGCGGTTGAATATCAAATAAGAGGGGAAGCCGGTAAGGTTATACTCCTCGCCTATTTTCTCTGAATCCTCCTTGTTTATCCGCAGATTGATGCCGTCCATATCGGCTATGCGACGTTCCCACTCGCCGAAATCGGAAGATTCGTCGCTTACGTAGAGAAAAACGATGTCGGATTCAGGCAGTTCCTTGCGGAGTATCTCAGTTTTGCTAATGGCATCGAGGCAAGGGGCGCACCATGTGTTCCAGAGATCTACGATTACAGGTTTGTCAGGGTACATTTTGTCGATATACCGCTTGAGATTGAATGTAACGGCTGAGAGATCCTGAACATTAGACTGATTGGCTGACGCAGCCATTAGTTTAGCGTTCTTCTCAATTATTATTTTGTCGAGGTCATTGTCCGGGAATCCGGTCATAACGTTGGCAATCTGGGTAGGCGAAAGAGGCTGTCGGTTAATCTCCACCTGCTCAACATACGACATGGCCGCAAGCAGATCAAGAAGTAACTGAGTCGGATGCGAAATCGCCGGCAACATCTTTTCCTTGGCTCTGGCTTGCCACTGAGCAACCGGTTCTTCACCAATTTTCCCAAATCCACCTTCAGGAAAACGAAGGAGGGCGTAGATAAAGGACTTCAGACCGGTGTACGGTAGGCGTGTGAGAAAAACCGGAGAGTAGTCTATGCTGTCGAGGAACGAATACGACTCCATCGGAGGCTCTTCGACTGCTATATGGTTAATTCTTTCGGCGGCCTTGACATACGGAATTGTATTTACCGAAGCAAATCTACATTTTAAACTGTTTATAAACCACCCCGGCAAATTTTCTGGTAATTCATACCCATCTGTCGCATATTTAAGCGCCTTGGGATACAAAACTGTATTTTCATATTCACGAACCTTTTTCCAAGAATCATACATTTCAGTCGGTACAATTCCAACAACTTCAGGTGCTACAAAGCGAACGTAAATGTCGGTAAGGAGTATATTATCATCATACGTTAACGCATCTGCATCAGATGTCTCAACGCTTGTTAGCATATATTCATCGTTTACCGAAAATGAGACATTTACGGGAGTGTGTTGATATAAATTGAGTATATACCCGAAGCCTTTACCATCACACTCAAATCTGACTCCTACAATTTCTTCTATGAGATCCAGTGGAATTTCACCACTGAAGACATCTCCTTCTTTTTCCAGCTTGAATGTGAGAGTGTCAAAAAAATCTATGAAAATAGGTGCTGTGTCAACCCAGACAACCGCGTTGTCAATGTTGACTGAATCCGGATGATTGATAGTCACTTCAAGTTTAGCGGTGCCGACTTGGATGTTGTTGTCGGCTGGAGATGCGGCGCAGGATAGCCACATGATAAACATAGACAGAATAGTTGTAAGCTGTTTCATCGGTTGATTTTTGATTTAAGGTAAGAGTTGGCTTGTTATTTCTCTGCAAAGGTACGTAAAAAAAAGATTTTCAGAAAGATAAGAGGTTAAAAAAGCCGCTAAGCGGAAATTTTGTATGGTAAATGACTTCGGCGGTGTATAACATAGCTTCGCCCCACTTCCGCAAAATCAATACTGCGGAAGTGGGGCGAAGTGTGTTGTTGATGATGTGGTGGATCAGATGAAGCGTCGCACCATATCGATGATTTCGGAGTAAGGTTTGCGGCCACCGTCGCGCCATACTTCCTGACCATCCTTGAATAGGATATAATAGGGATGTGAGTCGACTTTGTAAGTCTTCATGAGGTCTTGGCTCTGAGTGGTGTCGACTTCAACAAAGTTGGCACGGTCGCCGATTTTTTCTTTCACTTCTTCAATTACCGGGCGCATTTCCGCGCAACGGGGGCAAGTGGGAGAGAAGAAGCATACGAGGGTAGGTTTAGCCTCGCCGAGATATTGGACGAGCTGGTCGTCCAGTGCTTGATTTGCCATAATTTACTTGAATTTTGGGTTAATGGAGAGGAGAGAGTTGAGCGAGGACGGATTTAGAATTCGTCGCTCTTGGTTTCGAAGTGATCGCGGAGCTTTTGCTCGAGCAGGTCGGCCTGCTGCACGCCTACAGCGCGCCACACAGCTTCGCCGTTCTTGAACATGATCAGCGTAGGCACTGAGCGTACGTTGAATTTAGCTGCGAGTTCCTGGTTCTGGTCGATGTCGACCTTGAGGATATTCACTTTATCGCCGAGTTTGTTTTTTACGTCTTCGAGGATGGGGCCCTGAACGCGGCAGGGGCCGCACCAGGTTGCGTGGAAGTCGACCAGAGTCGGCTTATTTTCTTGGATAAGTTGGTTGAAATCGCTCATGATGCGTATTTTATGTAGTTATGAATCGGATATATAGACAGCTGTTAAGGCTGTCATCTGTTACAACGTCCGGCGCGGGCGCTTGGTTCACTCCATAAGCATCTTGCGCTCACAGCGGAGCACACGGCCAGGGAAACGGCGCACGAAGCCGTGGTTATGTGTGGCCACGATTACGGCAACCCCTTCGGCTGTCGACACCTCGTGGAGGTGGGCCATGATCTGGTCGCCGGTCTCGGGGTCGAGGTTTCCAGTAGGCTCGTCGGCTATGATTAGGCCGGGTTTGTTGAGTAGGGCGCGGGCTATGACTATACGTTGCTGCTCGCCACCCGAGAGCTGATGCGGCATCTTGAAGGCCTTGGTGGCCATGCCTACCTGCCGGAGTACGGTGTCGATGCGTTCTTCGCGCTCATGGCGGTCTTTCCATCCGGTAGCCTCGAGCACAAACTCAAGGTTGGCGAAGGCTGTACGGTCGGTCAGCAGCTGGAAATCCTGAAACACAATGCCTATGCGGCGTCGAAGGAATGGTATGTCTTTTGGTTTAATTGTAAGCAGGTCGTAATCGAATACGCGTGCCTCGCCTGTGCGGACAGGCACCTCGGCATAGAGCGATTTGAGGAGCGAAGTCTTGCCGCTGCCCACGCGCCCCAAGAGATATACAAATTCACCTCCGCTTACCGAGAAGTCGACTTCACGGAGCGCCACATGCTCGTTGCGCAGTATTTCAACTTTGTTGTATTCTATTATCTTGTCCATGACTATGCAAAGGTAGTGGTTTTTGCAGACATTCTGCCTCAGGACTGCGTTTTAATCCCATATTTTTTTCATGATATATTTCGCAGGGTTGAGGACGACTTTCAAAACTTCGGTTCCTATATCGAGCATCTGCCGTTTTTTCCATTTGGGGAAGTAGGTGTCAAATTCCTCCATTAATAGGAATGCATCGTTGACTAAGTAAGCGACAAAGACGAATCCGTCGGTCCAAGGCTGATGTTGGGAGATACGGCCCCAGCGGTTGCTTCTCAGGGTGGTTGGTTCTATCACGCTTGGAACCATTACCTCGATATTGTAATCGTTACGGTCATCATTTTTTACAAAGTAGTCAATATCTGCCCCGTCATGGTAAGAGTTATTGTAGAACCAGATTTTCGAAGCGTTGGGCATAATGGCGTAGGCCTCTTTATCTATCTTTGCCCATTTCTCTGTGTTGATATGATTCAAAGCAATAGAAATTCCACGGAGGTATTCTCCCATATTGACTTTGGGCAGCCACTTGCCATAGTACTCGTCAAGGTCGATGTATAGAAAAAGATTAGAGTCTTTAAATGACGGACATATCACCGACACCATAATCAGCACCTGTGCCGGCTTCCCGAAATCTTCTTCCATAATGGTGCCCCCGAGACCGTAAAAGTGAGAATCTCCGCATAGAACCACCTTATGTTTGCAAAGAAGGTCTTTGAGTGTATCGTCGCTGATATTGTCAATAGTATTTATGAAGGGAGCCCAGGCCTTTTCTTTTTCGCAGTGCCTGAGCACTTTTTCGACTCTGGCCTGGTTGATCTTTGGTAGCCAAGGTATACACTCAGGATCGCTTATCTGGTCAATGAATATCTTGAGATAGTCGATGGCCACGTGAATAATATCATTGATGGCATTTTCAAGATCCTGATATTCAGGATGCCGTTCATCAATCAGCATGGGGGTAAGCGGCTGATCAACGAGCCTCTGGAAGCACCACACGAAGTTGTTGGGAGATGTGAAATCCTTAATTTCGCATATGAAGGGTTGCTTCATATCCTTTTTCGCTGAGTTATTCTGGAATACCTTGGCAAAGTTAGGCGAACGACTCAGCAGTTTCAGCAACATTAGTTTATTGTCGCGCAAGGTTGATATATAGCTGAGCTCAGGCAAGTGGGCGGTAATCAGCGTCTGGCCGTTGCCGTAAGGTTGCAGATAAACGGTGATGAATTCCTTATCTTTCTCAACCTCAAACACCATCATTACGAAGTCTTCAGTCGGTAGGAATTTCACGGTAGGCTCATCGGGATTGACGAGATACATACCCTCGCAGGGTTCATTGCTTGATAATCTACGCATTATTCTGAATTAATTGTTGGAAGTGATGGGCAAGGCGGATATTGTCGCGGTAGCTGCTGCACATCTGTCTCTGTTCGTTAATTTTCATTTTAGTATCGGCCAGACACCGTGTGCAGTATTCTATTTCCTCACATTGGCCGCATATGAGTGTACGGCGGAATGCGTACTCGATCGACATCCTTGACATGGCCTGATGGTCAAGACCGTCGAAAACATTGCCTATACTTGGTTCTGCCGCGAATTTCTCGCAGGGAAAGAGCTTCCCGTCAACGTCGATATGGATGCTGTACATATCGTCAAGGCAGGTATGCAGCGGTATAAGCTTATTATCGCCGACAGCGAAGTTACGGCGTGTCTTTTTCAAAAGATCATCGAGCACGATGGTATATAGATCTTCGGTTCCTGCTGTCTTACGTGCATAGGCTTCCTCCAGAAAAGCTTTTTTTTCTTCTGCGGACTCTTGATATAGTTTCCCCTGACTGAAATTAGGGTAGACATGTGATATGAAGAGAGGCCTGTGCCCAATGAATTTTTTGAGTTCCCGGAAGTTGAGATTCATGGTGCGTATGTCTTCCAGCGATTCGGCTGTTATGAGGAGGCGGACCCGTTTGTCATACTCTTCCGGGTATGAGTTTCTGAAAATCCGCAGGTTTTCGATCACTGTGTCATAAGAGCCTTTGCCTGCCGCATTGATTCTGTTGCGGTCATGGATTTCGCGGCATCCGTCGAGCGACACACTTATATTTACATTGCGTAGGCCACATATGCGCGTTATGGTCGCTGCGTCGAGAGTCGTTCCGTTTGTTGAGATGTCAAATGTGACTCTGTCGCCGAATTTCAATTGGAGGTATTCAATGGCTCGTACTATTGTTTCAAGCCTCAGGAGGGCTTCTCCACCGAAGAATGACACGTTAAGGGCCTCTTCTGGGTCGGCATGGTTCAATATAAATTCAAGGGCTGCCTCAAGTGTGGCTCCATCCATAAACGATGTTGAATGGGTGCGCATACCGGGGTAGTTCCCCGAGAAACAGCAATATTTGCACCGGAGATTGCATTCATTCGTCACATCGATGATGAATGTCGATATATGGCTTGCTTCAAACCTGTCTTTGCTTACAAAGATCTTTCTCTGCATTAATCCTTATCCGTAGTATCCGCAGGTCATACGCATTGAGCCTTCCTTGGCAGCAATCAGACAGACATTCCAACATGCATCCCCGAAGAACGGGTGGCTCCCATTTTTGAATGCATCCATATATACTTTTTTCACCTCTGGAGGAGTAGACTGTGAGAAGGTGCCAAAATCCATCTCGCTAACACTCTTGATATTCGAGGCGATTACATCGGGATCTGCGTTGATTGCATCGGCTATATTTGCTGCGAGCAATGCTTTGGTTGAATCATCTACCTCGATTCCATTGTCACTGAATTTATTTATTAGTGAATGTAGAGCATCCTGAACGTTATCCATAATGTCGCTCGAATCGGGGATGTGGTCGAGGGCTTTCCCGACAAGGTCGGATAGAAAATTGAATAAATCGTCGTAATCAGTCATGGTAGGTAAGTTTTGTATCTGGCAAATATACAAAAAAATCGAGGTCTTTCATTCAGTTGATGAGAAAAAAACGGGAGATCTATAACTTTTGTATGTCGGCCATCATTGTCATAGGTTGTAAAAGGTCTTTTCCCCCCCCCTTTTCCTGTCAATATTCGGCCAAGTGTACCAACGAAAACCGGCCAAGTGTACCAACGGAAATCGGCCAAGTGTACCAATGAAAACCGGCCAAGTGTACCAACGAAAACCGGCCAAGTGTACCAACGGAAATCGGCCAAGT
>CAJUJB010000023.1:0-32036 GCA_910586595.1 uncultured Muribaculaceae bacterium | reverse complement strand
CAACGAAAACCGGCCAAGTGTACCAACGGAAATCGGCCAAGTGTACCAATGAAAATCGGCCAAGTGTACCAATGAAATATATTTATATTTTGTAATTCAATAAATTATGTGTAACTTTGCAAAGACAAAAAATTGATACTATGGCAGACTATAAACCACGTATTGCAGATCGGATTCTTGATGATAAATTGGACGCAATGGGTGCCGTTCTAATTGAAGGCGCCAAATATTGTGGAAAGACTACTCTTGCATGTCAACACGCAAAGAGTATACTCTACATGGCCGATCCTGATAATCGTGATCAAAATATGATATTGGCTCAAACTAATATAGGGCGTCTATTGAAAGGCGAGACTCCTCGTTTGATTGATGAATGGCAGATTGCGCCACAATTTTGGGATGCGGTAAGAAATGAAATCGACAAGAGAGGAGAAGATGGGCTATTCATATTGACCGGATCAGCCGTTCCGGCAGATCCAAATGAAATTTTCCACTCTGGTACGGGCAGAATGTCATGGCTTAAATTACGCACTATGAGCCTTTGGGAGTCGGGAGATTCTTCGGGTGATGTAAGCTTGTCGTCTCTGTTCACAACATCGGACATTGTCGATGGTACAAGCAATATCGACATAGAAAAACTCGCTTTTTTGACATGTCGTGGAGGTTGGCCCAAAGCAACTTTAAAGTCAAATCCCAAGTCAGCTTTAATGCAGGCCGAAGAATATTTTGAAGCTGTGGTACGAAGTGATATTTCCAGAGCTGATGGAGTGCAGCGCGATCCGGAATTGGCGCGAAGGTTAATGAGAAGTTATGCCCGAAATCAAGGCGCATCAATTTCAATAGCAACCCTTGTGTCTGATGTATCAGCTAATGGTGTGGCTCCAGCAGAAAATACGATCTATTCGTATATAAATGCACTAAAGAGTATTTTTGTAATTGAAGACTCGGCGGCATGGAATCCCAATTTGAGGAGTAAGACTGCCGTAAGGACTTCAGATACCCGATATTTTGCGGATCCTTCCATAGCAACTGCGGCCCTTGGTCTTGGCCCGGAAGACTTGATTAATGATTTGAATACATTCGGCCTTATATTCGAGACACTGTGTGTGAGAGATCTTAGAGTATACGCGGATGCAATAGGTGGATCCGTATATCACTATAGAGATAAAAACGGCCTTGAGTGCGATGCTGTAATACACTTGAAGAATGGAAAATATGGCCTTGTTGAAATTAAACTTGGCGGAGAAAAACTCATAGAAGAGGGGGCTGCCAACCTGATAAAACTTGCTGATAAGATTGATACAGATAAAATGAATAAACCTTCCTTCTTGATGGTTTTGACCGGGGTCGGCCAATATGCCTACAGAAGGCCTACGGATGGAGTATTGGTTGTTCCGATTGGAAGTCTCAAACATTAAACATGTTTAGAGGGGTCGGCGTATAGAGTGTTTTTATTGGTGGGATAAGGACTCCAATTCTTTCCGTTGTATTGAATGACACGAACAAGTGCCATTCTATTTTGCGGTGTCCGTACAAGAGAGGCGGACAGGTGTACGGAATCGGACACTATTTGTGTAATGGCGATTTGTGTAAGTGTCTGTAATTCAATGGGTGGTTGATTTTGGCACGGCGTTTGCGCCATATATGGCAAAAACGAACACGATAAAAATGGACCGACAGATACCTCAGAATGAAATACGCCGCCGCAAGCTTATAAAAGGGTTGCGTGTAGGATTGCCTACCGTCGCTGTACTCGGCTTGGGCTATTGGCTGCTGGCATCGATGACTTCGACCGAAGTCCGACGCAGCCAGCTAAGATTTTCCCAAGTGGAGAGGGGCGACATCGAAGTCTCGGTAAGTGCCTCCGGCCAGGTTGCCGCGGCATTCGAGGAGGTGATCAACTCACCTATTTCCTCACGTATAATTGAAGTATGCCACCGGGCCGGCGATGTGGTCGAGGCTGGCACACCCTTGCTGGTGCTTGATCTGCATGCAGCCCGTGTGCAAGCCGAGAAGCAATCCGACCAATTGCGTATGAAGCGCCTCGAGCTTGAGCGTCAGCTTGTGGGCGACAACACCGCGTTAGGAGCTATCGAGATGCAGATTAAGGTAGGTGAGATGAAGGTTGAACGCCTGAGGGCTGAGTATGCCAACGAGCGATACCTCGACAGCATAGGCAGCGGCACCACCGATAAAGTGAGGGAGGCGGCCTTCGCCCTGCGGTCGGCTGAACTCGAGCTTGAGCAACTCTCGCGCCAACTCTCCGACGAGCGGGCCTCGCGTCGCGCCGCGGCCGACGTCACCCGCCTCGAAATCGAGATTATGGCCAAGGAAGCCGATATGGCTGCGCGTACTCTCGGCGAGGCCGAGATCAGGGCGCCGCGGCGGGCGACGATCACTCAGATCAGCGACCGCATCGGCTCGCAGGTGTCGCAAGGAGAGGTGGTCGCCACAATCGCCGACCTCGGGCACTACAAGATCACCGCAGAGGCTACCGATGCCTACGCCGCATCGATCGAGACCGGTAATCCTGCAAAGGTGCGCATCGGCACGCTGACGCTCGACGGAATAGTGTCGACGGTAACACCTACATCGACCAGCGGCGTGATAAGTTTCACGGTAAGCCTTGACAACGACAGCATCGACCGTCTCCGACCCGGCCTGCGCTCGGATGTGTATGTGAGCAACGGGATGGCCTCAGATGTGCTCCGCATAGCCAACGGGCAGTATTACTCAAAGCCTGGCAAATACCGTCTGTTTGTCCTCTCTGCCGACGGCACTCGGCTCGAACGCCGTGACGTCGAACTCGGGGTGGCGTCGATGGATCACGTTCAGGTTATAAGCGGGCTCAATGCCGGAGAGAAGGTGGTGGTTGTGCCGCTCGGAGCCCTCGAGGAGAAGGAAACTCTTGAAATTGATGGATAAGTAAACTCTAAAACTTTGCTATAGATGAAAACCCTAAGCCATGTGTGGCAGATGATACGCCACGACAAGCTGTTCTCAGGTATATACATTTTCGGTACGGCCCTGGCTATAGCCACCGGCACTGTGATGGCCATCTTGAACTGGATGCAGATTGCTCCGGTCTATCCTGAGTACCAGCGCGACAATACCTATTACCTTCAGTCAATACAGCTTGACAAGACAGGCGGACAAGGCCGCTATATCTTCTCATTCTCATATCCGGTTGTGCGCGATTTCTTCTATAATCTTGAGAATGCCACTCTTGTCTCGGCAGAATACTCGGCATGGGGTGATAATTGGGCTCGAAATGAGTTGTCTGGGATGGCCGAGCGCATGAAGGCCCGATATATTGATCCGGCTTTTTTCGAGCTTTATTCATTCGAGTTTCTTGCCGGTGCGCCATTCTCTAAGGAAGAATTTGATAGTGGCGTGAAGGTGGCGGTCATCACAGAGCGGCTCGGGCGCCAGATATTCGGGGCTGAGGAGGTCGCCTCCCTTCTGGGCCGGAAAATCAATATCGACGGCAGCGATTACCGCATTTGCGGCGTCGTGCGTGAAGGCTCGCCTTCTGAGCATCTTTCCTATGCCAATTTCTTCACCCCGTATACCAACCGCTCTGATTATAAAGATGAGGAGGATGCCCCCTTGCTCGGCAACTACGAGATAAAGGTTATCTCCGATAATCCTGAGGCACTCACTGAAGAAGTACGCGCTTATTTCGACCGCTTCAATAGCAGCCAGAGCGACTACAAGGCGGATATTTTCTCACAGCCCGTGCCCCACTATTGGGTACAGTTCTCCAATGCGCAGTTCCGCGACTTTGGCGTGGCCCAGTATATAGCCTCGATGTTCGGCTTGCTTATGGTGCTCATGCTCGTGCCGGCACTGAATCTCAGCGGCATCATATCGGGCCGTATGGAGGGGAGGCTTCCCGAGATGGGCGTCCGTAAGTCGTTCGGCGCAACCCGCGGCCGTCTGCTTGGCCAGGTTCTGTGGGAAAATCTGATCCTCACGCTGGTCGGTGGTCTTATCGGGCTCTTCTTCGCATGGATAATGGTGAAATGCGGCATAGCGTCATTGTTCGACAAGAACATTGGTTCAGGAGGTGCTCCAGTAAGCAACGAAGTCATCCTATCGCCGGTTATCTTCGCATGTATGTTCCTGCTGTGCTGTGTGCTCAATATCGTATCGGCTCTTGTGCCTGCCTGGCGTTCTCTCCGTCGCCCTATTGTCGAATCTCTCAAAGAAAAATAAACCGCCATGTTCAAGCTTATTCTTAAAAATCTCTGGAACCGCCGCGGCAGATATGCGTGGCTTTTCATCGAGCTGGTAATCGTCACCTGTCTCTCGTGGTTTATAGTCGACAGGGTGACCGTAAGCCTCGCCGACAGCAATATCCCCTTGGGCTATGATGCCGACCGGCTTGTGCTCATGGCTGTGGGTTCGTTCCCTGAGGATAATCCGAATTTCAAAGCCGCAGCCAACGACTCGGCTTCGCAGGCTGCCGACTTCCGCCGGCTCGCCGACAAACTTCGGGCCATTCCCGGAGTCGAGCGAGTTACCTTCGTCAACGATGGTCAGGAGCTTAACGCCAACGGCATCTCACTCAGCGATTATACCACCGGCAACCCTGCCGATACTCTGCTGCACAACATAAGTAATCTTTCTTTCTGGCCCGGATATGAATATTTCGAGACCATGGGCATAAAATCCGTTCCTGGCAGCCCGACGGTCGAAGAACTCTCGGCCCGCAGCTACACACGAAATGAACTGGTGATCACCGAAGACTGTGCCCGTCTCTTCTGGCCCGACGGAGACGCCGTAGGCAAGCACTTTGTCAACATCTGGGATGGCGATACAACGTATCTTGAAGTCGTCGGTGTGGTAGGTAATTTCCGTAACCAGAGTTTCGTGCGTTCCAACTGCGCGGTCTACCGGGTATGGCGTCCGCTTACGTTCCCCAAATGGGATTTCTATACTGTTGTCCGGCTTGAGGACGGGGTTTCTCCAGAGAATTTTGCCACCGATTTCACCATGAATCACACCAAAGACATCGTCACCGGAAATTATTATATCAAGACCGTCTGGCCTTATGAATCGCGTATCGCCGAGGTCGAGTCGCAATTCGGCATTCCTACCGAGCGTAACCTCTACTTCATTCTTGCCTCATTCTTCCTCATCAATCTCGTGCTTGGTATCGTGGGCTCATTCTACCTCCAGACCCGCCGGCGTGTTGAAGAGATGGGTGTCCACCGTTCGTTCGGAGCACGCAGGCAGCATATCATGCTCATGCTGATGGGTGAAGGTGCTGTGCTCGCCACGGTTTCGGCCATAGTCGGTTTTGTCATCTACAGCCAGATCACCCTCCGCTTCGGCATGAGCATCGGCCATTCAAATAATCAGATGTATAATATCATCGACACCTGGGTGAGCCATCCGGTCGAGCACTTCTTCGTCATCTCAGCCATAGTCTACGCACTTATACTTGTCTGCACGCTCATCGGCACATACCTCCCTGCACGCGAGGTGAGCCGTGTCGATCCGGTCGACGCTCTCCGCGATGAATAAACAATATAATTCTACCAACATTCTAAAAGACATACCCTCATGATAATCAATCTCACCGACATAAGCAAAGTATACCGTACCGACACACTTGAGACCCAGGCTCTCGAAAATGTAAACCTCTCGGTTGCCAAGGGCGAATTTGTAAGCATAATGGGGCCTTCGGGCTGCGGAAAATCGACTCTGCTCAATATTATCGGGCTGCTCGACCGCCCGACAACCGGCACAGTCGAACTTGACGGCCAGGTGGTAAGCGGTCTTAAAGACAAAGCTCTCGCAGCCTTCCGTAACGATAAACTTGGCTTCATATTCCAGAGCTTCCATCTCATCAACACCCTCAGTGTGCTCGACAACGTCACCGTGCCGCTGGTCTACCGCAAGGGGTTCAAGGGCGACAAGACTGAGCTGGCACGCAAGGCCCTTGAGCGTGTAGGGCTGAGCCACCGCATGAATCACCGTCCGACACAGCTCTCCGGTGGTCAGATGCAGCGCGTAGCCATCGCGCGTGCCATTGTAGGCAACCCTGCTATAATCCTTGCCGACGAACCTTGTGGCAATCTCGACTCGAGGATGAGCTCCGAGATTATGGGCATACTTCATCAGCTCAATAAAGAAGACGGCCGCACCATAGTGATGGTGACTCACAATGAGGCACAGGCCCGTGAGACAGACCGCACAATCCATTTCTTCGACGGCAAGCAGGTAAGCCTATGATCAAGCGGTGGTATATAGCATTGATTGCGGTGGTCGGCATCTGCTCGGCTGCCCGGGCGCAGGCTCCGTCCGATACTTTACGCCTTACCCTCGACGGCGCTGTCGACATGGCGCGTACCCGTAGTGTGGCGGCCGCAGCAGCCCTCGACGAGCTGCGGTCTGCCTACTGGCAGTATCGCACTTACAGGGCCGAACTGCTGCCGGAGATTACGTTCAAGGCCAACGTGCCTTCGTACAGCAAACGTTACTCAAGTTATCAGAATTCCGACGGCTCATATTCGTTTGTGCGCGACGACAACCTCTCGCTCAACGGCGAGATTTCTCTCTCGCAGCGCATATGGCCCACAGGTGGTACGGTGGCTCTTACCACTTCGCTCGATTTCGTGCGCCAGCTGAGCGGCGCCAAAGGCAATCAGTTTATGTCGGTGCCGGTGGCGCTCACGCTCAATCAGCCTCTGTTCGCTGCAAACGACATCAAGTGGGATCGCCGCATCGAGCCGGTGCGGTTCTCCGAGGCCCGCGCACGTTTCTTTACCGAGACAGAAGAAGTGGCCATGCAGGCTATCAATTATTTTTTCAATATGCTCATAGCCCGCGATGACCTTGCCAATGCCCGCCAGAATCTCGCCAACGCAGAGAAGCTGTACGAGGTTGCCCGAGCAAAGCGTCAGATGGGGCAGATCAGCGAGAACGACCTGCTCCAGATTGAGCTAACACTCATCAATGCCCGCTCATCCGTGTCGTCAGACGAGAGTACCCTCAAGAGCCACACCTTCCAGCTGGCGTCATTTCTGGGCCTTGACACTTCGACTCCGATCGATCTGGTCGATCCGTCGCGTCTGCCCGATATTTATATCGACTTCGCGCAGGCCCTCGATCTAGCTCTTGTCAATAATCCATTCGCCGACAATCTCAAGCGCCGCCAGCTTGAAGCAGACTATGATGTTGCCAAGGCCAAAGGACAGATGCGCGATGTGTCGATTTTCGCTCAGGTAGGCTATACCGGCACCGACCGCAACTTCGACGGTGCATACCGCGGCTTGCGCGACAATCAGGTGGTGCAGGTGGGCATATCACTTCCGATTCTCGACTGGGGCAAGCGGAGGGCTGCGGTCAAGGTCGCAGAGAGCCGTCGCGAGCTTGTGGAGAATACCTTGCGGAAGGAGGCCCTCGACTTCAACAGCAATCTGTTTGTGCTGGTAGAGCGCTTCAATAACCAGCGTGAGCAGCTGCGTCTGGCCGACCGTGCCACCGAGATTGCCCAAAGGCGCTATAACACCAATGTGGAGACCTTCATGGTTGGCCGCATATCAACCCTCGACCTCAACGACTCGCAGCAGAGTAAAGATGAGGCCCGTCAACGGCAGCTCTCCGAGCTCTTCTACTACTGGTCGTATTACTACCAGCTGCGCAGTATAACCCTTTATGACTTCGCCTCCCGGTCGCCTATCGATGTGACCAAGCTGGTGATAGATTGAATTGTATGACTACAGCGCGTATATTGACTATTTTTGCATCTGCCCGGCTGAGAATCTCATGAATTTTCGTTACTTTTGCACTCTCAGATACGCGTCGGCACACACCGGTCATATTTAGATACTTGATCCCATGATACTTATCATAGATGATGACAGTACATTACTCGCATCGCTGAGGCTTCTCCTCCGCCGAGCCGGATATGAGGTAATTGCCGCATCGGGCCCTGACGAGGCTATGCAGGAGGTACGCCGCGCACGTCCTGATCTGGTGATGATGGACATGAATTTCACCCGTGGCACCAGCGGCGCAGAAGGGCTGGAACTGTTGCAGAAGGTGAGGATTTTTCATCCCGACGTACCGGTGATTCTGATGACGGCCTGGGGCAGTATCGACCTTGCGGTGGCAGGCATGCGCGCCGGGGCATTCGACTTTATCACCAAGCCGTGGGATAACCGGCGTCTGCTCGAGCGTGTAGCTACAGCCATCGGGCTTGCCTCCGCTGAAAAGGCTCCGTCGGCTTCCCGGTTTGACCGTGGAGGAATAGTCGGATCCGATCCGTCGATCGACCGTGTGCTGCATATGGTGGAGCGGGTCGCCCCTACCGATGCCCCGGTGCTCATCACAGGGGAGAGTGGTGTAGGCAAGGAACTCGTCGCCGAGGCCATACACCGCAACAGTCATCGTGCCGCCTGGCCATTCGTTAAAGTTAATTTGGGCGGAGTCTCCCAGTCGCTGTTCGAGAGTGAGATGTTCGGCCACCGCAAGGGTGCCTTCACTGGTGCCGTTGCCGACCGCATAGGCCGTTTTGAAGCTGCTGATGGGGGCACTATTTTCCTTGATGAGATAGGTGAGCTTGATGCCGCCTCGCAGGTGAAGATGCTGCGTGTGTTGCAGGAACAGGCCTTCGAGCCTCTGGGCACAAGCAAGACGCGCCATGTCGATGTTCGCGTGGTGTGTGCCACCAATGCCGATCTTCCGGCCATGGTGGCGGCCCGGACTTTCCGTGAAGACCTTTTCTACCGAATCAACCTCGTCACTTTGGCTGTGCCGCCATTGCGCGAGCGAGGCGCCGACATAGGGCTGCTTGCACGCCATTTCTGCAGTGCTTTGTGCATGTCGAACCGCTCACTTGGCGACATCTCCATCACCGATGATGCCGTGGCATATCTACGCACCTTACCCTTCCCCGGCAATATACGCGAGCTGAAAAATCTTGTGGAGCGCGTGGCGTTGCTGGCAGGCCGTGAGACTCTCGATGCCGAAGCCTTCAAGGCGTTTGCTATGCCGGCTGCAACTCCCGTCACGGGCACTCTTGACAATATGGAGCGAGCCAGAATCGGAGCTGCCTTGGCCGAGGCCGGAGGCAATGTATCGCGGGCCGCTGCAGCTTTAGGTATAACACGCCAGGCGCTCTACAGGCGCATGGCCAAATATGGTATGCAGTGATGAGCCTGCGCACGTTTTTCTTTCTCGCCTTGTTGTTGCGGCTCCCGGTCTATGCCGCAGCCATCTATCTCAGTTACCCCGACAACATGCACCTTTTCTATGGTGTCGAGCTCTTTTTAGTGCTCGATGCCGTGGTGTCGTATATCTTCTATCGCCGGGTAATGACGCCTCTCGACACGGTGCAGGGGGCCCTCAACCTTCTTAACGGGCAGGACTGGAACGTTAGCCTGCTCAAAACTGGCCAGCCTGAGGTGGATGGGCTGGTAGAGGTATTCAACCGCATGATGAGGGCTCTTCACGATCAGCGTGTGCTCATGCGTGAGCAGAGCAACTTCTTGTCTTTGTTAGTTGATATGTCGCCTTCCGGAGTGATTGTATGTGACTTCGACGGTAAAGTGCGGCTTGCCAATCCTGCTGCCCGACGTCTGTTGGGTGATGATGTGTTGGGCCCTGCGATTACTGCCATGCCTGATGGCGCTGATATAAGCATGCGCCGCCCCGACGGAACCGTGATCAGGTGCCTGCGCCGGCATTTCCTGGAAAATGGGGTTAGAAATACCTTCTACATAATCGAAAACGTGACCGAGCCGGTGGCTGCTGCCGAGAAAGACGCCTACGACAAGCTTATCCGACTGATGGCCCATGAGGTAAACAACACTGTAGCCGGGCTTGCCACCGCTATGGACGCCCTCTCCGGAATTGATCCTGACGGCGACGAGGTGCTTGCCTCTTGCAAGGAAAGGGCCATAGCCCTGAGCCGTTTTATAAGCCGATTTGCCGATGTGGCGCGCATGCCCGACCCCGAGCTTGTCAAGGTTGATCTTGTGGAGTCTGTTTCAGTCATGTGTCCGTTTCTTGAGAGTCTGTGTCAACCTCGCCGGATAACTCTCGAGATGGTCATGCCCGATGCCCCCGTGGTGGTGAGGGCCGACACGCACATGCTGGAGCAGGTAATAGTGAATATTGTGAAAAACGCCGTCGAGAGCATAGGCTCCGACGGCGCTGTAGAACTTCGGATAGATGAGCTGGCACGCACACTTACGGTGACCGATAATGGCCCTGGAATAGCTCCTGAAAAGGCGGCCAAGCTCTTCACTCCATTCTTTACCGATAAACCTGATGGGCAGGGCATCGGTCTTACTTTTGTGCGCGAGGCCCTGCGGCGTCACGGTTGCACATATTCGTTGGCTACCGATACGGCCGACGGCCTCACGCGTTTCTCGATTAAATTTCCGGTATAGCCGCCTTATTCAGCGAGCCATTTCTTGTAGAGACGCTGCGAGGTTGCGCGGGCATCTCCTTGTGGCAGATAGTTGATGCGACGTGCGTGAGGGTTGCTCCACGAGCGCTCGAATTCCCGCAGGGAGTTGTCGAAGGCTTTCTGATCCCACTCGGTTCCATTGACTGCCGAGGCTGTCACCGCATCGATAAAACGACGCCAGCGCTCGCCGTAGTATTGGTCGTTGAGCTCGGCTAAGGCGCGGTTGGCGTAATCCGTCAGGTTCTCGGTTCCCCATGTGGTGATTATAGTTCGGGCATTCTCCTCGAAGTAGTCCTGAAGGGCCGGGTCGTCGGAGATGTTGTTGCGCGCATCATCAATCCAGGGTTTAAGAGAGAAAGACGGATGGCAAGCTAACAAGATTGAAATATCATCGATGAGTTCTTTCAATTCTGCGCCACGGCTGCGCATAGCCTCTACATCGCCGGCTTCGTATGCCTCGGTGAAGCTGTCGCGGACATCCGTGAAATGATTGCCGAGAGCCTGCCTGCCAACGTTCACCAAGTCGTATTGGTAAGTGTCGCGGTCTCCACCGTCGGCCTCGATAAGCAGACGCCAAGCTTCGGCGAGAGTCTTGTTGCTGTAGCCATAGGTGGGTGTCACCTTCCAGTTTGCCCATTTCTTAAGAGTAGGACGTGAGCAGTTGAGCGAGCCACGGTTTCCGTTTACACTGTGGGCGTAGATGCTGTCGGCGAGTATAGTCCATGCCTGCAGGGCTGCAGGAGAGTCGCCAGTGCGGCGGCGGGCGATAGAGGCAATGCGGTCGGATTCAGTGAGCGGCGATTTCCATGCCTGATCAAGCACCATCTCGTAGATATACGGGTTGACATCCATTCCTTCAAGTGTAGAGCCTATGCCACGCACATTCTTACCGGCTTTGGCGAGTGTATTGGTGAAATTCTCCTTGACTTTGGCGTGGTCGCCGACCATGCACGAGTTTCCCCCGAAGTTGCCCAGGTAACACCAGATGAAGTCATGACCGAAAAAGCTGTCGGTCTCGGGCCATATTTCTTTGAAGTCGCAGTAATAATCGAGGAACTGCAGGCGACCCTTGGGTATATCGGCCACATAAGCCTTTATGCAGGGCTTGGTCCAGTTTTTTGCGTTGTAGTAGAAGAGCCATCCCATCTGCACCCATACAGCGTCGGGGTCGGCTTCGGCCAGTGATTCGTATACTAGCCGGCCCATGGTGCGGAGAGTGTCGGGCGCGAACGAGGGCGGATCGACTTCGTTGAAGCAGTCGACTCCATAGATATGGTCGGTTCCATAGAGGCGGGTCTGCTCTGCGAGGTATTCTTTCTGTATGGTCTTGAACAGTGGATCGGAAGGGTAGAGGAAGGTACAGAGATATTCGTCGTCATACCCGCCCCACTTGCCTGCACTGCTTGTGTTGGCATCTGGGTAGAGTTCCTTAAGCCGAGCGGGCACATGGCCGCCAAATCCCTGGAGAACGGGTCGCATGCCAAGTTCGCGCTCGCGGTCGACAATCAGCTTCTGCAGGTCTTTCTGGTTGTCGAGCCACTCGGTAGGCAGAGGCCCTTGCCAGCGGTCGATGTTGCACATGCGCTGCCACGGGAGGTGTGCAGGGCCGGTGAAGTAAGATCGGATCTCTTCGTCTGTCATGCCGAGTTTGCTCCATACGGTGTGCCATACAGCTTCCTGGCCTGTGATGGCCAGCGGCATGTTCACTCCGTTCAGGGCCATCCAGTCGATCAAGCGTTCCCACTGAGCCCAGTTCCAATAAGGAATGGTGTAGCCGAATGTGCAGTAGTTGAGGAAAAACCGTTCGGGCACTCGGGCTGTGACAGTTACTTTTTCAGGAACGGCGGGAAATACCTCGGGAATATATACCGGCTCGTGGAGATACCACGACACAGAGGTGCCGGCATAGTTACGCAGATAATAGTTTAGGCCGGTGCAGAGTGAGTTGACATTATTACCCTCGATGACTGTCTTGCCGTCTTCGGTGCTTATCGAGAATACGTCGGCTTTGACTTTGCGGTCGTTTAGCTTGAAAATAAAATCAGCCTCACGCTCGCCGAGTATGCGTCGTGCGAGGTCGCGGGCCGAAGCGGTTGGCTCGTCGGCGGCTAGGGCCGGGAGCGCCAGAATAAAGGTCATCAGAATTGCAATCAGTTGTTTCATAGTAATTGATGGTGGGTTAAAATAGGTCTTTGGCATCCGCTTGAATGCCAAAGACCTTGTAATGCTTATTCAACAAATGCGATGTGGCCGGGGATATCGCCTGCGGTCACAGTCCACTTGAGCTTGCCTTCTGCGGTATAGCAGCGTACTTGGCCCGACGATACGTAGTTGCGTGCGTCGGTGATGAAGATGTCGCCGTTATAGGGCTGAACGGCCAGGGCGTAAGGTGCCATGATGCTGGTCTCGGTGCCGTCGGTGATGAACGAGCCCGGCTCTACGGTAGCTGTCGAGGTGTTCACAATGCCATATTGCTGGGTTGCGTTCCAGTTGGCATCGTAGACGGTGGCGTAGTAATAGAGCTTGGTGCCGCTGATCACGAGGTTGGTGCAGGGAACATTGAGAGCCTTGGGGGCAGAGTATTTGTTTGCGCCTTCGCGGGTGAGTTTGTAGAGGTTGGAGGGGATGTCGTAGTAGTTGCCGCGTGAGCTTACCCAAAGGTTTCCTTCGGCATCTTTGCGGAGATGGTGCAGGTTGACATCTACAGTGATGCTGCTCTCCTGCTGGAAGGTCGAGAGGTTGACCACAGATATGGTCTTGTCGTAGTTGGGAGCCTGGAACTGGCCCGAGTTGGCAACGTAAAGATAGCCGTCAGCAATGACGATTTCCTCAGGCTGCAGACCTACGCTTGCAGTGCCGGTGATCTCGAGCGAGTTTATGTCGAAGCGGACTACAGAGCCATTCTCTCCTGTTCCGCCGACGAAGCTGCTGACATAAGCCGAGTTGCCGTCGAAAGCGATGTTGCGGCAGTTGGCGATGTCAACCTGGCCGATACGTACGGTGGTGGCGGCATCAAGTACTTCAACTTTGTTAGAGCCGTTCACTACGATGTAGAGGCGGTTTTTGTATGTGGCGATGTCGTTGCCCACGTCGCCGAGTTCCTTTACGACGGTCGGATTGCGCTCGGCGTAGATGTTGCGGAGGTAATTCGAACCTTGATATGTGAAGTAGTCGATGGTGGCTTTGTTTGCGCCCATGTTGCCTTCGTTGAGCACATAGAAGCCTTTCACGGGGCCGTTGTTGTCGGCGGGTTCGGCGTCGACATGTTCGTATTCGCTTGATACTATGGGCTCCGGATCATCCTGGCACGATACGGCACCTGTCATAAGAATGGCACCGGCCAGAAGGAGTTTGGTCTTTCGCATAATGTCTGTGTTTTAGTATTAGTGAAAAATCGGTGCAAAATTACTAATTTTGCAGCAAACTAAATGAGATATTCCTATGAATGTGATAATATACGACGACCCTTCTGTACGCGCTGAGCTCCTCCCGATCACCTATACACGCCCTGTGGGGGCAATCCGTATCGGCATCGATACCATTGCCGACAAATGGCAGGCCTTTCTTCCGGGTGACTACAGCTGGAAGCCCGCGGCTGATTATCTCGCTGAAATATATCTTTCATCCGATGCGCCGGATGCCATCTATGTGGCAGGACATATATTGCCAGATACTGCCTTGGCCGGGGCTGTATCGGCTTTGGCTCCCGACAGCAAACTTGTGGCCGGAGAGACGGTAATTGCTTACCGCGGCACTGCTGAGTCGGTGGTTGAATATACGGCTCCGGTCATGGCCGTCAATCATCTTTACGATATTTTCATGCTCAACAGTGAGGCCCTCCTTGCCGATTTCAAGCGCATCACTGCCGGGCGTGCCTCCCAGCCATTGAGCCCGACAAACACCGTTATTGGCGATCCTTCGCTTATCTTCCTTGAGGAAGGCGCGGTGGTCGAGGGTGCCTTTATCAACACCAAGGGAGGCCCCGTATACGTAGGCCGTGACGCCGAAGTGATGGAGGGCTCGATGCTGCGCGGCCCTATAGCGCTGTGTGAGCATGCCGTGGTCAACATGGGGGCTAAAATTTACGGAGCCACTACCCTCGGGCCCTGGTGCAAGGTCGGTGGAGAACTCAACAATGTTGTCATGCAGGCCTACTCCAACAAGGCTCACGACGGATTCCTCGGCAATGCCGTCATCGGGGAATGGTGTAATCTTGGAGCCGGCTGTGTGGCATCCAATCTTAAGAATGACTATACCCCTATCAGATTGTGGAACTATCCTACCGGACGTTTCCTCCGCACCGGCTTGCAGTTCTGTGGCTTGATAATGGGCGATCACTCCAAGGCCGGTATAAACACCATGTTCAACACAGCTACGGTGCTTGGCGTCGGGGTGAATATACATGGCTCCGGTTTTCCACGCAACTTTGTGGCATCGTTCAGCGAAGGATCTACCGCAGGATTCAGCGATGTGTCGATGACGAAGTTCTTTGAGATAGCCCGGCGCATGATGGCACGCCGCCACAAAGAGCTGACCCCGCAGGACGAGCGTATGTTCTACGCTATCCGCGAGGCCGCAGAGGCATTCAAGTAAGCAATCAGTGACCGAGTTCGTGCTTGAGCGCGGCCTCTATTTCTTCTGTCGATGGATTTACGGCCAGCACTATGCCCTCGCGGTTGACAAGGAAGATTGAACCGCCGGCATTGTCCACACCGTATTTTCGCCATATTCCGAGTTCATCGTTAAGGTCGATCAGATTCGTCCAGGTATAACCATCTCGCCCGATTGCCATCTTCATGGCGTCCGGCGAGACGCTTTCCCGCGCAACCCCAAGCACTTCGAATCCGTCATTGCGGTATTTCTCGTACAGAGGTATAAGTTCTTTAGAATGCTGGCGACATGGGCCGCACCACGATGCCCAAAGTGTAATTACGGCCATCTTGCCGTTGATAATATTGGAGGCTGTCACCATGTTTCCGTCCAGATCCGGAGCTGAGAAGTCGATGTAGCTTCTGCCGGGGGTGGGGCGTCGGTTAGCCGATTTTGCAGCCAGCAAGCTGTGATAAGGGTGAGTGGTGAGGGTATCGGCGAATAGGCTGTCGAATAAATCGAGTGCCTCATCGGTAAGATGGTCGCCGTTGGTGGAGTAGAGCAGGAGCTCTGCCATGGCCGGTATGCCCCGGTGGATGAGTCCTTCATTTTTCCAATGCTCACTGCTGATGGCCACAAGCGAATCGACAGCGGCTTGTGCCTGCAGAGCGGCCGGAGAATATGCACGCCCACTTGTAAACAGCTCGTTCATCTTTTCGAAGAGCTTGCCTCGGAGTGAATCGGGCGCTGCGGCAATCTCGGCTTCAAGTGCATGGTAATCCTCTGAGAAGGCCTCTCCGCTGCCGAAAAGCCGCTCGTATTCCTTATACTCCGGCGCGCTCCTGACATACCGCGAGAAATATGCGCCGCGGTCGTAGGCGTGGAGTTCCTCGGTCAGCGGGCCACCGTTCACTTGGCCCAGGAGATTTTCTCCGCTGGGAAATTCGATGTGCACAGGCTTGCCTTCGGAGATGAAGGTCTCGGTGTGCCAGCTTCCGTCGAGAAGTTGCAACCCGGGTGAAACGGTAAACATGCGGGGCGCGTCGGTATACAGTATATAGCTGAATTTTCCGTCCTTCACCGGCACGAGCGCAAGCGGATTGATGCGCTGGTCAAGATATGATTCCTGAATAATGACCCACTCCCCGTCGGGATGATCTGCGAGTGTGCCGGTAATCTCAGTGCGCAGGGGCAAAGCCGGCTCATCGAAGAGACGCAGCCCCGAGAATTGCCAGCCGTCTGGCTCAATGAAGTCGACTATGGTGTCATTATCTGCCAGTGGCTCGAAGTGCAGTACGGTGCTGTAGTGGCAGTCGGCAGGATAATAGGCTTTTTCGCCAGGCGTCATTCCGTCGATGCCCGTAAGCGCATATTGCTTGCCACTCACCTTCCCTTCCAGAACGGTGGCTGGATTGACCGTGAACCACCACCCGGGTCGTCCGTAGAAGTCGGCATAGACATCCGTGCCTGTGCCCGTGCCTTCAATACGTGTAATCGACATGGTGATGTGCTGCCGGGCACCATCATATGCGGGTGAATCAATACAAAAATTACGGGCATGCACCGACAATGCGGCACATGCCATCAGGAAGATTAATGAGCGTTTCATTTACTTGAATTTTTAATGTGCCCTCCTGTGTTCTTTGAAATAGAGGAAGGATTGGCAATATTGGAGCGTATTTTGCCTGCGGTGTTGGCCTCGGCATTGCCCGTGTGTGCGGTGACGCCAGCCATGCTGATGCTTGCTGCGGTGTTGGCGTCGAGACTGGCTTTATTCACCGTGCCTGACGAGGCCGAGAATGAGCCTGCGGTTGAGCAGTCTACATCAATCTGTTCGGCTGTAAGTATGTCGATGGCGGCTGAGGCTGAAGTGGTGATGTCGACGTCGACTTTACCTGCTGTGAGCGTGCCGGCTGAGAATTTGCCAGCTGTGGTGGCGTCGATAGTGCATTTGCCTTTGACGGTCACATCCTGCAGTGATACGTTGGCCGAGGTTGTAATGTCTAAATTGAGTTTGTCGACTGTGAATGGTGCGTCAACTTTAACGCGTGCCGATAGAGTGGCTTCGATGGAGCGGAGTGACGGAACGGTAATCTCTACCCGCGGGCGTTCCTTAGGTCTTTTATGATCGAATTTGGAGTCAAATCCGAGTTCAAGAGTCTCGCCGTCGACCTCCACAATCAGGTGTTCCATGAGGCCCTCGCTGGCCGTTACTTTCAAGATGCCAGTGGCTTTTCCGATGGTCACGTTCACGTCGCAGCCATCACTCTCGAGTTTTGAGAAGTTGCCGATGTCGTAGGTCTTGGTAAGACGTTTGCCAGCAGAGGAGAATGAATCGTCGCTGCACGAATCGCGGTTTCCGGCGCATGCTGCCAGAGTTATGAGAGATGCGGTGATGCACATGGCGACGAGGACGAATGGGAAGATAAATTTTTTCATAGTTTGTAGATTGTGATTTTACCCATAAGACGCATCTGCATGCCCATTTGTTACAGTCGACTGAAAAAATTTTTAATTTTGGCCGAGCGACTGCATCTCAACGAGGCGACGGTAATATCCGGCCGCGTCGGGCGCAAGCAGTTGGTCGTGTGTTCCAGCCTCTACAATGCGGCCTTCGTGCATCACGCATATGAGGTCGGCCCGGCGTATGGTCGAGAGTCTGTGTGCGATGACAAGTGTGGTACGGCCCGTCATAAGGCGGTCGAGGGCCTGCTGAACAAGCGTCTCGCTTTCGCTGTCGAGTGCCGAGGTGGCTTCGTCGAGAATGAGTATGGCAGGGTTCTTAAGCACAGCGCGCGCAATGGATATGCGCTGGCGCTGACCTCCCGAGAGTCGGCAGCCGCGGTCGCCGATAGGGGTGTCGTAGCCCTGCTCGGTGGCCATGATAAATTCGTCGGCGTTCGCTATGCGGGCAGCTTCGCGCACTTGCTCGAGTGTGGCAGTCTCAACTCCGAACGAGATGTTGTTGAAAATGGTGTCGTTGAAAAGTATAGCCTCCTGATTGACATTGCCCATGAGCGAGCGCAACTCGTGAACTTTGAGCTTGCGTATGTCGGTGCCTCCCACTGTGACCGTTCCGCGCTGCACATCGTAGAACCGGGGGATGAGGTCGGCCATGGTCGACTTGCCGGAGCCTGACTGACCGACGAGGGCTACGGTGGCTCCGGGCGCTATGTCGAGATTGATGTCGCGGAGCACTTCCGTTGTGCCGTCATAGCTGAACGAAACGTCTTTGAAGCTGACTCCTACTGGCGTGTCGGTAGACGGAACCGGAACGGCTTCCGCCGGGTTGGATATAGGATTGACGGCATTGAGTATCTTGTCGACACGCTCCATCGACGCAAGACCTTTCTGGATGGCATACGATGCCTTGGATAGATCTTTGGCAGGGTTGATGATGTTGTAGAAGATCACCATGTAGTAGATGAAGTCGGCTGCGTTGAGGCTCGATTCTCCTGAGAGGATGAGGGCTCCGCCAAACCATAAAATGATGGCAATCGCTGTCGTTCCGAGCAATTCACTCATAGGGTGTGCAAGGGCTTGGCGCCGGGCTACCTGATTTGAAAGGCGGTAGAATACCTGATTCTCGCTGTGGAACCGCTTGCTCATCTTGTCTTCGGCGTTGAAGGCCTTGATGATGCGCAGACCGCCGAGGGTCTCCTCTATGGTTGACATCAGCACACCCCATTGGGTCTGACCCTCGAAGGATGTACGTTTGAGACGCTTGCCAACCTTGCCCATCACCATTCCGGCCAGGGGGAGAAGAATGAATACAAACACGGTAAGCTGCCATGAGATGGCGATCATCATGGCCAGGCAGACGATGATCATCACAGGATTCTTGAACATCATGTCGAGCGACGACATGATGGAGTTTTCTATCTCGGCCACGTCGCCGCTCATGCGGGCCATTACATCGCCTTTGCGCTCAACGGTGAAGAATCCTATCGGCAGGGCTGTAATTTTATCGTATACATAGTTACGTATATCCCGCACGATACCCGAGCGCATGGGTATGATGAAGTACGAACTGAGATATGTGGCCCCGGTCTTTAACGCAGTGAGTACAACCAGAGCGGCTGCCAAGATGGCCAAAGTGCTTGTCGGCCCGAAATTATTGATTAGTTCTTGCGTATAATAGTAAAAATTATTGAAGGCCACGTCTTTGAGCGATGCGTCGCCGACGTGCATCAACGTGTAATGCGCCTCTCTGATCTGGAAGAGCATTTCAAGTATGGGGATGATGAGGGCAAAGGAGAAGAGGGTGAGAAAGGCAGCGAGAATATTGAATATTATATTCAGTATCAGGCATTTCTTATATGGCGGTACAAAGCGCCGCAGTATGGCGAAAAAATCTTTCATTGCAGATTGGTTTTGGACCCCGCTATGCTTCATGCACACCCCGGGCCTCAGTATATGTCACTCAGAGAGTGCAAAAGTACACAAAAATCCCGTGACTTTTATCTCACCCCTCTATTTTAGCCGGCTGCTTAACCTTCTTCAACAATCCAGCCTTCGATACCTCGTAATTTGCTTGAAAAATTAACTCCGATTTTAATCAGTTGGCGCCCATCAGATGTGAAGGGTAATAAGTAGCCCTTACTATAGATTTGAGCTAAGGCCTCTTGGGGCGTTTTATCAATCTTGAACTCAAATATGTAGATATAATTGGTGGTTCGCACCACCATATCAATGCGTCCGTTTGCGGTTTTATATTCTACCGATACATATAGCCCCAGAAGTTTCATCACTATAAAGATTACATCCTGATAGTGTTGCTCGAGGTTAAGGAGGTCGAATGAGTCATATTGGAAATCTGCGAAAAGACTTTGTAATCGTAACATGAAACTTTCTGCCTTTCCCTCTCGAATATCTTTTACGAACTGGCTTATTTCAAATCCTGTGTACTGTTGAGACATAGACGTGTATACGCCCATCAGTTGGTTGAAAAAGCCAGCCTCAACTTCTTTATTGGGGAAGCCAAGTGTGACAAGATCAAATTCCGGCTCATAATTTTTAATGGTAAGGTAGCCGCTCTGATATAGGACCGGAATCTGATTGGCAAGATCAAACGATACATCGGTAAGCGACGACACTCCAATCTGGAATTCGTTCAGCTTGGTCAAAGGCAACTTACCATCCTTTATCATCTTTATGAGGAAGGTCGGGGTACCGGTTTTGAACCAATAGTTGCCTATGTTTCGGTCATCGAGGCAATTTATTATACTGAACGGATTATAAATATCGAGTGCGTTCTCTGGTGAGAAATGGTAGCCGTCGTAATTGTCACGCAGACGACCGTAGGCTTCAGCGGTGGTTATCCGCAATTTATCTGCAAGTTTCTCTACCCCTGAGTGGAAATTATCTTTGAGCTCCTTCTCTGTAAGCCCGCAAATCGCGTTATACTCCTCGTTGAGCGATATGTCTTTAAGATTATTGAGGTCGCTGAAGATACTTAGATGACCGAATTTCGTAACTCCTGTAAGGATGGCAAAGCGGATATAGGCATCCATACTTTTCAGATTTCCGAAGAGGCCGCGAAGTTTGTTGCGGAAAGTCTGTTGCAATTCAGGATTGTCGACCGTTTCAAGAAGTGGCTTGTCGTATTCGTCAATCAGAATCACTACATTACGGCCTGTAAGGGCTTTCGCGCGTGCTATGATATATTGAAACCGTTCTTCTGGAGCCCTGTCAGCCATTTCTTTTCCGTAAATCTCTTCCCAAATTTCGAAACGACGGTTGAGATGGGCATCAAGGCTATCCGGGTCATTGTAGTTCCTGCCTGTGAAGTCAAGATGTAGAACAGCATAAGGTTGCCAATCATGTTCATGCTGACTGATGGCAAGCCCTTCGAAGAGTTTCTTGTTGCCCTTGAAAAATTCTTCGATTGTAGATAGAAGGAGGGATTTACCGAATCGCCTGGGGCGACTTAGAAAAACATACTGGCAGTTGTTGATCAAGCGATGTATGTATTCCGTTTTGTCTACATAAACGTAATTCCCCTCCCGGATTTTCGGGAAGGATTGGAGTCCTACGGGATATTTTACATCATGTGTCATATTATGCCAGGTCAGCAGGTGCTATGTTGGCAAAGTTAAGATTTTAAATTGGCAAATGCAAATAAAAGTCTGATTCAATAATTTAGTCGAAGTCTACTGGTAAATACTATTATGAGATTCAATGCCTAATCGAGCTGGAAGAGGATGCTGCGTGATTCGGTAGGGCTGAAGGTGGGCTGAGCCGGTAGAGTGCGCGGATCGAGCCGCAGCCTCATGGCATCGGGGTAGAGGTTATTGGCGCGCCGCCCTATGTTTTTTGCAAATCCGAGGGGGCTGCCGGCATATGTGAGCAGCACATACCCTTTGGGTAAGTCGTCGGGAATATCGGTGAGGCTCTCTCCGCGCAGATACGACATGGCCGAGGCATAATCCACTTCCCATTCAGGGAATGAACCACGGCGTAGAGCTGTGCTCATGGCGAGTTGATGTGATGGTGCGAGGTCGCGCCCTTTGGCTGTCGCTATAAGCAGACCGCCGCGCAGCAGTTCGGCCTGAGCGGCTATATCGGCTATGATGGAGGCGTGGGCACTCGGGCGAAGTTCTATACCTCCGGGCGTGCTTATTTCAGTATATACCTCCGGTTGATCGATATGTGCCTGTGCAAATTCTCCCGCCGGGCGTGGCTTGATGGTTTTGCCAGGCCGCCCCGATGATTCTCCAGGTTTGTGTACGGCGCAGATGAAGAGACCTTCGCCACGCACGTGCCCCGGTGCCAATCGCCAGCAAGGATATTCACAGTTGATGCCTGGCTGCACTCCAGGGAAGTCGGTAAGATGAAGGTCGACAGGCTTCGCGTCGAGCGTTTCGGTGAGGTAGGCGAGCATTTCCTCATTCTCTGTGCGGTTGAATGTGCAGGTGCTGTATATCATCACGCCACCGGGCTTGAGCGACTTCCACAACGCGTCGACAATATGCCGCTGCATGGCGGCGCATTCGTCAATAAGCCCGTGCGACCATTGGCGTATGGCTTCGGGTTCTTTACGCATCATGCCTTCGCCCGAGCATGGGGCATCTACAGCTATGATGTCGAATGTGTCTCGTAGCTTGCCGAGCTTGGCAGCGTCGCCACGGCATACGGCCACTGCCGGAGCACCGCATTTGGTGAGATTCTCCAGAAGTATATTGGCCCTGTGGCGGTCGTATTCATTGGCAATCACCAGGCATCCGGCAGGCAAGGCTTCTATTGCGGAGATTGTTTTGCCACCCGGAGCGGCGCAGGCATCGAGGTACCGTAGATCAGTCCTTTCCGGATAATATTGATTCACAACGCGCCGCACAGCCTCGGTATATATCATCGACGAAGCATCCTGCACGTAGTACATGCCCTGGTGCCAGGCGGGATCGGAGGCAAACAGCGGCCGCTCGGGGAGATAGAATCCCTGAGGCAGCCAAGGAACCGTATCTGCCCCTGTGGGGGCGGCTCCATGTTTAAGAATATTGGCTCTCACACTCACCGCCGGAGGCGTCGAGAGGGCTTCGAGCAATGGGCCGGCATAAGCTTCTCCGAAGCCGAGCACCATGTCGGTAAATTCGCGTGGCAGGTCTTGTCTCATGCTGCAAAATTAGCGATTTTTGCCCAGTGTCGCTAATTTATGGCAGCTGTTAATTCCACCTGTCAGTTCCAGCCGCCTCCAAGGCACTTGTAGAGATTCACAAGTGAGAGATACTGGTCGCGGACGGCGTTGCTCAGTCCGACCTGAGCGTCGAAGTACCGGCGCTGGGCGTCGAGCACATCGATGTAGTTGATTACACCCATGTTGTATTGGGCGTACGCAAGCCGGGTATATTCGCGGGCTGCATCAAGCAGTTCGCGGCGGCGGGCGGTTGTCTCGCGCAGCAGCTTGAAGGTGATTACGGCATCGTCGACCTCCTTGAAGGCTGTGAGCACACATTGCTCGTATTTATAGCGGCTCTCCTCGTAGGCGGCCACTGCGGCTTTGTACTTGCGTTTGTTTCGCCCGAAGTCGAAGATGGTGCCGGTGATTGAGCCGAGCACGTAACTGAAGGGCGACTGGAAGAAATGCGACAGCGCATTGTTCTCGAGACCTCCCGTAAGTGTGATACGGAGCTTGGGGAAACGGTCGGCATATGCCACGCCTGCATTGGCCAGTGCGGCTCGGAGCGAGGCTTCGGCAGCCCGGAGGTCGGGGCGCCGCTGCAGCAGAGTCGACGGAAGGCCGGTCGGTATTGTTTCGGGAAGAGGTTCTTCGAGCGACAATGTGCCGCGGGCTATCTCTTCGGAGGGGTATCGCCCCATCAGCAGTGCGATGGCATTCTTGGCTGTCTCGATCTGTCGCTCAAGTCCTGGGATGAGGGCCGCTGTGGTGGCATATTCCACCTGTGCCTGCTGGTATACAGTCTCAGGTGTCAGGCCACCCTCAAAGCGGAGCTTGGCCTTCTTGAGGTTCTCCTCTCGGGTGAACAGCGTGCGCCGCACGATCGATAACTCATTGTCGAGCGCGAGGAGATTGAAATAGGCCGATGCAGCCTCGGCGATGAGCGTGATACGCATGGCACGCTGGTTCTCGACCGATGCCATGAAGTTTGCACCGCCCTTCTTACGGGCCCAGCTTAGACCTCCCCATAGATCGGCTTCCCAGCTCAGGGTGGCTTTAAGGTCGTACTGGGGGTCGGTGAGATGTGGCTCGTTATAGTAGTCGTTGGTCTCCTGATTTCCCATGACGTGGGCGCCAAGCGTGGGGAAGAAGTTGGCCTTCGATAGGCCATAAAGTTCGCGCATCTGCTCTACGCGTGCGCCTGCGGCCATGAGGTCGCGGTTGTGGTCAAGAGTCTCACTGATAATGTACACCAGGGCCGAGTCGGTGTAGAATTTCCACCAGTCCATATCGGCCACGGTTGCCGAGTCGGTCGAGTTCCCGGCCAGCTCTTGGGGAAGGTCGAGCTGGGGCTTGGTGAGATTTTTCACTCCCGAGCATGAGGTGGCAGCCAGTGCGAGGGCTACAATAAGTATGTTGAGTAATCGGGTTTTCATTGCTTGGATGTTTTCCGGGATTTGAGGCGCTTCTGGGCGCGGTCAATCATTACGAAAAAGAATGGAACGAATACGATGCCTACGGTTATGGCCACGAGCATGCCGAAGAACACACCTGTGCCGATGTCGCGGCGAGCTGCCGAGCCGGGGCCTGTGGCGACAACCAAAGGCAGAAGACCGAGCATGAACGCCAGCGAGGTCATCACGATAGGTCGGAAGCGGAGCTTGGCTGCAGTGAGGGCTGCCTTGACTGCTGTGGCTCCTTTCTCAACCTCTTCTTTGGCAAACTCGACGATGAGGATGGCGTTCTTGGCCACCAGACCTACGAGCATTACGAGGCCGATCTGGAAGTAAACATTATTCTCAAGACCGCAGATGGCGATGCCGAGATAGGCACCCACTCCGGCCACTGGCAGAGAGAGAATCACAGCCAAAGGCACGCTCCAGCTCTCGTAGAGGGCCGCCAGGAAGAGGAACACGAAGAGGAACGCAAGCGCGAGCACCAGACCCGTGTTGCCGCCGTTGTGCTTCTGCTGGTAGGAGAGGCCCGCCCACTCGACGCCTATGTTCGATGGCAGATGGGTAGCCACTATTTCTTCCAGCTTCTCCATGGCCTGCCCCGTGGAGTAACCGCGGGCAGCCTCACCGGAGACGGTGGCGGAGTTGAACATATTGAAACGGCCTATAGTGCCGGGGCCTGCCGTATAGTAGGTGGTGCCGAGTGAGGTGACCGGAACCATGGCTCCGCCGCGTCCGCGCACGGAGAATAGATTCAGATTCTCGCGGTTGGCACGGTAGGGTGCCTCGGCCTGGATGTAGACGCGGTAGATGCGGTTGAACATGTTGAAGTCGTTGACATATACCGAGCCTGTGAAGGCCTTCATGGTGGCGAATATATCGCTCATCGGCACGCCCTGAAGCTTGGCCTGGTCGCGGTTGACATCGAAGAAGAGCTGGGGTATGTCGTTCTGCAGCGAGGTCGACAACCCTGCGAATTCCTTGCTTTGCGCTGCATAATATTTCAGCGTATCGACGGCATTTGCCAGATCGTTGTATGTGGCGTCGCCGCGTGCCTCGAGCACCATCTCGAAGCCGCCGGAGGTACCCAGGCCGGGGATAATCGCCGGGGTGAAGAAGTAAACGTTGGCCTCGGGATATTCCGATATTTCATCGGCCACACGCTGGCGGAGTTCCTGGAGGGAGTTGTTGCCACGCTGGTCGGCGGGTTTGAGCATTACCGTGAGTGTCGCATGAGCCTGGTTGGTGCCGGTGCGGGGCGACGAGCCGGTGACATTGAGCACATATTCCACGTCTGGGTCTGACTGGAGGAAGGTGATGGCTCGCTCTGTCACGGCGCGCGTACGCTCTATGGTGGCACCTTCGGGCAACTCAAGTTCAACGGTGAAGTAACCCTGGTCTTCAGGCGACATGAAGCTGGTAGGCAGCAGTGAGTTGGCTACGTAGATGATGACCAGCGCAAGCCCGAAGGAGGCTAACATCCGGCGCGGATGTTTGATCGAGCGACCGATCATCTTGCAGTAGAAATGGTTGCCGCGCCAGAGCCAGTAGTTGATCAGACGGAAGAATTTGCGTTTCTTCGTGTGGCCCTGCGGACGGAGCAGCATGGCGCACATCACGGGCGATAGAGTGAGCGCCACAATTGTGGAGATAATCACAGACACCGCGATTGTGATGGTAAACTGACGGTAGAGCTGACCCGTGATGCCCGGCAGGAAACTTACAGGCACGAACACGGCGCAGAGCACCAGCGACATGGCTATAAGTGCGCTTCCGAGGCCGTCCATCGCACGCCGCGTGGCTTCTTTGGGTTCGCAATGGTCTTTCTCCATGATACGGTCTACGTTCTCAACCACGACAATGGCATCGTCGACCACAATACCGATGGCGAGAATGAGGCCAAGCAGCGTGAGCATGTTGAGTGAGAATCCGAATATAAGCATTACGCCGAAGGTGCCGATAAGTGAGATTGGCACTGCAATGATCGGGATGAGTGTAGCGCGCCAGTTCTGGAGCGAGAGGAATACAACCAATATCACGAGCAACAGCGCCTCAAAGAAGGTGCGGTAGACGTGATGTATCGACTCGGAGATGTAGGTCGTCATGTCGAACGGAATGGCATACGACAGGCCTTCGGGGAAGGTACGGCTTATCTCTGCCATAGTTTCCTTCACCTGGTTGGCTACGTCCATGGCGTTCGAGCCGGGGAGCATGTTAATCTCCAGCACGGCAGCGTTGCCGCCGTTGATGCCACTCTCGGTCGAATAGCTTGAGGCATCCAGAGTGACACGGGCCACATCCTTGAGTCGGATGATCGAGCCGTTGGCGTTGGCGCGTACTACAATATCTTCAAATTCCGCAACCGACGACAGACGGCCGCGTGCGATGATAGGCACCGTAAGGTCTATGCCGTTCATTGGGGCCTGGCCAAGTACGCCGGCTGCCGACTCGCGGTTCTGATCCTTGAGGGC
This sequence comes from uncultured Muribaculaceae bacterium, assembly GCA_910586595.1. Taxonomy (GTDB): domain Bacteria; phylum Bacteroidota; class Bacteroidia; order Bacteroidales; family Muribaculaceae; genus CAG-873. Next base: position 5,477 of record CAJUJB010000023.1, on the reverse strand, counting down.
GCTCTGGATATCCTGCACCGTGATGCCGAGGTCGGCCAGCTTGTCAGGCTGCACGAAAATCTGCATTGCATAGTAACGGCTGCCGACATTGCGGATACTGCCTACACCCGGCACGCGTCTGAGGAGGTCAAGCACGTTGAGGGTGGCGTAGTTCGAGAGGTATATCTCATCGAATTTGGGGTCATTGGAGAGTAGGGCGATGGTGAGGAGTTTGCCTGCCGTTTCTTTCTCGACACTGATGCCGTTCTGCACCACTTCGGCCGGAAGACGCGACTCGGCTTTCTTCACACGGTTCTGCACGTCGACGGCGGCCAGCTCGGGGTCAACGTCGATGTCGAAGGTAATGGCCGCGGAGAAACCGCCCGAGTTTGAACAGCTCGACGACATGTAGATCATGCCGGGCGTACCGTTGAGCTCCTGCTCGATAGGGGTGGCAACGGCCTGCGTCACGGTCATGGCGTCGGCGCCGGGATAGGATGCCGACACGCGTACTACAGGGGGAACTATGCGCGGATATTGGTCGACCGGGAGCATGGCCAGGCCGATCACACCCAGAATCACGATCACAATCGAGATTACGATCGAGAAGACCGGGTGATCCAGGAAGAAGTTCTTTTTCATGACTGTGCGCTTATTGAATCGTTCTTAACTTCGACAGGGCGTACCTTCATGCCGTGGTGGAGCTTGTGATAACCTTCCACAACGAGGTTCTCGCCATTGGCAAGCCCGCGTTCAACCAGAATGTCGTTGCCGAGCTCGGGGCCTGTCTCGATGAAGCGGCGCTCAATTATGCTGTCGGGGCGGACGATGTATACGTAAGCTCCGCCTTTCTCAATCTCGATGGCCTTGGCCGGAATCTGGATGGCATCGGCACGCACATCGATGAGCACCTTTACTTTGGTAAATTCGCCGGGGAGGAGGGTGTGGTCGGGGTTAGGCATCTCCGCGCGTACGGAGAAGGTTCCGGTGGCCGGATCGACCTGAGGCGATGCGAAGTCCACAATGCCGCGGTGTGGATAGGTGGTGCCGTCGGCAAGTGTGACGGTCACGTATGAGTCCTGACGCGACTGGTCGCGCTGTCCGAGATTCACATTGCGGTCTTTACTCTTAAGGTAGTCGAGGGAGGTCATGGAGAAGTCGACGAGCACGGTGTCGCTCTTCACCACTGTGGCCAGAAGCGATTTTCCTGAGGGGCCGACGAGCGTGCCGATGTCGGCGCTGCGCTCGGAGATATAACCTGCGATAGGGCTGCTCACGCCTGTGTAGCTGAGTGTGAGTTCTGCCTGGGTGAGGTCTGCCTGGGCAACCGACTCTTCTGCCTTGGCACTCTCGTATGCGGCCTCGGCATTGTCGAGGTCAAGCTGAGAGGCGGCGTTCTGCTCATATAGCGGACGGATGCGGGCGAGGTCGCGCTCGGCTTTCTTCGCATTCGCTTTGGCTTTGTTGAGCTGCGCACGGGCTTTTTCGGCGCGTGCGCGATATACCTTGCGGTCAATCACGAAAAGGGTCTGTCCTTTGTCGATATGTGTGCCTTCCTCGAAGAGGATCTGCTCAAGATAGCCTTCCACGCGGGCACGGATCTCGACAAATTGCTGCGCACGTATGCGACCCACATATTCGCCGTAAATATTTACATCGGCGCACTCCACCGGCTCTACTCCAACAACGGGCAGAGCAGCGGGGGCCTCCTTGGGTTTCATAAAAAACAATAACCAGATGGCTCCTGCAAGAATCAGAGCGCCGGCAATGCACCAGATGGTGACTCTGCGGCGATGGGTAATATTCATAGTCGGTTTTGATAATCGCTTGGTTTTCATGAACTAAAGCATAATTTATTACGGCGCTGTGCGCTCGGATGTGATGAATGTTCTGTAATTTATATTATAACGCCTGTACTATGTGTTTTGTTGTCGCTGTTCGCGGAGCATTTCCGCACGCTGGCCGATTGAAAATGAGTAGAGCCGACCTCAGCTCGAATTAAAAAATGCGGAATCGGTCGGCTGATTCCGCATTCGAGTCTCGTATTAAGATAAATTATTGCTTAGGCTTGCTCAGCAAGGCGGAATATCTTTCCGGATCGAGGATGATTGCCGCGGCCTCGCTCAGCACAGTGTCGGAGGGGAGCATGCGGCGCACGCGGTCGGCGTCGGAGTAATATCGTGAGGCAATCTCGCTGTCAAGAATCTCTACGATGGCGTCGTGATTGATGTCGAGGTCATGGGCCAGGTCGTGACGCAGAAGCTTTCCGAGGATTTCAAACTGGGCAGCCACCGAGTCGGTCATATATCCTTCGGCTTTGGCTGCCTCACGGAGATACTCGAGTCCGGTCTCGCATTGTTTGTCGTATTTGAATCGGGCCGGATCAATCGATGCCTTGAAGTCGGCAAACATTTCTTCGGTAATCTTGAATGAATCCGGTGCCACTGAGTCGGGGTGCTCGGCAACATAGCGTGTTGCATAGTCATATGCCCAGAAATCGGCCACGATATTATAGAGCAGACGGTTGCCCGCAGGCTCTTCAACGGTGATGTCGGGTGTTATGCCACCTCCGTCGCGCACGGTGCGGCCGATGCGGGTCTTGAACTCCTGCGTAAGACTGTCGGGCGTACGGGCCGGGCTGCCGTCGGGGTTACGGTGTGAGTAGTCAAGGGCCTGGATAAGTCGTCCGGAAGGAATGTAATAACGGCCTGTGGTGATTTTAAGCAGATCGTCGTAAGGCAGCGGGCGCGTGGTCTGCACAAGGCCTTTGCCATACGACCGTTCTCCTACGATGACAGCCCGGTCGAGATCCTGGAGCGAGCCTGCAAGAATTTCGGAGGCGGAGGCTGTGTTGCCATCGGTAAGTATTGCCAGAGGAATATGGGTGTCCAAGGGCTGGCCGGTGGTTTTGTATATGCGCTCGTCGCGTACGTTGCGGCCGCGTGTACGAACTATCTCTGTGCCTTTGGGCACGAAGTTGGAGGCGATCTGTACGGCGCTCTCCAGCAGGCCGCCGCCATTGCTGCGGAGGTCGATCACAATGCCTTTCAATGCCGGGTTACGGAGCATGTCGAGCACGGCATCGCGCACCTGGCGGGCACTGTTTTCGTTGAAGGTGGTCAGACGCAGGTAGCCTACACCAAGACTGTCTACGCCGTAGTAGGGCAGCGGATCAACCTTGATGTCGCCACGGGTGATGGTGAATGAGAGGAGTGAGTCGGCCACATGTGGGCGGCGCACGTCTACTTTGACTTCTGTTCCGGCCTGACCGCGCAAGCGTTTGCTTACGTCGCCCACGTCGGTCTTGGCGGTGACGCTGTCGCCGTTCACAGCAAGGATGACGTCGCCTGCACGGAGGCCTGCGCGGCGGGCAGGCGAGTTCCATTGAGGCTCGCTGATGATGATTATGTCGCCTCGTTTGGCGATATACGATCCGATGCCGGCGTATTTACCCTGGGAGATAGAAAGAATCTCGTCCTGATTGTCGGCTGGATAATATTCGGTATAAGGGTCGATCTGGTAGAGAAGCGCATCGATAGTCTTATCCATTATTCCCACTGCATCGAGGGTGTCGACGTAGTTGGTCTGCAATTCTTTTACGATGGAATTGAATGTGTTGAGCTTGCGGGAGAACTGGTCTTTCTTGGCTGCCTGCGAGCTCGATGCGGCGATGGCGGCGCCAACGCAGAGTGTGATGAATAATATGCTGAAATAACGCTTCATAGTCGGTAAACGTGGGGTAAGGAAAAAATATTCTCTTACTTATAACAAAGTTATGACAAAAAAAATTGCCATGCAATAGTTTTTTCAGTGGAATATAGAATAATCAGATGCGGCGGGCGGCTTCGCGGTCGGCGACGAGCTGGAGACGCAGGGCTTCAACGGAGGAAAACGGGCGCTCGTCGCGGAGCCTGCCGAGGAAGGCCACATCAAGAACGGTGCCGTATAGATCGGCGTCGCAATCAAATATATTCACCTCGAACGACATCGGTGCATCGGCACAGTCTACGGTAGGGCGGTGGCCGATATTGGCCATGCCGCGAAGTGTGCGGCCCTCTGGCAAGGTCACATCCACAGCATATACTCCGGGTTTAGGCAGGAGCTGACATGCCTCCAGAGGCTCGATGTTGGCTGTCGGGAAGCCTATGGTGCGTCCGAGCTGCCGTCCGTGCACAACGCGGCCGCGATAGTGCCAGCGATGACCGAGTATGTCGGTGGCATCTTCAATCCGGCCTTCTGCGAGGGCCTGGCGGATGGTGCTGCTGTTGACTTTATATTCCGCCGGTAGTTCGGGCATGACAATCACTGGCATGCATGCCGACGCAAGCGCGCTGGCATCGGCGCGGTCGCTTCCGATGTGATTGTTGAATCCCATCAGGAAGGCATCGACTGCGTACGTGTCGTGTATATGGTGGAGGAATTGATTGCCAGTAAGACTGAGTAATTCTGGCTTCGGATCGAGAATCTCAACACGGTTGATGCCGGTGGCCTGCCGTATCATGTCGGCACGTTGGGCGGCTGTGGTAAGAGTCTTTGGGGCTTGGCATGGGGCCAACTGGCACATCGGATGCCCGGCAAAGGTGAAGACCATGGGCTCAAGGCCCCGCTCACGGGCTACTTCGGCCAGCTTACGCAGCAGGAAAACATGCCCGCGGTGTACGCCGTCGAACATACCGACGGTTGCTACATAGCGAGGCTGATTTTTATCGGCTTCTGCCGGAGTTTTCATTTCTTCTCGGGAAGATAATCGGTGAATTCCGTTCCGGGGCGAACGTGTACGGCTTCGAAGCCCAGAGCCCGGGCAGCCTCGACGTTGGCCAGAGAATCATCGAAGAAAAGGGTCTCAGCGGGATCGATGCCGAGCTGCTCGGCGGTGTAGCGGAAGATGCCGGCATCCGGCTTGGCTGAGCGGGCTTCGAAAGATGTGACCATCCCGTCGAAATAATCCTCGCGGCGCAGACCCTCTTTTCCGAATTCGTTTGCTATGATGCCTCGCCACATTATCGGATTGGTGTTGCTGAGGAGATAGATGCCGTAGCCGTCGCGGCGGAGTTTGCGCAGGGCGGCCAGACGATGCTCCGGAATACCTATGATGAATTTCTGGAAGGCTGTATCAATCTGGTAATCGGTGACCGAGGAGGGGAGTTTGGAGTGTAGGGCCGCGTGGAAGTCGTCCACACCCATCGAGCCGTCTTCGATGGCCATGAAGATGCCTGTCTGGGCGTAGTCGCCGAAGTAGGAGTTGGCATTTTCGAGGCCAAGTTTTTCAAAGGCTTCTACACAGCGCTGGCGTTCGATGTCGATTATAACGCCGCCGAGGTCAAATAGCAGATTGCGGATCATAGAAATAATAGAATAATGGCGAGGGGTCGCGGGAAGGCTAAGCCTACCAAAGAGGGTCAAAAAAAAGCAGCTCTAATCAAAGTGATCAGAGCTGCCGGATGTTGTAGCCCATAGGAGAATCGAACTCCTCTTTCAAGAATGAAAATCTTGCGTCC
>CAJUJB010000022.1 GCA_910586595.1 uncultured Muribaculaceae bacterium | reverse complement strand
AAGAGTTCGCGGGCTTCGGCGTTGTTGTCGTAGAGGTCTTTGCCCATGCCTACGAACTGGGCGCCCTGCCCGGGGAAAACGTATGCTTTCATATCTATGGGTTTATAAAATATCCTAAAAAACTGTGCAAAGTTAGGCATTTTTGCCGAATAATGCGTAACTTTACATCATATTATGCAAGGAACCAGATGTATACGTCTATCGGCGTGTCGCTTACTCTCCTTCCACGATTATCTGCCCCTTCGCTTAAATACCGTAAACCAACAGACCAAACATGACACAGCTCCTTTTCATACCGTCATTTCTCGGCAACTTCCGCGGCTGGGAGTGGCTGGTTATATTTCTTGTGATTCTACTTCTTTTCGGAGGAAAGAAGATTCCCGAGCTGATGCGTGGCCTCGGCAAGGGTGTCCATTCCTTCCGCAAGGGCATGCAGGAAGCCAAAGATGAGATGAACCGCCCTCTTGAAGATACTCCCGCATCTAAAAAAGAAGATACGACTCCCGAAGCTGAGAAGCTCGGCAAAGACCGATCCTGATCTTTCAACCTCTCTCTCCATTACATATCGATGACCACCGACCAGCAGATGTCTTTCTGGGATCATCTCGACGCATTGCGCCGGGTGCTCTTCCGCATACTCATTGTCATGGCTGTAATAGCCGTGGCTTCGTTTATTGCCATGCCGTGGGTATTCGACAACGTAATCATGGCGCCATGCTCCGCCTCTTTCCCTACTTACGAGCTTTTCGACCGTCTGGCTGCCGCTACCGGTTTTACCGATGAGTTGGCCACAGACCCCGATTTCAAGGTGGATATAGTGAGCATAGAGCTTGCCTCGCAGTTGTTTATTCACCTTTCAGCCGCATGCTGGACAGCCTTTGTCATAGGTTTTCCCGTCATTATCTACATGCTGTGGGGCTTCATTGCCCCCGCCCTTTATGAGCATGAACGCAAAGGAGCCGTCAGGGCCTTCTTTTTCGGCAATGTCATGTTCTACCTCGGCGTAGCCACCGGTTATTTCCTTATTTTCCCCCTGGCCGTGCGTTTCCTGGCTGGATACCAGCTGAGTGAGGCCATACGACCTATCGTATCGCTTGACTCATATATGGATAATTTCTTCATGTTGCTGGTGATGATGGGCGCTGTCTTCGAGCTCCCTCTGCTGGCATGGCTCATGGGTAAAATCGGTGTACTCAACCGTTCCTTTTTCCGCACTTACCGCCGCCACGCTATAGTCGTGTTGCTTATCGTGGCCGCAGTCATAACGCCTACGGGCGATCCTTTTACCTTATTCCTTGCATTCTTACCCATCTACGCACTCTGGGAAATGAGCGCGCGACTCGTGCCTGTGGCCGCTGACAGCGACGACACCCGGGAGTGCCCCGCAACCACCCCCACATGAAAAACGTACGTATTAAAGTCGGCCTCCTCGGCCGCGTAGTCATCGCCATTGCGCTCGGCATTGGTGCCGGCCATGTATTTCCTTTATGGCTCTCGCGTTGCTTCGCGACATTCGGCAGCATATTCAGCGAGCTCCTTGGTTTTGTAATTCCTTTGCTTATCGTTGGCTTTGTCGCTCCGGCGATTGCAGAAATCGGGCGTCGTGCCGGAGCCATGCTCGGTGTTACAGTGCTCATAGCCTATGCCATGACATTCGGATCCGGTATGCTTGCCTACGCAACCTCCGCGTCAATCTTTCCCTCACTGATCGGTGATGTGACACTCTCGGCATCAGAAGCCGCGGCAGATGCCACACCTCAACCATTCTTTACTATCGCCGCGGAGCCTCTCATGACTGTCATGTCGGCTCTTGTGCTTGCCTTCCTGCTGGGATTCAGCTGTGCCATGTTGCCCGATGCAACCTCAACGCTCCGCAAACTGCTTGTAGATTTCCGGGCTGTGATCCAGCTTGTCATCGGTCGTTTGATTGTGCCCTTGCTGCCGATCTATATCTTCGGTATATTTCTTAATATGACAGCCGCTGGCACCGTTGGGCCCATTCTCATGACCTTCATTAAGATTATCGCTGTAATCTTTGTGCTGCACGTCGGGGTGCTCATACTCCAGTATTGCATCGCGGCCCTCTTCTCAGGACGTAATCCCCTCCGGTCGCTTGCCACCATGCTTCCCGCTTATGCCACGGCACTTGGCACCCAGTCGTCGGCAGCCACCATTCCCGTGACTCTGGAGCGTACTATCCGCACTGGCGTGAGCCCTGATGTCGCCGGATTTGTAATACCCCTCTGTGCTACCATCCATATGTCGGGTTCCACGCTGAAAATAGTTTCGTGTGCCGTAGCTCTTATGCTGGTACAGGGCATGCCTGTCGATGCACTTACATTTGCCGGATTCGTGGCCATGCTTGGTATTACCATTGTCGCGGCGCCCGGTGTTCCCGGCGGGGCAATCATGGCCTCACTCGGCTTGCTGTCGGGCATCCTCGGATTTTCCGAGGCCGACAATGCCATGATGATTGCTCTCTACATTGCTATGGATAGCTTCGGAACAGCCTGCAATATTACCGGTGACGGAGCCATCGCGCAGATTGTCGACCGTATTTTCGGGCGCAAATCAGCTGCCGTGGCCTGTTCTGCCGGGCAATGATATACAATATTTTCTACGCTAAAACGCCTGGAGCTTGCAGCAAGCTCCAGGCGTTTTAGCGTAATAAATCAAAGTATTATAAAGCTATTTTGGTGATTGTCGAACCGGTGCGCCGCAGATATATGCCCGAAGTTGGGTTGTCGACGGGCTGCCCTTGCAGGTTATAGTACTGAGGTGCCGGAGCGGCAATGCTTGGAGATATGATCGACGCGTCTTTGCTGACCGTCAGTTCTACTGAGCCGCTTCTTGTCATGCCCGAATTGTCGGTAGCCGTAAGCGTTATTGTGCACAAGCCTTCATTTATGGCTGTGACAATGCCGGTGTTGTCTACGGTGGCAATCTCCTCATCAGAGCTCGTCCAGCTGGTAGAATCGATGCTGACATCTTCTGCGAGGATAATTTCAGGCTCGAGCAGGCGTGTGTCGGCGGGAGCTATTTTTTCTTGTTCGCTAAAAATTATCTCGAAGCCGTCAAGTAATCCGTAATTGGAGAAATACTGCCAGTCGGGATGGTTGCGGTATGCCTGCAGGCTACCGCAGGGTACAAGCACCTTCGCGTCGGTCGGACAGCCATCGAACGGGTAGCCTGTGATACCTTCAAAAAGGACTATTCGGGGCGGATTGGGGGCTGCAATGCATATTGTGCTTAGTGAGCTGCAGAATGCGAATGCACCCCATTTAATCGTTTTGCATTCTGCCGGTATATAAATGTGTTCAAGGGAAGTACAATTAGCAAAAACACCATTCTCCAATAGATATCCATAAGTAATATTGATCTTTTTCAGAGAGGTGCAATTTGCAAAAGCATGTGATCCGATATAGCACTCATCATTTAATATTACTTCTTCGAGAAGTGGGTGGCTTTCACATGATAATTCCCATACATGGCAAGCTCCCATAATTTCAATCTTTCTTATGCTGTGGTTGCCCCACATTGTGTGTGTCATTAATTCATTGAATTCTTTGGGGAAGGTTACAGCTGTAATATATTCGCATCCTTTGAATGGTTCAGACTCAGTAGCCACGATAGACGACGGGAGTGTGATCTCGCCTTCCAGTCCTGGAGGGCACAAATATAATTTGTTGCGGCCTACGCAGAGCAGTCCGTCGATAGATTGAAAATCATTGTCATTTTCGAGGGTGCAGTATTCTTTCAAAGCCCTACATTCCTTAAAGGCATGTCCGTGGATATCCGGTTTATATGCAAAAGTTATTTTTTTCAGATTGGGGCAATTGGTAAAGGCCTCCGAGTCGATATATATCGGCGTGTTGATGACAAGTTCTTCTATTTCTGCATTATCACAAAATGCTCCACTGTGGATTTTTCTAACTTCAAAAACAGAACCTATGAGGCTGACACTGTCGGGCAGTACAACCTTGCTCGAAGTGCCGGTATAAGAGTATAGTGTTGCGATCGATCCCTGCCTGATGAAATGCATTCCAGGGTCGATTTCCGCCCAGACTGACATGGAACATGCATAGCCCAGTAATAAGATTATTAGTCTGTAAGCGTTCATTTGCAGTTTCGTTTTCATGATAATGGGAGATTTTGGTTTGCGCGGCAAGTTACGAAAATATTTTTAGTGAAAGACTATTAAAAATATTAATTGATGTTAAAAGGAGATTTTTCTTTTCTCTGTGTCTTTCATGCGGAGGTTTTGTGTGCTAAAACCGGAAGTATTGGGTTATTGCCTTGCTTTATGGCGGCTCGGGGTGATGTAATGGCTCAAAAAATTTTGCATGGGCGATAGAAAATGTGTATTTTTGGCGTTGGAAATTAAAACTAACAATAAATACAATGAGCAAATTCACACCCGCCGACCTTGAACAGCTGAAAGCTAAAGGTATAAGTGAGCCTCAGGTCGAGGCTCAGCTTGAGCGTTTCCGCACAGGTTTCCCCTATCTCCGCATCGAGTCGCCCTCCGCACCCGGAGCCGGCATGCTTGCCGTTGATAAAGACCTTGCCGAGGCCTGCCACGCCCGTTGGGAAGGTTTTCTTGCCGATGGAGGCGACGTGCTTAAGTTCGTGCCTGCCTCAGGCGCGGCTTCGCGTATGTTCAAGGCCCTCTTCGCATTTGTAAACGGCGATGAGGCCGCTCCGGCTCCCGGCACACCGGTGGCCCAGCTGGTGGAGAAAATCAAGGATTTCGCATTCTATAACGAGCTGCAGCAGACTGTCGGGGCTGTATATGGTGCCGGCACCACCGTGGAGAGTCTCATCGAGGCTGGCCGCTATAAAGATCTTGTGGCAGCGATCATCAAGGGAGAGGGCATGAACTACGGTCAGCTCCCCAAAGCTCTGCTTACATTCCACAAATATGCCGACGGCACTGTGCGCACCGCGCTTGAAGAACAGCTTGCCGAAGGTGCCCAGACCGCCGCATCCAAGGGTGGCAAGGTCAGGCTTCATTTTACCGTGTCGTCGAATCACCGCACACTCTTCGAGGCCAAGCTGCGCGATGCGATTCCGGCCATGGAGCAGCGCTTCGGTGTAAAATATGAGGTAACTCTCTCTGAGCAGAAACCCTCGACTGACACTATTGCTGTGACGCCCGACAACGAGCTCTTCCGCGATGACGAAGGCCGTCTTGTATTCCGCCCAGGTGGCCACGGCGCCCTGATCGAGAATCTCAATGACATTGATGCCACCGTTGTCTTTGTGAAGAATATCGACAATGTCGTAGCCGACAGTCACCGTGCATCTACAATCGACTACAAGCAACTTCTCGGAGGTATGCTCTTGCTGGTTCACGACACCGTGGCTCACCTGCTTGAGGAACTTAAGAATCCCACCGAAGACAATGTGGAAGAAGCCACAGCCTTTGTAGAGGGTACCCTCTGTTATTTCTCGAAGGATCTTGATTCGACTCTGCCGCTTGAGCAGCGCGCGCAGGCTCTCCGTGCAGTGCTTGACCGCCCGCTCCGTGTATGCGGTATGGTGCGCAACGAGGGCGAACCCGGCGGCGGCCCGTACAACGCATTCTCTTCCGACGGTCGCTCGGTAGCTCCACAGATTCTTGAGTCTACACAGATCGATCTTTCCAAGCCCGAGAATGCCGAGATGATGAAGCGTGCCGGTTATTTCAATCCGGTCGACCTCGTGTGCTGGATCAAGCGCCCCGACGGCTCGCACTATAATCTGCCCGAATATGTCGATCCTGCCACTGGCTTTATCTCAGAGAAATCTGCCGGAGGCCGCGATCTACGTGCCCTCGAGCTCCCCGGTCTCTGGAACGGTGCGATGAGCAACTGGAACACCGTCTTTGTCGAAGTTCCTGCCTCCACCTTCAACCCCGTCAAGACTGTCAACGACCTTCTCCGTCCGGCTCACCAGTAATAGCTTGCTATGGATAAGAAAGGAAAGATAATAGTGGTTGCCGCACCCTCGGGTTGTGGCAAGTCAACCATAATCAACGCCCTTCTCGAAGGAGGCGACCTCAATCTCGGCTTCGCCGTGTCCGCCACCACCCGCCCTCCGCGTGAGGGCGAGGAGCATGGCGTCAACTACTACTTCATGACTGAGGAGGCCTTCCGCGACGCTATTGCCGAAGACGAATTCATCGAATATGAGGAAGTTTATCCCGGCAGGTTCTACGGCACTCTCCGCAGCGAGATTGACCGCATCACCGGCCAGGGCCATAACATCATTCTCGACCTTGATGTCAACGGCGCCTTGGGCGTGAAGCGTATCTATGGCGATGAGGCGCTCACTATTTTCATAGAGCCGCCAAGCATTGCCGAACTTCGCCGCCGCCTGGAGTTCCGTGGAACCGAGACCGAGGAGGTGATTGACGTCCGCGTCGACCGTGCCCAATATGAAATCTCGCGTGCCGGAGAATTCGACCGCCGTGTGGTCAACGACCAGCTCGACGAGGCAATCAGGCAGACACGCAATCTTATCGGAGGCTTTATCGCCCTTTGCTGATGGAAACCGTAGGAATACTCGGAGGCTCGTTCAACCCCGTGCATATAGGTCACGTGATGCTTGCTTCGTATCTGGTGCAATGGGGCTATGTCGATAAGGTCTGGCTCACGCTGTCGCCGCGTAATCCGCTCAAAGAGCCCGGCGAGCTTTTGCCCGACATGAAGAGGCTGCAGATGCTATCGATTGCCGTCAAAGGCGCCCCAGAGCTGGATATATGCGACATTGAGCTTACTATGCCCAGGCCTTCATATACGGTGAATACCCTCGACCTTTTAGCCGAGCGATACCCCGACCGTCGTTTCAAGCTGATCATAGGCAGTGACAACTGGCGTATATTCGACCAGTGGCGTGAGCCTCAGCGCATACTCGACCAATATGGTGTGATGGTATATCTGAGGCCCGGCTATCCTGTCACCGACCACGATGTGGCCGGTCTGGAAATAGTACATGCGCCGATGATCGACCTTTCAAGCACCTTTGTGCGCAATGCCATCGCCAAGGGGAAGAACATGAACTATTTCCTGCCTCCCGGCGTATACAAATACATAGTCGATAACCGGCTATACCGACCAAACGACCGATAATGAATAATTCTATATCACCGGCAGCCCTGTCTCTGGCAGGGCTTGCCTTGGAATACTGCAAGGCTGTGGCTTCGTGTGGCGACGACGAGCCCCGGCTTTTTGTGCGCGAGGTGCTCCGTTACCTTCCGCGAATCTATATCACCGTAAGCGACCTCAAGCCTTATGGCGAGGACACCGATGCCGACGCCGAGCCTGATGAAACTGGGCTTATCTACGATACGGTGACCGAAGACCAGTATAACCAGCTACGCTCGCTCATGAGCACCGTCCTCGGCGAGAACGATATGTATCTCGATACTCCGGTGGAGGAGATGCGGTTCTCCGACACCCCGGTGGCTGTGTCTCTGGCTGAGCAGTTGGCCGACATCTACCAGACTATGGCCGACTTTGCCGCAACCGTCGGCCAGGTTACCCCGGATATGATGCCGGAAGTCCTCTCCGAGCTCAAATACCGCTTTGCAAGTTACCTATCCGACACCATCTGCAGTGCGCTAAGGGCTGCAAACTACGTATACCATCACGCAACTTTCGACCAGGAATGACCGATCACGTTAAAGACCTCTGTAATTTTCTCGACGCTTCGCCCGTAAATTTCTGGGCCGTAGAGACAACACGCCGTCGCCTTGAAGAGGCCGGATTCACCGAACTTGACATGCGCGAGCGCTGGACGATCGCCCCCGGCGACCGCCGTTATGTAGTTAAAAACGGATCAGCCATCTTTGCCTTCGTAGTCGGAGATGGAGAGGCGTCAGATGGATTCCATCTTATCGCAGCCCATAGCGACTCTCCGGGATTCCGCATCAAACCCAACTGCGAGATGCCATGCGAGGGTGGGGCAGTGAAGCTCAACACGGAGGTCTATGGAGGCCCGATACTTTACACATGGTTCGACCGGCCCCTGTCGGTGGCCGGACGTGTAATGCTGCGCTCGGAAAATCCTCTGCAGCCGCGTAGCCGTCTTGTGCGCTTCGACCGGCCGTTGCTCGTTATCCCCCATCTTGCCATACATTTCAACCGAGCCGTAAACGAGGGCAACAAACTGTCAAAGCAAAAAGACATGCTCCCCGTGGTGGCGCTCGACTGCAAGGAATCCAAGGGCCTCATCCGTCGGTTGGTGGCCGAAGAACTTGGAGTTGACGAGGCTGAAATAATCGATTACGACCTCTCGCTCTACAACACCGCAAAGGCAGAGACAACGGGGCTGGACGGAGAGATGGTATGCTCGGGGCGTCTGGACGACCTCTCGATGGTGCATGCCGGGCTGACTGCTTTGCTTGAAAAGGCCGATACCCGGTCGGCTCATACACGTGTGCTCGCCGTCTTCGACAATGAAGAGACTGGCTCGGGAACCAAGCAAGGTGCAGCGTCGCCCGTACTTGAGCATATTCTCCGTCGTATTGTCATGGCACGCGGAGGCGATGAGACAGACTATATGCGCGCCGTCGCCGACTCTTTCATGATTTCGGCTGACAATGCCCATGGTTTTCATCCGAATTATGGTGAGAAGTATGACCCGACCAACCATCCGACCCTCGGTCATGGCCCGTGTATAAAGGTAAACGCCAACTGCAAGTATATGACCGATGCCGACTCGGCAGCCGTTTTTGCCGAGATATGCCGTCAGGCCGGTGTGCCGTGCCAATATTTCGTCAACCACAGCGATGTGGCAGGCGGTTCTACGCTCGGTAATATTCTTACGTCACAGGTTCCTCTGAGAGGCGTCGATATGGGGGCACCCTTGTGGGCCATGCACTCGGCCTGCGAAACGGCGTCATCGGCCGATCACCGCTATACCATAGCGGCCTTCGCACGTTTCTTTGAAATGTAAGCCGGTGACAAATAGTCTGTTTTATGGGTCGAAGTAGGCTTTTGTCGCCTGATTGAAGCGTCGTAACACCTACAACGGCCTATATTTCGTGACTTTGTGAAAAATATGCGGAATTATTTCCGTAATTCAAAACTATGTTTTATATTTGCGGTCTAATCACACACGACAGAAAGCATATCCATTAATTAATAAGAATATACGATGGAACAACGCAAATTGAAAATCCGCGACCTTACCCTTCGCGATGGTCAGCAGTCTCTCTTCGCCACTCGTCTGAGCCAGGCTGAAATCGACAAGCTGCTCCCCTACTACGAAAACGCCGGCTTCTACATCATGGAAGTCTGGGGCGGTGCAGTGCCCGACTCGGTGATGCGATACCTTGATGAATCGCCCTGGGATCGTCTCCGCATCTGCTCGAAGGCTATGAAGGGCAAATCGCTCCTCTCGGCTCTTTCGCGCGGTCGCAACCTCTTCGGTTATGTTCCCTATCCCGATTACGTGCTCGAAGGCTTCTATAAAGAGGCTATCGCAAACGGCTTGAACGTAATGCGTATCTTCGACGCCCTCAACGACATCGACAACGTTAAAGAATCAATCCGCCTTATCAATCAACTTGGCGGTATAGCCGACGGTGCTGTATGCTACACTGTCGACCCCAAAAACGAGGCTCCTGCTGAAAAGCCCGGCTTCTTCAGCCGTCTCTTCGGTAAAAAAGCTGCCGAGCCCGAAAAGATCTTCACCGATGAATACTTCGTTGAGAAGGCCCGCCAGATGGAAGCCCTCGGCGCCAAGATCATCACACTGAAGGATATGGCAGGTCTGGTAAATCCTCTCCGTGCTGCCTCGATCATCTCCAAGCTCAAGGCTGCCCTGAAGGTGCCCGTTGACTTCCACACCCACTGTACTCCCGGCTACGGTCTTGCATCGAGCCTTATGGCCATCCTCAACGGTGTCGATATCCTCGATACAAACATTTGGTGGTTCGGCGGTGGATCGGCAGCTCCTGCCATCGAGCTTATCTACATCTTCACAAAGAAACTCGGCATCGAGCTGGAGGCAAACATGGAAGCTGTCGGCGAGATCCGCACACGCCTTCGTGGTGCGCGTGAATCGCTCAAGGCTTTCGACCTCGGCGCATTCCCCCGCGAGTTCGATCCCCTCAAAGATACACTTCCCAAGGAAATCGACGCTCAGTTCGACCGTGCCATCGCAGCTGCAAAGGCTCTCGACGAAGAGACATTGCTTGACGCATGCCACGAAATCGAGAAATATTTCGGCTTCCCCAAACCCAACGAAATCGTCAAGAATGCCGAAGTTCCCGGCGGTATGTACTCCAATATGGTGGCCCAGCTCAAGAGCCTCGGTGCGGAAGACCTTCTCGAAGACGCAATGCGCCTTATCCCGATGGTACGCCGCGACGCCGGTCTGGTACCCCTTGTGACTCCTACCAGCCAGATTGTAGGCTCGCAGGCTGTGAGCGTGGCTCTCGACCGCAAGAAGGGCAATCCCGACTACTCCAACCCCTCCAACCAGTTCATCAGCCTTGTAAAGGGTGAGTATGGCCACACTCCTGTTGCCATCGATCCGGCCTTCCGTGAGAAAATTACCGGTAGCCCCATCGAGAAACCTTACGACGTAAGCTCTTACAAGAAGCCCGCCAACCCCACTCTGGCTGAATACGGCAATGTGCCTCTGGCTTCTAACCGCGAGGAAGAACTCCTTCTCGAACTCCTTCCCACTGTAGCCAATACCTTCCTCCGCAAACGCCGCGAAGAAGAGTACAAGGCTAAAGCTCCCGCACCTGTTGTAGAGGAGAAGAAAGAAGAAGCTGCAGTTCAGGAGCCCATCACCGGCCCGACACTCAAGGCGCCCATGGGTGGCCGCATCATTTCGGTTGACGTAAAACCGGGTGACCAGGTGAAGAAAGGTCAGGTTTTGCTCGTATACGAGGCAATGAAGATGGAGAATGATGTCGCTTCCGACCGCGACCAGACCGTTAAACGTGTCTTCGTGCAGCCTAACGACGTTGTTGGTACTGACGCCGTGCTCATCGAATTTGAATAAATTCATAAATTGACCGATATAAGCAGGGGAGCTGCCTTGCGGCACACTCCCCTGCTGTGTTTTTTTCATAACGTCCAACTACAATCCGCATGGCTCGTTATCTCACATTTCTTGCGTCGGTTCTCACGGGTGTACTCACACTCGCCGGCGCCTCTCTTCAGCAGCGTCTCGAGGCATTTGCCGACACTCCAGGCACGGGAATAGCCGTCATCACATCTGCCGGTGATACACTCGGCGTCAATATTGACCGCGACTACATGCTTGCCAGTGTGATGAAATTCCATCAGGCCGTGGCGCTGACACGCATACTTACGTTCGATGAGATTGTAGGTGATTCGGTATGGGTTACGAAAGACGATCTTCTTACAGGAACCTGGAGCCCGCTGCGCGCGCAATGCCCCGATGGAAATTTCTATATTTCGCCGGTCGGATTGCTCGATTACACCTTGCAGATGAGCGACAACAACTGTGCCGACATCCTATTCGACCGCTATGCCTCTCCCTACTGCGTCGACAGTATTATCCGCGCGACCACTCCAGCATGCAATTTCAGCATACAGCGTACGGAGGCGGAGATGCACGCCGATACAGCATTGGCTCGCCTCAACCGTTCGACCCCTGCAGATGCGGCCACGCTGATGCATACGTTCTTTACCGAAGATACGACGGTGTCATCGCTGGCAATCCGTGCCATCATGGCTCGCGACGGAGCGTTTGGTAAAGACCGCCTGCCCGCAGGCATTTCGGCTGGGAATGCCACCATCTACCATAAGACAGGCACGGGTGAACTGGCTCCTGACGGGCATCCTACGGCAGTCAATGATCTCGGGTTTGTATATTATCCCAAGTCAGACGGGTCGTTCGGTTATTATACTATAGCCGTATTCCTTGAGGATTTTTCAGGCACCCAGCAGGAGGCAGAGGCACGCATAGCAGCCATCTCTGAGACAGTATGGGCTGAGATGATGATGGCGGAGGCTACAAAGGCTGTAGCTGCGGGAACTGTGCATGCCGGCACGCCGATGAAGCCTAAGCCCCGCGAGCTTGAGACTTCCGAGAAAATAGGCCTTATACTTCTGCCACTTACCGAGGTGATGTTGGAAGCTGTCGACCGTGCAATCTGGAAGAGCGTATGGGAGTGAGTATGTGTCTGATTATTCCGGCCGAGATTTGTTGGCGCAAAATTTGGCTTAACCGAAGATTTGTCGTAACTTCGTCGGACGTAATAAGAAAAACACATATTTTTCCTCCATATGGACTCCAAGACTCTTAACAAAGCAGCTGATAATATTCGTATTCTGGCCGCTTCGATGGTCGAACAGGCCAAATCCGGTCATCCCGGAGGTGCCATGGGTGGTGCGGACTTCGTAAACGTTCTGTACTCCCGATTCCTTGTTTGTGATCCCGACGATCCCACCTGGTTTGCCCGCGACCGCTTTTTCCTTGATCCAGGCCACATGTCGCCTATGCTGTACTCTGTGCTCGCATTGGCCGGCCATTATACCCTCGACGAGCTCAAGCAGTTCCGCCAGTGGGGTTCTGTCACTCCCGGTCACCCTGAGGTTGATCCCTCTCGTGGTGTAGAGAATACCTCAGGCCCTCTTGGCCAAGGTCACACAATGGCCGTAGGCTGTGCCATAGCAGAGCGTTTCCTGCAGGCTCGTTTTGGCGACGTTGTTGCGCATAAGACATATGCGTTTATCTCCGATGGTGGCATTCAGGAAGAAATATCGCAGGGCGCAGGCCGTATCGCCGGTTTCCTCGGTCTTTCAAATCTAATCATGTTCTACGACTGCAACGGTGTGCAGCTTTCGACAATGGTTGATGCTGTCGACACCGAAGACTATGCAGCTAAATACCGCGCATGGCACTGGAACGTGATTGAAATCAACGGCAACGACCCTGAAGAAATTGCAAAGGCCATCTGCGCTGCTGAGGCAGAACAGCATAAGCCCACACTCATCATCGGTCGCACTGTGATGGGCAAGGGTGCCGTAACAGCCGAAGGCGGTTCGTTCGAAGGTCAGTGCTCTACACACGGCCAGCCATTGAGCAAATCAGGTGCCGACTATAAGGCAACCGTGAAGAATCTTGGCGGAGATCCCGAGCAACCATGGCAGATCTTCCCTGAAGTGGAGAAGCTTTATGCCGACCGCCGCGAGGAACTTCGCAAGATTGTAGCTTCGCGCCGTCAGGAATTCAAAGCTTGGGCCGATGCAAATCCCGCACTTGCCATCGAGCTCAAAGGCTACCTTGAAGGTGTGCTGCCGCAGATCGACTATAAAGCCATTGTCCATAAGGCAGATACTTCTACCCGTCAGGCCTCGGCCGATGTCCTTTCTGTGCTTGCAGAGAAGGTAGGCAACATGATTGTGGCTTCTGCCGACCTTGCCAACTCCGACAAGACCGACGGATTCCTCAAGAAGACACACGCCTTCACGCGCGGTGACTTCTCCGGAGCCTTCTTCCAGGCCGGTGTTGCCGAGCTGACCATGGCTTCGATAATGAACGGTATCGCCCTTCACGGTGGTGTAATCGGTGCATGCGGAACATTCTTCGTATTCTCGGATTATATGAAGCCTGCTGTGCGTCTCGCCGCTCTGATGGAGCTTCCCGTAAAATATATATGGACACACGACGCATTCCGCGTAGGTGAGGATGGCCCCACCCACGAGCCCGTTGAGCAGGAGGCCCAGCTCCGTCTTATGGAGCAGATCCGCAATTTCTCAGGTCGCCCCTCGATGCTCGTGCTTCGTCCTGCCGACGCCGCCGAGACATCTGTTGCATATAAAATGGCGATGGAGAACAAGCACACCCCCACAGCGCTCATCCTATCTCGCCAGGACATCAAAGACCTTCCCGCTCCGGAAGGTAAGACCCGCGCGGAGGCTGCCCTTGGCGCCGAGTGTGGCGGTTACACTGTGATTGCTCCTGCCGGAGTACCCGACGTGGTATTGGTTGCCAACGGCTCGGAGGTTTCGTTGCTTTGCGAGGTCGCTGCATTGCTCGAGGCCGACGGCATAAAGGCTTCTGTTGTATCGATGCCTTCAGTAGGTCTCTTCAACGACCAGCCTGAAGACTACCGTCTGTCGGTTATTCCCGCCGGTGTGCCTCAGTTCGGCCTCAGCGCAGGTCTTCCCCAGTCGCTGCGCATGATTGCCGGCTTCAACGGCCCTGTATTCGGCCTTGAGCGCTTCGGTGCTTCAGCTCCCTACAAGGTACTCGACGAAAAATTTGGCTTTACTCCCGAAGCGGTGTATAACACTGTAAAGTCGACACTTGTTTGACCCGCAACACATCCCGAGTGTTAAAATTAGTGGCCATATCGAACAATTTTTAGGTTTTTAAGTTATAAAATGAAAAAATTGTTGTAATTTAGCGGCCACAAAACTGTCCTAAGAAAATTCAATCAACCAATAAACAGCTAAACTCTATGAAAAAAGCGACTCTTATCGCAGCAATCTGCGGGCTCTTCATGGGCGCTCAGACCCTTGCTGCTCAGGAGACTGCGCAGGAGCTTACCTACGTAAGCGACCCCTCTCAGGGTGTCCTCCTGAACCGTATGAAAGACAACTGGTTCATTACTGCTGAAGGCGGCGCAAGCTTCTACCTCGCCAGCAAATCGATCCATCGCAGCATCGGCGACCGTTTCATGCCCGCAGCTTCTATCTATGCAGGCAAATGGTTCTCACCCGTATTCGGTGCTCGTATCGGCGTGAACTACCTCGGTCTCAAAGGCCTTGCAACCGGTCCTGAATATATTGGCGTTCTTCAGGGTGAACCCCTCGTTGACGGCAAATATTACAAGACCAAATATGCTGAAGTAGGTCCTGTATTCGACCTCATGATCAACCTCACCAACTGGTGGTGTGGCTACAAACCCGGTCGTGTCTACAACGCTACTCTCTACGGTGGCGCCGGTGCATACTTCACCTTCACCAAGCACTACAAGAACAACGGTGAGAACGACGGCTGGAAAGGTGCTCACAACGACATCCTCAACCTCCGTCTCGGTCTTATCAACTCGTTCAACGTAACCAAGCAGTTCGCCATCTCTCTTGACCTCCGCTTCACCGGCATGGACGGTCTCCAGAACACCGGCGGTGCTGGCTGGAACAACAAATACGGTTCGATCCAGGCTTACCTCGGCTTCACCTACAACTTCCGCAAACGCGACTGGACCGCTCCCGTGGTTCCCGTATGCCCCGAGCCCGAGAACTGCGACGCACTCCGCGCACGCCTTGCTGCTGCTGACGCTCGCATCGCTGACCTCGAAGCACAGCTCAAAGACTGCCTCAACCGTCCTGTTGAGACTGTCGTAGAGAACAAAGGCCCGCTCGCAACCGTTTACTATCCCATCGGTGTTTCTCGTCTGAGCCGCGAAAACCAGCGCGTTGTTAAGGCTATCGCTTACGTGATGACCCAGAACCCCAACCAGAAGTACGTCGTTACAGGCTGGGCTGACAACTACACCGGCACTGACAACATCAACATCCGTCTCCGTAAGAACCGTGCTGAGGGCGTTCAGAAGCTCCTCGTGAAGAACGGCGTTGCTGAAAGCCAGCTCACCGTTACCACCAACAACGGTAACCTTTCTGACCTCGGTGAAAAGTGTGTCGCTCTCGACCGCGCAGTAACCATCGAAGAAGCTAAATAAGCAATCTTACGATAATCTTAAAGAGCGTCTTGCCTCGTGGCAGGACGCTTTTTTTTGCGCGTCTGCCGGATATTTCTTATCTTTGCCACATCTATTTGACAATCGATATCCGTAACGGATACAAACAATATCCTTCTGCAACATATGGCAACAAAACCGTTTCACTATCAGGAAATGTTCCCCCTCGGCCCAGACACGACCGAGTACTATCACCTCACTTCCGATTATGTGCACACCGAGAACTGGGGCGGCCACGAATTTCTCGTAGTCGATCCGCAGGCACTCACCGTGCTTACACGTCAGGCAACCCATGACAATGCGTTCATGCTGCGCCGTGAGCATAATCTCATGGTGGCGAAGATCCTCTCCGACCCCAATGCAAGCCAGAACGATAAATTTGTGGCCTTGACCATGCTCCGCAATGCCGAGGTGGCTGCCAAGGGCCAGCTTCCTTTCTGCCAGGACACCGGCACAGCCATCTGCCATGCAGAAAAGGGTCAGCGTGTGTTTACCGGCTGCAACGACGAAGAGCGTATCTCTGAAGGCGTATACCTCACATATACAACCGATAATCTCCGTTATAGCCAGAATGCCCCTCTGACCATGTACGATGAGGTCAACACCGGTTGCAATCTTCCGGCTCAGATCGACATCCATGCCACTGAGGGCGATGAATACCACTTCCTCTTCGTGGCAAAAGGTGGTGGCTCTGCCAACAAGACATATCTCTATCAGGAGACCAAGGCTACCATCAATCCCGATAAGCTCGTGCCTTTCCTGATCGAGAAAATGCGTTCGCTCGGCACTGCCGCTTGTCCTCCCTACCATATCGCATTTGTGATTGGTGGCACATCCGCTGAGAAGAATCTCGAGGTTGTGAAGAAGGCTTCTGTAAAATACTACGACTCTCTGCCCACCAAAGGCAATGAATACGGCCATGCCTTCCGTGATGTGGAACTCGAAGCTGTGCTGAAGAAGGCTGCTGAAGAACTCGGCCTCGGTGCCCAGTTCGGAGGTACTTGCTTCGCGCACGACATCCGCGTCATCCGTCTGCCCCGCCACGGCGCTTCATGCCCCATAGGTATGGGCGTGAGCTGCTCGGCCGACCGCAACGTTAAGGCTAAGATCAACCGTGAAGGTCTCTGGATCGAGAAACTCGATTCAAATCCCGGTGAACTTATTCCTGAGGAATACCGCCGTCAGGGTGAGGGTGAGGTTGTGAAGATCGATCTCAACCGCCCCATGGCTGAGGTGCTCGCCGAACTCTCGAAGTATCCCGTATCGACCCGTCTGTCGCTCAAGGGCACCATCATCGTGGGCCGCGACATCGCTCATGCCAAGATCAAAGAACGCCTCGATCGCGGCGAGCCCATGCCCCAGTACCTCAAGGAACATCCTATCTACTATGCTGGCCCCGCCAAGACTCCTGCCGGAATGCCTTCCGGTTCATTTGGCCCCACTACAGCAGGCCGTATGGACAGCTATGTCGACCAGTTCCAGGAAGCCGGTGGCTCGATGATCATGATTGCCAAGGGCAACCGCTCTAAGGCTGTGACCGATGCATGCCACAAGCACGGTGGTTTCTACCTCGGCTCTATCGGTGGCCCTGCAGCTGTACTGGCCCAGAACTCTATCAAGAACGTGGAGCTTCTCGAGTATCCCGAGCTTGGTATGGAGGCAATCTGGAAAATCGAGGTTGAAGATTTCCCCGCATTTATTCTTGTTGACGACAAGGGTAACGACTTCTTCACCGAGATTAATGAGAAGTGCAAGATCTGCGGCTTGAACAAGAAGTAAGCCTCAGGCGTATATAATATCAGGTGCGGCGGGGCCAACACTATGTGCTCCGCCGCACTTATTTCTTTTCATCAACTTCTATCAAGATGAGTCTATCCACACGTTTCACACATTTTCTCCTTCTCGCTTTTATGGTTATTTCGGGAATAGCCAGCTCTTCGGCCCAGGAAGTAAAATTCAAGACTCCCGACTTCGCATACCCGCAGACGGTGATTGCCGATGCCAAGGCCCTGCTTGATAAGGCCGATGGTATGTCAGTATCAGATATAGCGGGAGAAAGCCGTCTGAGGGCCGTCATTGAGCTGTGCGTGTCAGAGCAGAGCATAAATTATGACACAATCTTCTCGCAGCCAGCTTTTGTGGCCGGGCAGATTGAGAAATGTGGTGCCGACAGTGCCGCGCGGGCAATGCTCATACTTTATGAGGCAAAGCTCTACAGCGATATTTACAATCGGTCGTCCTACAAATACAATCAGGTTGACGCGCCTCTGGAGCCTTATCCAGCCGATGTTTCGGAATGGAGCGGCCGGCAGTTCCGCACACGCATATCAGATTTGCTTGCGCAGGCACGCAAACTTGCTGGCAGCACTCCATTGTCGCGTTTTTCAGCATCGGTGGCTTATAACAATAATGCACTTCAGTATCTGCCAACGGTCGCAGATTTTGCATTGTACGAGACCATCATGCTCACGCCAGCGACCGACTCCATCGAGCAGGTGCGCCGTAAGCTTTATGCTGAAGGTGCCGAGTTATCGAAGGCCGGAACTGCCCCATATTTCTATTGGAAGGTCGGTTCTATTACCAGTGGAATGATTGAGATGAAGGATTATGCCTCGCTCAAAGAATTATATGAGAAATGGAAGTCTGTTGAAAGTGCAAGGTATATTCTTCAGGCCGTATGCAATAATTATCAGCCGTACAGATTTTCCAAAGATGAAGATGCGCTTGCTGAAAAACTCGCTTTGATCGATTTGCTCAGGCAGTCGTTGAAAGATTTCCCCAAGTGGTACGACAATGCGTCGCTCACCAATCTTCTCAACGGCTTCACTAATCCTGAGGCACGCATAAGTGTTGAGAATGTGGTCGGAGCCGGACGTCCGTTCGAAATGGAGCTCAACTACAGCTTTGCCAAGAAAATCGACGTGACTATCCATGCCTTGCCTGAGGTCAGGGTCAACAATGCTGAGAAAATGGCCCGTATGCCGGTTGTGGCAAGCCAGTCATTGGAGCCTGAGAAAATCGAGGGTACGGATACTCTTTCGTTTACCTTGCCTAAGCCGGGAAAATATGGCGTCGTGGTCAAGGTTAATGGCGATGCTTCATCTGCATCTTCAACGCAATTCTATGCTACGCCTTTGTCGGCCTTCACAGCTGTTGGCTCGGGTAATAATAAAGATGTGGCTGCCGTAGTCACAGATTATTATACCGGTGCACCGCTAAAGGGTGTGGATATACGGCTTAACTACAATTCATCAAAGAAAAAGCCTGTTGACCTCGGTGTTACCGCGTCGGATGGCACAGTGATGTTCAACCGCGATGTGGTAGGAAATTCATATGGTAATTATCTCAGTTTCACATACCAGGGTACTACCGTGGATTTCAATAAGACTATAGAGTTCTATCCCTCGCGTTATTCGAATAATTCTATTTCCGGCAGCTGTCTGATACTCACCGATCGGTCGATCTACCACCCTGGCGACACCATCAGTTGGGCTGTGGTCGTATCTTCGTCTTCTGAGGATGGTGTGACTTCTGTTTTGCCTGATAAAAAGATGAAGGTGACATTGAAGGACGTCAATGCCCAGATTACCGATACTGTCGAAGTTACGACCGATGCATATGGTCGTGCTTACGGCTCATTCGCAACCAAAACAGACGCGCTTACAGGCTACTACCGCGTTATTGTGGAGCCTGTTGGAGAGGCTGCCCCACAGGCAGTGAAGAGTGTGATGGTAAGCGATTTCAAGGCGCCTCAGATTGAAGTGACGGTAAATTCTATACAGCGCGATGTGCCCGTATCAGGGGCTGTGACCATCTCCGGTCGGGTTGCCACCTATTCAGGGATGCCAGTCGCCGATGCGTCGGTAGAGGTGTCGGTTGAAGGGGCTTACCGTTGGCGCTGGTATGTGCCTCAGGAAGAATTAGGCAGCTTTACGGTCAAAACCGATGTTAATGGCGATTTCACGGCCGAAATTCCAGCCTCGATGTTGGCCGGAGAAAATTATACCGACTTTGTTGCAAAATTTAACGCCACTTCGCTTACTGCCGAGACGGCGTCCGCTTCGGCGTCCTTCACCACCGGAAAACCCTATGTGATTTCGATGGATGTCAAGTCGATGGTCAACCTCGATGACCCCTTTACCTTCACCGTCAATGCAATCGATGCAAATGGCGCGGATTTTCAACTCCCTGTAAGATGGAGCTTGGTCAACATGCTCGATTCTGCATCGGTGGCTACGGGTGAAGCTGTGGCTACCGTCGCTCAGACCGTCGATCTATCGCACATCAAAGCGGGCAGATATAATTTTGTTGTCGAGCCTGTAGATACAGCCCTTGCGAAAGAATACAAGTCTTCACAGATCTCATTCTACAGTATACACAAGAATGCCCTTCCTGTTTCGGCTAACAATCTTTTTGTACCGAAGACTTCAGTTCAGGTCAAGAACTCCGAAGCGAGGGTGACGGTGGGTACTAATTGCGATAGGCTGTATGTCTATGCCTTCGTGCGCAATGGAGAGACCCTCGGGCAGCCTAAAGTACATAAGCTTGGACGTGGATTCTCCACACTTAAGATTGCCATGCCTGAGAATATTGAAGATGCCGAGATTATTTTAGCCACGGTATACGAGGGCAAATTTGAAGAAGTCACTGTAGAGCCCGTGGTGGCGAAGGCAGAGACAGTCGAAATCGTTGCTGAATCTTTCCGCGACCGACTTGTGCCAAGCCAGAAAGAGACGTGGCGTTTCCGTCTTCAGAAAGGTCAGGGAACTCTGCCAGACGCGGCATTTATAGCCACAATGTATAATCGGGCTCTCGATGCGCTCGAGAAAGGCTCATGGCCGACTAAAATCTCTTTTATGCAGCCTGCCAAATGGGTTGATTTCAACTCGGTTTACTTGTATTCCGTATCGGCATATGCCTCGCTCGGGTATAGGAATATCACTCCCGGAGTCGTTGAGTGGCCCGAATTCCGGTTCTCGGATATGGTGAATACTTATGGTGGAGTGAGGTTCCGTAAGGCGGCCTTGACTGCTGGTGTTCCTGGGCTGGCTGTTCAAGAATTTGCTAAAAATGAAGTATTTGAAAATGAGGCTACTCTTGGTAGTGTAGCTTCTGCTGACGAAGTGGTCTCGGAAGATGCAGAAGATGAGGCTGCTTTAGAAGAGGAGGGCGTTGTGAAAGAGCCTGCGGTGGAATATCGCGATGCCGAGGTTCTGCAAGCGTTCTGGCGTCCGGATCTTGTGTCGGACTCAGAAGGCAATATCGACCTTGTGTTTACAGTTCCGAATGCCAATGCGACATGGGTATTCAAGGCTTTCGGCTGGACTAAAGATACCCGGTCGGCATCATACGAGGGAATCGCGTTGGCTAACAAGCCTGTGATGGTACAGCCCAATTTGCCACGTTTCCTGCGTCAGGGCGACTGCGCGCGCGTTCTCGCTACGGTGTATAATAATACTGAGGAAGATGCTTCGGTGTCTACCACCGTCGAGCTCTTCCATCTTGGCAGCGGAGAGGTATTCCGTACGGTTACGAGTGTCGACAGCATCCCGGCCAAATCGTCGGCCATCGTAGCTATCGACGTCGATGCCCCGACTACCGAGGCCTCGGTCGGATACCGCGTACGTGCAGTTTCCGGTGGATTTGCCGACGGCGAGCAGAGCGCCATTCCTGTGCTTGCCTCCTCGTCGACCGTCATCGAGAGTACACAGTTCTACCTCAATCCCGGTGATTCGCGTCCGTTCGAGTTCACTGTGGAGTCACCTTCTTCGAGTGAAGTTACACTCCAGTATTGCCAGAATCCCGTGTGGACGGTTGTGAAGGCAATGCGTGGAATATGGGGTGAAAAAACCTACGGAGCTGGCGCTACGGTAAGCAAACTTTTCTCGGCCTTGGCTGCCTCGCACATCGTATCGACCAATGCCTCGATTGCTTCGGCCATCCGTGAGTGGAGTGCCAATCCATCCGAAGAAGCTCTTGAGTCGATGCTGGCGCGCAACGAGACTCTGAAAACTCTCTTGCTCGATCAGACCCCTTGGGTGCAGGCGTCGAAGTCTGCCGCTGCACGTATGGGCGCACTGGTGTCGGTACTCGACCCGGCCGTCTCTGCGAAGGCAATCGAAGAGTGTAAGGCAACTCTCGCTAAACAACAGAATGCCGATGGCGGCTTCAGATGGTGCGACTGGCTCACGACTTCTTCGGTATGGACAACCGAAAATGTGCTTGTCACACTTGGAATCGCCCGCTCACTCGGCCTCCTGCCAGCCGACTTTGATCCGATGCTTGAGAAGGCGTTCGGTTACCTCCAGACCCAAGCCACACTTCCTAAAAAGCCGTCTACCGATGAGACGTTTGCATTGGTGGCTACCTATTTCCCCGGCTTCAAGACTTCGGTTGACGGCTCGGCGCTTATCCGTCGCACCATCACCTCGGTCGGAAATTCATGGAAGAGCGATAACACCCTCGGCAAAGCCTACGACGTCATGATTCTGAACGGCAACGGCCGCAAAGCCGAAGCAGCCCGTGTGCTGGCTTCTATAAGGCAGTTTGCCGTCAACAAGCCTGGCCAGGGAATGTGTTTCCCCAACATAAGCGATATCCGCGCTTATGCCACCATCATCCAGGCCTATGCCGCTATGGATGCCCCGTCATCGGAGCTCGACGCTCTGCGCCAGTGGATACTTGTGCGCGCACAGGCAACCGATAATCTCGGCGCCTGGAATCCCGATTACCTCATTGCCGCTGTGCTGATGACCGGCTCTGACTGGACTTCGGTACCTGTTGCCGAGAATGTGACCGTCAACGGAAAGGCGCTCAAGCTCGATAAGGTAGAGAGCTCGACAGGATATTTCTGCCAGACTCTTCCATCTGCTGATGGGGCTCAGCTTAAAGTGGCTGTACGCCCAAATGGTGTCACTCCGTCGTATGGCTCTGTAATCACTGTGGCCACCCGTCCAGCTGTCTCTGTAGAGGCCCGGCCAAGCGCCGACCTCTCGCTTGAGAAACGATGTCTGGTTGAGCGTGACGGTGAGTGGGTGGAGACCGATAACTTCAACCTCGGCGAGCGAGTCCGCGTTCAGCTTACCGTCAAAGCTGGCCGGGATATGGAGTATGTGGCAATCACCGATGAGCGTGCCTCGACTTTCGCGCCGGTCGATCAGCTGCCTGGCTATGTCTGGGATGGCGGTCTTTCGTTCTACCGTGAGAATCTCGATGCGTCGACCCGTCTGTTCGTGTCATGGTTACCCAAAGGTACCTACCATATCAGCTACGACATGACGGCTGCCGCCGCCGGATCTTTCGTCTCTGGCATCGCCACTATACAAAGCCAATACGCACCCGAGCTCACCGCTCACTCTGGTGGCACGACAATAACTGTCAAGTAATCCTGCCGGATTACCGCAAAAAAACGGAGCCTCTGATCAAATTTAGGGGCTCCGTTTTTTTGCAATATTTGTAATCGTTTATTTCTCTGCGTAAGCGAGCGATGTGAGATAGGGGCGGAGATCATTCCAGCGATAGAGACCCTTCTCGCCGGCGTTGGCTACGGGCATCACGGCAGGTTGCTCGTTATGGAGCACACGCACGAGCAGATCGCCTTTGCCTTTGGTCGGGCGGAAGAATATAAACTGGAGATTGGTGCCCATGGGGCATACATAGAAGTCGGCATACTCGGCGCTGAGGTCTTCGGGGCGTTCTGCGTCGGAGTAACAGCCTTCAACTTTCAGCAAGGCCAGCAGGGGTATTATATTTCCGTCGTGACCGAAGCGCAGTGTGGCGCCATGACGTCCGTCGGCGATGTACGCATCGGAGTTTTCAATGATGTGCCGGAGCAGATTCTTGGCATTATCTGTGTGAAGACCGTTGGCGCGGATATATGATGAGTTACGGGCGAAGAAGCCGAAGTTTGCCACTTCCCAGAGGGCGTATAGCTCGTCATTGGTGAGGTAGGGCATGAGGTCAACGCCATTATCAAGATTCTGCTGGTCGACAGCCACCCAGTACAGATCCCACATGAAGGCGTCTTGGTCGACCCACATATCCACATAGTGCTTGTCGGCGAAGATTGTGCTGATGAGGCGGTCGGGGTTTGTATGCGAGTTTTTGAAGCGGGTATAATCCTGATACCAGGGGCCGTCATTTCTGTCGAACGCGCCCGATTCGGGGCTCTGGTAGCTCAGGTAGATTTTATGGCGCAGCGAAGATTCTACAGGCACATCAAGAGTAGGGTTGAGGTCTTTCAGTCCGTTGATGAAGTGAAACATCGAGTGTGCACAGCGCATTACCGGAGTGGATGTGGCTGTGACTTCAGCTCCTTTTGCGAAGACGGCAGGATAGGCGGTTGCCATACGTCGGGCGATTCCGCGGTGCTGGCGTGCGCCCAGAGGCGACAGTTCACCTCCGCGGCCCCGCGCATCTTCCCAGATGGTGTCGAGCTGCAGGCGCAATTTCTCTCCGGCAGGGGTGAGGGCTCCGGCTTTATGTGCGTCGTTGAGCCGGTTGATTATACGCTCATAGTCGTTGTCTGAGATGAGGTAACGAGAGCCGTGGCGCCCGTAATGGCTGATGTAGAATGGTTCGTAGCCTTTTATCGAGCCAAGATCGACGACAGCTCCGTCGACGGGATAGGCATAGTAGACACCACCCGCACGCTCGGGAATTTCTTTTACAGCATCGCGCGCGTTTCCGGCAGCCGACGGAAGGGTGATGGCGGCCAGCGCGATGGCAAGACAGATGAGTTTTTTCATTGATTTGAAGATATTAGGTCAGATTAGATAATTGTATAAACGCGAAAATGGATAATTGCGGTCAGGCAATTACCCATAGGTTGTTAAATGATTGAATCTCACCTTTTCCGGCGGAAGAGAGGGGCTACCAGCCTGAATGCCTTTATGGCAAAATAGCCATATTCAGCCATGGTGAACGCACCGGCCAGACGCGAGAACATCGACTGTGATCCTCCGAAGAACGGCACCTTCTGCCGGTAGCCGTCGATCTGTGCGGCCATCTTGAACTTCTGTATCTCCATCCTCGCCTGCACAAGTGTGCGGCGCATACGGATTTCCTGAAGCGTGAGGCCGGGCCAGTCGGGGGTAGTGTCGTTAGGATACGGGGGCAGATTGATCATTTGAAGCTGCTGGTTTAGGCGCGGGCAGGAGCAGGCGCGAAATAAAACGTGAGATAGGATTGACAAGGAGAAGGGTGCGGCAGCATACCAGAAGGACAAGCACTACGATGTAGAACGAGGCTACGATAATAAACGCCCACATAGGCTCAAGAACTTCCGCAAGCGCCAGTCCGACGGCCAGCGAGATAAACACAAGGGCCGCAGTGCCTATGATGGTGAGTAAGGCGCATAAGGCAATCGCCGATAACATGCGTGTGAGCTTCTCGGCTACGTTGAGACGGGTGTCTTCGACGAGTAGCTGGATGTACTTGGTCACAGATGCGGTGATGCCTGAGAGGTTGTTGGCGGGTTCGTCAGTAGTTGGCATGATGTGATGCGTCGTGTGTAGGTTTATATATGAAGACAGAACTGCTGTGCCTGGATGCTGTGTCTTTGAGATTAGATTGGCCGGAGCCTTTGCCTGAGGTGAATGCGAAATGCCCAACGTGGTTGAGGCATCGGGCATTACGCATTGCTTGGCACGCGTGTGAGTACGCTTATTATTTTTTATCCTCCACCTGCGCGGCGATCATTTCGACGAGTTCGTCGATATCATCGGCGGCGATGATGCCTTTTTTCTGAAGGATTACCTTTATGCGTGCGCGTAGCTCAGGGCCGGTGGCCGGAGTGAGCAGGGCAGTGGCGGCAGCGCCGACAGCTGCACCTAAGAGGAAGGTGAAGAAGCCTTTCATTTTACTTCACTTCTTTGATTTCTTCAGCAATCTGGTCGGCGAGGCTTTCGAGTTCGCTGGCTTTGATGCCGGGCACGTGTGAGAGAATAAAATCTTTGATTGCTTCGCGGGTATCGCTGCCTTTCTGGGGGGCGAGAAGAAGAGCGGTTGCTGCGCCTACAAGTGCGCCGCCGAGAGCTGCGATGATGATGGGAAGTCCTTTCATGTCAGTGTAGTTTAGAGGGGTTTATGTTGATATTGTTAGTTTCCGAGGTTCGTCTGTATAGTAAACGCCGCCGACGGCGTTTTAGTTCGTCGAGGCGGCGTTTTTTTTAATCAGAGAGGGCAACTGCGTAGTAAGCGGCTTTGCCAGTGGGATATACACCGGAGATAAACATTACTTTTTCTTGGCTCGATTTGGTGATGGCCTTGTAGAGTGAGCTTATCTGATCGGGCGAGGTGATGCGGTTGCCGTTGATGGCGAGGATTATGAAGCCGTCGCGCATGCCTGCTTCGGCGAAGCGGCCGTCGGGGGTCACTTCGGTCACTGCCACACCGTGCGACAGACCGAGGCTGCGGGCGGTTGATTCGTCAAGCGGAGCGAAAGTTCCACCCAGAGAGGTTTCGTTGTCGGGGCGTGTGACGCTGAGGTCGCCGCGGTTGTTGCGGAGGGTAGCCTGCACGCTGCGGCGCTTGCCGTCGCGGAATAGCTCGATGGTCACTTCATTGCCGGGGCTGAAGCTCGTGATGGCTTCCTGGAGCTCTGCAGTGGTGCGGGTGGGCTTGCCGCCGAGCGAGACGATGACGTCGCCCACTTCAATGCCAGCCATACGGGCGGCCGAGCGGTCCTGTACGTCTTCAACGCGTACGCCTGAGGTGGTGCCTTCAATCTTCTTCTCGGCAATCAGCTCAGGAGTGAGCTCGCGGAACGATATACCCAGATATGCTCGTTGAACGGTGCCGAAGCTGTGAAGGTCGGAGATTACCTTCTGCACTATAGAGGTGGGGATGGCGAACGAGCAGCCTGCATAAGTGCCGGTCTGCGAGTAGATGGCCGTGTTGATGCCGACGAGTTGTCCGTCGAGATTCACCAGTGCGCCGCCGGAATTGCCGCGGTTGACCGCTGCGTCGGTCTGGATATACGATTCGATACCTCCGCGCGAGGGTTCTCCGGTGGTGGTGGAGATATTTCGTGCCTTGGCACTTACGATGCCAGAGGTTACGGTGGAGGTGAAGCCGAAGGGGTTACCGACTGCCAGCACCCATTCTCCAACGCGCAGATCCTCAGAGTTGCCCATCGGGATTACATGAAGGTCGGGAGCCTCGATTTTGATGAGGGCAAGGTCGGTCTCGGGATCGGCGCCTATCACCTTCGCTGTAAAGTTGCGGTTGTCGTTGAGCGTGACTTCGAGTTTCTCTGCGTCGGCAATGACGTGGTTGTTGGTTACGATGTAGCCATCTTCGCTGATGATGACGCCGGAGCCGAGGCCTATCTGCTGTTGGCGGGGTTCTTCCTGCTGCTGGGGGCGTTGCTGGCGCCTTGGCGAGCCAAAGAAGAAGTCGAAGAGAGGATCGCCGTAGTAACTCTCGGCCTGCTGTTGCTGGCGGCGGGGTGTGGCGAAACTTTTCACCGATACAACTCCGTTGACGGTTTGCTCGGCAGCTTTGACGAAGTCGTCCTGCGATATGAATCGGCCGGGAGCCGAGTGAGATGAGGTTGTGTGGGTGTCTTGTACGAAAAGGGTGTTCGACTTTGCGTCGTCCGCGCGGACGACGAGGGCGGTCATGGCAGCTACAAGAGCGGCGGCCGCAATAGCCGGTGTGATGAGTTCTTTTTTCATTTGCAAAAAAGGATAGATTGTAGTTGTTGTGTGCAAATATAACGAGAAATTATTTGCTGTAGCACACCGGTATACTTTATTTACCCATATTTAGCCCTTGTTTAAAAAATTATGTTAATGCCTTGGAATTTGCGGATGGTATATAAAAAAGACGGTGCGTGTCGTCGCGACAGGCACCGTCTCCGGGATGTGGGCCCTCCTTGATGGATGGTGGGGTAAGGAGGGCCCTGGGGAATGTTGTATCTTTATTATTCTTCGTTGAGAATTTCAAGCATCTTGATGGCCGACACAGGAATGCGTGTGCCAGGGCCGAAGATGGCTGCTACGCCTGCCTTGTAGAGGAAGTCGTAGTCCTGAGCGGGAATTACACCGCCGGCTGTGACAAGAATGTCTTTGCGGCCGAGTTTCTTGAGCTCTTCGATCACTTGAGGAATAAGTGTCTTATGACCTGCGGCGAGCGACGATACACCGAGAATGTGGACGTCGTTCTCCACTGCCTGGCGGGCAGCTTCGGCGGGTGTCTGGAAGAGCGGCCCCATGTCGACGTCGAATCCGCAGTCGGCATAGCCGGTGGCTACAACCTTTGCACCGCGGTCGTGGCCGTCCTGGCCCATCTTGGCAATCATGATACGTGGTTGACGGCCTTCGCGTTTTGCAAAGTCCTCGCACATCTGCTGTGCGCGCAGGAAGTCGGGATCCTGCTTGGTTTCGCTTGAGTACACGCCTGAAATTGTTCGGATTACAGCTTTATAACGGCCTACTACTTCTTCGCAGGCGTCAGAAATTTCACCGAGGGTGGCGCGGAGACCCGCAGCTTTGACAGCGAGGTCAAGCAGGTTGCCTTCTTTGGTGCGTACGCATTCGGTGATTGCCTCAAGGGCTTCTTTTACCTTGGCTTCGTCGCGGTGAGCCTTCACGTCGTTGAGGCGTTCGATCTGTTCGCGGCGAACTTCGGTATTGTCGATTTCGAGGATGTCGATCGGGTCTTCGTGGTCAAGACGGTATTTGTTGATACCTACGATGGTCTGACGGCCTGAGTCGATGCGGGCCTGGGTGCGTGCCGAGGCTTCTTCGATGCGGAGTTTGGGCAGACCGGTCTCGATAGCCTTGGCCATACCGCCGAGTTTCTCGATTTCCTGGATGTGTTCCCAGGCGCGGTGAGCGATCTCGTTGGTAAGAGCCTCGATGTAGTACGAACCGCCCCAGGGGTCGATTGCGCGTGTCACCTGGGTTTCTTCCTGGATGTAGATCTGGGTGTTACGTGCGATACGGGCTGAGAAGTCGGTGGGGAGGGCGATAGCCTCGTCGAGGGCGTTGGTATGGAGGCTCTGGGTATGGCCGAGGGCTGCGCCCATGGCCTCGATGCAGGTACGGCCTACGTTGTTGAAGGGATCCTGCTCGGTGAGCGACCAGCCTGATGTCTGCGAGTGTGTGCGGAGGGCGAGCGACTTGGGATTCTTGGGGTTGAACTGCTTCACGATCTTGGCCCAGAGCATACGTGCTGCACGCATCTTGGCAACTTCCATGAAGTAATTCATACCGATGGCCCAGAAGAACGACAGACGCGGAGCGAACGAGTCGATGTCCATGCCTGCGTTGACACCTGCGCGGAGATATTCGAGACCGTCGGCGAGGGTGTAAGCGAGCTCGATGTCGCAGGTTGCGCCTGCCTCCTGCATGTGGTAGCCGGAGATTGAGATCGAGTTGAACTTAGGCATGTTCTGCGAGGTATACTCGAAGATGTCGGCGATGATGCGCATCGAGAATTCTGGCGGGTAGATATAGGTGTTACGCACCATGAATTCCTTGAGGATGTCGTTCTGGATGGTTCCGGCCATTTCTTCGAGTTTGGCACCCTGCTCAAGACCTGCGTTGATGTAGAAGGCGAGGACGGGGAGTACGGCGCCGTTCATGGTCATCGATACAGACATCTTGTTGAGGGGTATACCGTCGAAGAGAACCTTCATGTCGTCGAGAGTACAGATCGATACACCGGCTTTACCTACGTCGCCTACAACGCGTTCGTGGTCGGCGTCATATCCGCGGTGTGTGGCGAGGTCGAAGGCTACCGAGAGACCTTTCTGGCCCGACGCGAGGTTGCGGCGGTAGAAGGCGTTCGATTCGGCAGCAGTCGAGAAGCCTGCGTACTGGCGGATGGTCCATGGACGGAGGGGATACATGGCGCTGTACGGGCCACGGAGGAAAGGAGGAATGCCCGACATGAAGTTGAGATGCTCGAGGCCTTCAAGGTCAGACTTGGTGTATATCGGTTTTACGGGAATCAGCTCGGGAGTGGTCCAGTCTTCAGCATGGGCCTGAGCGGGTTTGGGACCGCATGTCCCTGCCGTGATGTCGATGTTTTTAAAATCGGGTTTCATAGTTGTATGTGGCTGAGACAGGGGATTTATTTGTTGAGAAGACGGGCGTTGAAGTCGCGGAGGGTATCAAGCACGTTGCAGCGCACGTGGACGAAGTCTTTGATTCCGGCAGCTTTGAGGTCGTCGGTGCAGGCGGGTGCTCCGGCAACTACAAATTCGGCACGGCCGTCGAGATATTTGAATGCCGCGGGTGCGAGTTCTGCATATTCATCATCGCTTGAGCAGAGCACGATCACATCGGCGTCTTTTGCAAGGGCTGCATCAACGCCTTCTTCCACGGTGTTGAATCCGAGGTTGTCGATAATCTCATAACCTGCGCAACCGAAGAAGTTGGTCGAGAACTGGGCGCGGGCCAGACGCATGGCAAGGTTGCCGATGGTGAGCATGAACACTTTGGGGCGCTTGGCGGCGGCTTCGGTCTCGAGACGGAGTGCCTCGAAGTCGGTGGCGGCGCGTTTCATTGTAAGAGCGTTGGGGCCCTTTTCTGCAGAGCATCCGCAGTGGCAGCCTTCGCCCTTCTCAATCTTCTCGGCGGCTTTTTCGTTGATGTTGGGGTACTGGTTGGTGCCGAGGAGAATTTCTTTGCGGCGGGCAACGTCGGTGTGGCGTTTCTCGCATGATTCGTTCACGGCTTTCTGTACGGCGCCTTCACCTACAGCTGCGAAGAATCCGCCTTTTTCCTCTACTTCAAGGAAGAGCTTCCATGCCTCCTGGGCGATGGCAACGGTGAGGTGCTCTACGTAGTATGAGCCGCCTGCGGGGTCAACGACCTTGTCCATGTGGCTCTCTTCTTTGAGAAGGAACTGCTGGTTGCGGGCGATACGCTCTGAGAATGCGTCGGGTTTCTTATAGGCTACGTCGAAGGGGGTTACCACAATTGAGTCAACGCCGGCAACACACGCTGAGAAGGTCTCGGTCTGGCTGCGGAGAAGGTTGACATGTGCGTCGTAGATAGTCTGGTTGAAGAGTGATGTGGTGGCGCATACCATCATCTTGGCTGCGTCGGCATCGG
Organism: uncultured Muribaculaceae bacterium; assembly: GCA_910586595.1. Lineage (GTDB taxonomy): Bacteria > Bacteroidota > Bacteroidia > Bacteroidales > Muribaculaceae > CAG-873. The sequence goes on along the minus strand of CAJUJB010000022.1, from coordinate 16,226 downwards.
TCGGCTTGTACTGTTCTACAATCTGGGCCCAGAGCATGCGTGCGGCACGGAATTTTGCAATTTCCATGAAGAAATTCGACGACACGCACATGTTGAACTTGATGCGTGAAGCTACTTCAGATGCACTTCTGCCAGCCTCGGTGAGTGCTGTGAGCCATGCGGTGCCCCATGCAAGGGCATAGCCGAGTTCCTGATAGATAAATGCACCGGCATTGGCGAGAATGTCGGAGTCCACTGCCAGACAGCGGACGCCGGGAACCGGAGCTACGATGTCGAGAAGTTTGCAGGCTTCTGCAACGATGGCGGGGGTGTCGACACCTTCTACTCCGTGACGGAACTGCCGGCGGAGAGGATTATAGTTTACAGAGCCTTTGAAGGTGGCCTCGCAGCCTTCAGCTTTGATGAGCTTCACCAGTTCTTCTGCTACAGCTACGGCTTTGCCGGGGCAGCAGTTGAGGTTGATTTCAACGGCGCTGAGTGTGATTCCTTTGAGGAGTGTGGCTACGTCGGCGGGATCGGCAACTTTGAAGCCCAGCGAGTTGATGCCTTTGTTGAGAACATCGAGGGCGATTGCGTTGGCTTCCTCGGGGGTGTCTGCCACAATGTTTTGACGGGAGAGCCAGTCGTTGTCGGTGCGGGTACCGCGGACGTAGGGGAACTGGCCCGGGAGTGAGTCGGTGGTTTTAAGACCGGCGATGTCTTCGGCGCGGTATACGGGCTCTACATTGAAGCCTTCGTTGGTGCGCCAAACCAATTTCTTGTTGAAATCCGCACCTTTAAGGTCGGCTTCCACCTTTGTGCGCCACTCCTGGTAGCTCACTTCGGGAAATTGGTCGAACAGTTTTTCTTTATTTTCTGCCATATAAAAATATCTATGAAGATATATAGTTAATTGTATTTCAGGACTATAGTTGAGTCAAGATTTAAGGGGCGCAGCAACCGCCCCGACGGGCTGGTGCTCCGACGTGGCAAAAATAGTAAATATTAAGCAATTGCCAAAACTTTTGCCTTTAAAAAGAAAATACCGGCTCAGCTCTAAAGCTTGGTCTTCTCAGGATTTTTACTGCAGCTTTGGGTGTCCACGTTTTTTTATTCCCAATTATCAATCACTCTTTCATCCCTTTTTGGTGTAAAGTCAGTGATAAATATTTTTTTTACATGTTTATCCTTCACAATGCATTGATAGAAAGTGCCGGGATCATAGTCAAAAATTACTTCTCCTGTATAGTCATCATCTAATGAGTCGAAGAAGTCATGATTGTTATATATTGTAGCCCTCCGCTTCTTAAAAAAGGAGGGCTTGTAGTGGGGTACCCACCGATATTTAATTTGTGAAGTGCGTGTAAACATCTCGATTTCCAAAAAGAGTTCGACATAGTCCATATATATATAGAAAGTATCAACCGGAGCGCAGAGTTCCAGCGCAGTTTGCGAGAATGGACATGGAATAGAGTCATTTCTCCAGTATTTTTCAGCTAAAATTGGGTTGAGATGCCACATCATCGAGTCAAGTTCTCCGCGTTCCAGATCCAGATTGAGCCGGGTGTAACCTTCCTTAGTCATGAGATAAGAGCCTTCGTTGTTTGGCATTTTCCATCCCTTCAGGTTCTCTTTATTCTTGGCAGCACTATAGTCTTGTGCATTGGAAGTATTTTGGGCGCAAGTGTACGCACACAGTATTGAAAGCCCTGTAAAGAACGAGATTATTAGCTTGGTCTTCATCTATATGATACTTATGGTTATGTAATCTGACGTATTGATACTACTCGGTGTAAAAGGTCAGCGAAATACTTGATTATACTTCAGTCATTGTCTTTTTTATTGACTGTTGTGATAAACATAATAGCCACACTGCTGTCCTTCACTATGCATCGATAGTAACTTCCAGGGTTAAAATCTTTGATATAATATCCCACTTCGTTGTTTAACCGCTTAAAAAATTCGACGGGATTGGTATTATTGATAGTTTTCTTAAGGCTGGGAGTTTTTTCCGGATTCCATTCATATAAGACTTGCGAATTTTTTGTCAGCATTTTGATGCGGAGCGATGTCTTGATATTCTCCGCAAATATATAGAATGTATCAACCGTAGCGCAGAGTTCCAGAGCGATTTGCGAGAACGGGCAAGCCGATGAGGCTTTCGCCCAATATTTTTCGGCCAGATCAGGCCGTAAGCGCCACATCATCGAGTCAAGCCCATTTTTTTTCAATTGAAGATTGGCATTATAATATCCTTCGCCGGTAAGAACTACACTGCCGTCATTGTTCGGCATGTTCCATTTCCGACCACTGGCTGCACCGATGCATAGCATCAGCACCACTATAACTGGTATTATTCGTCTCATTTTTTTTATGTAATTTATTTACTGGTCTATATATAAATTTTATAGCCTGGTTAATGGGCCATTGCAGCCGGGGGTAGCGTAGGTTGCGGTTGTGAGTTGTTTTGGCACGTCGTAAGTGTAGTCATACCGTCCGCCCGAGAATACACAAGAAGATATATTACCGTTATATTGCGGCCTTCTACTCTATCACAACTACAGAATCGTCCGAGGTTATCGCCGTACTTGGGCAAAGTTATTGATGAAGCAGAACTGCAAAAATAGTAGGAGGAGTTTTTTCATGATGGTAAGGCTTAGGGTTTTCGGGTGCTAATATACGGAAATTTTTTGAGTGGCGGTAAAATTTGTGTGTGAATGCTGGCAAATATGATTGAGAATGAAAATTGGCAGCCAAAATATGGCTTGGTGCAGGTCTAATGAGGCCTTATGGGGTGGAATAGTGTGTTTATGCGAAGTTTTGTGGCTACTTTTCCTATATCTCAGAAGAAGGAATTAGCCCTCCGTAATAAGTGAACTGAAGGTACACCCCAGCCGCGAGAGTCATTTAACTCTATATTTATGCGTAAAAAAGTGCTTTGTCGGTGCTTTGTGCTTAATAATAAAGCCCTCTAAATCAGAAATTTAGAGGGCTTTATTGGAGCCGCGAGTGGGACTCGAACCCACGACCTTTTCGTTACGAATGAAATGCTCTACCAACTGAGCTATTGCGGCAATACGTTTTGCGGCTGCAAAGTTAGCTATTATTTTTGAGTCTGCAAACTATACGTAAATTTAATTTTTGCCTCGTTGATTTTTACATCGGCCATTGCAGGGGAGATGAGGTAAGGCTGGATTTCCGACTCGGTCTGCTGGGTGGTGGTCGAATAGTAGCTGGTGTTTACCAGGTTTTCGAAGCTGACCTGCACAGGCACGAGAGAGAAGGTGTAGTCGTCAGGAGTTATCTCCTCCTTATCAAGGAGTGAGGTGAGATATGACCTGAGGGAGTTGAAATTGTAGGTGCGAGAGGTCGAGTTGTAGGTGGCGTAGAACGAAGTGATGTTGTCGGTCAACTTGTTCTTTGCAAAGAACTCGTCACGGTCTTTCTTCAGCACCATCAGCGCGTAGGGGGGAGGCTCTACTGCCATTCCGCATTCGATGGTATCGACCGGAATAGTCATCGCCAGTCCGTTGATGACGGCAATCTTGTCGCTGTTTCGGCGATAGGCTGCCAGAATCTCAGGTGCAGGGAAGGTAAATTCAATTTCCGATCCTGCCGGTGCGATAAGCATGGTGTGACCGTCGGCGATCATGTCGCGGAGCTCCTGCCCCATGGTGTAGGTTAAATCATTGTTGCTCACCACTTCGGGTGTCACGAGGTAGTAGAGGTGGGTGGCATCGAGCGTGTCGGGCTTTTCTTCTCCTTCGGGAGTATAGATTTTGCGCAGGTACATCGTCATTGCGCACACCGACATGCAGGTCATGCGGCCATTGCCGTAAGAACTTTCGAGATACAAGCCGGGCAGTACGTCGCTCGAGAAGGTCTGGCCGCTGGCATATGACTCGGGTTTATCCTCATAGGCCTTGAAGAGGCGTCGGCCGAATTCTACCGGCAGCTTGATGTCGACGGCTCTTGTCGTGGCAACCTTATCCTCGGTTGAGGAGTTGAGGGTCGAGGCATTGTAGATAGTTGAGGCAAGAGGCGATGAGGGGTTGTAGAAGCCTTCCGGATCGAATGTGCTCGAAATATTGGAAGGCAGCTGGCGTGTCAGCTCGTAGACGGTGATACCCATCGGCGCGACAGAGTCGCCGATAAACCCACCGCGTGCATAGCGGAGGTTAAGGAAAATCGAGTCAACGTTCTCGTACGTGAAATCTTCGGTGTCGAGCGCTGTAGACGGGAGGAACTGGGTGACCACGCTGCTGGCAAGAGTGCCGTAAGCGGGTATGGTAATCTTTCCGATCAGCTGGTCGGTGGTCTTGGGCTGGATAGATGGCACCAGCACGGTATGACCCGTGGCGGTGAACGACGAGTCGATGAGGATTTCAACATTTGCGCCGGCAAGGGAGCTGCCTACCTGTGAAACGGTGTCATCGCAGGCCATGAAGATGGTCGGCGCGAGGACGGCGGCGCATAATGCAGTGAATGAGTTGAATTTCATTCTATGGAGTCTCTGTGATTTCTGTCGAGATACGGGCTTGGCCCGATGGCCCCTACAGTGATTTGTAGAATTCGTTGTAAGCATCGACCTGAGTGCCTTCTCCGGGATAGGGGAGGAAGGGCTTGCCAGATGCTTTGGCATATTCGACGAGCTCGGGTGCTACACCTTCTGAGCTTTCCACAATGGCGTCGGCGTGGTCGATGGCGAGCTTGCAGAGCTTGGTGTGGTCGACCGCACCTTCAGGTGTGAGAAGAGATGCGAGCTGCTCGTCGGTAAATCCTTCTTCTTTCAGTTTCTCGGCCATGCGGGGATCAAGAGTGCCCTCGAAGGCGTCGTTGTAAAGAGAGAATACCACCTTTGAGTTGCGGAATGAAGGATCATCGTTATAGATGTGCTTGAGATAAAGCGGAGTCAGAGCTGTAATCCAGCCTGCGCAATGCACGATGTCGGCTTCCCAGCGGAGTTTCTTGACGGTCTCGACAGTGCCGCGGACGAAGAAAATCGAGCGTTCGTCGTTCACGTCGGCCCAGTCGCGGGTCTCGAGCTGCGAAGGTGTATGACGATAGAAATAATCATCGTTGTCGATGAAGTAGACCTGAAGACGGGTGGGCTGGAGGGTAGCCACCTTGATAATCAGAGGATGGTCGGTATCGTCAATGATGATGTTCATCCCCGAGAGGCGGATAACTTCATGAAGCTGGTTGCGGCGCTCATTGATGGCACCGTATTTCGGCATGAAGGAGCGGACTTCCGCTCCTTTTTCCTGTAAGCCTTGCGAAAGGCTGCGGCTGAAGGTACCCAGAGGTGTTCCGGGCAGGTATGGGTCAATCTCCTGTGAGATATAAAGCACTTTTTTTACGTCCATTCTCGGGTTGCTGCGTAGGAGAGGGTTGGTTGTTTTAATATAATCAATGGGCAAAGTTAGCTATTTTTTTCCATATAAACGCCCCTGGAGCCCTTTTGTTGACGTTTTTTGTGATTTTGAGCCCCTTTTTAGGGAGTGGTTCACATGGTTTTGCTAAATTTGCAGCCGAAGTGCTCACCGGCACCCTCGTCTCGATTGTTTACTTATATTATGACTGACAAAATTAAAAAATGGCGGACGCTGTCGTCGGAGTATCTCATACGGCGTCCGTGGCTTACTGCAAGACGCGACAAGGTGGAGCTCCCCGACGGTCGCGTCAACGACGAATTTTATGTTCTTGAATACCCTTCGTGGGTCAATGTCATCGCCATTACGGCCGATGGACGCTTTGTGATGGTCGAGCAATACCGCCATGGTCTGGGAGTGGTGTCGACCGAACTTTGCGCCGGAGTGGTGGAAGATGGCGAGGATCCCGAGGAGGGTGCTCGCCGCGAGTTGCTTGAGGAGGCCGGATACGGCGGCGGAAAATGGGAGTTGCTGTCGGTGATAAGCGGTAATCCGAGCACCACCAATAATCTTACGTATTGTTACCTTGCCCGTGGGGTAGAGCGGGTGTCCGAGCAGCATCTCGATGCCACAGAAGATTTAGCTGTGCGTATATTGTCGCGGGAAGAGGTGCTTGACCTTCTTCTCTCCGATTCTATCAAGCAAAGTCTTATGGCGGCTCCGCTGTGGAAATATTTTGCATCCGAGGCTATGGGCTTTGACCCGGTGGTCAAAGACTCGAAATAGTTATGTAGATCACTGTGGCGGCGCAGACTGTGATGGCCACGTCGCCTATGGTGATGCCTATGCCCTGACGGGGCAGGCCATAGATCTGTATGCCGGGGGCTATGACGAAGAGTGGGCGCCCCATGTCTTCGAGTGAACGCTGGCGCACGGATGGCGTGATGCGGCGTGCCAGCATGTAGCAGCCTGCGCCGAAAAATGTTCCTACCAGAGCTCCGGCAAGTAGGTCGCCCGGATAGTGCACTCCAAGATAAAGACGGGTGTACGAGTTGGCTATGGCCCATAGGAATATGAAGGCCACGATGCGCGGGCGGCGCACAAGAAGGCTTATGAAGGTTGCCAGCGCGAATGAATTGGCCGAGTGGCACGACGGAAAGCCATATGTTCCTCCACGGTACCCGTCGACGAGCAGAGCCATGGCCGATAGGGGATTTTCTGGGTTGGAGGGTCGCAGACGCGCGAAAAACGGTCTGAGCACCGTGGCGCAGGTCTGGTCTGTCAGAGTGATTGCCAAGGCGATGAAAATGAGATAGACGCCTGCGAGGCGGGCTCCGAAGGTCTTGAACAGCAGTATGGCGAGGGCCGCGTACATAGGCACCCATATGAACCGCCCGGTGAACAGCATCATGAAGCGGTCGAGCAGCGGGGTGTGCATGCCGTTGAAGAAGAGATATATCTGTGCGTCGAGATTGTTGAGGAGGTCTATTATCATGGCGTCAGAGTTTGTCGATGGTTGTATAAATGGTCTGTAGGTATGCCTGCACTTCCGAGCTTGTTGAATCGGAGGCTGCCGTGGCTTGGTCGCAGTTTATGGTTGTTACGCCCTGCGGGCTGACTATGGCGGCTAACGACGGCTCGGAGAAGAAGGCGTAGTGTGGAGCTTCAGGATCGAGGATGTCGTGGCTGAATGTGTAGGCATCGGCAGGTAGTCCGAGTAAGGAGAGTAGGGTGGCCGCAATATCGGTCTGGGAGGCTATGGTGGGGATGGTCTGCGCGCCGTCGATTATCGCACCTCCCGCAAGAATGAAGGGGATGTGATGACGGTCGGAGGGGGCTGTGAGGTTCTGCGGCCATGCCCCGTAATGGTCAGGAACAATCGCTATGAGCGTCTTGTCGTAATTCGGAAGGCTGCGCAGACCGTCAACGAAGTCCATAAGGCAACTGTCGGTATACGCAAAGGCATTGCGCCGTGGCTTGTCGGTGAAGCGCGGGTTATGATATGGCACTTCAAAAGGCTCATGACTGCTGGATGTCTGTATTACCGTGAAGGCCGGAGTCTGGCTTGTGCGCTTACGCGCGTCATCAAGCGCGCGGTTGAATACAAGATGGTCGTGGGCTCCCCATTTGCCTGTCCGGTCGGCGAGGGCAAAATCTTTGTCAGATATGATGCTTGAGAATCCAGAGCTGACCAGGTACGCTCGCATGTTGGTAAAGTTGGCGTCACCTCCGTAGTAATACGTGCTTGAATAGCCGGCATCGGCCAGACTGGAGGCAAGGCCGGGCAAACGCTCGAGCTTATCGGTGAATTTCAGAATGCTGGTTGATGGCTGACCGGGAAATCCGCTGAGTATGGCCGGCAGTGCGCGGTCGGTTCGGAAGCTTGATGCATAGACATTGCTGAATAGTATACCTTCCCGTGCGAGTGAATCGAGATTCACAGCTACCGAATCTCCCCCGAGCGAGGGCATCAGATGTGCTGAGAAACTCTCGAGTATGATAAGATATATGTCGGGCCGTTGTGTGCGGAGATTTACGGTCATGGTGTCGACTGGTGTGTCATCGTCGGCCTTGTTGAGCCTGCTCATGAGGGCCGAGGCATTTTCATCGCTCATGAATCGGTATTGCGATCCGAAATCTGCCTGATGGGTGAGAGAATAGAGCAGGCTGAAAGCCGGGTTAACGGCTGCGTGGTTGAGGCGCATGTCGGAGCTGTAATAACAATGGCTGATGTTCATCGTCGATACCGTGAGGCTGCCGCGGGCGGCTACAAACAGCAATGCCATGGCTGCAATCATCATGCCGGTCGAAGCCGGGCGCTTGCGGTTGGGCACAGTTTCCGGGAGGATTACCGATCTGCGAAGGGCTTGCCAAAGGGCTAAGGCCAGACATGCCGTCAGCAACATCCCTCCGGCTATTTCCCACCACCGCGCGCTTGCCATCGCCGCAGAAGGTGATGTGGCGAAGTAGAAGAGGGGTGTCGAATCGAGGCGGAAGCCCCAGTAGGAATACAATCCAAGGTCTACAGTGGTAATTATAGCTGCCAGTATTGCGGCAATCACAGTGTAGACTTTGAAGACTTTGGTCAGAATGTTGGAGCGCAGCCACACTCCCGCTGTGAATATCAGCGCCGGCAGGGCTGTGAGGTAGGCCGCTACGGTGCAGTCCATTGTGAAGCCGTGGCGTATGGAGCCCCATAAGGCAGACGCAAAGCCGACATCCATCAGGCTATGATAGACGCCGACAAAAATACATTTCTGCAGTATTCCGTAAGCGAGAAATATGAGAAAGACAGAGATTGTGTTCCTAAAGGGTCTCCACATTTTGCACGATTCAATAGTACAAAAATACTAAAAAATACGCGATTACGGCGAATACGGCATGTTAAGAATGCCTAATGTCAAGTCTCAGATGGAGAGGCCGGTGCGCTCGTGCAGGCCGAAGAGCAAGTCCATGATGTGCACGGCATTGCCTGTGCAGCCTTTGGTGAGCGCGTCGAGGGTGGCGCGGATGGTCAGTGTGCCACCTTCGCGGGCGAGTTGGATGAGACATTTGTTGCTGCCGCGCAAATCTTCGTCGAGGCATGTTTCACCCGGCAGGAGATACACAAAGTTGTGGTCGGAGAAGGCCTCGTTGTACAGGCGCTCTATTTCTTCGATGGCGATAGGGGTGTCGAGCTTTGCCTCGAGGTCAAGGCGCTCGTAGGGTGCCGGCGGAAGGGCCGATATGCTTATATGACTATTGAACGACGGCTGTACCTTGGCGAGCGTCACCTCGGCTTCCGATGCGGCGTCGGCGAGTGTCTCAGGGCGGTTGGATGCCATGCGGGCCGTGATGCCGGAGTTCAGGAGCATGTTCTTAGCCAGCGGCAGCAGGGCCAGTTCGAGGAGCATGGCTTCTGCCCGTGGGCCATAAGCACCCTTGGCTCCGCGCACGAGGTCTTTGCGGTAATATTCAGGAAGACCGTACACCATGTCGTCGGGGCGCTCGGAGCGGAGTTTGTCGGCATATCCGAGCACAATCAGCCGGAAGTCGGGATCCTCGCGGTATTTGGTGAGAATTTCCTCTGTGAGGTTTTCCTCATCGATTACGAAAAGAACGTCGAGACCGTCGAGGTTAAGCACTCTTTCAAGTGTGAGGTCGGTCTCGCCTGCATATACCGGATGCAGCTCTGCTAAAGCTACGGTGTTTCCTGCGGGAGATGCTACGGCACGCAGGTCAACGTCGGGGTGGCGGAGAAGAAGGCGCAGCAACTGCTTGCGAACCGGGTCTGTGAGAGATGCCGAGCCATATATGCCAGCTTTGATCATGGTGGAGGGGAGTTATTTAAGGGTGATGTTGAATATATCTTTCATAATCACGGCGGTGGCGCCGATGTGCGAGGAGATGTAGTCGCCGGCGGCTTTGCCGGCTTTTGTGCGGGCGTTAACGTCTGACGTCAACGTGTCGAAAATATTGGCGAGCGACTTGGCGGAGTTGACGCAGAAGCCGCCTCCGCACGCGATGAGGTCGCGAGCCTCGTTGAATTTCTGGTGACGAGGGCCGAATACAACCGGTATGCCATACACTGCCGCTTCGTTGATGTTGTGTATACCTGCGCCAAAACCACCTCCGATATAGGCTGTGTCGGCATAGCGGTAGAGGCTGCTGAGAAGGCCGAAGCAATCGATGATAAGATAACTCAGTCCACGGGCTACTTTGGCAGCCCCTTCGGGAGAGGCTTCGTAAAGGCGGCGGAAGTCAGAAAACAGCATTGTCCGTTCTGTGCCGAGGCGTCGACGCATTGCCGATAATCTGTCCTTATCAAATTCATGCGGGGCGATGACAGCCCTCACCTCAGGATGGGCTTTAAGCCAGGGGGTATACACATCTTCGTCGCGTTCCCAGCTGCTGCCGAACACAAAGAGTGGCGCTCCATCTCCGGCGTTCTTGAAGCATTCTGCCTCGGGTATATCGCGGCCGTTGTGCCTGATGGCTGTCACGCGGTCGAAGCGGGTATCTCCGGCTACAGTCACGCTTGTTATTCCGGTTGAGGCAAGCAGCTGCCTGGAGCGTTCGTCCTGAACGTATAGGTGGGTGAAGCTGCCGAGCATGCGGCGGAACATGCCGCCCCATGGCTTGAAAAATGACTGGCCGGGCCTGAAGATGGCTGAAATGATATATGTGTCTATGTTGCGGCGTTGCAACTCGCTGAGGTAGTTGCCCCAGAACTCATACTTGACAAATATAGCCATACGGGGCGCGGCCGCGTCGAGGAAGGCGCGTACACGTCCGGGTGTGTCGAAAGGCATGTATACTACGGCTACTCGCGGGTCGTAGTCGCAGCGTACCTCATACCCCGAGGGGGAGAAGAACGACAATAGGATCTTCGTGCCAGGCTTATGCTGAAGCAGAGCTTCTATCATGGGTCGGGCCTGTTCGAATTCTCCAAGTGAGGCCGCGTGGAACCATACGTCAAAACCCTCCGGAGCCATCTTCGCACGGAAGTGGCTCAGGCGGGCGAGGGTCTCGCGCTGGCCGCTGAGCATATGGCGCACCTTAGGCGAGCCTAAGGCGGCCAAGTGGGCGGCCGAACGGTAGAGGGCTATGGCAGCGTTGTAGGCCGCGTTCATTCAGCGGGCTTGATGTTTGCGACTCCGGCACGGATGCGGCGAACGGTCTCGTCGCGACCCATAAGTTCGGTGATGTCGAACATGTGAGGGCCTTTGCATTCACCTACAACTGTGAGTCGGAAGGCATTCATCACATTTCCGAGATGATAGCCATGTTCTTCTATCCAACCGAGAACTTTGGGCTCAAGCGCGGCGCATGAGAAGTCGTCTTCTCCTTCCAGCAGGTCAGCCAAGGCTGTCATGATGGCGGGCATGTCGGCGCTCCAGCGTTTCTTCACGGCTTTAGGATCGTACTCGGTGGGCGCGGTGAAGAAGAAACGGGCGTGTTCCCACAGGTCGCTTACAAAATTGATGCGGCTTTTTACCATAGCCACCGCACGGGTGATATATTCGTCGGTGAAGTCGGCAGGATTTACACCGTGGGCCTCAAGTACGGGTTTGAAGAGTTCTGCAAGCTCGGAGTCGGGGAGTTCCTGAAGATAGGTATGGTTGAACCATTTTCCCTTTTCGAAGGCGAATTTGGCACCCGATTTCGAGCAGTGGTCGAGCGAGAACTTGGCGATAAGCTCGTCCATGGTCATCACTTCGGTGTCATCGCCCGGGTTCCAGCCGAGGAGCGCGAGGAAGTTGACCACGGCGTGAGGCAGGTAGCCGCTTTCGCGGTAGCCCGATGAAGTCTCACCACTCTTGGGGTCATGCCACTCGAGGGGGAATACGGGGAAGCCGAGGCGGTCGCCGTCGCGCTTGCTGAGTTTACCTTTTCCGTCAGGTTTGAGCAGGAGAGGCAGGTGGACGAAGGCAGGAGCTGTGTCGGCCCAGCCGAATGCCTCGTAGAGAAGTACGTGCAACGGAGCCGAGGGGAGCCACTCCTCGCCGCGGATGACGTGCGACACCTTCATCAGGTGGTCGTCGACGATGTTGGCGAGGTGGTAGGTGGGCAGATCGTCAGCACTCTTGTAGAGTACTTTGTCATCAAGAATGTCGCTCTTGATGGTCACGCGTCCGCGGATGAGGTCGTCGACGGCCACGTCGCGGCCCGGCTCTATGCGGAAACGCACCACATACTGGGCTCCTTCGGCCAGCAGGCGGTCAACCTCTTCTTTCGGCAGGGAAAGGGAGTTGCGCATCGAGCCGCGTGTTGATGCGTCGTACTGGAAGTTGGGTACTTCCGCACGCTTGGCTTCGAGTTCTGCGGGGGTGTCGAATGCGATGTAGGCTTTGCCAGCGTCGAGAAGCATCTTCACATGCTCGCGATATATGTCGCGGCGCTCGCTCTGCTTGTAGGGACCGTAGGGGCCGCCTTCACGGACGCCTTCGTCGATGCCGATGCCAAGCCAGGCAAGAGCTTCATTGATGTAGTCTTCGGCTCCGGGCACAAAACGCTGCGAGTCGGTGTCTTCGATGCGGAGAATCATTTTGCCACCATGCTGGCGGGCAAAGAGATAATTATATAGAGCTGTGCGGACGCCTCCGATGTGCAGGGGGCCCGTTGGCGACGGTGCGAAACGCACGCGTACTTCACGTTCGTTAGTCGACATTTGCGGTTATTCTTTTTAAACTCCGCAAAATTACAAAAAACTCGCGACGCGACAAAATCACGCGCGAGGCTGCAGTCGGCTTTTGGCTGGTTATGTTGAGTATGTGGCAAAAAAATTTTTATAATCAATGGTAAAATTGTAATTTTGTGGAAATTTTGCATGCCGCTTACCTTCCGGCGTGCCATTTCACCACAGACTATGAAGATACGCAGTTTATCATTAATGCTGATTGCCTTGCTTGTGAGTGTGATCACCCTCCAAGCCGCTCAGCCCGATACGGCGCCCGTGCGTTGGCGTACAATAATAAGTACTACCGGCCCAGACTCCGGCACGGTGACCTTCAAGGCTCTTGTTGCCCCCGGTTGGCATCTCTACGGCCTTGACATCCCCGAGGGAGGCCCTAAAGCCACCACTTTCGATCTCTCCGGGAGTACGGGCATAAAGTTTACCGGAACAATCACCCCTTCCCGCCCGGCTCTTAAAATCGATGATCCGCTCTTCGGCATGACGCTCGAATGGTGGGATGCCGATGTGGAATTTAAAATACCGTTCGTCGTCACAGATGCTGACGCCGCGCGCTTGAACGCAAAAATAGGCTACATGGCCTGCGACGGTGAGTCGTGCCGCCCGCCTAAGACAGAAAATGTGTCAACTCCAGTAAAACTCAAAAAGCAGTAAGCATATGAAGAAGATATTTTACGTGCTGTTTTTTGCCGCCCTATTCATCACTTCGCTGGCGGCCAATGCACAGAGCAGTCCTGTGAAGTGGACGGCTGAGATTGAAGCTGACGGCCCGGATGCCGGTACAATAGTATTTCATGGCACGATAGATGAAGGCTGGCATATCTACGGTCTTGAGATGCCGGCTGACGATCCTTTCGCGCCGGATCCTACCAATGTGGAGCTGGCTGCTAATCTGGAGGCAACCGGTGCGCTTACTGCCGACCGCGAACCCGCCATGCACAATGATGAGCAGCAGGGCTCGACCATGCCTTGGTTCCTTGGTGAAGTAGAACTCCGTATACCGTTTAAAGTCATCGAATCGACTGGCAAGGTTGAGGGCTCGCTCAATTATATGGCCTGTACCGAGCAGGCTTGTACGCCTCCGGCGCATTTCGATTTTTCATTACCCTTCGGTGAGGCGGCAGCTGCAGCTGCTCCGGTGGCCGAAGCTGGTGCACCCTCGGCTGAACTGACAGCCCTTTCGCCACTTTGGGCACCCGTCGATGTAGCCACCGAAACAACCTCGCAGTCATTCTGGGGCTTACTCCTCTTCGGATTCCTCGGCGGTCTTGTGGCGCTTATGACCCCGTGTGTGTGGCCCATGATTCCTATGACAGTGAGCTTCTTCCTGAAAAAGAGTAAATCGCGCCGCCGCTCGATCATCGACGCCGTGGTATATAGCGTGAGCATTATTGTCATCTTCCTCGTACTTGGCATTGCCCTCACACTCATATTTGGCCCCGGCAAGCTTAACGAGATTGCCACCGGTGCGCTGTTCAACCTTATTTTCTTCGCGCTGCTGGTGTTCTTCGCCATATCGTTCTTCGGAGCATTCGAAATCCGTCTCCCGTCGAAATGGAGCTCGGCTGTCGATGCCCGTGCAGAGAATACCACCGGTATGCTCAGCATCTTCTTCATGGCTTTCACTCTGGTGCTGGTTTCGTTCTCCTGCACCGGCCCTATCATCGGCACGCTGCTTGTAGAGGCCTTCTCTCAGAGCAATCTTCTCGGGCCGCTGCTCGGTATGGGTGGCTTCGCACTTGGCCTTGCATTGCCTTTCGGCCTCTTCGCGTTCTTCCCCTCTATGCTCAAGGAGCTTCCCCGCTCAGGCAGCTGGCTGAATACCGTAAAAGTTGTGCTGGGCTTTGTGGAGCTCATCCTTTCGCTGAAATTCCTCTCTGTGGCTGACCTTGCATACGGCTGGCGTATTCTCGACCGTGAGGTATTTATCGCCATCTGGATCGTGCTTTTCATCCTTCTTGGCATGTATTTGCTCGGCAAACTGCGTTTCAGCCATGACGGCCCGAGCGACCATACTCCTGTGGGTCGTTTCTTCCTGGCGCTTGCCTCTCTTTCATTCGCAGTATACCTCCTTCCCGGTCTCTGGGGGGCACCTCTGAAGGCCATAAGCGCCTTCGCTCCGCCGCTGTATACACAGGACTTCAACCTCTATGGCGGTACATTTGAGGAGTACGATGATTACGACGAAGGTATGGCCGTGGCCGCACGCGACGGCAAGCCCGTACTTCTCGACTTCTCCGGCTATGCATGTGTGAACTGCCGCAAGATGGAAGGTGCTGTATTCGATAATCCAGCTGTACGCTCCATTATCGAAGAACAGTATGTGATGATAAAGCTGATGGTCGACGACAAAGCCAAACTTCCTACCCCCATGGTTGTGGAAGAGGAAGGCCAGATCATGCGCCTTACCACCGTTGGTGAACGCTGGGCATACCTCCAGCGCCATAAGTTCGGCATCAACTCTCAGCCATATTATGTACTTCTTGACAACAATGGCAAGCCCCTGAACGCTCCCCGCGTTTACGACGAGGATCTGAGTGCCTTTGTCGGTTGGCTTGAAGAAGGTGTTGAAGAATACAAGAAGTAATAATCCAGAAACGAAAACAACAATGCAACATACCCGTAAGGAGCAGCTCGAGGCATTGGGCCGCATCCTTGAGACACTCGACATCCTGCGTGTGAAATGCCCGTGGGATGCCAAGCAGACCAACGAAAGTCTGCGACCCAACACAATTGAGGAAGTATACGAGCTTGCGCAGGCTCTTCTGAACGACGATGCCGCCGATATAAAGAAAGAACTTGGCGATGTGCTGCTGCACGTTCTCTTCTACTCTAAGATTGGCTCGGAGAAGGGCCAGTTCGATATCGCTGATGTTGCTGACGCGCTCAACGATAAGCTCATCTTCCGCCATCCTCATGTGTTTGGCAGTGTACACGCCGATACTCCTGAAGAAGTGACCCAGAACTGGGAACAGATCAAACTTAAGGAGAAAGACGGCAACCGCTCTGTGCTGGCAGGTGTGCCGGCAGCTCTGCCTGCGCTTGTGAAGGCTTACCGTGTCCAGGAAAAAGCCGCCAATGTAGGCTTTGATTGGGAAAGACCTGAGCAGGTATGGGATAAGGTTCGTGAGGAGATTGACGAGGTTTCGGAAGCCATCGCATCCGGAAAGAAAGATGATGTCGAAGCTGAGTTCGGAGATCTTTTCTTCAGCCTTGTCAACGCAGCCCGTCTTTATGGCGTGAACCCGGAAAATGCCCTTGAACGCACCAACCGTAAGTTTATCGCACGCTTCAATTATGTAGAGGCTGCCGCCAAACAGCAGGGGCGCCGCATGGCCGATATGACCTTAGCTGAAATGGACGAACTTTGGAACGAAGCCAAGCGTACACTGTAAGATTACGAATATAAATGATTCTGTGCATCACCGAGAAACCGAGTGTGGCCAAGGACATCGCAGCCATACTCGGTGCTAATTCGCGCCACGACGGATACTTCGAAGGGGCCGGGTATCGCGTTACCTGGACGTTCGGTCACCTCTGTTGCCTGCTGGAGCCTCACGACTATAGCCCGGCCTGGAAGCGGTGGGCTCTAAGCGCACTGCCCATGTTGCCCGAGAAATTCGATATAAAACTTATCGATGACCAGGGCTACAAGCATCAGTTCGAGGTCATAGAGAAATTGATTTCCGAGGCCGACGAAG
>CAJUJB010000021.1 GCA_910586595.1 uncultured Muribaculaceae bacterium | reverse complement strand
AAACAGTGCCAGCAACCGCGCGTCCGGCAGGACGCGGATTGGGCGGAAATGCCTTCACTTCATCTACATTTTGCATTGAAATTCGATGTTTTATTAGCTGCAATGTTTTGAAAATAAATTATTTTGTATATCTTTGCGAACGACCTCACTTCTAATACCTGAACCGCAATGAGAAAAGGATTTATCGTAGTTTTATGCATTGTTATATCTGTTTTGGTGTGGGCTGAGGAGTCGACACAAGCGACCTCATCGGTTCATCTTCCCAAAGTATATCCTTATTATGTGCTGGTTAATGATGATGAAACTTTTGGCTTAAGTCTTAATTTTGAGTATAATACTTTTAATGAACTAAATAGTGAATTTAATCAAGGCATTTGGGAGGTGAGAGGTGATACGTTTTCCCTTATCAATGGTTATAACGCAATAGGTTCAGAAGATGTTAAGTATGCAGATTCTCACCCCGATTCCATCAATCCATATTGGTTTTTAGGACCTTCATTTCTTTTATGGTCAGAAAAAAGAGCGGACTTTATCATAAAGGCTGACGGAGACTCTTTAATAGCCATAATTAGGGATATGCGATTTGTGGGCATGTCCAGTTCCCGGAAAGATGCAGGTAATCCTCCATGCCATAATTATATACCGTGGATGGTTACTTGCAGGAGTACGTTAGCACCTCCCTCGCCTCCCAAACCCGTGATTAGGTATGACAAAGTAGACGGTGTGCGCTGGGTTAAGATTCCGTCGCCGGAGCTCTGCGGGGTATTCGATGTGCGGCGCATCGACCGGGCCCAAGATTTTACGCTGGTGGTGGCGGAAAAGGATTCGATGACCTACTATATTGCTGCGGCTCCCGGCGCAGGCCAGTGGGTGGAAGATGTGCGGGTCGGTTCGAAAGTGCCGCTGCGCCTCAGCCGGTTTGAGGCTGATAGGCATCCGCGGAGCATCACCTCCTACCCTGATTCCATCTATGTGATGTACTATGATGTGTACGGGTATTGGGATGCGGAGTGGTGCGAGGAGTGCCGCAAGATGGATAATGACCGGGGCTCGTATTACAAGCGCATGCTTGACAGCATTGTGGAGGCTCGCCCTGTAAGGCAAGACACCATAAGGCGGTAAATAATGCCCAGGGTGCCGTCGGGGCCGGATGGAATAAATAATCGAGTGAGAATTAGCTGGCTCCGGTAATATGCATTAATGGAAATTTGCTGCCGTGAGGGTGCGATATTGGGCCATTCCTACCTTTTTTTAAGATACTTTGAGGTTTACGGATGCGGTATATTAAAAATAATGTCTAAATTTGCGACGAATAACTAAACAACACAGAAATGGACACAGACATTGACTGGGGTAGCCTTCCCTTCGGCTACTATCCCACCGACTACAACCTCCGCTGCACCTTCCGCGACGGCAAGTGGGGTCCTATCGAAGTATCGCAATCAGAAACCGTCAACATTCACATGGCCGCCACCACTCTTCACTATGGCCAGGAGATATTCGAAGGCTTGAAGGCCTTCCGTGGCGTTGATGGAAAAATACGTATATTCCGCCTCCGCGAGAATGCCAAGCGCATGCGTGAGTCGGCCCGCGGCCTCCTGATGGAGCCCGTACCCTATGAGATTTTTGAGGAGATGTGCATCCGTGCCGTCAAGCTCAACGAGCGCTTCATCCCGCCTTACGGCAGCGGAGCTTCGCTCTATATCCGTCCGCTCGAGATCGGTCTCACTCCACGCATCGGTGTTAAAGAAGCCGACGAGTATCTCTTCATGGTGATGGTTACTCCCGTAGGGCCATACTTCAAAGGTGGCTTCAAGAATACCAACATATGCATCATGCGCCAGTACGACCGCGTTGCACCTCAGGGTACCGGTCGCTGGAAAGTAGGTGGTAACTATGCAGCCTCGCTCGGTGCAAGCCATAAGGCTCATGAGATGGGTTACTCGGCTGTGCTCTTCCTCGATCCGAAAGAAAAGAAATACCTCGACGAGTGCGGCCCTGCCAACTTCTATGCAATAAAAGACGGCAAGTATATCACACCGAAGTCTGACTCGATTCTGCCTTCGATCACAAACATGAGCCTTATGGAGCTCGCCCGCGAGATGGGTATGGAGGTTGAGCAGCGTCACATCACCGTCGACGAGCTCGAAGAGGTGAGCGAAGCCGCTGCCTGCGGCACCGCCGCCGTATGCTCGCCCATCGGAGAGATCGACGACATCGACACCGGCAAGAAATATATTATTTCGAAAGACGGCAAGCCCGGCCCTGTCACCACAGAGTTTGTTCGCAAGCTCAACGCGATTCGCGAAGGCGTGGAGCCTGACACCCATGGCTGGATAACTTTTGTAGAATGAGCACTTTCGATTACCGCAAGTTTATCGACAGCATATATCCCGCAGGCCGCAAGGTCAGCGGGATTTTGCTGTCGCATAGCCGGGCCGTTGCAGATGAGGCCTTGGCAATCGCCGACAGGCTCAATCTACCGTTGAGCCGGGAAGACATCGAGGCTGCAGCCATGCTCCACGATATAGGAATTATCCGTACGAACGCCCCAGGCATCGGTTGCTATGGCGCCGCCCCATACTTGTGCCACGGCCCGATTGGTGCCGATATGCTCAGGGCTGCCGGAGCTCCGGAGATTTACGCCCGCGTAGCTGAGCGCCACACTGGTGCCGGGCTTACATCAGCCGAGATAGAGGCCAGAGGGCTGCCTATGCCTGCCGGACGCAGTTATATGCCCGAGAGCCTGCTGGAGCAATTGGTGTGCTATGCCGACTGTTTCTACAGCAAGAGTGGCGACATGAAACGCAAACCCCTCGCACGTGTCGAAGCCTCGATGGCTTCGTTCAGCCCCGAGGTTCTGGCGCGTTTCCGTGCCCTTCATGCCCGCTTCGGCGAAGTCAGTCGGCTTTATAAATCGGGGCGTGCGGCTCCGTTTTTTTCTCCAGAGCTTTTTCTTCTTGCTTATTGGCCATCAATACGGCGGCATAGCTCATAGTGACGATGCTCATGCCGAGATATGAGTTGACGCTGCCGAAGCCTGCAAGGCCCACAAGGAAACAGAACAGCGCGGCGGCAAGATATACACTCCTGTAGCGCATCTTGCGTACAATCAGGTATAAGGCGAGGAAGAAAAGAGTCTGCAATATAATACCGCACCAGCCCATGTGGATAAACAGCTGCACGGGCACAATCTCTACGTCGGTAGCCACGCGCTCGGCCTGCGTAACGTCGGAGAAATATTCGTTCTCGATGATGAATTTCAGCGATGTGGTCTTCTCGGGATGGAGGAAGCCCAGACCCGTCCAGCGTTTATCCTCATTGGTTATAAGCTCGAGGATAGGAAGGGCTTGTGCCATACGGCCCGAGCCGAATTTTGCAAGGTCTTCATCGTCGACCATCGAGGCGAGGTCGGAGAACTGCTCGAACGATGAGCGGATACGCAGCGTACTCTCGCCTTTGGCCTTATTGTAGGGGAGGATAAAATCGACTCCCACGGCCAGCAAAATGCCTATGAAGCCATACATGGCATAGCGCATTACCTTCTTTACCGAACCCTGGAAGAGAATCAGACAGATCAGCACGGCCATGATGTAGCTGAAGGTAAGAGTAGAGATGGCCGCCAGGATAATGGTGAGGATCTGCCAGGTACGCAGCCTGTAATACCGCGCCAGAGGCAGCAGCACGACGCCTATCATGAGCATTCCCGGAGGATACTTACGGAGTATCATCAGCTTGAATGGGGTGAGATAGGGCGAATAGAAGGTTGAGGTGTTGCCCGAGGAGATGAAGGTACCTGGAACGAATATATAGCCCTTCAGCACGAAGCCATCAAGTATATAGAAGATACACATGATCAGGAAGAAGACCATGAACTTCCTGAAGAAGTACATTATATCGAAGTCGCGGTTAGCGAAGACGGCCAGCGGTATAAAGAGGCTGATGAAGCTGAAATAATACCGCATCACGAAGAACTGCACCGAGAATGACTCGCTCGAGAACGTGGAGATGAAGATGATCGCCGCCACGTAAGCGAAGTAGAGCAGAGATACCTTGGTGAGAATCTTGTTCTTCTTAAGTACTAAAAAACATCCTACTCCGGTGACGAGGCCTAAGTCATACGGCTTTACCGGAAAGAGTGAGTCGGTATACATCGCGAATGTGCCGAAGAGGAGAAAGAGCATTATCGCGAAGTTGTAGCGGTCGTTCTTCCATGCCTTCACAAGCATGGCCAGGATTACCAGCAGTATGGGGAAGAAATGAAGTCCGAGCAGGGCCATGCAGAGCATGTAGCACAGGGGCGTGCGCCACATCTCCTTCGGCAGGTCGAGTGGCTGGCGCTCTTCGGTGGGCTTGAGCCTGTGGCGCTTGAATACCGATGGCATGTAAAGAACTGAATGGGCTGTCATCTGTGGCTGCTGTTTTAGTGAGCCGTGAGGGCTATTACGAGCGCCAACACTGACCTCCGGGTTGCGGAGGCAGTGTTGCGCTTGATAAGTGTCGGATTAGTTGATACCAATGCAGTGTGGCTTGGACTATGCCTGGCCGTGGCTCTTCTTCTTGCCGTAGCCGTAGGTTTTCTTAGCTGCCGTGCCGTTGATCACGAGCGATACCTTCTTGAGACGGTGCTGCTCATAGATGTCGTTGATCAGGTCAAGATCGGAGAGTGAGGTATAGTTGGCGCGGCATACATAGATGGCTGCATCGGCGATGCGGTCGAGTGTGAATGTGTCGCTGACAAGACCGATAGGCGCTGTGTCGACGATCACGTAGTCGTACATCGAACGCAGCTGCTGGAAGAGCTCGTCGACCTTGGGCGAGATAAGAAGCTCGGCAGGGTTGGGAGGCACGGGGCCGGCGCAGATGATGTCGAGGCCGGGAATCTCCTTGTACGGCATGATGGTCTGCTCGAGTGTAACCTTCGATGACGACAGATACTGCGTCAGGCCGAACTGAGGCGCGATATTGAGGTAGTTGGCAAGCTGCGGGTTGCGGATGTCCATACCTACCAGAAGCACGCGCTTGTTGAGCAGAGCCAGCGAGGCGGCAAGGTTGATTGATATGAACGACTTGCCTTCTCCCGACGAAGTGGAGGTGAGGAGCACCACCTTGTCGCGCGGGTCGTTGAGGATGAAGAGAAGGTTGCTGCGCATGAGTCGGAAGAGCTCTGCGGTGGCAGTTGTGTCGTCGGAGCTTACCACGAGGCGGCGGCCGCTGTTGTCGATGCACATCTCACCGAGGATGGGCACATCGGTCATGCGTTCTACATCAGCGCGGGTCTCGAAGCGGTTGTGCACGAGTTTGCGGATGTAGAGAATTACCGGGGGAATCATGATGCCGAGGAAGAAGCCGATGAGGAGTATCATCTTACGTGTGAGGCCCAGAGGCTCGGAGAGGGTATAGGCTTCGTCGACGGTCACCCCCTTGGGGTATGCGGTGGCAAGCATCATGGCAGTCTCCTCGCGGCGCTGCAGGAGGAAGATGAAAAGTTCCTGCTTAACCTTGAGGTCGCGGATAAGATTGCCGTATTCGCGTTCCTGGGCAGGGATATCGGTCAGGGCTGCCTGAGTGGAATTCATTTCACGTTCAAGGTCGCGAACGGCCACATGTGCGGTTTCCAACGCGCGCGACACCGAGGTGGCGATATTGGAGCGCATCAGGTCGAGCTGCTCAGAGAGTTGCTTGAGCATGGTGTTGTCGGCGCGTGCGCTGTTGGCCAGCTCAGCACGCTGGAGCACTACAGTATTGTAAGCTTCGATTGAGCGCTGGAGGCCTTCGTTGTCGAGAGTTGTGGGGATGAGGGCATATGCGTTCTCGGGCTTGCCAAGGAATGAGAGGGTCATCTTGATAATCTCTTCCTGAGTCTTGGCGTTGAGCAGGTCAGCTTCGAGACGGCCTTTCTTTTCGAGGTTGTAACGGGCGTCGATCTCGAATTCCACCATTCCTTTTTTCTGCTTGTACTCCTGCACCTCGGCTTCCGAGAGATTTAGCTCGCTGGCGAGAATGTCGAGACGGCCATCGATAAATTTGGCGGTCTGCTGGTTCTGATGATTTTTTTCCTGAACGCCGCGGTCGTTGTACTTTGCTATAATCTCATTCAGGACGGCTTTTCCGTATTTAGGATTGGTTGTGTTTATGCCGAGTGAGATTACATTGCTTCGCTTGGACGCGATTTCGGTGTTGATTTCAAGGTCAAGATACTCGGCGGCTGCGTCATATCCTGCCACTATAATATCGGACGAGAGACCCTCGCCGGTAGGGTAGTCAGAGGTCTTGGCAAAGGTGAATTCTCCGAGTGGAGTTTTGATGGTATAGGGAAGAGTCACATCATTGACTTTGGCCACGGTTTTGCGTTTCATTTTAGCCTTGATGTTCGTCTTGCCGTTTTTATTCACCTTTACATTGAATGCGATGGATGTTTCCAGCGTATCAAGCATGCCTGCCTGAGGGGTGACTACAAGGGGGTGCTCGGGGTAGGCGAGTTCTTTGGTGAGGAAATTCTTCTTGGTGTAGTATTCGATATTGATGCCAAGATCTTTTACCACATCACGGTAGAGCGAATGCGACGACACGATGAAAATCTCGTCTTCAACGTATCCGTCCGATCCGAAGAGCATGGAGATGGCTCCCATGCCTCCAGCGGCGGCAGCGCCCATATCGCCCTTGTCGGTGGAAATAAGGAGGTTGGCACGCACAGCATATTCAGGCAGGCGTACTTTTGAGTAGATGAATGCCAGACCAACGCATACCACTACTGAAATAACGAACAAGTACCATTTTTTGACGTACTGTCTGAAAAGGCCGACAATGTCGATGAAGTCGGAATTGTTGTTTTTTGCCATGGTAGTTTATTTTACTGTCAGAGCGATTACGAGAGACGCGATTACTGAGGCCGCGCTCACGATGGTTGATGTTACAGAGAGTTTGTAGGCGTTGTTCTGATTATACTTGGAGTTGGCCTGACGTACCTTGTTGGGCGCAACATAGACGTAGTCGTTCTGCTGCAGGTAGTAATAGGGCGAAGTCAGAGTCTCCGAGGAGTTGAGGTCGAGATGCGCGAATTTGCGTTCGCCGTTTTCCTCGCGGATTATAAGCACGTTCGACCGTTCGCCATACTCGGTTAGATCGCCAGCGGCTGCCAGTGCATCGAGCACAGTCATTCGGTTGCGGTTGACCTGGAGTGTCTGGGGATTCTCGACCTCGCCTGCCACAACTACGGTGAAGTTGATGAGGCTGACCGAGACGATGGGGTCTTTAACGTCGCGCGAGATCTTAGCCACGAGTTCTTCTTTCAATTGCTCGGTGGTAAGGCCTGCCACATGGAGGGTGCCCAGTACAGGAAAATCAATGTCGCCTTTGGTGTTGACGATGTAGGTCTGGTAACGGGGTGTGGACGACATCGTGAATTTATCTCTCGATGCCGGATTAACAAAGGGAAGATTGTAGTTCAATGTAGCCTCGGGGTTGGCCGACGAGACAATGATCTGGAGCTCGTCGTCTGGCTGGATCTGAGGCATATAGTCATCGGTCGGGAGTGTGCCTTCCTGCACGGTGATTATGTCGGTGAAATAGGGGAGCACCGTCTTGGAAGAGTTGCATGCGCTGAGGGCCAGCACCGCGACGCCCGACAGGACAAGCGACTTGAAATTCATAGCTGGTATATGATTGGTTTAATCTAATACTTCTAACGAATTTAGAAGCAGGTTATTGTATTTGTATTTGAAAAATCTCCGGAGTCTTACCATCTGAAGCAGAATCCCACACGCGAAAGTTCTGCCTCTATGGGCGGTTGGAGTTTGTATATGCTTATTGTTCCGCCCGTAACCTGGATAAATCGCCTCGTTATGGCTTCATATATGCGGAAGGCAACATGCTCGAGAAGCTTGGACGGGAAGTTCATCTCGGCTTTGATGATGTCTACAATCTCGGCATAGTTGATCGTCAGGTCGAGGCGGTCGGTGCGCATCGCATGTTCACAAGGAAATGCGACCGTCACCGACACCTCAAAGGTATTCCCTACTTGTGTCTCCTGAGGCTCAACGCCGTGATAGGCAAAGACGCGTAGTCCTTCCACACTTATATAGCCTGAGGGCTGGCGGGGTTGGGTCATATAGATGATTGAGTTTATTGATTTAAGCCGTTCAACGACGTCCTTTTCTTTTCTTCTTACCGGGTTTTTCGTTTACGGCTGCTTTGCCTTTGGGGGCTTTGGCTGATGTGAGTGTATCGAGGCTCCGGGCAGGATTTTTCTCGTCTACAATCACGAAGTCGAGCTGTTTTTTCTGAAGGTCGGCACGTGCAACCTGTACTTCAACCGCATCGCCGAGGCGGTAACGGTGATTGTATTTGCGGCCTATAAGGCAGTAATTCTTATTGTCGAAGTCGTAGAAGTCGTCGGCAAGGTCGCGCATGGGCACAAGACCCTCGCACTTGTTGTCGTCAAGTTCCACATAGAGGCCCCATTCGGTAACTCCGGAGATGACTCCTTTGAAAACTTCGCCAAGATGGTCGCCCATATATTCCACCTGCTTGTACTTGATGGATGCACGCTCTGCGTTGGCTGCGAGCTGTTCCTGATCCGACGAGTGCTTGCATTCATCCTCGAGTTTCTCAAGATTAACGCTGCGGCCGCCTGCGAGGTAACGCTCGAGAAGACGGTGAACCATCATGTCGGGGTAGCGGCGGATAGGTGAGGTGAAATGGGTGTAATATTCGAAGCCCAGGCCGTAGTGTCCGATGTTCTCGGTCGTGTAGATGGCTTTTGCCATTGACCTGATGGCGAGGGTGGCGAGGAAATTCTCTTCGCCCTTGCCTTTCACGTCCTGAAGCATCTTGTTGATCGAGCGGTTGATTTCCTGGGGGCTGCCGGTGGTCTTGAGGCGGTAACCGAAGGTGCGCGAGAGGGCTGCGAGATTCGATAGTTTCTCAGCGTCGGGCACGTCGTGTACGCGGTATACGAATGCTTTGGGCTTTTTGCGCTTGGGCACAAGGCCGATGGCCGAGGCCACTGTGCGGTTGGCCAGAAGCATGAATTCCTCGATAAGTTTGTTGGCGTCTTTCGATTCCTTGAAGAAAACTCTCGTCGGGTGGCCTTTATCGTCGATGTCGAAGCGTACCTCTACGCGGTCGAAGTCTACCGACCCGTTGTCGTAGCGGTTCTTGCGCAGCACTTTGGCAAGCCGGTCGAGGGCAAGAATCTCATCTTTGTAGTCGCCTTTGCCGGTTTCGATAACCTCCTGGGCCTCTTCGTAGGTGAAGCGGCGCACACTGCGGGTCACCGTGCGGGCGATGCGCGAATTTACCACCTTGGCGTCCTTGTCCATCTCGAAGATTACCGAGAAGGTGAGCTTGTCTTCATCGGGGCGCAGCGAGCATATTCCGTTTGAGAGATGCTCGGGCAGCATCGGTATGGTGCGGTCGACAAGATACACGCTCGTGGCGCGGCTTTCGGCTTCACGGTCGATGATGGTGCCGGGTTTCACATAGTGGGTGACGTCGGCGATGTGGACACCTACTTCATAGTTGCCGTTGGGAAGGCGTCGGATCGACAAGGCGTCATCGAAGTCTTTCGCGTCGCGGGGGTCAATGGTGAAGGTTGTCACTCCGCGCAGGTCTTCACGTGCTGCCACAACCTCGGGTGTGATGCCGGCATCGATTTTGTCGGCGGCTTTTTCCACAGCCTCAGGGTAGCGGTAGGGCAGCCCGAATTCAGCCAGGATGGCGTGCATCTCGGTGGTGTTCTCGCCGGTCTTGCCGAGTATGTCGATTATCTCGCCCTGCGGGTTCTTGGCATCGTCGGGCCAATGGGTGATGCGTACGATGGCCTTGTCGCCTGTCGCACCGCCTTTGAGCTTGGCGCGGGGTATATAAATATCGGTTGCCAGAAATTTCGAGTCGGTGAGCAGGTAGGCGAAATGCTTGTCTACCTTCAGTGTGCCGATAAATGTCTGGTCTTTCTTTTCTAAGATCTGGGTTACTTCAGCTTCGGGTTCGCGTCCTTTCACGCGTGCGGCAATTGCCACTTCCACACGGTCGCCGTTGAGGGCGTGCATGGAGTTGCGCTCCGCCACAAATATCTCTTCGCCGTCAGTGTCGGTGATGACACTGTTCTTGCCGTTGCTCCGTCGTACGAATACACCCTCGGCTTTAAGTGTACGGCTGGGTGTCTTGTATTTTCCGGGAGCTGTCTCTATGAGCAGGCCGTCGAAAGCGAGCTCTGCCAGATACAGGGCCACGGCGCGCTGTGCGGCCGGCGACGTCTGTCCGATGGCGCTCGATACCTGTTTGTAATTGTATGTGCCGCCACTTTGCTGGGCGATGAATGTATCGACGTAGGTGCGTATCTGCGCAGCCTGCTTTTTAGTCTTTATTGTCTTGGGCATGATGAAGTGTTGAAAGCGTGGAGGGGCGGCTTAGGCAACCCCGGCGTGTGTTGCAATAATATAAATAATGTATATTAATAACGCGCCGGGGGTGCGGATGGTTGATGCTTAAGCGTCGATGTTTGCGTATGTGGCGTTTGCCTCGATGAAATCGCGGCGGGGAGCCACGTCTTCGCCCATGAGCATTGAGAAGATACGGTCGGCCTCGGCAGCGTCGCTGATGTTGACCTGCTTGAGGATACGGCCTTCAGGCGACATGGTGGTGGCGCGCAGCTCTTCGTCCGACATCTCACCGAGACCTTTGTAGCGCTGTACAGAGGTGCGGTCGCCGTATTTTGCGATGAACTGCTGTACCTGCATGTCGTTCCAGCAATACTCTTCGTTCTTGCCCATCTTGCACTTGTAGAGTGGGGGCGAGGCGAGGTAGAGATGACCGTGTTCGATCAGCGGACGCATGCGGCGGAAGAAGAAGGTCATCAGCAGGGTGGCGATGTGGGCGCCGTCGACGTCGGCATCGGTCATGATGATTACCTTGTGGTAAGCGAGCTTCGAGAGGTTGGGAGCCTTGGGGTCTTCGTCTGTACCGATGGTCACACGCAACGCGCGGAAAAGGTTGGCAATTTCCTGGCTTTCAAATACGCGGTGCTCAAGGGCCTTCTCTACGTTGAGGATTTTGCCTCGCAGAGGAAGTACGGCCTGGAAACGGCGGTCGCGGGCCTGCTTGGCTGTTCCACCTGCCGAGTCACCCTCGACGAGGAAGAGCTCGCAGTCTTCAGCTGTGCGGCTTGAGCAGTCGGTGAGTTTGCCAGGGAGACCGCCACCTACAAGAGGAGTCTTGCGGAGTACCTGCTGGCGGGCAGCGAGGGCGGCGTGACGGGCGCGCGCCGCGAGCACCACCTTCTCCACGATTATCTTGGCCTGGGCCGGATGCTCTTCAAGGTAGTTGCCGAGGGCTTCGCTCACAGCGGTCTGTACGGCACCGATCACTTCGTTGTTGCCGAGTTTGGTCTTGGTCTGACCTTCGAACTGGGGCTCCATCACCTTTACCGAGATTACGGCGGTGAGGCCGTCGCGGAAGTCATCGCTGGCAATCTCAACCTTGGCGTTCTTGAGAAGGTTGTTGTCGTCGGCGTATTTCTTCAGTGTGGAGGTGAGGCCACGGCGGAAGCCCGTGAGGTGTGTGCCACCTTCGATGGTGTTGATGTTGTTTACGAAAGAATAGATATTCTCGTTGGAGGTGGTGTTGTAGGTGAATGCCACTTCAACGGGAATGCCCTGGCGCTCGGTGTTGAGGTCGATTACATCGCTGATGAGCGACTCTTTGTTGGCGTCGATGTACTCAACAAACTCACGCAGGCCGTCCTTGGAGAAGAATGTCTCTTTGCGGGGCTTGCCTTCGGCGTCGAGCTGGCGCTTGTCGGTGAGGTGGAGGGTGATGCCTGCATTCAGGAAGGCCAGGTCGCGCAGACGGTTGGCCAGGATGGCGTAGTCGTATACTGTGGTGGTGAAGATGCTGCCGTCGGGCTTGAAGGTTATAGTCGTGCCCGTGTGGTCGCTCTCGCCTACTATTTCAAGACCGGTGGTGGGCTTGCCGCAGCTGAACTCCTGCGCGTAGATTTTGCCGTTGCGTCGCACCTCGGCGCGGAGGTAGGTCGATAGTGCGTTGACACACGATACACCTACGCCGTGCAGACCGCCGGACACCTTGTAATTGCTCTTGTCGAACTTACCGCCGGCGTGAAGCACAGTCAGCACCACCTCAAGGGCACTCTTGTGTTCTTTTTCGTGCATGTCCACGGGGATGCCGCGGCCGTCATCCTCTACGGTTATGGAGTTGTCGGGATTGATGGTGACGTTGATTTCCTTGGCGTATCCGGCCAGGGCTTCGTCGATTGAGTTGTCGACCACCTCATAGACAAGGTGGTGCAGACCCTTTTCGGAGATGTCGCCAATATACATAGCGGGGCGTTTCCGCACTGCCTCCAGGCCTTCGAGGACCTGGATGTTACTGGCGCTGTATTCCTCTTGTTGTTCTGCCATGTTTGGTAAATATGATTCAGAATGTGAGTTCTATTTTTAAGCTTACAAAGGTACAAAAAATTATTGATATGGCAAAACTGACGCCGCGGCATCTACTTGGTGTATCAATTGATAAAAAACTTTAACGGCAAGGGCTGATTGCAAAAAATGGCTTAACTTTGCACACATTCCCTATAAAGGAGAAGAAAATGAAGAAAAAAAGTATTTTTGCGGGCATTGCCCTTGTCATAGCCGCCGCTGTTTTTGCGGCCGCACCCGGCAACAATGTGATTGAAGAAGTGGCCTGGATGATTGGCGACGAGCCCATATATAAATCGGAGATAGAAGAGATGTATCAGGAGTTGCTGAGCGACCGCGCACAGGTTCCCGGCGACCCTTATTGTTATATCCCCGAGCAGATTGCAATTGAGCGTCTTTTCCTTCATCAGGCCGACATCGACACTGTCGAAGTGCAGGAGTCAATGGTGCAGATGCAGGTCGAGAGCCAGCTCAACTATCTGATCAACAACCTCGGCTCGCGTGAGAAGGTAGAGCAGTACTTCCGTAAGCCCATAGCTGAAATCCGTGAATACTACGCCACCAATATGCGCAACCGTGCCCGCGTGCAGCAGGTGCGTGCCGGCCTCACCAAAAATCTTAAGGTGACTCCGGGCGATGTGCGCCGTTATTTCGACCAGCTGCCTGCCGACAGTGTGCCTTTCGTGCCTCTTCAGGTTGAAGTGCAGGTGCTTACGCTCAACCCCATCATTCCTCGCCAGGAAATTGACGATGTGAAGGCCCGTCTCCGCGACTATGCCGATCGTGTCACACGCGGCGAGAGTGAATTCTCTACCCTGGCCATTCTCTACTCAGAGGATCCCGGATCGAGTGTGCGTGGTGGCGAACTCGGCTTCATGGGCCGTGGACAGCTCGTGCCCGAATATGCTGCCGTGGCATTCAACCTCAACGACCCCAAAAAGGTGTCGAAGATAGTCGAGACTGAATACGGTTTCCACATTATCCAGCTCATCGAGAAGCGTGGCGACCGCATCAATACGCGCCATATACTTCTCCGCCCCAAAGTTGCGGAGAAAGACCTCGTTGAGGCTGTGACCCGCCTCGATAGTTTGCACGCTGACATTGTTGATAACCATCGCCTTACATTCGAAGAGGCTGTCCGCCTTGTGTCGCAGGACAAGGATACCCGCCTCAGCAATGGCGTGATGGTAAACTCCACTACCGGTACAACCCGCTTCGAAATGTCGGAGCTCCCTCAGGAAGTGGCAAAAGCCGTGGGCCAGCTCCAGCCGGGTGAGATTTCTCAGCCTTTCATCATGCGTGACCCGAAGCGCGACCGCGAGATTGTGGCCATGGTGCGCCTGACCAACCGTATCGACGCCCATGCAGCCAATCTGGCTGATGACTTCCAGACCATTAAGGATATGTACGAGGAGTCGCAGAAACAGGCTATTGTAGACAAATGGCTTGCAAACAAAATCAAGGAGACTTACGTGCGTGTAGAAGATGGCTGGCGTGGCTGCGACTTCCAGCATCAAGGCTGGATCAAGACCCGTCAGAGCCAGGAATAATATCCTCGGTCGGAATGGAGCGCCGAGCTCCGGTAAGTTTTCTCTAAGAAACTCAAGCGTAATATCTTGCATAGTAAAAAACTTTGCATAGTCATCACATTGTTGCTGGCGTTTGCTTTGCCGGCGATTGTGGCACGTACGTCCGCCCCCCGGCAGGATGTGCCCGACATACGCCCTACCATCCCTTCGGCCGACCGCTCGGCTGGCAACCGCGTCTTCCTCGAAAGAGCCGACTTACTCCTCAAGAATCCCGATGATTCATTCATGATTCTTACCGGAGACGTGGTCTTCACTAAAGGCCCGATGATAATGCGCTGCGACAGCGCCCATTATTTTTCTGAAACCGAGTCGATGGACGCCTTCGGTAATGTGAGCATGGAGCAGGGCGACACCCTCTTTGTCTTTGCCGATGAGCTGAATTTCGATGGCGTCTCCGAAGTCGCCACCCTCTATGCCGATGCTGGCAAGAAGGTGCGTCTCATCAACCGCGATGTGGAACTACAGACCGATGTATTTATCTACGACCTTAAATACGATCTGGGATACTATGAGGTAGGCGGTACATTGACTGACCCTTCCAACACCCTCACATCACTCTATGGGGAATATGCCCCGTCAACCAAAGAAGCCAACTTCTACACCAACGTCCATCTGAACTCGCGCAATACAAGCGATACGCTCGATATATTCTCCGATACTCTGTACTACAACACAGCCACCCATGTGGCCGAGCTCCACTCGCCATCAACCGTAATAAATGCCCGCGGCACTGTCTATACCCGGCTGGGGGTGTATGACACCGACAGCAACCGCACAACCCTCTTCGACCGCTCGCTTGTAGTAACCTCGCAAGGACAGACCCTGACGGCCGACACTATTTTCTACGACCGCACGGCAGGCTATGGAGAGGCATTCGGCGCTATGGTGCTCACCGATACAGCGCACCACGTCGAGCTTCATGCCGACTATGGATATTACAACGAGTTGGCCGATAGTTCTTTTGCGACAGGCCGCGCGTTGATCAAAGAATTTTCGGGCCCCGACACCCTCTATCTCCACGGAAAATATATACAGTCGTTTGCCCGATACGACAGCACACATATCGCCGCCGACACCGTGGCTCAGACGCCTGCAAGCATCCGTGTCGATACCACCCATGTGGCTGTGGTTTACCCGCGTGTACGTTTCTTCCGCAATGATATGCAGGGGGTATGCGACTCCATGCGCTTCACGCAGGCCGATTCCATGCTCCGCATGTTCATTAATCCTGTGGTGTGGAATGAAGACCAGCAGGTATTCGGAAATGTAATAGAACTCCAACTCAACGATTCAACTATCGAGAAGGCCATCCTCCCCGACCAGGGTTTCACCGCCCAGCACATAGAGGCCGAGCACTACAATCAGCTCAGCGGAAAAGAAATGATTGCCTACTTTATTGACGGTGAGATGCGGCAGCTCGATATAAACGGCAATGTGGAGATTATCATGTATCCCGAGGAGTCGGATTCGACTATCAACAAGATCGTCAATGCCCAGAGCAGCTTCCTCACTGCCACCTTCAAGGGCCGTACTACCGAAAGGATAAAGATGTGGCCCGAGACTACCGGAGCCGCAACCCCTCTTTTCCTTGCCAAGAAGAGTATTTATTACCTGCCTAAATTCAAGTGGTTCGCCGATATGCGGCCGCAATCGCCCACCGATATTTTTACCGTACCGCCAGCGATGGAAGACATAATGCAGGCGCTTGGCCGTGGCATTCCCGAAATTCCCCGACCGCCTCTGTCGCCGCTGCATGAGCGCCCCGACGGCATCATTCCGCCCGATACCCTCTCCGCACCAGCGAATCCTCCAGAATAATCCAACTCTAAGCTATCACTCTTTGTTTGTCTTACAGTGCACTAAACACACATTGACATGACACAGACTATACTGCATAACGACATAAACAACGATCCGTATGCCGACATAAGGCCTTACGATGACCATCAGTTTCACGAAAAGATTGCCGAGTTAGTTAAAGAACCCGGCTTCGAGCATGCCGTGCGTTACGTGATGCCCGATGTCAACTACGACGAATTCGTTGAGAGGCTCCTGACTGTGAAATCCCAGATGGATTTCCAGCGGAAAATCATGGGCCCCTTCCTTGAGCTGCTTGTATCGAAGACTACACGTGGCCTCTCGGTAAGCGGTCTTGATAATTATGACCCCACGGTGCCTTACACCTTCATCACAAATCACCGCGACATTGTGCTCGATGCGTCTTTCCTCAACCTGTGCTTCATAAGGGAGAATCTCCCTCTCACCCAGGTGGCCATCGGCAACAATCTTCTGATTTTTGATTGGATCACCGATCTGGTGAAGCTTAACCGTAGTTTTATTGTTAAGCGAGACACTGGTGTACGCCAGGCACTCGAAGCCGCCAAACAGCTCTCGGGATACATACATCATGTGATTCTCGACATGAAAGAGTCGCTGTGGATTGCCCAGCGTGAAGGCCGAGCCAAAGACTCCAACGACCGCACGCAGGAGAGTGTTGTGAAGATGCTATCGCTCGCCGGGGGCGGTGACTCAAAGAGCAATCTTCTGGCCCTCAACATTATGCCGGTGTCAATCTCATATGAGTACGATCCTAACGATTACCTGAAGGTGCGCGAGTTCCTGCTCAAACGCCGTGATCCGGATTTCAAAAAGAGCCAGCGCGACGACCTCTTCAGCATGGAGACGGGCCTGCTGCGTCAGAAGGGCCGTGTGCATTTCCATTTAGGCAAGTGCATCAATGCCGACCTGGAAGCCCATCCCTCAACTGACCGTGGTGAAGTTGTGCGCAAGGCTTGCGATATTATCGACCGTTCGATTCATTGCGGATACCGCATCTTCCCCTGCAATTACATTGCCTACGACGAGGATTCTGGCTCCGACCGCTATGCATCACACTACACGGCATCCGATGTGGAGGCCTTCGATGCCTATATCGATGCCCAGCTTGCTAAGGTCGATGTGCCCGACATTACCGACGATGAAAAGGTATTCATGCGCCGGATGATGCTCACCATGTATGCTAACCCTCTTAAAAACCAGCTCACAGCCCTCGACTGCGAGAATTGCGACTGATTGATATGAGACTACCTCTACTCCTTATCTTGCCCGTACTTATACTCGACGCCCTCGTCGATTGGTATATCTGCCGGGCTGTATGGCGCCGTTGTCGACGTGCGGCAGCGTTCTGGCGCCCCTTCTCGCTGTGGTCTTCCATAGCCTTGGCCTTGTTCCTGGTGGTGATGATATGCTGGCCCAAGAAGTCAGCCTCCGACTCCGACCTTGTCGGCATCATGTGGGCACTATTCTCGTATTTCAGCATATATATTTCTAAATACATAGGTGTCCTGTTTGACCTGGTGTGCAAGTTCGCTCGCAACAGAGTTGTTCGCTCGCTCCCGATTGTATTCGGTGTCGGTGCGTTCCTGCTCATGTGGTGGGGCGCCCTCGTCAACCGCTATAATATCGATGTGGTGGAGATCGACTACACCAATCCGGCTTTGCCTGAGGCATTCCAAGGCTTGACGGTCGCTCAGATTTCCGATCTGCACGTAGGCAGCTATGGCGCCGATACGGCATATGTGGCCAAGGTCGTCGATGCCGTCAACGCACTCCATCCCGATCTGATCGTCTTCACCGGCGATATAGTCAACCGTCGCACCGATGAGCTTGCTCCATTTGTGAGCACCCTTAGCCGCCTGGAGGCTCCGATGGGAGTCTACTCCATTCTCGGCAACCACGACTACGGCGATTATTACAATTGGCCGTCAGATGAAGCCAAAGAGGTGAATATGATGCTGCTCAAAGATATGCAGGCCCAGATGGGATGGCATATGCTCAATAATGAGAGCCACACATTCTATGCCGGCTCTGACTCTATCGTGCTTATCGGTGTGGAGAATATAGGAGATCCTCCCTTCCCCATTTATGGCGATCTTGATGTTGCGTATAGCGGCGATCTTGCCGATCCGGCATTCAAGATACTTCTGTCGCATAATCCTGCCCATTGGTCGGCCGACATCGCGGAAAGCCCAGATAAAAATATAGCCCTTACCTTATCTGGCCATACTCATGCCATGCAGGTGGCTTTCGGCAGAATTTCTCCTGCCGTATTCCGCTATAAGACCTGGGGCGGCATGTACTCCGACTCCGACCGCGCGCACGACCTCTATGTCAATATCGGCATCGGGGAGGTGGGGATGCCGGCCCGAATCGGTGCAACTCCTGAAATAACTCTCTTTAAATTCAGCAGATGAATACAATTTTCCAGGCGGTGGCCTCACGATTGTCGTTGCCCCTAAAAGCCGTTGAGGCTACGGCTGAACTGCTCGACGGCGGTGCTACAGTACCTTTCATAAGCCGATACCGCAAGGAACGTACAGGCTCGCTCGATGAGGTTGCCGTCAGGGCTATAGAGAGTGCTCTGGCACAGGAACGCCAGTTGCAGGCACGCAAGGACTTTGTGAAAGAGGCTATCGAAGCCGCCGGTGCGATGACCGATAAGATTGCCGCTCAGTTGGAGCAGGCATCGACCATGACGGAGGTTGAGGACATATATGCCCCGTTCAAGCCCCGGCGACGCACACGTGCGGCTATAGCTCGTGAGAAAGGTCTGGAGCCCCTGGCGCGTATCATCATGGCCGGGCGGGCTGCCGATTGCCATGCCTCGGCCCTCAGATTCGTCGGGCACGGCGATGTGAAAACTATCGATGAGGCCCTTGAAGGCGCCTCGGACATAATTGCGGAATGGGCGGCCGATTCGGCACGCCTGCGCAATATGACCCGCAATGCTTACCGCCGGTCAGCCTCGCTCGTATGCTCCGTACCCAAAGATAAGGTAGCCGAGCTAAGCGCCACCCCGCTGGCCCAATACGCCGATTTTTCACAGAGCGTGCGCCGTATCTCCTCGCACCAATATCTGGCTATCCGGCGTGCCGAGCGTGAGGGCTTGCTTAAAGTGAAGTTTGAGCTTGGTGATGCGGCTGATTCTCTCACCGATGCCCTTTGCCGTGCCTATGTGCCGCGTGAAGCATCCAAGGCTTGCGCTGCCGTGATTGAAGATGCTGTGGCCGACGCCGCCAAGCGTTTGCTCCGCCCTTCGGTCGAGAATGAGCTCTCGGCAGAGTTGAAAGATGAAGCCGACCGGGTGGCCATAGATATTTTTGCTTCAAATCTTCGTCAGTTGCTGCTGGCCTCCCCCTTGAAAGGCCATAGGGTGCTGGCTCTCGACCCCGGATTCAGAACAGGCTGCAAGGTTGTCGCACTTGATGCGCAAGGAAACCTACTCTCCGATGCCGTTATTTATCCCGTGCCGCCGCGAGCCGATGTAGAAGGATCGCGCCGCACACTTGCGGCAATGATTGAGAAATACCATCTGGAGGTGGTGGCCCTCGGAAATGGCACAGCGTCGAGGGAGACAGAAAAATTCCTACGCGACTCCCGGGTAATTGACCCGGCCCGCATCTTTGTGGTGAGCGAGAACGGAGCTTCGGTCTACTCCGCATCCGACATCGCCAGGCACGAATTTCCCGATAAGGATGTCACTGTGCGCGGGGCGGTCTCGATCGGGCGCAGACTGATTGACCCTCTTGCCGAGCTGGTGAAAATCGACCCTAAATCAATAGGCGTCGGGCAATACCAGCATGATGTTGATCAATCGAGGCTTAAAGACGCACTTGACTATACGGTGATGAGTTGTGTCAACGCCGTAGGTGTCGATGTCAACACCGCATCCGAGAAATTACTCTCCTATATATCAGGTATCGGGCCTGCTTTGGCAGCTAATATAATCGCTTATAGGGCGGCCAATGGCGACTTTACTTCACGCGCGCAGTTGCGCAAGGTGCCCCGGTTGGGTGATAAGGCATTCGAGTTGGCAGCCGGATTTCTCCGCGTACCTCATGGTGCCGATCCGCTCGATAATACCGGCATCCATCCTGAGAGTTACCCGGCAGTGGCGCGTATTGCCCGCTCGCTGAAGGTTGCCGTGGCAGATCTGCCTGCTAATCCTGAGGTGCTCGATAAGATTGATGCCGAGGCTTTGGCAGCTGCCGGAGTTGCCGGCAAAGAGACTATTGCTGATATTGTGGCAGAGCTACGCAAGCCGGGCCGTGATCCGCGTACAGAAGACAATGAAGACGCCTTTCAGGCTGCCGTCGAGTCATTCGATGATTTGCGCGAGGGCATGACCATCCCCGGAATTGTAGGTAATATAACAGCCTTCGGGGCCTTCGTGGATCTCGGTATAAAGGAGAATGGCCTGCTGCACATATCGGAATTATCTCATAAACGTGTGGCCTCTGTTGCCGATGTGCTTCATCTGGGTCAACGTATAAATGTCAAGGTCATCGGCATCGATACCGCACGACGTCGCATTAGTTTATCTCTGAAAGATGCCGAATAGAGCAGTTATATGCCTGGGGGCCAATGTGCCCGATGCCTCCGAGCGCCTCGAGGCCGCCTCTGAGTTTCTTGGAGCCGTTGGCGTAGTGAATAAGGCTACCCCGAAATATCTTACTGCCCCTGAGTATGCCGGAGATGTGGCTCCTTATCTCAACCGTGTAGTCGAGCTCCACACCACTGTCACATATGAAACGGCGCTGCGCATGACCAAAGACTATCAGACCCGCGTCAGGGAACTCGCGCAGGCCCAACCCTTCGTGGCGGTGGATATAGACATTGTGATATGGAACGGCGCCGTTGTCCGCCAGGGTGATGCGGCGGCCGCCTATTTCAGGCAGGGGCTGGCCATGCTTGAATGACTCACTGCATCAACGGCCTCAGCAGACGAGCGATGCCGGGTAGTCCGAGGCGGGTGTAGGCGTAGGCAAATCTCAGCAGAGTGTGGTGGCCCGAAATCTGTGTAAGTATTTTTTTTCGTAGTCGGCTGCCTTCAGCAGAAGGGGCATGGGCCGCTAAAATCATGAGTTTTAACGCTGTCCAGTGCGCGTATTCCGGGCCGAGTGTGGCAAGTATGCAGTTGAGCGCCAGCTCGACCTTCGTTATATTTACCGTACTCTCGCCTTTAGTGATGGAGTCGGGCTGGAGATAAATGTCGACAGTCGGAGCGCCTTGCAGGTGAAATACTCTCGGCTCGAGCGCGAGCAGTCTTGCACCAAGCTCAATGTCATCCCATACACCAAGATTAGCATTCCATCCTCCGGCTTTCAGGAATAAGGCTGTGCGTGCGCAATAACGCTGGCTTCCGGTCGTGCCGTGGAAGAGCGAGCCGTATTGATCACCTTGTTTTACGCCGGATCTTACCCGGCATTGGGTCGCAGAGGTGTGGTATCGCACATCCCACGAGATTATATCGGCTTCCGGATTTGCATTAATGGCTTCAGCTGCCCGTAATACATGCGTCGGCTCCATGGTGTCGTCTGAGTCAAAGAACATGGTCCACGAAGTCTCTGTGGCTTCGAGTCCGGTCTGGCGCGCTGAGGCTGCCCCTTGTTTTGCTTCGTGGAGAATCTTTACTCCGAAGTTTTGGCTGGAGGCCCACGCGCGCATTATGGCTACCGATGAATCGGTCGAGTTGTTGTCGACCAAAATCACGTTGAAGTCATGCGATGTCTGCGTCGAGATGGAGTCGAGTGTGCGCCGCAAAGTCCTCTCCCGGTTGTAGACCGGAATTACGATTGTGATCAAGGACGCTTGTTGTGCCATGTTGCAAAAGTAATTAAAAATCCGTTATAATGCGGCTCCGGGCCAGAGGGAAAATAGGCTGCATTTGCAGAAAAATTCGTAACTTTGGGCTGCCGTTTCTCCCTATTTTAGAGGAGGACGGCTTATCTCTCTAATAATTACCCCGATATGGCCCAATTTGTCCACCTTCACGTTCACACCTCATATTCCTTGCTCGACGGTCTTTCGTCGGTGTCCGGTCTTATAAAAAAGGCCGTTGCCGATGGGCAGCCTGCGCTCGCTATGACCGACCATGGCAATATGTTCGGTGCGAAGGCCTTCTTTAACGACATCAAGAAACACAACAAGAAGGTGAAAGAGGCCGTCGGAAAAGCCAAGGATGCCCTGGCCAAGGCGGAGGAGGAAGGTGATTCTGAAGCCATCGAAGCCGCCCGCCGCGACCTTGAGGCAGCTAAAAGCCGCCATCTCAAGCCTATCCTCGGATGTGAGATGTACGTGGCCAACAATGACCTGCACGACCGTGGCGACAAGTATGACTCAGGCCGTCACCTGGTGGTGCTCGCCAAGAACGAGCAAGGCTACAAAAATCTTATAAAGCTCGTCTCGAAGGCCTGGACTGAAGGTTTCTACAAGCATCCCCGTACTGATAAGAAAGAGCTGGCCGCCCACCGCGAAGGCCTGATTATTTCATCGGCATGCCTTGGTGGAGAGATTCCGCGTCTGCTTGCAAACGGTGACTTCGAAGGTGCCGACCGGTCGGTGGCTTGGTGGAAAGAAACCTTCGGCGACGACTATTACCTTGAGCTCCAGCGCCACAAGGCTACTGTGCAGCGCGCCAATCACGAAACTTACGAGCGCCAACGCGAGATTGAGGGCCAGCTTCTGGAGCTTGCACGCAAGCATGGTGTGAAGGTCATAGCCACCAACGACGTCCACTTTGTCGATGAGGCCGACGCAGAGGCTCACGACCGTCTGATATGCCTCTCGACCAACCACTATGTCAACGACGAGGGGCGCATGCTTTACACCAAGCAGGAGTGGTTCAAGACTTCTGCCGAGATGGAGGCTGTATTCGCCGACATGCCCGAAGTGCTCACAAACACTCTTGAGATTGCCGATAAGGTTGAGGAGTACGACATAGACCATGCTCCGATTATGCCTAACTTCGCCATCCCTGCCGATTTCGGCACCGAAGAGGAATACCGCAGCCGCATCACCGAGAAGGAACTTTTCGACGAGTTTACCCAGGATGAGAACGGCAATGTGGTGATGAGCGAGGAAGATGCGCATAAGAAAATCGCGCGTCTCGGAGGCTATGAGAAACTTTACCGCATCAAATTCGAGGCCGACTATCTGCGTAAAATCACATATGAGGGAGCCGCTCGCCGCTACGAGATGCCTCTTTCAAAGGAGATTGACGACCGCATACGCTTTGAGCTCCATATCATGAAGACCATGGGTTTCCCGGGTTACTTCCTTATTGTGGAGGATTTCATTCGCGTAGGACGCCAGATGGGTGTGAGCATCGGCCCGGGCCGTGGATCTGCCGCCGGCTCGGTGGTGGCCTATTGCCTCGGCATCACGCAGATCGACCCCCTCAAGTACGACCTCCTTTTCGAGCGATTCCTCAACCCCGACCGTATTTCTCTCCCTGATATTGACGTTGACTTCGATGATGATGGCCGCGAGACCGTACTCAACTACGTCACCGATCACTATGGCGCCGCCAATGTGGCGCACATCATCACATACGGCACTATGGCCGCAAAGTCGGCCATAAAGGACGTGGCGCGTGTGATGAACTATCCCGTGGCTACGGCCAACTTCCTCACCAAGCTTATTCCGCGTCATATGCCGGCAGATCCTTCAAATCCCGACAAGGAACTGAAGGAGACAGTGTCGAACTGCATAAAATACGTGCCCGAGTTCAAGACCGAGATGGACAAGGACGCCGGAGTGGCCGAAATCATGAATTTCGCTGACAAGCTTGAAGGAACCATACGAAACGTGGGTGTGCACGCCTGCGGTGTGATCATATGCCGCGACGATGTCACCGACTGGGTGCCTGTGAGCACTGCCGCCGACAAGAACGGCGACCGTATTCTCGTAACCCAGTACGAAGGCCGCGTAATCGAGGACACCGGCTTGATCAAGATGGACTTCCTCGGCCTGAAAACCCTCTCCATCATCCGCGATGCCGTGGAGAATATCCGCCGTTCGCAAGGCAAGGAAGTCGACATAGACAATATTCCTATCGATGACCCCAAGACCTACGACCTCTACAGCCGCGGTGCCACGGTAGGTACATTCCAGTTCGAGTCGCCGGGCATGCAGCGTTATCTTCGTGAGCTGAAGCCGAGTGTATTCGAGGATCTCATCGCCATGAACGCCCTCTACCGTCCGGGCCCTATGGAGAAGATTCCCGACTTTATCGCCCGTAAACACGGCCGCGAGCCTATCGTGTATGATATACCCGAGATGGAGGTATATCTCAAAGACACCTACGGCATCACGGTTTACCAGGAACAGGTCATGCTCCTCTCGCGTCAGCTGGCCAACTTCACCCGCGGCGAGAGTGATACGCTGCGAAAGGCTATGGGTAAGAAGCTCATCGAGAAGATGAATGAGCTGAAAGGCAAATTCCTCACCGGTGGCCAGGCCAACGGGCATAAGAAAGAAGTTCTTGAGAAAATCTGGGGCGAATGGGAGAAATTCGCATCATACGCATTCAACAAGAGTCACGCTACGTGCTATAGTTGGGTCGCGTTCCAGACCGGCTATCTCAAAGCCAACTATCCTGCCGAGTTCATGGCAGCCGTGCTTAGCCGAAACCTCAACGATATAACCAAGCTCTCGTTCTACATGGACGAGTGTAAGTCGATGGGCCTCGAAGTGAAAGGCCCCGATATAAACGAATCGTTCGCAACATTCAGTGTAAGCTCTCCGGGAGTTATACGCTTCGGCCTGACCGCCATAAAAGGTATTGGCGCCGATGTTGTGCGCGCAATAATTGACACCCGTACAAAAGACGGGAAATTCAAAGATATTTACGACTTTGTGGAGCGTGTGCCGGCCTCGGCCATCAACCGCAGGGTATTCGATAACCTTACGCTCGCTGGAGCCTTCGATTGCTTCGAAGGTGTCAAGCGTGAGGATCTTGCCGCGGAGGTTGGCAAGCGTGGAGAGACTGTTGCCGAGCTTCTTATCCGCTATGGTGCCCAGCGCCAGTCGGAGTCGAAGATGGCTGCCAGCTCGCTCTTCGCATTCGACGACGCCGAGATACTTGCGTCGAGCCGTCCGCAGATCCCCTCTGTTCCAGCATGGGATAACCTCGTGCGCCTCAATAAGGAACGTGATCTGGTAGGTATGTATCTCTCGGCCCATCCTCTCGATCCATATTGGCTTGAGGTCAACTACGGGGTAGAGTTGTCGGTAGCCGAGAAAAACGAGATTGTCACACCTTCGGCAGCCCCCTTCGCCTTTGCGGGCATGGTGGTGGGTGTCGAGGAGCGCAAGACCCAGGTTGGTACCATGCATATCGTGAAAGTCGAGGATTACTCCGGCGCCACCGACTTCGCTCTATTCGAGAAACAGAAGGCCGAATTTGGCCACTTGTGCGTGCCAGGCACGGCTGTGTGCGTGGTGGGAGGCTTCAAGCAGTTCACCAACCGGAGCACCGGCGTCACCAATCTCCGCTTCAGTCTTGACCGCATTATGCCTCTCGACGGACTACGCGGCAAACTCATCGAAGAGGTGACACTGAAGGTCAATCCCTCGCAGGTGAGCCAGGTGATCGAGTTGCTCGATGATCCGGCCAATACGGGCGACCCACGCCCCGGCGAGACTCAGCCCGTGGCCCTGTCGATGATTGTGTATGCTGCCGACATTGGCCGTAAACTCAACTTCTCGACAGCCCTGAAGGTACGCCTCTCGAAACAGTTCCTCCAGACTCTCGACGACCTCAACATAGATTATCATATCAAGCGGCATAATATTGCCGTGTAAACTCATTAATACATTACAGAAATGGCATTTAAATTCACCGACTCAAACGTAAAAGAAATCATAGCTTCCGGACAACCTGTGGTAATCGACTTCTGGGCAACCTGGTGTGGCCCCTGCATGGCGATGGCTCCTGTAATCGACGAAGTGGCTGCGGAATACGAAGGCCGCGCCGTTATTGGCAAGTATAATGTCGACGAAGAGAATGATTTCTGCACTGAGATGGGTGTACGCAGCCTTCCCACCATCCTCTTCTTCAAAGATGGACAGAAGACAGCTCTCCGCCTCGTAGGTGGCCAGAAGGCTGACGCGATCAAAGCTAAGCTTGACGAACTCCTCGGCCTGTAATCACAGTTTCTGAATGAAAAACATCTACACGCCTGCCGACATAGAGCGGATTGTCGACTCTACTATCGGAAGGCTCGACGAAATCGCCGAGCTCGATGCACCGCGTCAGGCGCTGTGGTATGAACGCAGGCGCGTCTTTATTGATGCAGTAGGCCGTCAGGTTGCGGCTGAGGTGCTCGCCACCCGCGGCGCAGGTAAAGCCAAGGTGCTCGTGTTTGCCGGCGACGGCATATGCGGCGCCTATGCCCTTGCCTGCGCTACAGCACTCCACCAGGCTGGATGCCCGGCCCGGGTGGTGCTGTTCAATATAGGAGGTGATATGCTGATTCCCGACACCAAGAGTGCCCGGGAGACTTTCCTCCAGGTGGCCGGCGACCTCTTTCTTGAAGAGGTGATCAACCCGGGCCCGGGCTTCACCATGCCTGAGATGACACGGCGTACGATTGTGGTCGACGGTATTTTCGGCAGCGAGTACAAGAAGCCTCTCCGCGGAGGTTATCAGGCAGTGGCCAGGCATATCAATGAGCAGGGCCCGCAGGTAATATCGATAGACCTTCCTTCGGGAATGACTACTGACCTCGGGGTGGGCATGATCAACAGAAATATAGTCCATGCCGACCTGACCCTCACGCTCGTAGGGCCGACTTTAGCATTTTTCATGCCGGAGAACGCTGAGCTCATAGGTAGCTGGAAAACTCTTGATGTGCCCTTCGATGAAGATGCCATGAACTCGACCCGTTGCTCAACGCGTATGATTGATGCGCGTGCGGTGCGGACGGTTCTTCCATCGCGGCCATCGATTGCCTCAAAGAATGATCTGGGCGACGTGCTTATTTTCGCAGGCTCGTATGGAATGCTCGGTGCTGCTGTGCTGGCTACCCGGGCGGCCACCAGATCGGGCTGCGGACGTGTCACATGCCACGGGCCACGCTGCGGATTCTATGTCATGCAGTCGTCGGTTCCATCGGCTATGTTCACCACCGATGGAGGCGACGTCGACATCCGGCGCTTCGAAAATCCTCGCGAGTGCGAGGGTGTGGCTATAGGCCCCGGTATTGGAAAATCTGATGAAACGGTGCGCGGGCTTGAAATATTCCTCAAGGCTTGTTTTGCCGCCGGTAAACCATTGATTCTTGATGCCGATGCGCTCAACTGCATGACCGTAAAGCCATCGATGATCGACTTCATCCCGGCCCGGTCGATTCTCACTCCGCATGCCGGAGAATTCGACCGTCTTTTCGGTGCCCAGAGCTCGCATGCCTCTCGTGTGCTGAAAGCCCTTGAGATGGCTGCCCGCCATAAGATTGTAATTGTGCTCAAAGGGCATTATACGCTAACGGTATGGCCCGATGGATCGATTGTGGTCAACTCCTCCGGCACCGAAGCCCTGGCTACAGCCGGCAGTGGCGACGTCCTCACCGGTCTTATGGCCGGATTTGTGGCTCAGAAAATGATGCCCGAGGTGGCCGCGGTCGCCGCAGTCTACGTCCACGGAGTAGCCGGGCGCCTTGCCTCAAGCGTATATGGTGTGCAAGGCACCACTGCCGAAGATATAGCCGATGCGATCGGCCCGGCCATAGACTCTATCCTTAACCCGCGCCAGAGTGGCGCCTCAACTTCAAAGTCATGAAAAAGACAGCTCTCGCATTGGCGGCTCTCGCCTTATGCACCTCTGCCATGGCGCAGACTTCACAGAAAGTCACCGCAGGTAAAGCCTCGGAGTATGGCCTGGTATATACTCTTCCTCTCACCGCTCTTGACATCTACCTTGAGGCTGAGTTGACAGAGGAACATCCAGGGGAGTT
Organism: uncultured Muribaculaceae bacterium; assembly: GCA_910586595.1. Lineage (GTDB taxonomy): Bacteria > Bacteroidota > Bacteroidia > Bacteroidales > Muribaculaceae > CAG-873. Next base: position 19,417 of record CAJUJB010000021.1, on the reverse strand, counting down.
CTACAACTATGCGCGCCGCCATCTGGGTATCAACGACGCGGTCACAACCGATGGCCGCGGGGCCTCGCTCAAAAGTGTCACCATTGTACCGCGTGGAGTTGCCGATCCCGATCAGCAGTGGCTCGCGCAGTTCAAGAACGGCACTTCTGCCTACATGACCTTGTCGCCCGACAATATTCCGCTGGGTATCAACAGCGAAGGCGTTGCGGAAGCCGTGACGCCGGCTATACCGGCTCCTAAAGCCGCCGCCCCCTCGCCGCTTGAGACACCCGAAGCACGCCAGGCTGTGACTCAGGAGATGGCCCGTAGTGCCTCGGCGTCGAAGAAGGCCGAGCTGGCTGCCCAGCGCATCTTCGAGTTGCGCGAGACCCGATCGGATATACTTTCGGGGCAAGCCGACAATCCTCCGGCCGATGGTGCGGCAATGGAGCTTGTGCTTAATAATCTGGCTGCGCAGGAGGCAGCTCTGACGGCTATGTTTGCCGGCACCCGCTCTTCGCGTACGGTGGTGGAAAAGGTAAGCATTCTGCCTGATTCTGCCGATGTCAACGGCAAGGTTATCGCCCGTCTTTCGGCTGTAGACGGCATTATTGATGCCGACAATCTTGCAGGCGCCCCTGTGACCCTCGACATAGCTATACTTGAAGAGGGCTCGCTCCCGCTCACCGAGAAAGGCGAGGTCAAGACCTTCCCGAAGGGTGGTGTGGCTTACCGTATTCCCGGTCGTGCGCGTGTGACTGTCAATTATGCCGGTCGGCCTGTGGCGACCACCGAGGTCACGCTTGCACAGCTCGGCCAGGTGTTCGGCATCAATCCTGCATTGTTCACCGATAAGAAAGAGCCGTACTCGCTCATATTTGACCCTGCCACCGGAGCGGCGCTTAAGCTCGCCCCGATGTCGCAGCAATGATCATTTGAAGAGCCGACGGGCGAAATCGGCGAGATATTTACGCCAGTTACGCCAGATATGGCCTCCGTCGGTCTCCACATAGACGTATTTGTAGCCTGCCGTGTCGAGTTTCGCACGGTAGGCTTTATTTTCATCATAGAGGAAGTCTTCGTTGCCGATGGCAATGTAGTATAGCGCAGGGGCAGCGGCGAACTGCGAGGCGAGCTTGGCATCCTTGTCCTGAAAAACCGGCGATGATTGTCCATTCTCACGGTCTATAGCTGCCGAGAACAATCCTACGTAGTCGAAGTCGCCGGGATATTGACGGGAGATGCCCATGGCGTTGAATCCACCCATAGAAAGGCCTGCGACAGCGCGGGCTTGCTTGGCCGGAACCGTGCGGAATACGCTGTCGGTAAAACTCACTATTTCAGGGAAAGCCTCTTCGAAGAGCCCGTCCATGGTATGTGGAAGTTTTGTTGTGGGTTGCACCAGTCCGGCTGAAGTCTCGCCTGGCGCGGCCTGCATGGAAATATTGCCATTAGGCATAACGACAATCATCGGCTCGGCCTGACCGGAGGCGATAAGATTATCGAGGATCATGGCTGCGCGCCCCTGCTGGCTCCAGCTTGTCTCGTCGCCGCCCATGCCATGCAGAAGATATAGCACAGGGTATCGATCTGTTCCGGCCTCATAGCCCGCAGGCGTATAGACGGTCATGCGGCGAGGGGTGCCGGCGGTTGCCGACGGGTACCATATCTGCGAGAGGGTGCCATGAGGCACGTCATGCACCTGATAGAGCTCGCTCTGCGCACCATCGACGATGAAATAATCGAATGTGATGTTGGTGTCGCGTACCTTGAACGCATTCGAGGGGTCGGTGATCTGAAGACCGTCGACAAGAAACCAGTAGTTGTACAATTCCGGGTCGAGTGGGGCCGAGGTATAGCTCCAGAGGCCGTTTCCGTCGTTGGTGAGCGACGCCGCCGGGCGTGTGCTGCGAGGCCCCTGCGGAGTGTCGGTGATGACTACCGGCATGAAGTCGCCGTTTACTTCCACCGTAGTGGCATTTGGGGCGAGAAGACGGAATGTAACCGAGCCGTCGGGGTTGACCTCTGGCGATGTGGTGGGGTTCTGATCCCATATTGCCTGCTGTGCTCCGGCCTGGAGTGCGAGTGTGGCTAAGGTTGCTGCAATTATTCGTTTCATAGCTATAGATACGGCACAGCCGGGAGAGGCCCAGGCCTTCCCGGCTGTGTATATGTGTGCAAAGTTTATCAGTCGATGATGTCGAAGCCGGTGTACTTGCGGAGGCACTCGGGAACGACGATACCCTCTGGAGTCTGGTTGTTCTCGAGGAGGGCGGCCATGATACGCGGAAGTGCGAGGGCCGAGCCGTTGAGTGTGTGGCAAAGTTTGGTCTTCTTGTCGTCGCCACGGTAGCGGCATTTCAGACGGTTGGCCTGGTAAGTCTCGAAGTTGGATACCGACGATACTTCAAGCCAGCGGCCTTGGGCTGCCGAGTATACCTCGAAGTCGAATGTGATGGCTGAGGTGAAGCTCATGTCGCCACCGCACAGACGAAGTATGTGCCAGGGCAGACCGAGTTTCTCGAGCAGACCCTGCACGTGTGCCTTCATTTCTTCGAGGGCGGCGTAGGAATTCTCGGGTTTCTCGATGCGGACAATCTCCACTTTGTCGAACTGGTGCAGACGGTTGAGGCCACGCACGTCTTTGCCGTAGCTGCCGGCCTCGCGACGGAAGCATGCCGAGTAAGCGCAGTTCTTGATAGGGAGCTTTTCAGCGGGGATGATCACGTCGCGGTAGAGGTTGGTTACAGGCACCTCAGCGGTGGGGATGAGATAGAGCTTGTCGAGGTCGACGAGATACATCTGGCCTTCTTTGTCGGGGAGCTGGCCTGTGCCGTAGCCTGATGCTTCGTTGACAACATAAGGAGGCTGTACTTCGAGATAGCCAGCGGCAGATGCCTCGTCGAGGAAGAACTGGATGAGGGCACGCTGGAGCTTGGCACCTTTGCCGAGGTATACGGGGAAACCTGCACCGGTAATCTTCACACCGAGGTCGAAGTCGATGAGGTTGTATTTCTTTGCGAGATCCCAGTGGGGGAGGGCATCGGCAGGAAGGTCGGGCATTTTGCCACCGGTGAGTTCTACCACATTGTCGGCGGCTGATGTACCTTCGGGTACGGCGGCACAGGGAATGTTGGGGATATTTAGAAGCTCGGTAAGAATCTCGTCTTCAGTGCGGCTGAGTTCCTCTGCGAGGGCTTTCTGTTCTTCTTTGAGAACGGCCACGCCGGCTTTTGCCTTTTCGGCATCTTCCTTGCGGCCTTCCTTCATGGCTTTTCCGATAGAGGCGGCCATGCGGTTGAGCTCAGCAGCGGCGTTGTCGTTTTTAAGTTGCAGGCCACGGCGGAGATCGTCGAGGGCAAGAACGCGGGCTATGGGCTTTTCGCCCTTGAAGCCTTTCACGGCCAGGCGGGCAACAATGCCCTCGGGGTCGGCTTTAATCTGTTGTATGGTAAGCATAGCAGTGGTATGTTATATTATTTCGAAAGGAGCTCGCGCACTTTAGCAGATATGGCGCGTCCGTCGGCACGGCCTGCAAGAGCTTTGGTGGCCACGCCCATCACTTTGCCCATCTCGGCAGGAGATGAAGCTCCGGTCTCGGCGATAATCTTGGTCAGAGCCTCTGTGAGTTCCTCTTCTGTAAGAGCTTTGGGCAGATAAGCCTCGATAACCTCGCATTCGGCCAGCTCGGTCTCAGCGAGCTCGGGGCGGTTCTGTTCCTGGTAGATGCGGGCGCTCTCGCGGCGCTGTTTGGCCATCTTGGTGAGTATTTTGAGAGCTGCGTCTTCGGTAAGTTCACCGTTAGCTCCGGGGGCTGTCTTGCCTTCTATAAATTCCTTCTTGATACCGCGCAGGGCCTGGAGGCGGGTGCGGTCTTTGGCGAGCATGGCTGCCTTGATGTCGGCATCAATCTGAGAGTAAAGATCCATATTAAAAGGTGTGTTTGTTTTCAATCGGCAAAAATACAAAAAAATGTGCAAACGGCCTGCGCCACGGGCATGAAAAAAGCCGGTTCCCCGCGAAGAGGAACCGGCCATCTATATGTAGGCGATAAATTATCAGCGGATCACAGTCTTGCTGACTTTGTTGCCCTGTTTAACGATGTAGATGCCGTTGGCGGGATTTGCCACGCGTACACCGCTGAGGTTGTAGTATTCTACAGGGGCGTCGGCGTCTTTAACAGCCACGTTGTCAACACCGGCTTCTTCAGCGAGTACCTCGAAGGTGTAGTCGCGCCAGGGGTTCCAGTAGCCGTAGCAGTTGTTTTCGTCTTTCTTGATACCTACCCATACATTACCGGCTTCTTTGAGCTCGATGGTAACATAGTTGCGGTAGAGGGTGGGGTTCTTCACGAAGCAAGCGGCAGCCTGATATTCGAAGCCCGAGTCGCACCAGCCGTAGCCGTCGGCGTTAGGCTCGCCTACAACGGTTGTGTTGTTGTCGGGATATACTTCGAGATCCTCGTCGTAGATACACATGATGGGAGTGGTGTTGTATACGGCATCTTCTTTGCCATACTGTGCGCATTCCTCATCCTGGGGTTTGATTTTTGTCTCTTCGTCTTCTGCGAGATCCCAGCCGTCGGTGATGTAGATATATGCAGCCCATTCCTCTTTCTCAAGGTTGTTCTTGTGGAGGTAGAGGGGAGTATAGTAATCGTTGAGTTTAGCGGGGCCTTCCTGGTCGCCGTTATTCCATACCTGCTCAGCCTTGTGTGCCATGTATTCGGTTTCGCTGTTGCCGTTGCCATAGCGCATGAAGCTCTGTACGCCGAAGCGGTATGTGCCGGCGGGGAGGTTCTCGATGAGTTGGCCGGTGTTGTAGGGCGAGCCACCCATCTTGCGGTATACACCACCTGCGCGGTTTTTGTCGGGATATTTCTTTGAGTTGCCCGAGTTGGTGTTTTCCCAAGCCTCGTCAGACTTTGCAGAGCTGTCGGTGCCACCTTCCATATCGGTGCTGAAGTCGGCGTTGACAATCTTGTCGGTCACGTCGCCATCGGGGCCGGTGAGTTTGAAGTTGTCGAATGCAGTCCACTGGTCCTGACGGCCTCCGTAGCTGCGGATACCGATCTTGAGGTCGCCGCCTTCGTGGTTTACGGTGATGGTGTTGAGGTATTTTCCTTCGCTGAAAGCTGTGTTGGCTTCGCCGAGGCTGTTGGGTACTACACCCCAGATATAGTTGTTCTCGGCGTCGAAGAATTCAGCGAGGGCATGGCCGTCGTAGAGCGAAGCGATCTGTTTTTCAGTACCGTTGATGAAGATGTAGGCAGGATTGTTCTTGCCGTCCTGCATCAGGGTTGCCGATTCCCATGCGTTGGTATAGCGGGCGAATGCGTTGCAGGTAAGAGTATATTCACCAGCGGGCATGTCGTAGAGGGTCTGGTAGAGCTCGAATGCGCCGTTATAGCATTCGCCTACACCTTCTGCTGTGGCGGTGAGGGCGCCGCGCCATCCTGCGATGTGACCGGGGTTCTTGAGGTAGATGCCGGTTACGTCTTTCCATACTTGGTCGGCCATGGCTGCGCCTGTGCCGAGAAGAGCCGCTCCTGCAATGAGGGCTGCACGCTTGAGGTAATTGTTTTTCATGTGCGTGGTTGATTGGTTAATGATAAATTATTTGGTTGTTAGATGTAGCTTAGTAGCCCGGATTCTGGGTCCAGTTGGTATTGGTGTTCATTTCACCGGTAGGGATGGGGAAGAGACGCTTGGTGAGGTCGGTCTTGGCTGCGGGATTTACCTCGTGTTTCCAGCCCCAGTCGTTCTCGAACTGGCCGAAACGTATGAGGTCGTTGCGGCGCCAGGGTTCCATGATAAATTCACGGCCACGCTCGTCGAGGAGATCCTGCAGCGATGGGGTACCGGTCACGTGAGGTGCTCCGGCGCAGTCGCGTACCTGGTTCATGAGCGATGCGGGAGTGTCGCCTTTGGTGGCTGTGCCGCCTCGCAGTATGCACTCGGCTTTCATCAGCAGGATGTCGGCATAGCGGAATACGGGAATGTCGTTGCTCTGCTTGCGGCCCCAGGTTGTGTAGTCTTCCTCGCGTGGGGGATATTTGAAGAGACGGGCTCCCTTCATCAGCACATTGGCGTCGGAGAGCGAACCGACATCGAGTTTCTTCAGGTCATCCCACTCGAAGGTCTTCTTGTAGTCGAGCGGGCCGATGGGCTTGCGGAAACGGGCGTCCTGATATACGATGATCGGCTCGTCGGTAAGATTGTATTCAGAGTCGAAGGCATACTGCGGGCCCACGGCAATCATGAGGTTGCGCTCGTCACCTTCGAGATTGAAGCGGTCGACGCACTCGGGGTTGAGAATATAGTTTCCGGCTATGGTCACTTCAGGGCGCCATCCCCAGCGTGCGGGTTTGCATTTGCCCATCTCGCGGTAATCCCACCAGCGGTTCATCTCGTGGCCGGCGTAATACTGGTTGCCGCCGAGGGTTGCCGGGTCGAAGGGTACGGCGTAGATAAAGTCTTTGATCTGGACGCCGTTATCGGGGAAGAATTTCTTGCGGTAACCTTTGCCTACCTCGAAGATGCCCGATTCGATGATCTGGTCGCACCAGTAGATACATTCGTCGAGTTTTTCGTTCGGGGTATCGTTTGTGACGGAGGTGATGGGATTGGTGTATACACCCCAGTTGAGATAGAGCTTGGCGAGGAGTGCCTCGGCCATCCATTTGTTGGGTCGGCCGTAGGTCGAAGCGTCGTTGGCTTCGGTTAGGTCGGGTATGGCCTCAAGCAGTTCCTGCTCGATCCATTTTGCAACTTCGGCACGGGGAGTACGGTCGAAGAACTCACCTTCGTCGGCCACGTGGTCCATCAGGGGCACGTCGCCGTAGATCTCCATATTCCAGAAGTGGTAGTATGCGCGGATGGCACGGAGGGGAGCCACAATAGGATCTTTGCCTTCAGCACCGCCGTAATTGAGGATTCGGGTATTGGTATATGATATGCCGGACAGCATGTCGCCCATAAGGCCCGTTCCAGGATTGTCGGGGCTGGGGTCGTGGATGGCGGCACGGTAGTAACGGCCATTGTCGTCGTAGTCTCCGTTGAAGTTGACTCCTATGTATTCGTCTGCGCTGGCACCGACCCCTTCCCAGAAGTTGCGGCCGAACCAAGCCTCGTTGCGCTGGTAATAATAACAACCTTCGAATTCACCGCTGATCGCTATGGGATTGTCGGGGAACTGGGTGTAGCTGCCCACAATCTCGGTTTCGAGATTGGTGCATGATGCTGCGGCTGCCGCGAGGGCGGCAATGACTGACAGTCTGATATATCGTTTCATGGTGGTGTGTTAGAAGTTGATGGTTGCGCCAACGAGAACCTGGCGTGTGCGTGGATAGTGGTCGCTGCGGGTGTCGTGGCCTGGTTCGAGGCCTCCGAGACAGATTTCGGGGTCGCGTCCGGTGTAGCGGGTGAGGGTGAAGGCGTTGTTCACGGTCACGTAAAGGCGGATGTCGCGGAGCCATCCGTTGAAGCAATTGCGGAAGGTATATCCGAGGGTTGCTGATGCCAGCTTGAAGTACGAGCCGTCTTCAAGGTATCGGTCGGATGGTATGGCTGAATATCCGTCGGTGATGAGCTGCTCTGTGGCGGCCGACTTCAGGATGTTCTTTCCGGCGGCAACGTTGGCTATGTTGCCGAAGTATGCCTTCGGTTCGTTGAATATCTTCTGGCCGAAGACGCCGGTGAAGAAGAGGTTGACATCCCAGTTTTTCCATGTGATGGTGTTGTTCCAGCCCATTGTGAGCCAAGGCTGGGCGTTGCCCATGATTACGCGGTCTTTCTCTTCGGGAGTTGTGGTGGTGACGTAGTTGCCGTTTTCATCGGTAATACGTTCGCCGGAGGTCTCGGTGTTGTCTTTGTCGTAGGTATAGAAGGTTGAGTTACCGTTCTCGTCGTAGCCTGCCCACTCCCACATGTAGAAGGTGCCGATTGGCTGACCTTCGAGTATGCGCTGGGTTGTGGCCAGCGATGCGCCGGGTAGCTGGGGATTATAGCGGTTGAGGATACCTGCGTTATAGCCGTTCGAGGGGTCGGAGATGCTCACGACCTTGTTCTGGTTGTGCGAGAAGTTGAGCGAGGTGCTCCAGTTCCAGTCGCGGCTCTGCACGGGCACGGCGTTCAAGGTAAGTTCAACACCTCGGTTGCGCATGTGGCCCACGTTGGCTGTGATCCAGCCTACAGGGAATCGGGTGGTAGATACGGCGTAATCCCATATCATGTCTTTGGTGCTCTTGTTGTAGTATTCGATCGTACCATTGAGTCGACCCTTGAGGAATGAAAAGTCGATGGCCAGATTGAGCATGGTTGTGGTCTCCCAGCGGAGGTCGTTGTTCTGGTTGCGGGCGGCGTTGATGCTCTTGTAGGATTCAGTCTCGCCTGTGATGGGATTCACGTAGTCGAATCGTGCGCCGGTGTTGTAGAAGAAACGTGAGGTATAGATGTCGAATCCTGCCGAGTTACCGCTCTGGCCCCAGCCTGCGCGGAGTTTGAGGTCGTCGAATATGCCGAGATCCTTCATGAACTGCTCGTCGCCGAGGCGCCAGCCTACCGATGCAGAGGGGAAGGTTGCCCAACGGTGATTGGCACCGAACGATGAGGCACCGTCGCGGCGGATGGTTGCCTGAAGGAGGTAACGGGAGTCGTATGCGTAGTTCACGCGGCCATAGAAGGAGATCATGCGCTTGGTCGATACGGTATTGGCCCATACGGGGTCGGTATCCCATTTGTTGGCTACGCCAATGTTGTTCCAGCCGAGTGTGTCGTCGTAGTAATCATAGCCGCGGGCACCGAAGCCTTCGCCGGTGTCTTCCTGTTCCCAGGAGTAGCCTGCCATAAGGCCAAGTTTGTGCACGTCGGCGAAACTCTTGTTGTAGCTTGCGTATACTTCGAGCAGTTTCTTGATGTCGTTCTTGTAGTTGCGGCTACTCTCGCCGTTTCGCTTGTTTGTCTCGGAGTTGTGCGAGTAGTAGTCTTTATAGTCGTAGGTCTGTGTGCTGTACGACATGTTGGCGTTCAGCAGAAGGTCTTTGATAATCTCGAATGAGATTTTACCGGTCACCTGCAGGCGCTTGTAGGTTGCGCGGCTGCGGTCTTCATAGATCAAGGTGAGGGGGTTGTAGTTCTGCGAGATGGTCTGGTCGGAGTACCATTCGCCGTCTTCGTAGGAGGTGGGCACCAGAGGAGAGTAGTAGTACATTGCATTATATACCGACGCTCCATTGCCACCGCGGGGCACGCCCCACTCGTTGCGTACGTTGCCGTTGACACCGATGGCGAGTGTAAGACGGTCTTTCAGGGTCTTGGTCTCTACATATCCGCGTGCGGTGAAGAGGTTGTTTCCTACGCCTTTGATGACGCCGTCGCGCTCGATATAGTTTACAGAGGCGTTGTAGTTGGTCGATTTACCGCCGCCGCTGATGGCGAGATTGTGGTTGTGGGCGAAGCCTGTGCGCTGTACCTCTTTCTGCCAGTTGGTGTTATAGCCGAGGTCGTTTTTAATCTCGATTCCGTTGGCTGAGGCGAATGCACGGAGCTCGTCGGCGCTCATCATCTGGTGGTCGTTGGCAACTTTTTCCCATGAAGCGTAGCCACTGTAGGTTACGCGTGCGGGGCCGTCGGCACCACGTTTGGTGGTTACGATAATTACACCGTTGGCGGCCTTTGAACCGTAGATTGCTGTAGCTGAGGCGTCGCGGAGTACGTCGATTGACTCGATGTCGTTTGGTGGAATAAGGTTGAGCTCCACTCCAGGTATACCGTCCACTACATAAAGAGGGTCGGTGGAGTTGTTGAGAGTCGAGGCTCCACGGAGTGTCATGGAGTTTACGCCGCCGTTGGGGTCGGAATTCTGTACTACCACAAGGCCGGGAACCTTGCCCTGGAGCAGCTGTCCGGGGTCGGTGTAAGCACCTACGTTGAGGTCTTCAGCCTTGACAGTGGTGATAGATCCGGTTACGTCTTTGCGGGTCATTGAACCGTAACCGATAACCACCATCTCATTAAGCAGCTCATTGTCGGTGGTCATCACGACATCGAGTTGAGCTTTATCAGCTTTGAGATCGATGGTTTTGAAGCCAACGTATGAGAATCGGATTGTCTTGCCGAGCGCGTTGGCGAGTGTGTATTTTCCGTCGAGGTCGGTTGTGACTCCGCTTTTGCTGTCGGCGATGCGAACCGAAACTCCGATGAGGGGCTCTCCGTCGGCGTCGGTAACTGTGCCCGATACAGATTGCTGTGCGTATGCGCTTGTGCCGCAGAGAAGCAAGAGAAGGCAGAGAATAATCCTGAAAAAGGCCCGGCGGATGCCGCACGGATTAATCTCGCAGGTCGTAACTCCTTGAGGGGGGGGGTAAATACATGGCGGTTCAGATTTTGGTTAATGTCTGGTCTCGCGAAGATGACCGGTGTTTTTCCTGAGTGAATGTTAGATGTTAAGTATGTAATAGCTTCGACGGGATTAACGTCTCTTTAACCATTGCGGCGCAAATTTAGTATAAAAACTTTAATCGAAAAAAGCGATAAATAGCTACATTTACGAATTTTAACATTTTTAACATAAGTGTAATTCTTACACTATTGATATATTGTTGATAAATAGAGATTTAGAGAGATTAAGGCCCTGTTTTGCTAATTATATGTTATAAAACATGTTATTGGCTTATGAGCAATTTTATTGTCCGATTGGGATGTCGGATTTGTGGTAGCCGGTGACGAAAAAATATGGTGGATGGTGTGTTTGATTTGTTGGTACGATGGGGAGTTGTTATCTTTGCAGAACGATTATGAATTCCGCACACCCAGATACCGACGCAATAGAGAGGCCACGTCTGTGGCGGCTCGCGCTTCAACTCGACACCGACGCCCTCCGGGCGGTGGTATGGTCGACGGTTGAAGATTCGTCGTTGTTGCATTTTACCCTTCCGCTTGATCCTACCTTGCCAGCCTCGAAGGCGCTGGAGGAGGCTGTATATGCTGCTCCGGTTCTGCTGTCGGATTTCGGGGGTATAGATGTGGTTGTGCGCACGCATTCGTTTATGCCTGCCCCGCAAGGGCTTGACGACGACCTCCGCCGTAGGCTGCTGGAGTATGCTTGTATGGCTGATGATACAGCAGAGCTGGTGTGTGATGATGTGCAGGGGGCCGGGTGTGATATTCTCTGGGCGCTCGAATCCGACACCTCGCGTTTCCTTGCGCGTACCTTCCGTAATCCGCCGGTGCAATGTCACCTTGCACCATTACTGCGCTATTTCTGTCGCCGCAGCATGCTTGGAAACTCAGGTAAACTCTATGCCCACTTCCATACAGGCGCGACGGTGAGAGAAGTCGATATAATTGTATTTGGCTCCGACGGGCGGCTTGCCATGGCGTCGACTCATGAATGTGGGTCAGACGACGATGCTTTGTATTTCATTCTCGCATCAGCCCGTGAGGCCGGACTTGACCTGCACAGCGATGAGATTCTGCTGTGCGGAAGTGCGTCGGCCCGCGATGCGCTCATGCCACAGCTCAGGAGATATGCGGCCTCGGTCATGCCTGTGATATTCCCTTCGGCGGCTTTCAGGGCCGGGCGTGAGGCGCTGAATGCCCCTTTCCCATTAGTAATTTTACCTTTATGCGAATAATACGCGGCAAATATGGACGCCGTCGATTCGACGTGCCCACCAACATCACAGCTCGCCCGACCACTGACTTCGCGCGCGAGAATCTCTTCAATGTGCTTGAGAATTTTGTAGATTTCGAGGGTGCCGATGCTCTGGATCTATTTGCCGGTACGGGCGCGATAAGCTTCGAATTCCTGTCGCGCGAATGCCGGCATGTGACCGCAGTCGAGAAGGCGCCTACCCAGCAGAAATTTATCGAGAAGGTTGCCCGTGAGCTTAAGGCCGATAATTTCACCCTCATACGAGGAGATGTGTTGCGGTATATCGCGGCCGGGCCGAAGGCTTTCGACATCGTATTTGCCGATCCTCCATACGACATGCCTGGCTTTGGCGAGATTCCTGAAAAGATATTATCGTCGGGGCTTGTGCGCCCAGGCACGGTGGTTATAGTGGAGCATAACAAGACCCACGATTTTTCATCGCTGCCGCATTTCCGCGAGCACAGGGCCTATGGCTCGGTGAACTTCTCTATTTTTGTAGTGGAGGAGACGGCAGCAGACAGTACTCTTTGATAAAGAGGGGCCGGATTTATTCGATTTCAACCACCGTGATTTTAGAGTGATTGAGGCGCGCCTCGAGATAGGCGGCCAGTTTCTCACGCTCCGACTTTGATAGATGTCCACGTGTATGTATCATCGCCACGGTGGCCGTGTCGACCGCTGCAGAGTCGCCGGGAGAGGTGAATACGGTCGTTGAGATGCCGATACGACGGATGTTGGGAAACAGAACTTTTACCTCGGGAGATACCTCCGGAGCGGCTAAGGTTGAGCTTTCTCCAGCCGCTATGACTATGCGGAGCGAGTCGATGGTCGACTGCTGGCGCGTGATTGTCGACTGGGCGATGCGGTATATATCGCTGACGGCAGGGCTATAGTCTTCGGCAGACCGTGAAGCGTCGGGCACACCTCCTTGAATTATCAGAAGCCGCGTATTGGCCAGCCCGTAGAATTTCAGTTTTTCCGAGAGGGCCATCTTGAGCGAATCGGCCGGTAAGGCCTTGCCTATGAGCGTGAGCTGGAGGAAACGTTCGCCGTGCTCCATATACGCCTTACGGCTCACCACCTGCGTATCGGGGAAGTTGCATTCGGCCTGGATGAAGTTGTCGGCGTTCATCACAAATTTATTCTCCTTCAGCATATTGTATGTGAGATATATGCTGGGGAGCATGGTGAGTATGGCGAGGGTATAGACTATGCGTCGCACACGGCGTGCCCTGGCGGTGTCGGCCTCCGCAACGCCTTTGTATTTCATGAGCTTGACGCCGATGAAGGTGGCGAAGGCAATGTAGATTGAGTTGATTATAAAGAGGTAAAAGGCTCCGAAGAAATAGCTGAGCTGCCAGGTGGCCAGACCATAGCCGGCGGTGCAAAGCGGAGGCATGAGGGCTGTGGCGATCGCCACACCGGGGATGACGTTGCCTTTGTTTGTGCTTCCGAGGGCAATGATGCCGGCGCCGCCGCCGACAAAGCCGATAAGCACGTCGTAGATGGTGGGAGAGGTGCGGGCAAGCAACTCGCTGTGCTGCTCGTTTACGGGGGAGATGAGGAAGTAGAGCGTTGAGGCTATGACAGAGAATCCGGCAGCCATGACCAGGTTGCGGATGCAGCGCTTGAGAAGCTCGAAGTCGTGGATGCCGACTCCAAGACCGATGCCGATGATAGGCCCCATGAGCGGGGAGATGAGCATGGCGCCGATGATGACGGCAGTTGAGTTGGTGTTAAGCCCCAGCGATGCTATGAAAATGGCAAGGATGAGAATGAGAATGTTTGTGCCTCGGAACGATACGCCGTCGCGGATATTGCGCTCGGCTTCGGCCTGCGACACAAGATCGCCGGATAGAGAAAAATAGTTGATGAAGAAGTCGGAAATCCGGCTTGCCAGGTTTTGCTTCATATATGGATATAAGAGTACCGGGGCCGCATAGCCCCGGTACCTTTAATGATTATAGATATTTGGCGTAGTCGGCATTGCGCATGTCGCCGGTGTCGGAGAATGCGTTGTGGAATGCGAAGGCCGCCTTGAGTGTGTGCGGGGTCTGACCCTGTGTGCCGAGTTTGAGATAGTCGTTGAGCAGCGGGCGGTACATGGGGTGCGCGCAGTTGTTGATAATCTCTTGTGCACGTTCAACGGGGTCTTTGTGGCGGAGGTCGGCGATACCCTGGTCGGTGACGAGGATGTCGACAGAGTGCTCGCTATGGTCGGGGTGAGCGACCATGGGCACGATGTTGCTGATCAGACCGCCCTTGCTTACAGAGGGGCAGGAGAAGATCGAGAGGTAGGCGTTGCGGGTGAAGTCGCCCGAGCCACCGATGCCGTTCATCATGCGGGTGCCGAGCACGTGGGTGGAGTTGACGCTGCCGAAGAGGTCGGCCTCCAGAGCAGTATTCATGGCAATGACACCTATACGGCGGATTACCTCAGGGTTATTGGAGATTTCGGCCGGGCGCATGAGGATCTTGTCGTGGAAGAAGTTCATGTCGGCGAAGAGTTTCTTCTCGGTGTCGTCGGTGAAGGTCATCGAGCAGGTCGAAGCGAATGTACATTTACCCTTCTGGAGGAGTTCGAGCACGGCGTCCTGAATCACTTCGGTGTACATCATGAAGGGAGGCAGTTCCTTGCTTTCGCCCAGGTCGTAGAGCACGGCGTTTGCCACGTTGCCCACGCCAGACTGGAGGGGAAGGAATTCTTTGGGGAGACGGCCAGCCTTGTATTCGCTCACGAGGAAACGCACTACATTAGAGCCGATCTGCTTCGACACTTCGTCGGGGGCGGTGAAGGGTTTAACGCAGTCGTAAGAGCTGGTGCGGACGATACCTACGATCTTAGCCGGGTCAACTTTCAGCACGGGAGAGCCTACGCGGTCGTTGGCGGCGTAGATGGGTATCTCGCGGCGGTAAGGAGGATCGAGAGGCATGTATACGTCATGCATGCCCAGAAGAGATTTAGGCAGCTTGTCGTTGAGCTCGATGAATATTTTCTTGGCGAGGGCCGCATAAGTGGGCACGTTGCCAACACCGCAGCCGAGTACGATTTCACCTTTGTCGTTCACGTCGGCAGCCTCGATAATTGCGAAGTCGATGTCGCCGTATGTGCCGTAGCGCACCTCCTGGGCCATCTCAGAGAGATGACGGTCGAAGTAGTGGCAGTCGTGTGCGTTGATGCGCTTGCGGAGGTCGGGCACGTTCTGGTAGGGTGCGCGCATGTTGTATGCGTTTGCACGAGAAAGGACGCCGTCAACGTGGTCGCTGGTCGACGCACCGGTGAACATGTTCACCTTGAAGGGGCGGCCAGCTTCGTGTTCGCGCACGGCCTTCTCAGCCAGAGCCTCGGTAATGAATTTGGGCGTACCCGGAGCAGTAAAGCCGGAGAGGCCGATGGTATCGCCATTGTTAATCATTTCGGCAGCTTCTTGCGCCGTAAGAATGTTGAATGCCATGTTTTTTGGTTCAGATATATGGTTCTTTCAGAATTTTCGTTGAAGAATCTCGCCCCATATCACTGCGTTTCGCAGCTGATCGCGGTCGAGTGGCTTGAGAGATGGTTTAGGCTCGGGAGCCGGTTTTTTTATGGGGTCGTGAGTCACACGCTCACCCTCGGATGTATTGAGGAATGTGGCGGCCGCTTTGGCAGGGGCTGGAGCCGGTGCCGGAGCCGGTTTTTTTATTGCCACCTTCTCCGGGCGCGCAGGCTTTACGTGCGTATGCGCAGCTGCCGTTGGCTTAGGCCGTGGGGCAGGCTTGGCAGCCTTCTTGGCTTTGGCTGCCTTACCGCGGTTCTCAACCCAGCCTAAAAAAACTGCGACGAGCACACCTATGAGGGTGACAATAATATCTCTATCCACTTTTTTTTTGTAATTTTGTGCAAAAATAAGCATTATCGCGCAATGTTACAAATATTTTGATTAAATGGAAAACTCTCACTCCGATATATCCTCCTCTCCCCGCCAACTTTATATAGAAACCTATGGATGCCAGATGAATGTGGCCGATAGTGAGGTGGTGGCCGCAATCATGGAGATGGCCGGCTACCAGCTCTCAGACAATATCGACGACGCCCAAGCTGTGCTGCTAAATACATGCTCTATCCGCGACAACGCCGAGCAGAAGATCGTTGCCCGCCTCCAGGCACTCAACGCCCTGCGCCGCAAACGCAAAGGTAATCTTATTATCGGGGTTATAGGGTGTATGGCAGAACGTGTACGTCATGATCTGGTTGAGAACCACGGTGTGAATCTCGTGGCCGGCCCCGACGCTTATCTCGATCTTCCGGCCCTTTTTGCCGCCGCCGAGCAAGGCGAGCAGGCTGTCAACGTGGAGTTAAGCACCACCGAGACATACCGCGATGTAGTGCCCGCGCGTATTCCAGGCCAGAATGTGTCGGGATACATAAGCATCATGCGAGGCTGTAATAATTTCTGTTCCTATTGCATCGTGCCTTATACCCGAGGCCGTGAACGCAGCCGCCCCATCGACAGCATACTTACCGAGCTTGCCGACCTGCGGGCACGCGGCTTCAAGGAGGTGACTCTGCTTGGCCAGAACGTCAACAGCTATTCATATACGCCCGAAGGCGCCGATGCTCCAGTGGGTTTTGCTGAGCTGCTCGCTGCGGTGGCCGAGGCTGCCCCCGACATGCGTGTGCGCTTCACCACCTCTCACCCCAAGGATATGAGCGACGACACCATCGCCACCATCGCATCGCATCCGAATATATGCCGCCATATCCACCTGCCTGTGCAGAGCGGCAGCAACAAGGTGCTCGCGGCAATGAACCGCAAGTATACCCGCGAGTGGTATCTGGGCCGCATAGAAGCTATCCGCAAGGCCATACCTGACTGCGGCATATCTTCCGATCTTTTCACCGGTTTCCACGACGAGACAGAAGAAGATTTTCAGCAGACACTCGACCTTATGCGTGAGGTTGGCTTCGACTCTTCGTTCATGTTCAAATATTCAGAGCGCCCCGGTACGCTGGCGTCGCGCACTATGCCTGACAATGTGCCGGAAGATGTCAAGATTGAGCGCCTCAACCGTATGATCGCCCTTCAGAACGAGCTCTCTGCCGAGTCGAACCGCCGCGACATCGGGCGTGTCTTCGAGGTGCTTGTCGAAGGTGTTGCCAAGCGCAGCAAAGAACAGATGGTAGGACGCACAAGCCAGAACAAGACGGCTGTCTTCCCGCGCGGTAATGCACGCGTGGGTCAGCTTGTGAAGGTGAAGGTTCTGTCGTCGTCCTCGGCAACTTTGATATGTGAGTTGGTCGAATAGGCTGACTTTAAATGTTAAAAAGCCTCATTGGCTTGCATATTTGGAATAAAGGAGATAATTTTGTGATATATCGTCACACCTTAATCTCCTTTTACCATATATGTGCCTCCGATTCTCTCTTATTCTGTTAGCTATTCTCTTACCTTTCTCCGGCCTGTGCGCAGATAAGGCTGAGAATATTGTGATCGACGATATGTCGTTGACATATACGCTTGTGGCGTCGGGAGGCAAGCTTAAATCGACCAAAATTGTCAACGAGTGCACATACAAGGCCACCTCTCATGCCGAGACCGTGCTTGCGCATGAGTTTTACAGTGACCATATCTCAATCGACAAGGCTAAGGCTCCCGGAGCAAAACCAATATACCGCTCATGGGAAGACGGAGATATGTTCTACAGCGGTTCCCGCGTATGCGTGCTTCCGGTGCGTGTAGAGCCCGGCAAACCCACTAAAGTACTCTTTGAGAAGACCATCAAAACACCTGAGCAGGGCTCGGTGATACATCTTTCACAATACTATGACACGCGCCATTGCCGCGTCAGCGTGAAGGTGCCAGCGGAGCTTGCCGGTAAGATGAAGGTGACGCCTTACAATCTTGATCCGTGCATGAAATTCGGCACCGAGGAGAAGAAAGACGGCAGTATGGAGTACTTTGTGGAGAGTACCGACCTGAAGGCTTATAAGTCGGAGCGGGATGCCCCGTCTCCGGCTGTGATTGCTCCCAAACTTATCATCACGGGCTTGTTTGCCGACTGGAAGGAACTATATGGATTTGTTCATTCTCTTGTGCCGGAAATAAGTACGCCCGACAGCGAGGTCGCTCAACTCACCAGGCAGGTCATTGCAGGTGCGCCCGACGATAAGGCCAAGGTCGACAGCATTGTATCGTGGGTGAGACAGAATATACGCTATGTGGCCGTGGAGCATGGCGAATACGGCATAAAGCCTGGTGCTGGTGGCGATGTGCTGGCCGCACGCTTCGGCGACTGCAAGTGCTCCGCCTCACTGATAAAAGACATGCTCTGCCAGGCCGGTATTGACGGAAGGCTCGTATGGATAGGCACAAAGGGCCGTGTACCCACCAGTTGGACACAAGCCCCGATTTTAGGGTCAGGCAACCATATGATTGCCGCGGCCGTTCTCAACGACACCATACTATATCTCGACGGAACCGCCTCATGGATTCCTCCGCGCTACACCCCACCGAATCTGCGCGGTGTGGAGGCCATGATGGAGGATGGTGAAACCGGAGTGATAAACATAATCCCCGATCATGGCGATGCGCGCTACGACATAGATGAGTTTACAGGGCGCTATGCCATAGCGGGCAATGACCTCTCAGGCACCGTGGTGCGCCGCTTGGGCGGATATATGCGCGAAGGCATAATCTCGTCGTACAATGGCCTTGATGCGCGCAAGCGTACCGATTTCCTGTCGCGTGTCCTCTCCTACAAGAGTAAGAACACGTCGGTAAGCGGTGCGGAGATTTCCATACCTTATCTCGGCGATGATGTGACTGTCAATGGCTCTGTGGTTGAGCGCGGTGCTGCCCGCAAGGTCGGCGAGGACATCTATCTTAGCCTGAGACCTTTCCGCCGCTCACTCGACGTATACCGCACCAGTAAACGTGTACATCCTTTCAATCTGGGGCCGGAACTCACATGCAGCTATGACTATGAGGTCGACGTTCCGGAGGGGTATGAGCCTCAATTACCTGAGCGCCTTGAGGCGATTTCGCCTTGGTATGAAGGCGTGATCGAGTATACTTTCGACAATTCTGTGCTCCGGTGCAAGGCCTCGCTCAGCCAGGCCCGGCTGGACGCTGCGCCCGAAGATCTGACCGAACTGAATGCCGCCCTGAAGGAGTTGCGGCGTATTTCCGATATTAATATTGTGCTAAAACCTGTCCATGAATTATGAGAAAAATTGTATTTGTCATTGCAATGGCGCTCATATGCGCATCTGCTTCCGCAGCAGGCCTCGACCGCAAATTGTTCAAGCGGGCGGCCGAAAAGGTGTGGAGTAGTGGCAACTCTTACTTCGACGTGAACCGCGCGGTGCCTGACTCTATAGCCGACAGCGTGTCGGCCGTCATTCTTACACGCTATGCCGGAATCGAGGCTTCGCTTGAGGCCTTCTCCAATGCCATGACATCGACCCGCCGCGTGAAACGCACACATTTCACCCGCGAGATGGTAAAACTGCTCGACAACAGTGCCATCGAGAAGTTCTCGGAGTTTACATTCGGTGGCCGCTCGAAGGTAGAGATTCCCGGCTGGGGATCTTTCGGTGAGAGCCGCAATGCCTTCGGTGCGCGTGTACACAAGCCCGATGGAACCATAGTCGATATTGATGTCAACCAGTCGTACCCTATCTCCGAGGGTAAGGAAGCCAAGACCGGCAAGGGTGGAAAGAACTCGCAGTATAAGATGCCCATACCCGGCCTGGAGGTGGGCGATGTGATCGAGTACTTCAATTACACAGAGTCGTGGACAG
>CAJUJB010000020.1:18673-49117 GCA_910586595.1 uncultured Muribaculaceae bacterium | reverse complement strand
TTCAGGTTCTCTTTTCTTAGATACGCTATATCCACAATCGCCATTCCTCGGGTGTAAAAACTAAAAAGAAATAAATCTCTTGCAAGCTCCGATAACGGATCCATCCTTAAATCCAAACTATACAATGCTTTGATAGTTTGCAGCGATACAGCTCTTTTGACAGTCTTTGCAATGCCTGTATACACGTGCTTGAATGGATTGGAATGCTCGGTCAGGCTTTCGTCCACAGCTTTATTATATATAGCTCGAAGGTTGCGCATGTAATACGATATACTGTTTGGAATTACTCCACTTTTCTTCAAAAAACACTCATATCCCTGCAGAAGATTACCATCGAATTCTTCAAATGGCACCTCAATATCACCGTTGAAACGAATGAAACTATTGATGGCCGCAGTGTAATGCTCAGCACATCTTGTTCTGCCCATCTGCTTCAAACTCAGAATAAGATTGCGGGCATAGGACAAGAATCCTATCACAGCATTCGGCGCTAAGAATTTTTCAACAACATCATCTACGGTATATTCATGCCCGGATTTCTCAAGGGTTATGATGATTTGATGCAGCTTTGCCTTGCCAAGTCGTAGATTGGAATCTACCGACTTAAGAAAGTCTGAACGACAACTGCTTGACTTTACAATAATGCGTTCTGAATCATCACTCCATTCGTCATGGTTGAGTTTATTCCCAGTATGTATATGCCGGGATTTGCGTTTATGTATGATCCGATAGAAGAGGGTTCCCTCCGTGCCCCCCTTTGAGTAGCCTCGATAAATTACTTTTATAGTCGCCATAAGATTATCAAACTTTTGATATAAGATATGCAAAAGGAATGCACTCATATTCCCTTGGCGAAATTCTTATTAAATTCGTTCATATTGTTTTTTGTTAACTTTTGGTTTAACGACACATCCTAAAAATCAGTGCCAACTGATACAAGTTTGTAACTTTGCGGAAAATATGAATGTAATAGAAAAGCGCCCGAACATAGAGTTGGCCGAGTTCCTGTTACCTGAAGAAATAGTTGAATACTTTGTGGTGTGACAGCTATTGTTTAAACGGCAGAACAAGCGCCACCTAACCCGATATTGGCAGTTGTAAAAGTCCGTGGAAGCCATTTATGCTGAGCCATGAAGAGCTCTACGATACTAACCCATAAAGGCGCACCTGGTAGGGAATCTTTTGGAACTGATTCTTACTAAGTCCTGATAGCTTTGAGACAGGATGACAGCAAACTGCACAACAAAGTTACCGAGATTACTCTCAACATGTCAGACAACCTGAATCGTATTGGTCGCTCCGCATTTCCACGAGCATAGCAGGTAATAGACCAGTTTCATGCTCAGAGACCAGCGCTTGAGGTAGTGCAAAAAGTACCCGTTGCCCGTTCCTGGAATATTGTATATGTGCAAGAACAACTGGTGGATCAAATTGACCAATGAGATATTCAGTTATCCCCCGGAGCTGCCCCAAAGAGGATTGCACACTACTCTCGTCTGAGTTCGTGTCTTTTTTAAAGACGAAAGTAGAGACGACAGCGCTGTCGATTAAGCATACAGCGGATATGTATTGGGGCAACGGCACAATATACCTGCTTGTAGAGGCTTTGGGTAAAGCGGTCGATTACATGCGACCTGTCGCCATCTATGATGCTCATTGCCGCCGAGGTGTTCTACAACGCACATGTGGACAATGACCGTTTCTACGTCCGGCAGGTCTATAATGAAGCGGTTGATGAGATACGTATCAACATACGCCGAAAGCTGATAGTCGAGGAAAAAGAACGCGACAGATCAATTCCGTCCATGAGGTATTCCAACGACGAGATAATGCGTCAGATTCTCGCCCGGAGCAAACACACCCTGATGATGTCGTCTAACAATGGGCTGACCTACACCGTCATCGCGTAAACATATTGTTAAAGCGTTATCCGCTACTTAGAGACGCTATATATGGAGATCGGTCTACGCTTCAATACCAAGATTTCTCCAACAAAAGCCATGAAAAAAAGAATGGCATGACAAAGCGCTGCAACTGGGCAACCCTGCATCTTGTTTATGATGGCCATTAGCCCCACCTATTTTAGATTTGCTTGCCCACCCACCACGGACAGTATAGCAAAAAAATAGGCCTCTGAAAATCAGAGGCCTAAGTTGCCTTGGAAGGATTCGAACCCTCACAGGCGGAACCAGAATCCGACGTGCTACCATTACACCACAAGGCATTGTGGTCAGGGTTATTTCCCTTTTGCGGTGCAAAGTTACGACGACTTTTTGGATTCACCAAATTTTTTTGCAACTTTTTTTACTTTTTCTTAATTTTGTCTTGCCGAACAATTTGTCATGGATGCTGGTGTAAACTGGTATCTGATTGATAGACAAAGTGATTGGTTGCTTCATTGACTAAAGAGAGTATGATAGAAAAAAATGACGTACCTGTCGGGCGATTCGCCCCGTCTCCAAGTGGCAGGATGCATCTTGGAAATATTTTTACGGCCGTGTTGTCGTGGCTGTCGGTAAAATCGCGTGGTGGACGATGGATTTTGCGGATTGAAGACCTCGACCCGCAACGCTCGCGGTCTGAGTTTGCCAGTCAGATTGAAGACGACCTTCTATGGCTCGGTCTTGAGTGGGATGAAGGTGGTGTTGACGGAGTGGGGCCGAATGGTCCATACTGCCAGAGCGGGCGTCATACATTTTATAATAAGTTTCTAGATTACTTGCGTGACGGTGGGTTGATTTATCCATGCGCGTGCCGACGCGCCGATCTCCATGCCACGCAGGCTCCGCATGCCACCGATGGGCGGATCGTGTATTCAGGGAAGTGTCGTCCGGCATCCACGCCTCCATTTACGTGGCCTGAGGGGATGTCGGGCTGTTCGGTTAGGCTATTTGTTCCTGATGAAGAAATCTACTTTACCGATGGTGTTTATGGCCAGCAATGCGTTAATCTGGCATCTCATTGCGGAGATTTTGTATTGAGGCGCGCCGATGGTGCCTGGGCATATCAGCTCGCAGTTGTTGCTGATGATGCCGCCATGGGTGTGACTGAGGTGGTGAGGGGTAATGATTTGCTGCTGTCGACGGCGCAACAGATTTATCTTTACCGTCTTCTCGGCGTTGATGCACCGGCATATTGCCATGTGCCTTTGGTATGCAATGCCGAGGGGCGGCGTCTGTCAAAGCGTGATCAGGCGCTGAGCATGGAGACGTTGAGAAAGGTCTGTACCCCTGAAGAGCTGATTGGAAGGGTAGCTGCAATGGCAGGATTGATTGACCATGTACATCCATGTTCGCTCGATGAGCTTCTCGACCGATTCTCTTGGAGCGCGGTGACTAAGACCGAAACTGTTCCGGCATTATATTAAATCAAGCGCTTGTCGACGGGCCTCTAAAATGCCGGAGACAAGCGCTTGGTTGTGCATGATAAATTGGAGTGGATTCTACATGCGGCGTCCGCAATAATAATTTTGCCAGCGGTCGTTGGCATAGCCATCGCCTACGCAGCGGAACGACGACGGGTCGGCGCCTGGAATTTTCTGCCCCTGATAATAGACATTCCAGCGGTCACGTGCGTATCCGTCGGGGAGGACTTCGAATGTACTGGCCGAAGCTCCGTCAACAGTGCCTCCGAGGAAAAAGACATTCCAGTTGTCGCGCGCATAACCATCGCCGAGCGAGATAAACGTGCCGGGCGTGGCGCCGTTGATCACAAGACCGCAGAAGTACACATGCCAGGGGTCAATCGCATAGTTGTCGGTCAATATGCGGAACCCTGTGGGCAAAACTCCGCGCAATTCGCGGCCGTTGAAAAATACCCTGTTTCCGGTGATCATATACGACTGAGGGTGCCGGGGAGGAAGAGGAGAATGATGGTGATGTTGAGGAGGAGCGACCGGCGGTTTTGGCGCATGCGGTGGCTGATGCGGCGGCTGGTGTGACGGCTGATGCGGAGGTTGTGGTTTCTGGGGAGTGGGCTGTACTGGCGGTTTTTGAGGTTTGGGCTTTTGTGGAGTATTCGGCTTCTGTGCCGGGCGTTTGTTTGGCTTTTCAGTTTTGTTCGGGCGAGTCTTTGCAGGAGCTTTGGATGGCTGCTCCTGTCTGGTGGGTCTCGTTGGTCTGTCGGCGGCAGCAGGAAGGCTTGTCGCAAGTAGGCTTGCCAGCAATAATGTGCAGATTATTCTTTTCATGTCTGAGGTTTTTACTGGTTATATCTATTAGACTTTACAAATGCCAAAATGTTACTTCGTTTCTTGTTTTTTAACACAAAAAAACGGCCTCCTGCAGCCAGGAAGCCGTTTCGATATAGTATGTGTAAGTGATTTACAGCGGTTTGTATTCTACGAATGCTTCAATAGCTTCGTAGGATGCAAGGCCGAGGTCTTCATAGAGACGGGCTGTGCCACGGTTACGTTCTTCGGCGCGCTGCCAGAAGAGGCGGTCGTCGTCGCCAAGGAAGGGCGCGTTCTCCATCTGGCTCTGGTGCTTGAGGATGGAGTTGCGTTTGAAGCGAAGTTCTTCCGGACTGATAGGCACGGCCATTTCGATGTGGTCGATTTCCCATTCTGCCCATGCGCCGCGGTACATCCAGATACGGCAGTCGGCCATCCAGGGCTCACCTTTTAGTTCGTCAATAGCTGCAAGAACAGCATCCGTACATACTTTGTGGGTGCCGTGAGGGTCAGCGAGGTCACCGGCAACAAAGATCTGGTGGGGTTTCACATCCTCCAGAAGTTTCTTCACGATGTCGACGTCGCGCTGCGAGAGGTCACCTTTCTTGATGGTTCCCGTTTCATAGAAGGGGAGGCGAAGGAAGTGGATGTTCTGCGGTTTTACACCGATATAATTACATGCGATGGTTGCTTCGGCCTGACGGATCATGGTCTTGATCTCGCGGATATCGGCGCTGTCCATGTCACCGGCTTTTTTGTCAGCGACAAATTCCTGCACTTCCTTCGACAGTTTTTCATAACCACCTTCCTTGAAGCCGAAGAGGGGGGCAATCTTATCCATCATCAAGAAGTAACGCATCATATCTTCATCACCTACCGCGATGTTGCCTGACGTCTCGTAAGCAACATGAACGTCGTGGTGCTGGTCAACAAGGCGCTTGAGCGTACCGCCCATCGAGATCACGTCGTCGTCGGGGTGGGGTGAGAATACAATCACACGTTTGGGGTACGGGGTTGCGCGCTCGGGGCGATATGTGTCGTCGGCGTTGGGCTTACCGCCGGGCCAGCCGGTGATTGTGTGCTGGAGGTCGTTGAAGATCTTGATGTTTACGTTGTAAGCAGATCCATAGAGGGCGAGAAGCTCGCCAAGGCCCCAGTCGTTATAGTCTTTGTCGGTAAGTTTGAGGATGGGCTTGCCGGTCATGTTGCAGAGCCATACGATGGCGCGACGGATAAGCTTGTCGTTCCATTCGCATGAGGTCACTTTCCAGGGGTGAGATATACGGGTGAGGTCTTCGGCGCCGGCGAGGTCGGTTACAACCTTTACGTGCGGGTGGCCCTGGAGAAGGGATGCAGGTACGGAAGTTGTCGGAGCTTCCTCTACAGTACGGCGGATGATTCCGGCGCTGTTTTCGCCCCAAGCCATTGTGAGCACACGACGTGCGCTGATGATATTGGCCAGGCCGAGTGTGATGGCGGTCGACGGAACCTCATCGCATTTGTATTCTTTTCCGATGCGGTGGCGTGTCTCGTTGCCAAGTAATACAAGACGGCAGTAGCTCGAAGCCTGGCTACCGGGTTCGTTGAATGCGATGGCGCCAGAAGGTGCGATTTCGCAAAGAGCCACATCTATGCCTCCTTCGGCAGCCATAGCTTCTTCGTAGGCCTGGCAATACTCGTACATGGTTTCCTTGGTGATTGCCGGGTTGATGGTGCGGATATTTTCTGGTTTGATGTCGACGTGGCTGAGGAATACATCATTGAGGCGGGCGAGGGTAGAGGGGCCGCCGGGGTTGAGGGGGAAGAACTCAGAGATGTTGAATACAATCACATTCTGAAAATCTACCTTACCTTCTTTATAAAGATTAATGAGGCTTGCATACACGCGGTGGGTGCTGGTTCCTGCTCCGAGCGCAAGCACACATTTGCCGTTTTTGTCGATATAGCGCTTGATATAGCGCACAATCTCCGATGCAAGGAAGTCGGCGCCGTCAGTTGCTGTTTCGAAAATACGTGTGTCGATTTTTTCTTCGCGGCGGAGTGCTGCGAGTTCAATTTCGCTGTCCGGATTGTAATACCGGCGCGGAATTCTGTCCAGTTTAATCTGGCTGCTAAGATCTGTTCTCATTGAATAGTCGTCCTATTTTGTGGTATTGAGAGGGTTTTAAAGTCAGTCTGTAAAAGCCTCGCAAACGAGGTTGCAAAGCGCACCACAAAAGTAAACACTTTTTTGGGATTGGTAATCTTTTTTTGTGATAAAAAAGGTTCGATTTTGTCCAAAACCGTAGGTTGGCTGGGTTAATTATACTTAAAACAACCTTTCAGAATATGCCAATGTGCGCCTCTGCTTGTTCAAATATCCAGAACTGAGCTTTCAGAGATGCTTTTTAAACATCCTCGTATATGACAAAGTTCAGGGCAGGAATAAGGGCACTAACCAAAAAAAACGTAGATAATATGGCAAGCAAAGTTAATAGATTTGACTACGACAGAACCAAGGTCTCTTCAGGGATCGTCCATATTGGCGTGGGAAATTTTCACAGAGCGCACGAGGAATATTATACCGACCGTCTCCTGGCTCTACCTGGTAATGAACGGTGGGGTATAACGGGCGCGATGCTCATGCCCGGCGATGAGAAGCTATACCGGGCTCTCGACAGTCAGGACGGAGTCTATTCGCTCACTGTGTGCGGGCGTGATGGCAACGACGAAGTTTACGAAATAGGCTCACTCAAAGGTGTGGTATGGGCTGGAGATAATCCTGATGAGATTATAAGCCTCATTGCTAATCCAGATACTCATATTGTTTCTCTTACCATTACTGAGGGAGGATATAATATTGATAAGGCTACCGGTGAGTTCCAGCTTAACAATCCTGCCATACTCCACGACCTCGAGGATCATGATTCTCCCCGAACGGCCTTCGGATTTATAGCGGCTGGCCTGACCCGGCGCATGCATTCGGGCGCAGGCCGTGTGACCATATTGTCGTGTGATAACCTACAGCACAACGGCGATACGGCCCGCAAAGCTTTCATGGCATTCTTCGAGGCCTACAATCCACGGTTGGCTGAATGGGCCCGTGAGAATGTAACTTTTCCAAACAGTATGGTCGACCGCATCACTCCGGCAACCTTACCGGCAGATGTGCAACGACTTAATAAGGAAAACGGCACCGCTGATGCTGCCCCGGTTTACTGCGAGGACTTCGTGCAGTGGGTGATAGAAGATAAGTTTACTGCCGGGCGCCCTGCGTGGGAAAGAGTTGGTGTGCAGTTTACCGATGATGTAACTGCGTTTGAAAATATGAAGCTGAGCCTTCTGAATGCTTCTCATACCCTTCTGTCCTATCCAGCATTCCTTGCCGGATACCGTAAGGTAGATGAGGCAATGCGCGACGGACGGCTCGTCCAGTTTGTGCGCGACTTCATGGATATAGATGTAACCCCCTATGTGCCTGCGCCAGAGAATACCGATCTGGCTGAATACAAGCAGACGTTGGTCGAACGATTCGGCAACCGGTCGGTGAGTGATCAGGTGGCTCGCTTATGCGCTGACGGAATCTCCAAATTCCCCGTATACATCATGCCGAATATGGAGAAGATGCTGGCAGATGGCAAGGATTTGCGCCGACTCGCATTTCTGATTGCGGCATATCGGCATTATCTTAAATATAAGGTCGACGATGCCGGAGTGCCCTTCGAGATCAATGAGCCATGGATGACGCCGCACGACGAAGCTCTTGCATTGAGCGATGATCCTGTGGACTTCCTTGACTTCTCTGCATTTGCTGGAGCGCCTTTAAGGAAGAATGCTAATTTCGTCGACATCTATCTGGATCTTGTTCGCTCGATTGCAGAAGATGGTGCAATGAAGACAATGACAGAATTATGATGCCGTACGCTGGTCGGAAAGAAAATTCGTGGGGGCCGTTTCTGGTCCTCACGTTCATATATTTCATCGTAGGTTTTCTCACTACAGTCAACGGGCAGTTCCAGGCTCCGCTGAAGGTGGCGTTTCTCTCGCATGCCGATGAGTTGAGAAATACTCTTACGACCATGATTTCTTTTTTCTTCTTTCTCGGATACCTTGTCAATAGCCGTACGGGAGGGAAGTGGATCAATCAAAGAGGCTACAAAACAGCTTTGTTGAGGGCGCTTGCTATGATGGCGACAGGTCTCATATTGTATTCCCTCTCTTCGTGGATAACTGTGGAGCTTGGAGATGTTTCGTTGAGATTGGGAACTGATCTGGTTCCGGCCGGGTACTTTGTCTTTTTATTAGGGTGTTTCCTTATGGGATCGTCGGCTGCGGTGCTTCAGGTGGTTATCAACCCATATGTTGCGGCCTATGATTTGCCAGGCACAAAACCAGTCCAGCGTATGAATATGGTATGCGCTGTAAATTCTGTGGGAACCACCGTGGCGCCTTTCTTTGTCACTGGTGTCGTTTTCGCCGGAGTTTCACTCGACGATGTAACGCCCGGTCAATTGCTGGTTCCGTTTCTCATAATCGCTGCATGCGTTATAGTCACGGCCGCAGTAAGTGCGCGTCTGCGCTTGCCGGATATAGAAGGTACGCGCGAGGATAGCTCAAGGCCCGGCGTTAGTTCTCGCAGCCCATGGTCTTTCCGTCACCTGGCTTTTGGAGTAATCGCAATATTCTTCTATGTCGGTGCAGAGGTGTCGATTGGCGTTAATGTTAATTTGCATGCGGTACAGATGATTCAGAACGGCCATCCTCTCTCATTTTTTGGAGCCAGGAATATATCGCTCGGAACTTTGGAGCTCGGTATGCCGGCTCTCCTCGCAACATTATATTGGGGTGGTATGATGGTCGGCCGATTGGTATTCAGCTGCTTTAATAATGTGTCGCCGCGTAAGCTGTTGATTGTAGTCACTTCTCTCGCAGCCGTATTGGTTGGTGTGGCTATGGTGACAGACAATCTATGGATACTTGTTTCTGTTGGTTTATGCCATTCTGTGATGTGGGGTTGTATTTTCACTCTGGCCATTGCCGGACTCGGCCGATATACCTCTCGTGCTTCGGGTTTATTCATGGCCGGTGTCTTCGGTGGTGCTGTCTTTCCCGTGCTTCAAGGATTCCTTGCCGATACACTTGGTTCGTGGCAATGGACATGGTCGATTGCACTTATCTGCGAGTTGGTCATGTTGGCCTATGGTGTGTTCGGATGTCGTGTTACAGATCCGGAAGCTCTGGAGAATATTCATCTCTCCCCGTCTGATCCTGGATGAAAAATTTTTGCTAATTTAGCATTGTAAATTCTACGGCAATATATCTGCAAGAAATTCCTTATTTAAAATGATTCTAAATAAGGATTTTCTTGCGAAATTGCTGGAAAAACCCTGCTAAAGACATTGTAAGCCATTTTGGCGCCGATGGAGTATTGCTCATATAAGTAGTTTAAATTGCATCTAATTGATTGAGCTACTTTGAGTTGTTGTTAAAATATAAAGATGAGGTTTATGCGTTAGTCTCTTGACTTTATAAATGCCTGACAACCGATAACTTGCGATTGATTCCTATTTTCCAAAAAAAAATGGGTTTGTTTATAAAAAAAGTCTGAACTAATTTTGTACTCGCAAAACAAGCCCCATTTAATCAAATGAATTCGACACACCAAGAACTATGGGCGCAATGCTGTCAGTTTATAAAGGACAACATTTCGCCGCTTCAGTACGACACTTGGTTTCGCGACATCACCTGCGAAAGGTTTGATGAAGAGAAACGAAGCCTCGTGCTGATGGTGCAGTCGTCGTTTTTTGTTGATCAGCTTGAAGAGCGTTTTCAGACCGTAGTCCGCGCCGCTGTCAAGAAGGTTTTTGGCGAAGGTGTACAGATTATATACGGCTACCGTACAATCGGCAATGACCCTTCAACGGCTACTCTGCAGAAGAGTGCGTCGCCCTCGCCGACTATTCTTGCCCAGGCAAAAGCTCAACCGGCTAACCCCTTCCGGCAGGATAACCGAGAGGATTTCGACCCCCAGCTCAATCCCCGTTATACTTTTGAGAATTATTGTCAGAGCCACAGTAATAAGATTGCGCGTTCGATTGGTGAGGCTATTGCCAATAATCCTTCATTGAAAACGTTCAACCCTCTTTTTGTTTTCGGCCCTGCTGGTGTAGGCAAGACTCACCTTATCCAGGCAATCGGTATCCGTATCAAAGAGAGGAATCCTCAGGCCCGTGTGTTGTATGTCACAGCCCGTCTCTTCCAAAGCCAGTATACTGCCGCTGCGGCCAAGAATATCAATAGCTTCTTCCATTTCTACCAGAGCATTGACACTCTGATTATAGATGATATTCAGGATCTCCAGAATATGCCTGGTACCCAGAATACCTTCTTCCACATTTTCAATCACCTTCGTCAGCATGATCGTCAGATCATTATGTCGAGCGACCGTTCGCCCGCCGAGATGGAGGGGTTTGAAGAGCGTCTTCTCAGTCGCTTCAAGTGGGGTATGCAGGTTGAATTGGAGCGCCCTGATATAGAGCTGCGCCGCGATGTGCTGAAATTGAAGGCTGAGCAGGATGGTTTGAGTATTCCTGGCGAAGTTGCCGAGTTTATCGCGTCGAATGTCACCAACAGCGTCCGCGAGCTTGAAGGCGTGATGGTGTCACTTATGGCCCATGCCACAGTGCTTAACCGCGACATTTCTCTTGATCTTGCTCGCCGTGTGATGGCTAATGCGGTCAAGATTAACCGCAAACAAGTAAACTTCGAGATGGTGGCAGAGGCTGTTGCCGAGCATTTCAATATGTCGCCAGACCTGCTGTATACCAAGAGCCGCAAGCGTGAGGTTTCCGACGCGCGTCAGATTGTGATGTATCTGGCGAAGAAAATCGCTCATATGCCGCTTACGACTATCGGCCATAAGATTGACCGTACGCATGCAACGGTTATCTATGCATGCTCCAATATCGAGAACCGTCTGGCAACTGAGAAGAAACTCGCCGAGGATCTGGATGCCATTGAAGCAGCTATAAATTCCAAGTAAATTTTTACGGATTCGTATCTACCGGTAGATTTTTGCATCTTACCGGTGCTTTGTCATATACTTAGGTTGCTCATGTGAGCCTATTTCAGATTCTTTTAATCTTTTTTAAAGAAAAATTTCCGTAATTGAGGCGCATCGATTTGTCTAAAATGACTACTTTTGCATCGTATTCCTAATGCCGATGGAACCTGATGTAATCTCTCACCCCGGTCGTGTTTGCGCCGTGGTCAATGACCGCATACTTGTGAAGCTTTTACCCGGTCGTGATGCCGGGCAATGTAGTGGCTGTGCGCTTGCATTTTCTTGCAGCGGAGCCTCCGGCGATGAAGCGGTGGTTGAGGTCTTGAAGCCTACCGGATTGACTTTTAGCGAGCTGGCTGGACAGAAGGTGTTGTTGCAGGCATCCTCCGGATCCAAGATGAAAGCTGTAATGCTCTTGCTGGTTCTTCCTCTGGTGGTTTTTCTAATCGTGGCAATTTCTTTTTCATTCACATCGGTAGATCAGGGATTGGGAGGTCTATGTGCGCTCATCGCGGCTGCGGCAACATATCTGGTGCTGTGGGGCGTGCAGCGTAAACGACCACCTGTTTGGACAATTGTGAAAATTTTGAAAGAACCCAATCAGTAGTTTATGCATTTGCTAATCTATTCTATTTTGCTTCTCGGGGGCCTCGGTCTGATTGGCGCGCTTGTGCTGTATGTAACTGCGCGTAAATTTCATGTCGAGGAAGATCCCCGTATTGATGCAATAGCCTCCTTGTTGCCCGGTGCCAATTGTGGCGGATGTGGTCTGAAAGGCTGTCGCGATTTTGCCACTCAATGCGTTGCCTGTGGAAATCTAAGCGGTATCCATTGTCCTGTGTCGGGGCCCGAAACACTTGCCCGTATAGCGTCAATCCTTGGTGTCGACGCGCAAGCTCAGGAACGTCAGATTGCTGTTCTTAAGTGTAATGGCTCATGTCAGGCGCGCCCGCAACAATATGTTTACGATGGCGCTCTGTCATGCTCGGTGATGGATGCCGTTGCGGTAGGCACCCGTGCTTGTGCATTCGGGTGTCTCGGTTGCGGCGATTGTACAACAGTATGTAAATTCGGGGCAATTGCAATAGATGAATCGACAATGCTTCCCGTCGTTGACTCTGAGAAGTGTACTGCCTGCGGTGCGTGCGTAAGCGAATGCCCGCGCCACTTGCTTGAAATCCGCCCGGCTGGAAGACGCGACCGTAGAGTATGGGTCGCCTGTTCTAATCGTGAGCGTGGAGCTATTGCGCGAAAAGTGTGCTCGGCGGCGTGTATCGGTTGTGGCAAATGTGCCCGCACTTGCCCCTTCTCGGCGATTACGGTCACTGATAACCTTGCATATATAGATCCGGCTCTCTGCAAGACATGCGGTAAATGTCTTGGTGTGTGTCCGACTGGGGCTATACAAGCCACATTCACCATGCCTAAAGTCGAATCCAAACCTGCTGATGTATTCCAAACTATCTGATCTACAATGAAGAATACTTTTAGAAAGGGCGGAATACATCCTGCCGCATCAAAGATTGCTTCGCGCCAAATACATATACAGCCCCTCCCGATGGTGGCCTATCTTCCTTTGTCGCAACACATCGGTGCCCCATCGAAGCCAATCGTAAACCGTGGAGATAAGGTTACCCGTGGCCAGCGTATAGCTGAAAATGCATCGTTTGTTTCGGCAGCTCTGCATGCGCCGATAAGCGGCACCGTTGCTGCGATTGAACCGTCGGTCCTCCCTTCGGGTAAACCGGCCATGACCATAATTATCAAAGCCAGTGAGGAAGAGCATGCGGCCGACACTGAAGCCCGCCGTAATTATTGGAACGACATCATTTCTGGTGTGTCTGACCGGACTCTTTCGGAGAGGCTTTCTGGAGACGAGATTAAACACCGTATTCTCGAGGCCGGTATTGTGGGTCTTGGCGGCGCCACCTTCCCCTCGCATGTGAAGTTGACATTTAAGCCCGAGCAACAAGCCGAAGTGCTTATCCTCAACGGATGTGAATGTGAGCCATACCTGATGTGTGATGATGCCCTCATGTGCAGTTATCCCGGTCGTATAGTTGAGGGGGTGGAACTGATGATGAAGGCTTCCGGCATTCCTAAAGCTGTGATTGCCTTGGAGGATAATAAACCAGAGGCTGCCGCAGCTCTCCGAAGCGCCATAGATCCGCAATATGATATAACGGTGAAGGTGCTCCGCACAAAATATCCTCAAGGAGGCGAGAAACAACTTGTTGAGGCTGTCACTGGGCGCCGGATTGCTTCGGGGGCTCTTCCCCTTTCTGTTGGGGCAATTGTAAACAATGTGGCTACCGCATTCGCCGTATGGCAGGCTGTAGCTACCGGACAACCGCTGATAGAACGTGTAATAACTATTACTGGTGAGATTCCGGAGTCGGAAAGATGTAATTATCTCGCGGCGATAGGTACCCCCCTGGCTGATTTTCCATTCACCTTGCCGGAAGAAGCCCGTGCTATAGTCGGAGGCCCTATGATGGGGCGTACTGCCGTCAGACTGGATGCTCCGGTGATGAAAGGCACATCGGGTCTCACTCTTCTCGCCGGTAAATCGAGACGCCCTGTGCAGCCTTGTATCCGTTGCGGCGCATGTGTCGATGCTTGCCCGATGGGCCTGGAGCCCTATCTGATTTCGACCTATGGGCGCCTGCATATGTTTGATGAGGCTCGGGTGTCTGATGTCGCCGATTGTCTCGAATGCGGCGCATGCAGTTGGTCGTGTCCATCATCGAGACCCTTGCTTGATTATATCCGTATTGCTAAACAACGTTCACGCAAATGAATACTCTAATATTTTCACCATCGCCTCATATACATACAAGCCGCACAACCTCCGGCGCTATGAGGCATGTCCTCATAGCCCTGCTTCCGGCTGTGGCGTGTGCATTATGGTTTTTCGGTATGCCTGCGCTTGGCGTGTTGCTGGTCTCGGTGGCGGTGTGTATGGCTACCGAGTGGTTCATTACCCGCTATATGCTCAGGCGTCCTTCAACCCTCGGTGATTGCTCAGCATTGCTTACAGGTGTGCTGCTGGCTCTCAACTTGCCCGCCAACCTGCCGATGTGGATGGTCGCTGCAGGCTCTGTGATGGCAATCGGCATTGCAAAGATGGCTTTCGGAGGCCTCGGATGCAACATATTTAACCCCGCGCTTGTAGGGCGTGTGTTCCTGCTCATTTCCTTCCCGGTTGCGATGACCACCTGGCCTTTGCCTGATGGCGGATTCGGTGATGCCGACGGAGCGACCGGAGCCACCATACTTTCAATGATCAAGCTCGGCAATCTGGATCCAGAGTCGCTCGACATGTCAAAGCTCCTTGCTGGTGACATGGGCGGCTCGATGGGAGAGGTGAGTGCCCTCGCTATATTGATCGGATTTTTGTACCTGCTTGTCACCAAGGTGATAAAATGGCACATACCGGTGTCGATTATCGTTGGCCTTGTAGCCGTCGATCTTATCGCAGGCTATCCTCCTTTGGTCGACATTGTGTCGGGAGGTCTGCTGCTCGGTGCTGTATTCATGGCCACTGATTATGTCACATCTCCAATGACAGGCCGAGGAATGCTTGTCTATGGCTTGCTGATAGGAATCATAACAGCTTCCATACGCCGCTGGGGCGCATACCCCGAAGGAATGTCGTTTGCCATACTCATCATGAATGGTGCGACACCGTTGATAAACCGCTACATTCGTCCGGAGCGTTTTTCTCCGCGCAGAAAGGAGTTGGCGGTATGAAATCGAGTCTTCGTAACATGGTGCTCTCGCTCACCGGTCTAACTTTAGTGGTCGGTGGTGCGTTGGCGGGCGTCAACTTGCTCACGGCAGAACCCATCCGTGAGGCCTCGCGTAAAGCGCGTGTTGATGCAATGGCGGCAATTCTGCCCTCATTCGATAACGATATATCAGCTGCCGCCACAGACGCAGGCAATGGTTTGGTCATTTATCCTGCTTTATTAGGCGATCAACCTGTCGGGGCCGCAGTAGAGACTTTTTCTGATAATGGCTTCAGTGGTCGGTTTACTGTGCTGGTTGGCTTCGACTCCCAAGGGGCTGTATCGGGTTACCGGGTACTCGAGCATTCGGAAACTCCAGGCCTCGGCGCCAAAATGGGCGAATGGTTTATGGCTGAAGGCACCGGACATGATGTGGTAGGCTCAGCCGGCCCTCTTTCGGTCAAGGCTGATGGCGGCGAGATTGATGCCATCACTGGTGCGACCATCACCTCCCGGGCATTTCTTGAGGCTCTCAATAAAGCTCGCGACGCGTATAATGAATATAAAACCAAAGCGCTATGAATGCTCTGAAAGTTATATCTGACGGTCTGATAAAGCGCAATCCAACTTTTGTGCTTATTCTCGGCATGTGTCCGACTCTCGGCACCACTTCTTCGGCAATGACCGGAATGTCGATGGGATTGGCCACCATGCTTGTGCTCATTTGCTCCAACGCGGCCATTTCTCTTTTGAAAGATTTTATTCCTGATAAGGTGCGTATTCCGGCTTTCATCGTGGTCATCGCTTCATTCGTGACGATTGTCCAGATGGTGATGCAGGCCTGGTTCCCCGCGCTTTACGCGGCTTTGGGTATATTTATCCCTCTGATTGTTGTGAACTGTATCCTGCTCGGACGTGCAGAGGCGTTCGCGTCTAAGAATCCAGTGGGCCTGTCGATCTGCGACGGCATAGGAATTGGACTCGGATTTACTCTGGCCTTGACCGTAATCGGAGCCGTGCGAGAGTTGCTCGGCACAGGTGCTATATTTGGTTTGCAGATCTACAGCGCCGATTTCGGGGCTTTGTTATTTGTGCTTGCGCCGGGGGCATTTATCGTGCTCGGCCTTCTTATAGCTTTGTTCAATCGTTTAATCATCAGAAAGTAAGGCTATGCTTGCATATCTCGCTATAATTTTCAGCGCAATATTGGTAAACAATATTGTGTTCGCGCAGTTCCTTGGCATCTGCCCGTTCATCGGCGTGTCGCGCAAGCTCGACTCAGCATTCGGCATGAGTATGGCAGTGGCATTTGTGATGGCGGTGGCAACAGCGGTGACATGGCTCCTGCAGCATTACGTTCTTCAGCCGCTCGGGTTGGTGTATATACAGACGATAGTCTTTATTCTCGTCATCGCGGTTTTAGTGCAGATGCTTGAGATTGTAATGAAAAAAAGTGCCCCGGGCCTTTATGCCGCGCTGGGAGTTTTCCTTCCGCTTATCACAACCAACTGCGCTGTGCTTGGCGTGGCGATTATTGTTGCGCAGAAAGACTTCGATTTTCTATATTCTGTAGTATATGCGATTGCCACGGCACTCGGTTTTGCTTTGGCGCTGATCCTCTTTGCCGGTATACGTTCGCAGTTGGAGTTGGTAGAAGTTCCTCGCTCTATGAGAGGTGTGCCTATAGCCCTTATCGTAGCTGGTATACTTGCCATGGCTTTCATGGGCTTCTCCGGTATTACTATCGGTTAAGCTGACACAATAATTACGGCCACCGGAGCTTACGTCAGCTTGCCGGTGGCCGTTTCTGTGATAATATGATTCCGGTTTATTTTGTTTTGTTTATTCTGAGAGAAGCTTCAGGGCTGTCTGATATTCGGGGCATGAACTTGTTTACGAAGTCTTCTGGAGATGAGGGCTCGTCTATCTCTCCGAAGTTCGAGTGACTGCCCTGGTGGGCTTCCCCGAGCACCCAGGGCACGAAGAGCGATTTTTCGAGGGTAATCAGCCTGTGGCCATCTTTGTCCTTTTCGGGAACGAATGCCACATATAGGCACAGCGGGCATTCTTCTGGCATAGGGAACGTCCATACATAGATTGGCGTTCCATTGTAGTCAATCTTCTGTGCTTTGATTTGCTCGTCGGTAAATGGTGACAGTTCATGATTCCGGCGCAAAATACCGGTATTGATAGAGTATGGATCACTCATGAAATACTCATATTCGGCATCTTGTGGAATCTGGGAAGCCATCTCTGGCAGATAAGAGAAGAAGTAGGCGTACTTTTTCATCTTTGTCAGTGGGGTTGTGATGTCTTCGATCGTATTTCTGACAGACTCGCGCAGCTCCGGATCCATGCTGTCATCGTCGGCTATTTGCCGAAATATTTCAACCGCCTGGGCTGTGTCTCCGTCTAAAAATGTAATATGGGCTATATTTGCAAGCGCTATTCCGTCGGTGGGGTCAATCCGGTGGGCTGCCTGGAAATATTCTAAGGCTTTTTCGCGATTGCCGCAATCCAAGGCAAATCCTCCGGCGATATTTACTATCCATATATTGTCCGGGAACAGATCAGCAGCCTTTTCAGATAAGGGCTGTCCGAGATATGTCGTGATAGAATCGTAGTTGGTAAAAAATTCGATCAGATGCTCATATGCAAATTCTTGCACGGCTTGTTTTGCAGAATCGAATGGTTCGCAGTTGGTCCAAGTCCAATTGTTGTAGCCAGTTGTGGCGCACCGGTCGAATACGTCAGCCATAGATTCTGCAAGCGTGCCCCACCTCTCCGACATTGCCGCCGCCTTGGCTTTTCCGAAAAGAAAGTCAAGCCGGTCGGGATAAGCGGCTATGCCGCGGTCAATTTCAGTGAGGGCCAGATTCAGAATGGAGTCATTCCACGAAATATGGTCGCTTAAAGTGCCCGCAGGATTTCCGCTCGAATCGGACAAGGACAAATATTCTCCGCGAGGGTCAAGATCTGTTGACAAAAGGAGGGTAGCGATTACGGCTTTGTTTATCCAGTAATTGAATCTGGCAGGATAGAGCTCGGGGTCATCAGGTGTGTTTTGTTCCCACAAAGTGAGCACACTGTCGGCTTTTTCGAATTGCTGGTCTTCAAGCCAAGCGTAGTAGCTCGAGCTATACTCGTGGCCCATGGAGGTGAGGGCGAGCAGGGTGGCTGCGAAGAAGAGGAGCTTTTTCATGAGACTAGGTTTTTAGGTGATTCGCAAATGTACAAAAAAATATCTAAAATCCCAGCACGATACGTCTTTTTGTCTCAATAAAGTTGCTCAGATGCCGCTGATTGACTATTTTTGTATTATGAAATTCATCTCTTGGAACGTTAATGGCCTGCGGGCCATCGTGTCGAAAGGTTTCGACGATATATTTGCCTCATTTGGCGCTGATTTCTTCTGTGTGCAGGAAATTAAACTTCAGGAAGGTCAGATTTCTCTCGACTATGAGGGCTATCATCCGTTCTACAATTACGCAGAGCGTAAGGGTTATTCCGGCACAGCGGTTTTTACCCGCCATCAGCCAATGAGTGTCAGCCGTGGAATCGGTATGGATAAGCACGACACTGAAGGCCGTGTGCTGACGCTGGAGTATGAGGGCTTCTATCTTGTGAATGTGTACGTGCCCAATTCCCAAAGTGAGTTGGCCCGACTTGACTACCGTATGGAGTGGGAAGCCGATTTCCTTGACTATCTCAAGCGCCTCGATGCCGTAAAACCTGTAATCATGTGCGGCGACTTAAATGTGGCGCATCAGGAAATAGACCTTGCAAATCCGAAGTCAAACCGCCGCAATCCGGGATTCACTGATGAGGAACGCTCGTGTATGACCCGGCTCCTCGATTCGGGCTTTGTAGATTCTTTCCGTTTCCTGTTCCCCGACAAGACAGGCGCTTACAGTTGGTGGAGCTACCGGGGGCGTGCCCGGGAGAAGAACGTCGGCTGGCGTATCGATTATTTTATAGTGTCGGAGCGCCTCGCAGAAAAAATACTTGATGCTACGATCCATCCTGATGTAACCGGCTCCGACCATTGCCCCGTCAGTGTGGAGCTGGACTTATAAGAAAAATTAGCATCGTAGGGCTGCCGGGCCAAAAAAAATCACTAAATTTGCCACTATGAATGAGGAAGCTCTCAGCAGAATGTACTTGAAAGAGACATCTTTCCAGGCCTTGATGCAGCACCGTATTTTCAACGTGTTGCTCATAGCCTCGCCTTACGATGCCTTCATGATGGAGGAAGACGGGCGCGTGGAAGAGCAGCTATACAATGAGTATGTGGCACTTAACCTCAGTTCTCCTCCACGTGTTACGCGTGTCTCCACCATGACTGAGGCGCTTGAGTCTATGCGGGCCAAGCCTTTCGATATTGTGATTGCCATGCCTGGTGGAGAACTATCGGAAACATTCGAGGGGGCTGCCCTCATCAAAGCCGAGTTTCCGGCCGTGCCGCTCGTTGTCCTCACTCCGTTCAGCAAGGAGGTTTCCCGCCGTCTGGCCATGGAAGATCTGTCGAATGTCGATTACGTCTTCAGCTGGCTCGGCAACATGGATCTTCTGCTGGCTATAATAAAGCTACTTGAAGATAAACTGAATGCCGACGACGTATCCGATGTCGGTGTGCAGGCCATACTTCTTGTGGAGGATTCTGTCAGATTTTATTCGTCGGTTCTTCCGCACATATACAAATTTCTGCTCAAGCAGTCGATGCTCTTCTCGACCGAGGCTCTTAACCAGCATGAGCAGATGCTCCGTATGCGTGGGCGCCCCAAAGTTATGTTAGCCCGTAATTACGAAGAGGCTGTAGAGCTATATGAGAAATACGGCAAAAAGATGCTCGGTGTCATCAGCGACGTCTCTTTTGCCCGTCAAGGTGTGAAAGACAGTCATGCCGGCATACAGCTCGCTCAGTATTTCAGGTTGCGCGACCCATATCTGCCTATTATTGTAGAGTCGTCAGAGCAATCGAACGCCTCACTTGTCGGGTCTTTCGGGGGTATTTTTATTGACAAGAATTCCAAGAAACTTCCTGTCGACCTCGGCGAGGCCATTATGAATAACTTCGGCTTCGGAGATTTCATAATCCGTGATCCAAAGGATAAGCACCCCATAATGACTATACGGAATCTCAAGGATATGCAGCAACGTATTTTTGATATTCCGGCCGAATCTCTCTTCTATCATGCGTCGCGGAACGACATCTCCCGATGGCTCTATTCGCGTGCCTTATTCCCTATCGCAGACGTCGTGAAACGTCACCGTTTCTCTGGCATCGAAGAGGCTCCGGCTGTCAAGCGCCTGTTTTTCGATCTTATCGTCAAGTACCGTAAGATGAAAAACCGTGGTGTGGTTGCCGAATTCCAGAAAGACCGTTTTGACCACTATTCTAATTTTGCCAGAATAGGGCAGGGGAGTCTCGGTGGTAAAGGCCGCGGCCTTGCCTTTGTCGATAGTATTATAAAGAAGAATCCTATCTGCGATAATTTCGACGGTATAACCATCTCGATTCCTCGCACGGTAGTGCTTTGTACAGATATATTCGACGAATTCATGGCCACCAACGGCCTATATCCGCTGGCTCTCAGTGATGCGTCTGACCAGACCATATTGGAGGCCTTTCTTGCAGCCAAGCTTCCCGACAGGGTGCGCGAGGACTTAGTGGCTCTCTTCGATGTGGTCGACCGTCCTCTTGCCGTACGAAGCTCAAGCTTGCTTGAAGATTCGCATTACCAGCCATTTGCAGGCATCTATGCCACTTATATGGTGCCTTACAGCAGCGACACCTCGGCAAGGCTTCAATGGCTGTCGGAT
Source organism: uncultured Muribaculaceae bacterium (assembly GCA_910586595.1). Classification (GTDB taxonomy): domain Bacteria; phylum Bacteroidota; class Bacteroidia; order Bacteroidales; family Muribaculaceae; genus CAG-873. The sequence continues at coordinate 28,350 of CAJUJB010000020.1, read as the reverse complement.
GCTATAAAGGGCGTATATGCGTCAGTCTTTTATGCTGCCAGCAAGAGCTATATGACGGCGACCAGCAATGTCATCGACCAGGAGAAAATGGCTGTCATAATCCAGGAGGTCGTGGGAGAAGATCGAGCTGGATATTATTTCCCCTCATTTTCCGGAGTCGGTCGGTCGCTCAACTATTATCCTTTGGGAGACGAACAGCCGGAAGATGGCGTAGTTGAAATTGCCGTTGGCCTTGGAAAATATATTGTAGACGGCGGACGTGGCCTTCGTTTCTCTCCGCGCCATCCCGAGCATGCTCTTCAGACGTCTACGCTTGACCTTGCCCTGCGTGATACGCAGACAAAATTATTCGCCCTCTCCCCCGAAGCCCAGACCAATTTCTCGGTTCAGCTTGACGAGGGTGCCAATCTTGTGCAGAAGAGCATACAAGATTTTGCAGGCACCGGCGCGTTGCGCCTGATGGTGTCGACATACGATCCGATGGATGGTGTGCTGAAAGACTATGAGGAAGGGCGTTGGCGTCGCGTGGTGACCTTCTCGAATATTTTGAGAGACAAGGCCCTCCCCTTGGCCGAGGCTCTCGACTTCATGCTTCGCGAAGGCCAGACTGCAATGCAACGTCCTGTCGAGATTGAATTTGCCGGAAATATTTCGCCCAAGCCCAATGAAGAAGGCATAAAAGGCCACCTTTACTGGCTTCAGATCCGTCCTATAATCGATAAGAAAAATCTTATCAATGACGAAGTCTTGGAGCGACCGGATAATGAATTGATAATACGTACGACTACGGCGCTTGGAAACGGTATGATCGACGGTGTCCGTGCCATAGTGTATGTAAAGCCTGGCGCATTCAGCTCACTCAATAATGTGGCGACAGTGCCGGCGATACGTCGTATCAACGCAGGCTTTGCGGAGGCGGGCGAAGGATACATTCTGGTTGGCCCCGGCCGTTGGGGATCTTCTGATTCCGCTCTTGGCATTCCTGTACGTTGGACAGATATTTCAGCTGCAAGAGTGATTGTGGAAGCTGCCGTAGGGTCTTACCGTATAGAGCCGAGCCAAGGCACGCATTTCTTCCAGAACCTTACCTCCTTCGGCGTGGGATACTTCACCGTCGACAGTGCGGGCGGTAATGGATTCTTCGACAGTGAGTACCTCGATGCCCTCCCGGCTGTATATGAAGATGACTTTGTGAGAATCGTACGTTTTGATTCTCCTCTGAATGTCGCAATTAACGGACGTTCGGGCCTCGGCACTGTACTGAAGCCTGAATTTAACACAAGTGATAATACTACAACTACCGATATACCATGAGTTTTTTCTCTGCAATTAAGAACGCGTTCGGGTTCGGCCCCGACAGCGAATATGATATAGAGACCGCTGACGACTCTGAGGAGGCGTCGGTGGAAACACACTCACAAGACGCCCCGGCATCCTCTGATGAAGCGGCGGTCGAGGGGTTGACCGAAGTGCCCACCCTTCCGGAGATTGAGCCTGCGATGAAAGCCCGTATCTTCGATGGTGCAGTGGCCATTTTCAATGAAGCTTTACCCGATTTTCTGAGTAAATCGGTTGATCCCGATGCACAGGCCAAGCGTCTGGCTGAGGCTCTTGATAAAGGCGTCGACGATTATCTTAGCGGTCTTATGTTGCAGGCTGAGCAATATGCCGAAGCCAAGCTGAAAGGTGCCACCGAAAGTGCGCGCCGCGAGAGTGAACGGTTACGCTCCGATATGCAACAGATCGAGCAACAGCGGACGTCGCTCCGTGAGCAGCAACTCAGCGCCGATCGCCGCCGTCGTGCTTTGGCCGACCGCGTGACCGATCTCGAGGCACAGCTTGCCGCCGCCGAAGCTGAGAGGGAACAGTATGAGCTGGAGAACCGCAGTCTGCTTAATAAACTTAAGGTCGCCGACATTCAGCCCGGAGTGGTAGATGAAATGACCAAGGAAATCGAGACTCTTAAGGCTCAGCTTGCCGGTAACGAAAATATCTCAGCCGAACCAACAGTGGATCCCGCCGAACTTGAAGCTGCCAAAGCGCAGGCTGATAAGCTCTCCGGGGAAATAAAAGACCTCCGTACGCAGCAGGAAATGAGTCAGGCTATGTACAACGATCTCCAGAATCAGTTCGCAGCCGAGAAAGAAGGACGTCTCGCCGCAGAAAAGTCGCTTGAAGAGGCTCGTAAAATAGTCGACAGTGTGGCCGAGATCCAAGTTCAGATGAGCCAGGTGGAGGAAGTCATCCGCAAGCGGGATGAACGTATCGCGCGCCTGAAGGCCTCCAATAAGAAACTCCGCGAGCAGCTTGCGGCTGCCGAGGATGCGGCCCAGCGTGCAATGAACCGCGATGACGGCCTGTTCGCACTGCCTGCTGAATCAAGCCCTGCTAAAGGCTCTTTTTCTGCTGATGCGATGGCCGCTATAGAAGACGAGTTCGAATGCCCTGAGTGGTTCGTATCTCGGCCTGCCCCTGGGGAAGTAAGCCCTCTTCTTACCTCTGATGCGGAGTTCGGCTATCAAGAGCCTCCAAAGAAGGCCAAGAAGCCTGAAAATGACGCTCAACTTTCTTTATTTTGATTTGTTCTGTTGATAGAAAAAGTACCGAAATGCGATTTATATCAACTAAATCAACCGATACGCCTGCACCTCTGGCCGATGCTGTCAACCGATGCGTCGCCCACGACGGAGGCCTTTATATGCCGGAGTCAATTCCGACGATTCCTAAAGCTTTGTATAATAACATCGGCGAGATGAATCTCCGGGAGATTGCCTATGTGGTGGCCACTTCGTTCTTTGGCGAGGATGTGCCCCCGGCTGTCCTGAAACCTATCGTGGATGATTCGTTCTCCTTCGATGCGCCGTTGGTCGACCTCGGGGGCGGCAAATATATGCTCGAGCTATTCCACGGCCCGACTTTGACCTTCAAGGATTATGGAGCCCGGTTCATGGCCCGCCTGATGAAATATATTGACTCCCGCGACAAGGGTGTGCGCCGCAACGTGCTGGTCGCTACGACCGGAAACACCGGTGCCGCGGCTGCCAACGGCCTTTTCCGCCTTGATGGTATAAGCGTATGTGTGCTATATCCGAAAGGCTGCCTGACCAGGTCGCAGACGGCCCAGTTCACAGCCTTGGGTGAGAATATTCATCCCGTCGAGATTGCCGGCAGCGTTGAAGACTGCAAGCGGCTTGTGGAGATGGCCTTGGCCGATCCATCGCTTGATGATTTCCGGCTTACGGGCGCTAATTCTATCAATATAGCACGCCTCATACCGCAGATTACATTTTCAATGTATGCTTACTCGCGTCTGGTTGCTGCCGGAGTTGCCGATGCTGATAAAGCGTTCTACTCCATGCCCTGTGGCAATCTCAGCAACCTTGTGGCCGCTGTAATGGCCAAGCGTATGGGGCTGCCTATGGGCGGCCTGATTGCGGCTACGAATGCCAATAATCAGCTTGAAGCGCTTGTCTCAGGAGGCGATGATACACCGAAGGAACATCGTCCGACGCATACACTCGCTCCATCAATAGATATGTCTTATCCTTCCGGCTGGCCACGTCTGAAGTCGCTTTATGGCGGCGATTTGCAGGCTATGCGCCGCGATATATGCGTAGCCTCTCCGGTAATGGACGAAGATATAGCCGACACTGTAAACCGCTTCCGGGCAGATTACTCTTATACTGCCGATCCGCACACAGCTGTGGCTTTCGCGGCTGCTGAGGCTTCGGCGCCGGCTGATGTGCCCGTTGTAGTTTTCGCAACAGGCCATCCGGCAAAACAGCTCGACATAATGACCCGCCTTACGGGATCGGCCATCGAGCTTCCCGTACAGCTTACACGCTTCATGGCTGTAAGACGTCATTCCACCATAATTCCGCCCACTCTCCCGGCACTTCGTAAACATCTGGTTTCATTGAACCGTTAACCCCCAAATTATACAACATGTCAACCAAACGTCAACTGAAAAAATTCGTCCGCAATACTTGCGGAGCTCTCGCTGCTGAAATCATCCTTGCGCGCGCAGCCTTCCCTTCGATCGATCGCAAGCAAGTACATGACATCGTGGCTGAAATTGCCAGCCTGCAGTGCACAGCCCTTGCAAAAATCAGCATAAGCTTCGACAAAGCACCCCGTGACTTCGAATCGGTTGTCGATTATCGTCGTGCCCGTAAGCAGTACTTCGCTACAGCATATGCAAAATTACTCGAGGATTTCGACGGGTCGGTGAATGCGATTGTCAAGAAGATGAACGCAGCCCTGCCTGAAGACGTCCGTCAGACTATCAAAGAAGCCGCCGCTGAATGAATGCGGCAGGTCTGATACTGAAGCTTTTCGGCTGGAAGGTCAGCATTACCGTTCCCGATTATACCAAGTGCATAATCTGTGTTGCTCCACATACGAGCAACTGGGATTTTGTTCTGGGAGAGCTTGCCTACGCCTCTGTGGGGCGTAAGGCAGGCTTCCTTATGAAAGATACCTGGTTTTTCTGGCCGCTTGGCTGTTTCTTCCGGGCCATAGGAGGAATTGCCGTGCCCAGACGTAAACCTGGCACTGGCTCGCTTACAGATTTTATTGTATCGAAATTCAAATCGTCTTCCAGGCTTGTGCTTGCAATTACTCCTGAGGGAACCCGCAGCCGCACCACTGCATGGCATACAGGCTTCCTTCATATAGCCATGCAGGCCGATGTTCCCATCGCATTGGGTGTGATTGATTTTCCCTCGAAGCGAATCATGATTGAACGGACATTCACCCCTACTGGGAATGTGGATGCCGATATGCGCGCGATTAAAGATTTCTATTCTCCATTTACCGGCAAATATCCCGATAAATTCACTACAGAATGAACCGACTGACCGATCATCTTCGGGTGGCCGCATTACCGCTCGATATCAAATGGGCCGACCGGGAGGCTAATTTCAAGATGCTTGAGGAGGCGCTGACTCAGCTTCCGGAACGCACTGATGTGCTTGTGCTGCCTGAATTATTCTCTACCGGATATGCTGATGAGCCCGAGACCCTCAGAAATCTTGCTGAAAGGAATACGGGTCAGACCATTGACCGGCTTAAAGAACTGGCCGCCAGGTTTGGTGTGGCCATAGCCGGCAGTTATCTTGCGTCAACTCCTCCGGGCATTTATAACCGAGCCTTTTTTATAGAGCCGACCGGTGAAGAAACCTTCTATGACAAAAGGCATCTTTTCTCATTGAGCAGTGAGGCCAAGACATTCAAGGCGGGCACTGAACTACCTCCGGTAGTCCGGTTCAGAGGGTGGAACATTGCCATGACAATCTGCTATGACCTGAGGTTCCCGGTATGGTGCCGTTGCCGTCGCAATGCCTATGACCTCCTTCTTGTCGTGGCAAACTGGCCGCAGGCACGTGGCTATGCCTTCGAGCATCTTCTCATAGCCCGTGCGATTGAAAACCAGTGTGCAGTGGTTGGCGCTGACCGTGGCGGCACCGATGCATATGGCTGTTATGATGGTCTTACGCAGATTTACGATTGCTTCGGAAAACCAGTGGGGCAGCTCTGCGGCCCATTTGTTGTTGCAGATTTAAGCCGGATGCGCCAAGACGAATACCGGCGTAAATTTCCTGCAAGTGAAGATGCCGACGATTTCGTGGTGCAGTTCTGATTATATCAGAGGTAAATAAATAGGGGGCGTGTGCGCCCTTGATTGTGTTTGTATTCTCATTTTTATGAAGCGTAGTCTCATAGCTCTTGCAATAGGTACATTCGGGCTGGGAATCGCTGAATTTTCCATGATGGGGATTCTCAGCGATGTAGCAGCCGATCTTAATATTTCGATAGTAAAGGCAGGCCATCTTATATCTGCCTACTCGGCCGGAGTCGCTGTTGGCGCTCCGGGCCTCATTGTTCTACGTCGTTGGCCGCTGAAGAAACTTCTTCTTCTGCTTATGGCCATAGTTGCCGTTGGCAATGCTATGGCGGCCTTTTCTCCTTCCTATGCCATGCTGCTTATAGCAAGGTTCTTCTCCGGTCTTCCCCATGGGGCGTTCTTCGGTGCCGGAGCGATTGTATGTTCACGCCTTGCCAAGGCTGGCGAAGGCGCGCAGGCTGTGGCAGTGATGGTCGGAGGCATGACCATAGCAAATGTGTTTGGTGTGCCGGCCGCGACAATGGTCAGCAATCTCGTATCGTGGCGATTGATGTTTGCCCTTGTGTCATTCTTCGGCATGTTGGCCTTCGCCTGCATCAAAGGTTGGGTGCCATATATAGCCCCTCTTCCAGATACGGGTCTTCGTGGTCAATATCAGTTCTTGAAGAAACCTCAACCATGGCTGATTTATGCGGGCGTCTTTTTAGGTCAGGCAAGTGTGTATACATACCTGAGCTATGTCGATCCCATTATGACAAGGGTTGCCGGATTCACTATGGGTGACATGACATGGATCATGATGGTGGCCGGTGCGGGCATGGTCGTTGGTAATTTTATTGCAGGGCGCCTTGCCGACCGGTATCCGGCGTCACTCGTCACGGCCTGGCTGGCGATGCTGGTCATAGTGGTTATGCCTGCCATATATTTCTGCTCGACGATAAAGATTCCGGTCGTTGTGCTGACTTTTATCGCCACGGGATGCTTGTTCGGCATCGGAGGCCCGCTTCAATTCCTGATCGTGCGTTACGCCAAGGGTGGCGAAATGCTGGGAGGTGCCGGCATCCAGATTGCCTTCAATGTATCGAATGCAATGGCTGCCATGCTCGGAGGTGCGGCCATACATATGGGGCTCGGACTTGCCTCGCCTGCGCTCGTGGGCATTCCTTGCGCGGCCCTTGGTGGCGCGGCGCTGTTTGTCTTACACTATAAATACAAAGGATGATGCATCGCATACTGATCAAAAATATGGTATGCCGTCATTGTGTGGCGGCTGTCGAGAGTATTCTCACCCGTCTTGGAATGGCGTACGACAATGTTGAGATAGGAGTTGCTGATCTGGCTGAGGCTCCTACAGCCGATCAATTGACCGCTTTTGACGAAGCATTGCGTAAAGACGGCTTTGAAAGGCTTGATAATCCTTCGCAAGCACTTGTGGAGAGGGCCAAGCTGGCGGTGATGCATCATGTGAGGAATGAGGCCGAGTGTCGCCTTAAGCTGTCGGCATGTATTGAAGATCAGCTTGGTGTTCCATTTGATACTGTAAGCCGTCTTTTTTCACAGCTTGAGGGGCGCACCATCGAGAAATATCATATAGCCCAGAAAGTCGAGCGGGTGAAAGAACTCCTTGTATACGCCAATCACTCGCTGGAAGAAATCGCTGATATAACCGGCTACTCAAGCGCGGCGCATCTTTCGAGGCAGTTCAAGGCGGTGACCGGATTAACCCCGACGGCCTTCATGCAGCAGAATCCGAAACGACGCCCTCTAAACGAGGTGTGACCTACATGAAAAAACGCCTTAGCACCGACCGGGTGGTAAGGCATTTTTCATGTATAGTAGTTAGTTTATTTATGCTGCTTGAATAACCATTGGCGAACCGCATCGTTGCGGTAAGCATAATCGAACGAGTACATATGGTCGGGTGCTTTGACACCTTCGGGGAGTACAGATCCGGTCTCGAACTCGAAAATATTGACAGGCGCGCCTTTTTCAAGCATAGTAGCTGCCAGTTCATCCTGACGAGCCATTGGCAGTTTGGCACTCCATTCGGCGAAAGTATATTGTACGCCAACTTTTTCAGCCGCGTCTTTCATTGGCTGCAGATCGGCGTATGCTTTGCCTTCGTCTCCTGCGATGAAGTATACAAATTTATGTTTTACAAGTTCGTCGAAAGTTGAGGTTGCCCAATGGCTGTCGACAAATATCGAGGCTGCGAATACGTCGGGATAGGCAACGTTGTAGTACATGGAGATCATACCGCCCATCGATTGGCCGGTGGTGTAGATACGGTTGGTGTCGATCTGATTCTTGCTTACCACATCTTTCAGGAGGCGCATTGCGGCATCCACTTCGTCGTTATGCTCATATTGGTCGTTGACAGTAACACCTTCAAATTGCGGCACGAGTACAAAGCAGGGGTGCTTGGCCTGCCAGGTATCCGTAGCCCAAACGAGCGCCCCGTATCCCTGGGTTAAGGGCACTGTGGTATCTTTGCCAACCGTAGAGGCATCGGCGATGAAGAGTACAAGAGGATATGCCTGGCCAGACTGCATATTGGCAGGTGTGTAAAGGTTATACCGCACCGTCTTTCCGCTTTGTGTGTCCTTATATTCCATCTGCTGGAATTTAGGAGCCACTGTCTGAATCATAGCCTGGAGGGTTGAATCTGCTGATTTATCTACTCCGGGGCCACCGCGGCGAGCGGATGGTTGCTCGGTCTTAGTCTTGTCGGTGTCTTTGTTCTGGTCGGTTGTTTTATTACCGCAAGCTGCGAGGAAGCCCATTGAGCAAACTGCTGAGAGAGCTACTACGGCATGCAAAAATTTTCTTGTAGGTTTCATTTGAGTCAAGTAAGGGTGAAACGTAATAAGCACTCATTCGAGCAAACTCGTAAGTGCTCTGAATATTACAACGATTTTCTTGCGGGATTGGTTTGTGGCATATCTCATGGAGCGAATAAAAAAGTTGGAAACCATGGAGGCCTCCAACTTTTTTATAATCGGGTATGCATGTATTGTCTATTTCTGAACGGGGGTGATTTCGGCGCGACGGTCCTGGGCATCTGATGGATAGGCATGTGTCGATCCCATACCATGTACGCTTACCTTGGATGCGGGCACACCGTGAGCGATGAGATAATCGCCGATGGCCTTCGCCCTCTTTTCGCTGAGACGTTTATTGTAGGCAGCCCGGCCATGCTCGTCGGTATATGCCTTCACATCCAGGCTTAGCCCGTTTTGCTTAGCTTTGTTGGCAATTGCAGTCAACTCAGTATTCTCGGGCACGGTGCTTGAGTCATAAGCGAAGAGATACACAACAGTTGGCACGGATACGGCCTGTGTCGTCTGGGCCGTGGTCTCGGCATCGGTTATGTCGGCTGGTGCAAGGGGCTCCACACTCTCCGCTGTGCCAAATTCGCTCAATGTTGCGTCGGTAGCGTCGTAATCAGGCGATAGGCTGGGCTCGTAGGGAGAGATGAAGGGGTCGGGCAGTACACCTTGTGCCGATGGAGCCTGATAGGTACCCGCATTTGCGAAGTATTCGGCTGTCGGGGCAATTTTAAGCTGTCGGCCGGGATTCTGTGGGGCAGAGGGAACTCCGCCGTCGACCCATACGTAGCAACCTACGCCAAAGGCCAGTCCAAGGAGAACTGCAGCGCCATATTTGATAAATTTTGGAGTCTCATCGACATCTGCGGTCACTGCCGGAACGATAGTTTCGTCGTCGGCAGGGTCGTGTGCGCTCAGCTGCGCAGCTTCTTTATGGGCTTCGATGCGTTGCTGGCTCGGATGCTCTTTTAGGCTCTTGGGCCCTTTGCCTGCGGCGCGGGCCGGATTGTCGTCTTTCGTTGCCATAATATCTGAATTTTGGTTAGTTGTAAACGTTGATGTTTAATAAACTAACATTATGGAAGGATTAGGGGTTCGTGGCTGAGTGTTAAAGGAATGTGTTAAAAATATGAACAAGCGCGTGCAGCCGGTGTTTTAATATTACAAACAATTAAAACTACTTAAGATCGGAAGAGCACACGTCTGAACTCCAGTCACCCTTA
>CAJUJB010000020.1:0-18663 GCA_910586595.1 uncultured Muribaculaceae bacterium | reverse complement strand
TTACATCAAAATATGAAGACAACTGGAATTTTTTACGGTTCCACTACCGGAACAACTGCCGATGTTGCACGTCGCATCGGCAAAGAACTTGGCGTAGCCGACGCTGATATTCATGATGTGGCCGACACGGCTCCCGATCAGCTTGGCAAATATGATATCCTGCTGCTCGGATCCTCAACATGGGGCAATGGTGAGCTGGAGGATGATTGGTATGATTTCGCAGACGGTGCGGCTGCCCTCGATCTATCCGGAAAGAAAATCGGCCTCTTTGGTTGCGGCGATGAAACAATGAGCGACACCTTCTGCAATGCCGTAGGCGAGCTGTATGAGAGGCTTAAGGGCACTGGCGCGGAGTTTATCGCTGAATTCCCCGCAGATTGTTACCATTTCGACCACTCGGAGGCCAGCGACGGCGCTACGATGCGCGGTCTGCTTATCGATGAGGTAAATCATCCTGAACTTACCGACAGCCGTATTAACCAGTGGGTGGAAATTGTAAAGAAGTCAAGTTAAACGATACTACTCTTAAGAAATCTTAAAACGAGAGCGGCCGGCCTATTCAGTCGGTCGCTTTTTGTGTAAATTGCGTACCTTTGCGGGATAATTGAGAGATATGATATCCCGACAAATCGACGAAACTGCCATTGCCAGGGCTAAAGCGCTTATTGATCAGGCTGACCGTATTGTGGCCATATGCCATACCGGGCCGGATGGTGACGCCATAGGCTCGTGTCTGGCCGCCACCCATGTATTCAGTGCACTTGGCAAAGATATACGCACCGTGATTCCAGATCCGTGTCTGGCCAATCTCCGCAGCCTTCCGGGTGCGAAAGAGATGGTCGACGCTTCGAAATATCCCGATTTTGCCGCACAGCTGCTGCGCGATGCCGACCTCATTCTATGTCTCGATTTCAATACGCCCGGCCGTACCGGTCGTCTTGAAGAGCAATTGAAGGCATCCAAGGCCCGTAAAATTCTGATTGATCATCATCTGGGGCCCGAGATTGATGCTGATGTGGTTATTTCTCATCCCGACATGGCGGCAACATGTTATCTCCTCTTCCGCTTCTTCTGCCGTCTTGAGCTGTTTAACTTCATTGACCGCAATGCGGCAGAGTGTCTGCTGGCGGGAATGATGACCGATACGGGGAACTTCGCATATAACTGCGCGGATCCTGAGCTCTTTATCGTTACGGCCGAGCTTATAGCCAAAGGTGCCGACAAGGAGAAACTCTATAATCAGCTCTTCAATACATTTTCAGCCAACTGTCTACGGCTCAACTCCTATGCACTTCTTAAGAAGATGGAGGTATTTGCCGATGCCGGCGCGGCGTTGATTACCCTTACGCGCGACGAACTGAACCGTTTCCATTACGTGAAGGGTGATACGGAAGGGCTTGTCAATCGTCCGCTCGCCATCCCTGGCATAGTCTACAGCTGTTTTATGCGTCAGGAGGCTGATTGTATCCGTATCTCCATGCGCAGCAAAGGAGACTTCCCGGTGAATCTCATTTGCAGCGAACATTATGGCGGTGGCGGCCATCTGAATGCTGCCGGTGGTGAATTTTACGGAACTCTGGATGATGCGGCCGCCTTATTCCGCTCTATCCTCGAAGATAATAAGAAAAAATATATTGCAAAGTAATGAAAAAATTCAGCATATTCGCATTCCTTATCGCAGCGCTGGCCTGTCTGTATGCCTGTGATGACTCCAAGTCATATGCAGAGCTCCTCAGCGAGGAAGATATGTATGTAAATAACTATCTTGCTGACAATACTGTCGTACTTGATATTCCTGAAGATACAGTGTTTGTCTGTGGGCCGGATGCTCCATATTACCGTCTTGATGAAGACGGCATGCTGTATATGCGCGTTCTTAATCCGGGCACACCCGGCAACCGCGTAGAGTATAACGAGCAGATCTACTTCCGTTATACCCGCTACCCGCTGGCCCTCTATGATGGAGAACTCACAGGTGGGGAAGGAAACAATCTCACCCTCAACCCCTGCAAATTCCGTTACGGTAACTTCCAGATCGAATCGTCGTACAGCTGGGGCTACGGCGTGCAGATGCCTCTGTCTCTCCTTCCGGTAGACTGCGAGGTTATGCTTGTGATCAAATCACAGATGGGGCCCAGCAATGAACAGGCAAATGTACTTCCTTATTTGTACACGCTCACATACGAGCGTCGTCAGTAAGCACTAATATTACTAACATATTATGGCACTTATCAAATCAATCTCCGGTATCCGCGGCACTATAGGCGGCCCTGCCGGCGAGGGCCTTACTCCCCTCGACATTGTTAAGTTTACAGCAGCCTTCGCCAAATTTATCGGCGATACAACCACCAAGACAAACCGTACTATCGTAGTTGGCCGAGACGCACGCCTATCGGGCCCGATGGTAAAAGACCTCGTTATCGGCACTCTTACCGGTATGGGTTTTGACGTGGTGGATATCGATCTTGCTTCAACTCCGACAACCGAACTTGCCGTTACCGGCGAAAACGCTTGTGGTGGTCTTATCCTCACAGCTTCTCACAATCCTATCCAGTGGAACGCCCTGAAGCTTCTTAACGAACGTGGGGAATTCCTGGATGCCAAAGAGGGTGCTGAGGTGCTCCGCATAGCCGAGGCTGAGGACTTCAATTTCGCAGGCGTTCATGAACTCGGTCATGTATATAAAAATACTACTTACGTACGTCGCCACATTGAGCAGGTGCTCGCATTGCCTCTGGTTGATGTAGAGGCTATCCGTAAGGCCAATTTCACAGTGGCTGTAGACGCAGTCAACTCTGTCGGCGGAGTCATTGTTCCTGAGCTCCTGAAGGCTCTTGGTGTTAACAATATAGTGACTCTTAATTGCGAAGCGACTGGCCACTTTGCACACACTCCCGAACCAATCCCTGAGAACCTTACCGACATTGCCCGCGTTGTCAGCGAGAGCCGTGCCGACGTAGGTTTCGTAGTCGATCCTGACGTTGACCGTCTTGCAATCATCAGCGATGGTGGTGCGTTCTTCGGCGAAGAATATACGCTTGTTGCCGTTGCGGATTATATCCTCAGCCATACTCCTGGCAATACTGTGAGCAACCTCAGTTCTTCCCGCGCGCTCCGCGATGTGACTGTAGCCCGTGGCGGCTCATACACCGCGGCTGCCGTAGGTGAGGTAAACGTGACTACCAAGATGAAGGAGACTGGTGCTGTGATCGGTGGAGAAGGCAATGGTGGTGTGATCTACCCTGCATTGCACTACGGTCGCGACGCTATGGTGGGTATTGCCATCTTCCTCACCTTGCTGGCCAAATCAGGAAAGACTGTAAGCGAACTGCGTAAGACCTATCCTGCCTACGAGATCTACAAGACCAAAATCCAGCTCACCGATGGTATTGATGTAGATGCCATACTTGCTGCTGTCAAAGAGAAATTTTCTGCCGAGAATATCACCGATATTGATGGCGTAAAGATTGACTTCGCTGATTCGTGGGTACATCTCCGCAAGAGCAATACCGAGCCAATTATCCGTATTTACTCTGAAGCACACACAGCGGAAGAGGCTCGCGAGCTGGCTGATTCGATCAAAAGCGTTATCGACAGCATGGTGAAGTAATAGTTTTATCACTCCACGATAAACATCCTTCGTCGAAAAACGTTCTTACTAAAAAATTACACTGAATGCATTTGCAATTGACAAAAAAAGTGTAAATTTGCATTCACAAACAAACAGAACATACCGTATAATTTCTTAACTTAACTACTATGGCTTACGTAATCACCGACAAATGTGTTGCTTGTGGCACTTGTCTTCCCGAATGTCCCGTTGAAGCTATCTCTGAAGGCGAAATCTATCACATCGATCCCGATACCTGCATCGACTGCGGTACTTGCGCATCGGTTTGCCCCAGCGAAGCTATCATCCCCGGCGAATAATTCTTCGGATTAACCGAATATAAAAGCCACCTCCTGAAAGGAGGTGGCTTTTATTGTCTAAATACATGTATGATAGAGTGTTAGGATTTTATGTGAATAAATGTTAATAATGCTGTATTCTTATTATAATAATTCTATTCATCAGCACATAGCAAAGTGATAGGAAGATGGTGGTAACGCAAGTAGTTTTACACCGATTGGTGTCAAAACTACCATCATCATTTTAAAATGTGTTAAATCAAACTCATTTTGTTGTTGTTTTGCTTGCATGCGCCACATAATGACGCTAACTTTGCAATGTGTTTTTCATGGTATAGATTTAAGGTTAACTGGATTGGTTGTCGGGAGACAATCAATTTTTTTTGCCCCTAATGGTTTATTATCATTTTGCCAATGTGGCCATTACTTTGGTTGCGTATAGTCTGCCAATCGGTAAATTGATGTCATTCGATAGAGTAAGTCGCTGACGGGTATAGGATTTAACCTTTGAGACCGAAACAACAAAAGATCGGTGTATGCGCAAGAATGACTCTTCAGGGAGTTGGGCAAGTAAATTCTTTAAAATGATACGAGAAATGACGCAGCCCCTCGACTGACAGAAAATCTTTGAATAACCTTCCATTGCTTCAATATACAATATGTCGTCAAGAGGTATATTGACGTTGTTATATTCCTGTTTGACGGTGATTGTGCGGCCTGTAAGTGTCGCGCGATTATAATTTACCCGTCGCATAGCTTTGTTGAAGGCTGTTTCGAAGCGTGCGAAGGAAAACGGTTTGTGGAGGTAGTCGACTGCATCGAGATTGAAACCGTCGAGCACGTAATTCAGGTAGGCTGTGGTGAAAATAAAGCAGGTCGACGGTGGCAGTTGCGCAGCGATGGCGAGCCCGTTTATATTATCCATTTCAATATCGAGGAATACAATGTCGGGTTGCTGCTGCCTGATGGCCTCTATTCCGGCTTCCGGGTCAGTATACGTGTTCAGTTCTATACCTTCGATTCGGTTACAGAATTTTTCGAGAACTTCCAGCGCGAGAGGCTCGTCATCTATGGCGATGCATTTAACAATCTTGTCCATTGTCTTCAATTTAGTCTTAGAGTCAGTGCGAGAATGAATTCATCGTTCTCGTCGGTGGTTTTAAGTGTGTACTTACCCGGAAATAGGCCGTCGAGCCTCGCGCGGCAATTATTCAATCCTGTCGGTATATCAGTGCGGAAGGCATCTGCGTGTTTCATAAGCCGGTTATGAGTAGTAAAAATAAGTTGCTTATGGTGTAGTTTAAGATTGATTGTCACAGTACAATCTCGCGATGGGGAGGCTCCGTACTTGAAGGCATTCTCTACAAATGTAAGGAATATCATAGGTGGAATCTGTTGCGTGGGATCGTCTATTTCCGATTTCCAGATTACTTGTGTGTGATGGTTGAGCCGGAGGCGTTGGAGTTCGATATAGTTGGTGATGTATTCCACTTCCTCTCCTATGGTCACAGTGTCTTTATCCGTGGATAGGTATGTGTACTTCAATAGATCAGTAAACATGATGAAGGCATCTTCAGCTTTCTGAGAGGTGCCAATCACAAGGCTGTATAGCGAATTGAGGGTGTTGAAGAGGAAGTGCGGGCTTATCTGGGCCTTGAACATGGCCAGCTCAGCTTTGTCTCTCTGGAGTTCTATATCTTTTCGCAAGATCGTCTGATGGTATAGCTCGGTGATGAAAGATATTGTCAGAGCGAAGCACATCACGGCAAAAAACATAAGCCAGAGACTGAGCGATACATTGTAGTTGCGCATGCTGGTCTGAAAGGCGCTCATTGAAGGAATCACGAAGTCCATTTGTGGGTGAGGGTAGAATGTCAATGCCCAATTGACTAAGATCATCACTATGCATACTGCCAGAATGCGCCTGTAGCGGTGCTCAATGAATAACTTAGGAAAATTTTCGCGGCGCACGGCAAAATAACACCCTAACAAGTAGACGCAATCCAACATAAAGAAAAGAGGCCACTCTATCAGCCAGTCGTGCGCAGGCCCCAGGAGTATCATCAGAGGCATGAATATGCAGCAGAAGGCCACATCGAGTATTTTCTCCGTTCTTGATTCAAATGATTTCATTTTACAAATATATATCATTGATCTTTTACGAGCAACATAAATGATACGTCGTTTATTTACACATATTGCCCGTTTGTTTGCAATAGCTTTAAATATTCAGTAAATTTGTATTATTTTTGTCATAAATATCCTAAGCCATGAAATATCTCAAGGCGTTATTTTCCATTCTTTGCATGATGATGGCGATTGCTTGTGGCCGTTCACCTCAGCAGCCGTCTCAATCGCTCATGGAGGTTTCAAAGCAAGAACTTGCGGCAGCCGTACAGGAGAGAGACAGTCTTATGAGGCTCGTAAAACTTATTGCCGACGACATGGAGCAGATGAGAAGGGTAGAGGAGATACTCACTGTAAACGACGGACGTAATTCCGAGAGTGAGAACAACCGTCTTCTCTCACAGATGGATGCCCTGAAATCCACCTTGCAAAGGCGTAGAATGGAACTGGCCGCGCTTGAAGGTCGCCTGGAGGAATCTACCGTAGATAATGAAGATCTTAAGGGGGCTGTGGCGGCCTTGTTGCGTCAGATTGATATGCAAAGCCGGGAAATAGGCCGTTTGCGCAGTGCTCTGTCCGATTCCCAAAGAGAGGTGAGCGGCTTGGCTGAAACTGTCGATTCACTTACGAGCACTCTGGTATCTGCCACCGACGACATGCTTGAAGCTGAGCGTACAGCCTCAAATCTTGATGCCGAGCTTAACATATGCCACTATGCGGTAGGAACGAAAGCTGAACTGAAGGATCATAATATACTCGAAACCGGTTTTCTGCGGCGCTCACGCATTCTTCAGGGGGATTTTGACCTATCCTATTTTATCGATGCCGACCGCAGGACTCTTGACACGATACGCATATATTCGGGCAAATGCAGAGTGCTGACCCCGCATCCCCGCGATTCATGGCACAGCGATATTAACGAAGGTGGAGCTGTGCTTGTGATAGATGACCCGGCCCGTTTCTGGAGCGTCAGCCCTTTCCTTGTGGTGCAGACTGATTAACGCTGCTTATTGACACGATAGTGTCATCGGTTGACACATACTCGGACGCGAATAACTTTATTTCTATTTTTGCTGTCGGTTATATCAATCACTACACCGACATAAATGAAAATCTGCCTATACTTACTTGCTCTAAGCTGTTGCTTTATTTTTTGTCCGATTGTCTCTGCTGAAAATGAAGTATCCGATTCTGTGGAACTTCAGCCGACCGGGAGTTCGGTCTCCGGAATTGTCGTTGATGAGGCCGGAGACCCTCTGATCGGAGCTGCCGTCAAGGCGACTAATCATGAGGGTCTTGCTGTGGCTACGGATGCCGATGGACATTTTGTACTATCGGGCGTTAATCCTGGCGATATATTGGATGTGTCGTATGTAGGAATGTTGTCGCGCCAGGTGACGCTGGAGGTAGGCAAAAACTACTATACCATTATTCTTGACAGCAAAGTCTCGGCGTTAAATGACGTTGTTGTGGTTGGCTATGCGTCTCAACGCAAAGTTGATCTTACGGGTGCTGTGTCGTCGGTGAGTGCCGCCGCATTGACCGATCGTCCGGTCACAAATGTTACGAATGCTCTTGCCGGCCTTGCCTCCGGGTTAACCGTTTCCAATAGCGGCGGAAATACTCCTGGCTATGAATCGCAGACCATTACTGTGCGCGGCCAAGGAACATTGAATAATGCCGCACCTCTCGTGGTGGTCGATGGTATGACAGGAATAGCTTTGAGCGACATCAATCCTCTGGATATTGAGTCAATATCAGTATTAAAAGATGCAGCCTCCTCGGCAATCTATGGTTCTCGTGCGGCAAACGGCGTGATACTCATCACCACCAAGGGTGGAGTAGAATCAGCGCCCCGGTTGACTTATAATGGCAATGTATCGTTTGAGACTGTGGCCAAACGGCTAAACCTCGTGACAGAATACGCCGACTTTATGGAACTCCAGAATGCGGGCTTGATTGCCAACGGGCAGGCGCCGCGGTTCTCGCAAGGAAAAATAGACGAATGGCGCAATGACGCCGGGCGGAATCCAACTATTTATCCCAATACAGATTGGCAAGACCATATTTATCGCAATCCTTCGGTTGTGCAGAATCATAACCTCTCAGTGACCGGAGGCGGAAAGAAAGCCCGCTATAATATATCTCTTGGCTTTGTCGATAATCCCGGCATGATTTACTATACCGATTACCGCCGTTACCAGCTTAGAACTAATCTGGATGTTAATGTAAAACCATGGCTGTCAGTCGGCACCAATATATTCGGATACATCGATACGAATAATCCATCATCAGAAAATGCCGCCGCCGGTGGTGATGTCATCTTTGGTTCGGGCGCATTCAATTCGGTGCCCGGTATGACGCTGTATGACCCTGCTACGGGCCTATATGGCGGCATTCAGAATCCAGAAGAGGAGAATGTAAGTAATTTCAATCCATACCGTAGGCAATGGTTCTATAAAGATGACTTCCCTACGCGCACCAGGCGTCTCGTTACCAAGATTTATGCACGCGTACAGCCTTTGAAGGGTCTATCTATTCAAGGGTCGTTCTCTTATAACTACTGGGATCGGAAGGTTGAGCAGCATCTAACCGACCGTAACCTCTATCGATTTACTTTTGATGGGCCCGTATTGTTGCGCGAAGGCACTGTAAGAACATACATCCGGCGTTATAACTATGCCGATACTTACCGCCAATCGGAATTGACGGCGTCTTATAAATTTAATATATCAAAGCTCCGCACGTCGGTTCTTGTCGGCGCGAGTCAGGAGTATGATAAAAACGAGAACGAGCGATTCATGCGCTATGATCTTATAGACGATAGTCTGACTTCGATTGATGCGGCTGCAACCGACGGCCCCGTAGGAGGTAATTATACCGAGTGGGCAATGCGTTCGTTTTTTGGACGTATCAATCTTAATTGGGCCGACAAATATCTTGTTGAGGCAAATATCCGAGCCGATGGCTCCTCAAAATTCGCACCTGACCACAGATGGGGCTATTTTCCATCGGTGTCCGCGGCGTGGCGTATTTCTCAGGAAGGATTTATGAAAAACGCTGCCGGATGGCTCTCGAATCTGAAATTGAGGTTGTCGTATGGTTCTCTCGGCAATAATGCAACAACGACCAACTATATGTACCAGTCTCTTTTTGCAACGGCCGGCTATATACTCAACGGTAATATTGCAGGCGGTTTTGCACAGACAGTTCTCTCCAATCCGAACTTGTCTTGGGAAAAAACAACCATGTCCAATATCGGACTCGACTTTTCGTTGTTCGACAGCCGCCTCTCGGGATCAGTCGATATTTATGACAAAAACACCACCGGCATTCTTATCTCTCTGCCGGCACCTCTGGAGCATGGCACTGCAATCGTTCCAAACCAGAATGCCGGGGCTGTAAATAATAAAGGCGTGGATCTCGACCTTAGATGGAACGACCGTATTGGCCGTGTATCTTATTCCGTCGGGTTCAACATGGGCTTTGTCAATAACCGTGTCACGAAGTTCCAAGGTGATGTGGCATCAATAAACGGAGTGTATAAGACTCAGGAGGGGCGTCCGATCAAACAGCTTTATGTAATTACGGTTGACCGCATTGTGCGCGATGCGGAGGATATGGCCTATGTGCAATCGCTCGTCGATGCCAATCCTGATTATTTCGCCACTTACCAGCGCCCCGAGTTAGGCGACTTTCTCTACCGCGATGCCAATGGTGATGGTAAGCTTGATGCCAGCGATAGGGTCGAGCTTGGCCATGGCAGTATGCCCCGGTTTACATGGGGCGCTGATTTAGGGCTGGAGTGGAACGGAATAGACTTCAGCGTGCGGTTCCAGGGCACGGGCGAAAATCTGGTATACTATAATAATCAGGCGTTCCGGTTTGTGACCGTGATGGGTCAGTCGCTCAATAAGGATATAACAGATAATGCCTGGACTCCGGAGAACCCCTATGCGTCAAAATATCCGCGCCTCCGTAATAATGCCGACGGACGAAATAATATCGCCAGCGACGCCTTCGTTCATGATGCCTCGTACATCAGGTGTAAGAATGTCCAGCTGGGGTATACCTTGCCTCGTACGGTGACACGCAAGTTCTTTGTGGAGTCATTGAAAATATACACAAGTATCGACAACCTCTTTACTATCACCAGCTTTCCCGGCTTCGACCCTGAACTCGGAGCGAACGTAGGCTATCCTGCTGTTCGCCAATATTCTGTAGGGTTGAATTTAACTTTCTAAGTCTATGAACAGTATGTGTAATAAATATTTGATCGGAGCGCTGGCCGCCGCGGGCCTTATGGCAATGGCTTCATGTGAGAGTCTTGACATCGAACCGGCAGACCAGCTCTCGGGCACAACCTTCTGGCAGACAGAAGATCATGCCAGGCAAGCCGCTATAGGGTTATATGCCGCAATGAAGGCATCCTGGTGTTTTGGCATGGAATTTACCTTTGATATGTGCTCCGATATAGCTGATGGTTCATCTCCATGGGCAGATGTATCGCGTGGAACGGCTTTTTCGTCTTCCAGTTCGGGAGTCGCTAATCACTGGCAATATCTCTATGAGCTGATTCACCGGTCTAATACGGTGATCCGCAATGTGGCCAATATGCCTATCTCGGCAGAAACAATTGAGCAGGTCACCGGAGAGGCGAAATTCCTTCGGGCTATGGCCTATTTCAGATTACTGAATTGCTGGGGTGGAGTGCCTTATTACGACGAGACCTGCGATATTAATGAGGAATTTGGAAGTCTCAATGCCCCGCGTTGCGATGTAGAGGTTTTACGGGCTAATATTTTAGCCGATCTCGATTTTGCAGTCGATCATCTGCCGGTGCGTTGGCCCGAGAGTGACCTCGGACGAGTCACCCGTGGCGCGGCGCTTGCCTTAAGAGGGAAGGTCTATCTTTATAATCAGCAGTGGGAGCGAGCCATAGCTGATTTTGAAGATGTGGTGTACAACCGCACGGCAGATTATGGCTATGAACTACATCCTGACTACGAGAGCCTCTTCCGCCTGTATAATGGGGCCCATAGCCCGGAGATGATTTTCTCGATTCAGTCTATCGATGGCAATGTGAGCGGCTATGCTCTTGATATAGTGTCGTACTTTGGAAATAAGTCTACAATGCGTCTTATTGCGGGTAATGCGATTGTGCCGTCGGTAACGCTGGTGGATATGTATGAAAATCTTGATGGATCGCCTTTCGACTGGGATGATGTGTTCGCCGGGTTTAACGGCGGTACATCGGAGTTCCGGCGTGCCCTTATGAGTGTGGCAATAGATCAGGGAAGTACGACCGTTACGAGTACTTTAGATTGTGACACATCGAAAGTTATGGATGCTTACAGGTTACGCGATCCGCGTCTTTGCCTTAATGTGATTACACCATATTCACATTACCTTGGTACGGATGCAGGTTCAAATCCGCGCGACAAGCAATTTGTCTTTGCCGATGCGACCAAGGGTGGTTCGCCCATGGAGGCCATGGCGTTTATACGCAATTCCGAGGGTTGGAATTCTTATTTCTGGCGCAAATGGATACCTACCGGAAATCTGGATGGCTATTGGGGCGAATATAACCGCACGCCTTACGAATTTCCATTGATCCGTCTGGCAGACGTTTTACTGATGCTTGCGGAAGCCTATAATGAAACCAACCATACAGATTTGGCCATTGCGGAGGTAAATAAGGTGCGTGCGCGTGTCAATATGCCTTTGCTTGGATCTGGCCCTGAGTGGTTGAATGTCGCCGGTAAAGATGATATGACTGAGCGTATACGTCGTGAACGCGCCTGCGAGCTCGCGGGCGAAGGGCCGCGGTATTGGGATCTTCGCCGCTGGGGTATACTGAAAGAATCTGTTAAAGATGCCAAGGATATTTTCGGCGATCTAATGTACACCCGGTCGTATCAGCCCAGGCATGAGCTTTGGCCGATTCCTCTGACCGAGATGGACCGCAATCTTAATCTGACTCAGAATCCGGGATGGTAAGCCTCCCTCATAACCCTTTTCTTTAAATGTGAAGGCGTCGCGGCAATCCGTGGCGCTTTTTTAGATTGACACAACCGCTTGCTTGATGTCTTCCATGACGAATACGCTCTGCACAGAGTCGAGCATCGAGAGAAGACCCAGTCGTCCGGTTACAAATTGCCGGTACGATTTCATGTCGGGTACCTGTACTTTGAGCATATAGTCAAATTCGCCGGAGACGTTATAGCATTCCGAGACTTCGGGCATGGCCTGTACCTCCCGGGCGAAATCGACGTGTATCTGAGTGTTGATATGCCGTAGGCGGACATTGCAGAATACCGTGAAGCCGCGGCCGATCTTATCCATGTCGATTAAAGCCGTATATGCTTTGATAACGCCTTCATTCTCAAGTTTTTTGACGCGCTCGAATACCGGAGTGGGGGAGCGGTGGACTTTAGCGGCAAGTTCGCGTGTCGACAGCCGCCCGTTTTCCTGAAGGGCCCGGAGTATGTCGATGTCGGTCTGGTCTATATCTTTCATAGTAGGGGCATATGTTCGGTTTAGAGCGCAAATATACTAAATTATAGAACAAATATTGATGTATTCAGGAATAAATAGAATGTTTATTCTAAAATATCTTCAATAGTAGGTGAATCTGCGAGTAAGTGGTAATTTTGCAGCAGTAAAACTCTTAGATATATCGAAAAATGGCAAACGATAGTTTACACTTTGAGACACTTCAACTACATGCGGGTCAGGAGGGCAATGCAGCTCCGACCGGTGCGCGTGCAGTACCCATATATCAGACTGCAGCTTATCTTTTCGGTAATTCTCAGGAAGCTGCCGACCGTTTCTCGCTGAAATCCCCAGGTAATATTTACGGGCGCCTGACAAATCCTACTCAAGATGTGCTTGAGCAGCGTATAGCCGCCCTGGAGGGTGGAACCGGAGCGCTTGCGCTTGCCTCGGGTGCGGCCGCTGTAACCTACGCCCTTGAGAATGTACTCCAGCCAGGCGATCATATAGTTGCCGCCGATAACCTTTACGGAGGATCTTATAACCTGATTGTGCATACGCTGGCGGCCCGAGGCATTGAATATACTATTGTTGATATTAATGATGCCCAGGCTTTGCGTAAAGCGATACGACCTAATACCAAGGTTGTATATGGTGAGACATTTGGCAACCCGAACAGTGATGTGACTGACCTCGATACCATTTCCGCAATAGCTCATGAGCATGGGGCCCTGTTTATTGTAGACAATACGTTTGCAACCCCTTATCTGTGTCGTCCGATAGAGCATGGTGCAGACGTTGTGGTCCATTCTGCAACAAAATTCCTCGGTGGGCATGGCACTACACTCGGAGGTTTGATTGTTGACGCAGGAAAATATGATTTCAAGGCTAATGCAGATCGTTTCCCTTCCATAGGCCAGCCTGATCCAAGTTACCATGGGGCGGTATTCGCAGAGGCTGCTCCAGCTTCTCCATTTGTAACAAGGGTTCGTGCGGTTGTACTTCGCGATGAGGGCGCCTGCATTTCGCCATTCAATGCGTTTTTACTCCTGCAAGGCATAGAGACTCTTTCTCTGCGTGTGGAAAGGCACATTGCCAATGCGCTCAAAGTTGTGGAGTTCCTCAACTCTCATCCAAAAGTCAAATCAGTGAGCCACCCCTCGCTTCCGTCGCATCGTGATCATACCCTGTATAACAAGTATTATCCTGGAGGAGCCGCGAGCATTTTTACATTTGAGATTGCCGGAGGTCAGGAGGCCGCGTGGAAGTTCATAGATTCTTTGAAAATCTTCTCTTTGCTTGCCAATGTGGCAGATGCCAAGAGCCTCGCCATCCATCCCGCCTCAACTACACACTCGCAGATGTCGGGCGAAGAGCTTGCAGAGGCTCATATCACCCCATCTACAGTGCGTCTGAGCATAGGTATCGAGCATATCGATGATATACTCGCCGATCTCTCACAGGCTCTTGATAAAGTGTGATTATGGAGAGTGTGGCTTCTTTTCTGGCGTCAGAGCACCCTACGGCATTCTCTTTTGAGATTTTGCCTCCTTTGCGCGGTAATAGTGTTGAGAAAACTCTTGACGGCATGCGCCCGTTACTCGAGTTTAAGCCCGCATATGTGAATATCACCACCCATCGCACGGAGGTGTCGTATATCCATGTCGGTGGCGGATCATATAAGGCTTCAACTGCGCAGAAACGGCCTGGTACGGTGGCTATCGCTGCCGTGCTACGTGAGCGGTTCGGAGTTCGGCCGGTGCCACACATCATCTGTGGAGACTATAGCCGCCGTGAGATTGAGGATCAGCTTATCGACCTTTCGTATCTCGGAATAACGGATATTTTGGCGCTGAGAGGCGACCGTGAACGTAACGCCTCTTCTTTTGCCACATGTCAGGACGGCCATCTGCACGCAGCCTCGCTTGCTGATCAGGTTGTTGACTTTAACAATGGGCGGATGGCCGACGGAACATCTGTGATGTCGCCGGAACGGCCGTTTACCTTCGGGGTGGCTGGGTATCCTGAGAAACATGAAGAAGCCATGAATCTTCACACCGATTTATTGCATTTGAAAGAGAAGGTAGATCGTGGAGCGGCCTATATCGTTACGCAGATGTTTTTCGATAACTCCAAGTTCTTCGATTTTGTAAGCCGATGCCGGACGGCAGGTATTACGGTGCCTATTATTCCGGGTATCAAGCCTCTTACCTCACTACGTCAGATGTCGTTGCTTCCGAGAATTTTCCATATTGATTTTCCCACCGGGTTATCGGAAGAACTTTTACATTGTACCTCTGACGAAGATGTGCGTGCACTCGGCATCGAGTGGGCCACAGCACAGGCGCGCGAGCTGAAAGAAGCTGGCGTGCCGAGTATACATTTCTATGCTATGCATGCTGCCCAGAGCGTGGCCGAGGTTGCACGGCGTATTTATTGATCAAAGACACACGTATGGATAGTAATAATGGTGTGAACAGCAGACTTATCTCAGATTTACTCACTCGCCGCGTACTCATTCTGGATGGTTCGATGGGTGTGATGATACAGAGGCTTGGGCTCTCGGAAAATGATTTCCGGGGTTCCAGCCTCAAAAATCATCCGCAGCCGTTGAAAGGTAATAATGATATATTATGCCTTACCTATCCTGAAGCTGTGGCCAATATCCATCGGCAGTATCTTGAGGCTGGTGCGGATATTATTGAGACAAATACATTTAATTCTACCGTACTGTCTCAGCGTGAATATGGAACTGAAGGATTGGTGCGTGAAATAAATCTTGCCGGAGCATCGATTGCTCGTGAAGTCGCTGATCAATTTTCCACACCAGACTGGCCGAGATTTGTGGCGGGCTCGATTGGGCCTACCGGTTTCTCTGCTTCATTGTCGGCAGACGTAAATGACCCGGCGGCCCGCACCGTCAGCTTTTCGGAAATGCATGAAGCCTTTGCGGCTCAGGCCGGTGCACTTATCGACGGAGGCGTTGATCTTCTTTTGATTGAGACTGTCTTCGATGCGCTCAATGCCAAGGCGGCTATTGCAGGAGTCCGCAGTGCTATGGCCGTGCGCGGTGTGGACATTCCGTTGATTCTGTCGATAACAGTCTCCGATACGTCGGGGCGTCTTCTCTCGGGCCATACTCCCGAAGCATTTATGGCGATTGTGAGCAGTGCGCGTCCGTTGGCGGTAGGATTTAATTGCTCAGCCGGCCCGGCCTCGCTCGCCGCTTATGTGCGCCGACTCGCCGCCATCTGTCCATATGAGACTATTTTTTATCCGAATGCGGGCTTGCCAGATACTCTGGGGGCTTATGCGGAGACGCCGGCGAAGTTTGCGGCAGCCATACGCCCTCTGCTTCGCGATGGGGTGTTGAATATTGTTGGAGGATGCTGTGGCACCCTCCCCGAGCACATCGCAGCCCTGAAAGGAACTGTGAATCTTTTCGCCAATCCTCGCCGCATTCCAGGTGGGAATGTGGCATGGCTATCTGGAATTGATGACTTCCCCGATGACCGCGGCTTCATAAATGTGGGGGAACGGTGCAATGTGGCTGGCAGCCGGAAATTCCTGAGGTTGATTAAAGAGAGAAATTATGATGAGGCGGTGGCCATTGCCCGCAAGCAGGTCGCCGACGGTGCGATGATACTCGACATAAACCTTGACGACGGTCTGCTTGACTCGGAAGCCGAGATGGTTCATTTCATACGCTTGCTGGCGGCAGACCCGCAGGTATCGGCCGTGCCATGGATGATAGACTCGTCGGATTTCAATGTCATCCGCGCTGCATTGTCTAATGTTTCGGGGCGTCCGATTGTCAATTCCATATCTCTTAAAGAAGGGGAGGAGTTGTTTATTCAGCATGCTAAAGAAATTCGCGAGTTTGGGGCTGCGGTAGTTGTCATGGCTTTTGATGAGAAAGGTCAGGCCACGACGTTTGAAAGAAAAATCGAAATATGCGCCCGTGCCTATGCCTTGCTTACTGAAAAAGCCGGCTTTGATCCCCGCGATATTATTTTTGACCCGAATGTGCTCACTATCGCAACCGGTATGCCCGAGCATGACCGGTATGCCCTCGACTTTATAAAGGCTGTAAAGTGGATTCATGACAATCTTCACGGAGCCAAGACCAGTGGTGGATTGAGTAATCTGTCGTTTGCATTCCGCGGTAATAACTACGTCCGTCAAGCCATGCATGCGGTCTTTCTTTACCATGCTATAAAAGCTGGCTTGTCGATGGCCATAATGGATCCAGGTGCGAAAGTCACATATAGTGATATTCCTGGCGAGCTTCTTGACTTGCTCGAAGATGTGATATTGTGCCGGCGTGAGGACGCTTCAGAGCGGCTGCTTGCAAAGGCAGCCTCATATGCCGACGCCGGGGCAGTGAGCGAAGCTGCAGTCTCTTTAGCCCGGGAAGAAGATGTCGACAAACGGCTTCAGACAGCCCTGCTGTGCGGCGATGACAGTTCCCTCAGCGAGGATATTGCCGAGGCCATAGAGCGCCATGGATCGGCTAATGCTGTTGTTGAGGGCCCCTTGATGGCTGGCATGGAGCAGGTGGGAGAACTATTTGAATGTGGTAAAATGTTCTTGCCCCAGGTTGTAAAAAGCGCGCGCACCATGCATAGGGCGGTTGAGATACTTCGTCCGCAATTGGAAGCCGGTCGGCAGGCAGGGAGTGGTAAAGGACGATTCTTGCTCGCCACGGTCAAGGGCGACGTCCACGACATTGGGAAGAATATAGCGGCGGTTATACTTCGCTGCAATAATTTTGATGTGGTTGACCTCGGTGTGCAAGTTGATGCATCAGCCATTGTTGATGCAGTTGCTAAATACAAGCCTCAGTTTATCGGCTTGAGCGGGCTCATTTCTCCATCGTTAGGTGAGATGGTTACCATAGCTGAGACGTTGAAGTCTGCTGGCATCTCTTTGCCTCTGTTTGTCGGAGGGGCGGCTACTTCGGAAGCCCATACTGCCTTGAAGATTGCACCTGCTTATGGCGATGGAGTTGTGATACGCGTGTCGGATGCATCTCAGAATCCAGTTATAGCGTCGCGCATAATCTCCGATGGCGAGGCAGAAATAAAAAGGATAAAAGATCGCCAGGCTGAGCTGATAGGACGTATTGGAAGAGATAAATCTACATCTAACGCAGTTGTGGTAAAGCCTGAGTTTGATTGGAGTAACGAGCACATCGTAAAGCCTACTTTTACCGGTGCGAGATTAGTGGAAGAAATTCCGGTAAGTGAGGTGCGACCGTTTATCAACTGGATTTATTTCAATAATTGCTGGAAAGTAAAGGCCGGAACCGAGGAGGCTCGTAATTTACGCACGGAGGCCGAGGCTCTTCTTGATGAAATGGTTGAGGCTGGAGCTTCAATGAGATGTAAGGTCGGATTCTATCCGGCATATCCGGAGGGTGACTCAATCAATATAGACGGCACAATTATTGACACTCCTCGTCAAAAGCCAAGCGCTGTACGCTGTGAGCATCTTGCACTTGCCGATTTTATTGCGCCCCGTGAATATGGCGATTATATTGGGTGCTTTGCGGTAACCATAGGGGATGTGCTCCGTAAGATGGTGGCCGGATGTTCGTGCGAATCGGATAGTTACAGGCATCTTTTATTACAGTCGGTGTGCGACCGTCTTGCTGAGGCGACTTCTGAGTATTTACATTATCAAGTCCGCACAAATCTCTGGGGTTATGCGGCCGACGAGCCCTTTGATCTGACCAATATAAAGAAAGGTCATTATCAGGGCATACGTCCGGCAGTGGGATATCCATCCCTCCCGGAGCAGCAACTGATGCATACTTTAGACAGCCTTCTGGATTTGAAGGAAATTGGTGTAAGCGTAACCACTAATGGAGCCTTGTCGCCAGCCTCCTCCGTCGCAGGATTTTACATACGCTCTGAAAAAGCCCGTTACTTCACAGTGTAGCTTTGAGGCGTCTTACGCAATCGCCAGATTCAGGATAGAGCGGGGGAGTGAGTCGGCGCTGTTCCGTTTCTGTTCCGGCTAAAAAAAAGAAAACGGCCTGTAGACCATGGTCTACAGGCCGTTAACCCTTAAAGGGTCGGGGTGAGAAGACTCGAACTTCCGACCTCCACGTCCCGAACGTGGCGCGCT
>CAJUJB010000019.1:29319-50209 GCA_910586595.1 uncultured Muribaculaceae bacterium | reverse complement strand
CGCCAACAATCTTTATAAAGACCGCATCCGCACATGGGAACTCGAAGCCCGCTGCGCAATGAATAAAGATAAAGCCTGATGGTGATCACCGATAAAGTCAACGACTTCATATCCGCACAAATTGCCGAGTGGCCTCAGGCCGCCGGCAATTTTGCGGCCTTGCGCGATGTAAAAGTCAAAGAAATAGAGATGCCGGGGATGACTATAAAAGTACAGTTCAACCCGGCACGCATGGTATCGTCGGCAGCTAAAGTCGACGCCGCATCGCTTAAAGCCCGCAAGTGTTTCCTCTGCGCAGAAAATCGCCCCGAAGTCCAGCGAGGAATCGAATGGGGTGAGAAATATACGATTCTGTTGAATCCGTTCCCAATCTTCCCGCGTCATCTCACAATCCCCGACCGATCACACACAGATCAGCTCATATCAGGCCGTGCAGCCGACATGATGCGTCTGGCCGCCGATCTTGAAGGATACACCGTATTTTACAACGGCCCCCGCTGCGGTGCCTCCGCGCCCGACCACATGCACTTCCAGGCTGGTAACTCCGACTTCCTTACCATTGCGGAAGCTCTGGAGAACACCAACCTGAAAACTATAGCCGAAGAAGGCGACAACTGCCTTTCTCTCGCTGATGAACTTCCGGTGCGTGTGTTCGTAATCGATGCCGTTAATCCCGAAGAAGGAGAGAAACTCTTCAAGCGTCTCTACGCCGCCCTGCCTGTTCCCGAGGGCGAGCAAGAGCCGATGATGAACATATTATGCTATGCAACGGCTGCCGGTGTGCGCATGGTTGTCATTCCACGCAAGCGTCACCGTCCGTCATTCTATGGCACAGAAGGTGCCGATTGCATGCTCATCAGCCCCGCATCTGTCGATATGGGTGGTGTATTCATCACTCCGCGCCCCGAAGACTTCGAGCGCCTCGACGCCACAATTATCAACCGCATTTTCGACGAGCTTTGCCTCAGCCAGGAAGAGGTCGAAGAAATTGCCAAGAACATCATTTGATTCATGGAACGACAGCCCGACATACACGTAGGCATACTTAGCGCCACGGAAATCCGTGTCGATCTTCTCGCACCTTACAGCCACAAAGCAACCGGCAGCGCAGTGCGCGGCCCTCAGACCTTCTCTATCTCCCCTGACAAACGCGTAGCCTGGCAAGGGATGGAACATGACGAAGTGCAGCTCACACCCGGAGAGAATGGTGCGTCATTCGAAGTTTACGACGTGACCATCGGCGTCAATTTCCATTGGGAACGTCGCGAGACACAACGTTTCACTGGAGCCCTCAAAATCATTGTAGAAGGCGACAAACTCACTTTGGTAAATGTACTTCCCGTGGAAGACTACCTCATGAGTGTCATTTCGTCTGAAATGAGTGCCACCGCCTGTGCAGAATTTCTGAAGGCTCATGCCGTAATCTCCCGCAGCTGGCTACTTGCCCAGATCGACAAGACCAAGCGTCTTGCAGCCGAAAAAGAGGAGTATAAGTCATGTACAATTACAGACGACGAGATCGTGCGTTGGTATGACCGCGAAGACCATGTGAACTTCGACGTATGCGCCGATGACCACTGCCAGCGTTATCAGGGTATCACCCGCCAGACCACACCAACGGTGCGCGAGGCGGTTGAAGCGACCCGCGGACTCGTTCTCACAGACAACGAGGGCCATCTCTGCGATGCCCGTTTCTCCAAATGCTGCGGCGGTGTATTCGAAGAATTCGAAAACTGCTGGGAACCCCGTCACCACCATTATCTCGAAGCAACCCGCGACTCCGCCGACGAGCGCAATTTCCCCGACCTGCGAGTTGAGGAAAATGCCCGTGAGTGGATTCTCGGTCGCCCCGAGGCCTACTGCAACACCTCAGACGCCGCCATACTTGGTCAAGTCCTTAATAACTACGATCAGGAAACGCAAGATTTCTACCGTTGGACAGTCAATTACACCCAGGACGAGCTCTCAGCTCTGATCGAGCGCCGCTCCGGCATAGACTTCGGCCTTATAAAAGCTCTTGAGCCCGTAGAACGCGGCACCTCAGGTCGCCTGACACGCCTGCGCATCGTAGGCACCAAGCGTACGATGATTATCGGCAAAGAACTTGAGATACGCCGCACATTGTCGCCCTCACACCTGTATTCATCGGCCTTCGTCGTTGAAGACGGCGATACCGACGAACGAGGCGTACCGGCCTGCTTCACACTCCGTGGTGCCGGATGGGGTCATGGCGTAGGTCTGTGCCAGATTGGAGCCGCTGTAATGAGTGCCGAAGGCAAAAACTTCCGGGAAATACTCATGCATTACTTCCCCGGCGCGACGCTTGACACACTCTATTGATCCGCCCCACGCCAAGGCGTGGATCCACCTCCTCTCTCCTCAACTTACCAATCATCCTATCACACCAGTCAATGAACACAGTACAACAAAATAAAGTGAACCCCTGGGTTTGGATTCCGACCCTCTATTTCGCCCAGGGTATCCCGTTCATCTTCATCAACATGGTGACGATGGTACTCTTCACCCAGCTGGGCATGTCGGAGACATCGGCGGCATTATATACCGGATGGCTCTATCTGCCGTGGGTAATCAAACCCTTCTGGGGCCCCATCGTCGACATCATCCGCACCAAGCGCTGGTGGACCGTAACCATGCAGATGTGCATAGCCATCGGTCTTGGCGCCATAGCGTTTACCTTACCTCTCCCCGACACCGCACAGATTGCAGAAGGCGTTCCTGTAAGCGCATTTTCAATCGCCCTCTGTTTCTACGTCATCACAGCATTCTGCTCGGCTACCCACGACATCGCGTCGGACGGCTTCTACATGATCGCCCTTGACACTAACCAGCAGAGCGTATTCGTGGGCATCCGTTCAACCTTCTACCGCTGCGCCAGCATCTTCGGCCAGGGTGGTCTTGTGATGATCGCCGGAGCCCTTGAGAGTGTTGCCGGAGGCCCGGCCCCCGCGTGGAAATGGACTGTAGCCATCTGTGCCATCTTCTTCGGCGTGGTATCTATCTACCACCTCTTCATGCTTCCCCACCCCAAGGCCGACCAGGCCGTAGGCGGCGACGGAGAGAAGAAGACCATCGGCGGTATTCTCAAAGAATTTGCAGGCTCGTTCGTAACCTTCTTCAAAAAGAAACACGTCTTCCTCGCTATTCTTTTCATGCTGCTCTACCGTCTGCCCGAAGCTCAGGTAGTAAAACTCTGCCAGCCCTTCCTGCTCGCATCACGCGACGCCGGCGGCCTCGGCATGACTCCCACCGAAGTGGGCTTCGCATATGGTACCCTCGCCATCATCGGTCTTACAGTAGGCGGCATCATCGGCGGTATTTGCGCTGCTCAGGGTGGTCTCCGCAAGTGGATCTGGCCCATGGCTCTCGCAACTTCACTCAACTGTGTTGCCTATATCTTCCTCTCGAACGTACAGCCCGACTATGCGCTGGTATCCGGCAAAATCCAGGTATGCTGCGCCATCGTGCTTGAGCAATTTGCCTATGGCTTCGGCTTCACGGCCTTCATGCTCTTCATGATGTACTTCGCCGACGGACCATACAAGACCTCGCACTATGCCATCTGTACAGCCTTCATGGCCCTCGGCATGATGCTGCCCGGCATGGCTGCCGGATGGATCAAGGAAGATCTTCTCGGCAACTCATACCGCAACTTCTTCTTCTGGGTGCTCTGCTGCAACGTTGCAACCTGGATCGTAGCTCTGCTCGTACGCCGCCATATCGATCCGGCCTACGGTGCTAAAAAACCTCAAAAAGCTTGATAATGAAACGCAATATCCTCGCAGCTGCGATTGCAGCCTGCACACTCGTGGCATCAGCTCAGGTAAAACCTGGCATCGAAGTGCTGCGCGACAACAACTTCGAAGGTCTCCGCGGCAAGCGCGTCGGCCTTATCACCAACCCTTCGGGCGTAGACAACAAACTCACATCGACCATCGATATATTGGCCGCTGCCCCCGGAGTTGAACTCGTAGGCCTCTATGCACCCGAGCATGGTGTGCGTGGCGACGTACACGCCGGCGACAAAGTCGACAATATGGTCGATCCGGCCACCGGTGTTCCCGTACACTCGATCTACGGCAAATCGCGCAAACCGACTCCTGAAATGCTCAAGGACGTAGACGTACTCATCTACGACATCCAGGATAACGGTTGCCGTTCGTTCACCTTCATTTCAACCATGGGTCTGGCGATGGAAGCCTGTGCCGAACTCGGA
The DNA here is from genome assembly GCA_910586595.1 of uncultured Muribaculaceae bacterium. Taxonomy (GTDB): domain Bacteria; phylum Bacteroidota; class Bacteroidia; order Bacteroidales; family Muribaculaceae; genus CAG-873. The sequence goes on along the minus strand of CAJUJB010000019.1, from coordinate 45,975 downwards.
AAGGAATTTATGGTGCTCGACCGCCCCAACCCTGTAGGCGGTAATAAAATCGAGGGCAATCTTGTTGAAGATTCCTGCGTTTCGTTTGTAAGCCAGTTCCCCATTCCTTACCTTTATGGCCTGACCCCTGGCTAGCTCGCACGATACCTCAATGAGGAAGGCCTGATAGGCGAAGGCAAAAAAGTTGACCTCACCGTTGTGCCTATGGAAGGATATACCCGCGATATGGACTTCCGCGAAACCGGCATGCCCTGGGTTCTTCCTTCACCCCACATTCCCAATCCCGAAGCGGCCATTTACTATCCTGTATCAGGCATTTTAGGTGAGCTCTACAGCATGTCGATCGGTGTGGGCTATACCCTCCCCTTCAAGCTCTTCTGCGCCGAGTGGATCAATGCCGAGCAGCTCTCGCACCGGCTGAATGCGCGCAATATCCCGGGTCTCATGTTCCGCCCAATACACATCAAGCCGTTCTACTCGACCGGCAAGGGCGAAAATATACAGGGTGTCGAGGTATATGTAACCGACAAGGATGCCGCTCCTCTGGCTCTTACACAATTTTATGTGATGGAGGAATTGGCCGAGATGTATCCCGACAAAAAACTGTTTGACATCGCCGATCAATCACGCCTCGACATGTTCGACAAGGTATGCGGCAGCAAGGAAATCCGCAAGCGCTTCACCCAGAATTATAAAGTGGCCGACATAGAGTCATACTGGAATAAAGATGTAGAGCCATTCCGCGCCGCATCGTCAAAATATCACCTTTATAAATAAGCCCCAGCAATGGAAAGTAACGAGCAGAAATATATAGATTTTGTACGGGAGATAGGCCGGACAATCAGCCACGACCGTATCTACACCGACGACCTTCGCCTGCTGGCATGGGGCACAGATGCAGGTTTCTACCGCATGCTGCCCCGAGTTGTAGTACGGGCCGCAAATGAAGAAGAAGTCTCGCTGATTTTGCGTACGGCCGGACGGATGGAGCTGCCCGTTACTTTCCGTGCCGCAGGCACCAGCCTGTCAGGTCAGGCCATTTCCGACTCGATTCTTGTCGTAGCCGGCAAATTCTGGGAGAAATACCGTATCTTAGATGAGAAGGCTCACGCCATCGCGCTCCAGCCAGGTATAGTCGGAGCCCGTGTAAGCGAGATTCTCAAACCTTATGGTAGAGTTTTCCCGCCAGACCCCGCCTCGAAGAAGTCGGCCATGGTAGGAGGTATTGTCATCAACAATGCCTCCGGAATGAAATGCGGCACACATGCGAACAGCGACCGTGTGCTCCGCTCGATCCGTATCATACTTGCCGATGGCACGGTTCTCGACACCGCCGACAAAGACTCCCGCGAGGAGTTTGCCCGCACACACGCGGCCATGCTCGACGAGATACAACTGATCAAAGATACTATTGCAGCCGATGAAGCGCTCACAGAGTTGATCCGCGACAAATACTCGATCAAGAACGTTACCGGTCTCAATCTACTTCCGTTCATCCTCTACGATGATATTTTCGATATAATCGCACACTGCATGGTAGGCAGTGAAGGCACCCTCGCCTTCCTGAGTGAAGTCACCATCAATACCGGTGAAGAAAAGCCATTCACCGCATCGGCCATGCTATACTTCGACGATATGGCCGAAGCATGCCGCGCCGTGGTGGCCATGCGTAAAAACGCACCCGTTCAAGCATGCGAACTGCTTGACAAAAAATCGCTGCGGTCGGTAGGCGATACAACCGGCGAAGGGCTTACGGCTCTTCTGCTCCAGACTGAAGCCGACAGCGCGGAAGAATTACAGAAACAGATCGACGCCACTCTTGAAGTGCTCAAACCATTCAAGCTCTTCAAGGAGGTACATTTCTCTACCGACCCCGAGGAAGTTGCCGCATGGTGGCTGATGCGCTCGGGTGTATTCCCAGCCGTTGGTGGTACGCGTCCGCTCGGCACCACAGCCCTGATCGAAGACATCGCATTCCATATCGATAACCTTCCTGAAGCGACCGTAGCTCTGGCAAAATTGCTTGAAGATTGCGGGTATGATGACGCCTGCATATATGGTCACGCCCTTGAAGGAAACTACCACTTTGTAATAGCCCAATCCTTCGATACTCAGGAAGAGATAGACAAATACCGTCACCTGATGGAGAAGATTGAAGAACTAGTGGTAGGCCGCTTCAATGGTTCTCTCAAGGCAGAGCATGGCACAGGCCGCAATATGGCCCCATTTGTCGAAGCCGAATGGGGATCGAAAGCCTGGGAGCTGATGAAACGCCTCAAAGCGGCATTTGACCCTCAGGGAATCCTCAATCCCGGAGTAATCTTCAACGATGACCCGGATTGCTTCGTGCGTGGCATGAAGCCACTGCCACTGACCGATCCACATGTCGACCGTTGTATCGAATGCGGTTTCTGCGAAGTCAACTGCGTTAGCTGTGGCCTCACACTTTCGGCACGTCAGCGAATTGTAGTACAACGTGAAATATCGCGTCTGAAAAATACCGGAGAAAATCCCGAGCGTCTGCATCGCCTTGAAGAAGGCTTCAAATATCTTGGTAACGAAACCTGTGCGGGCGACGGCCTCTGCAGCACCTCGTGCCCGATGGGAATCAATACCTCCGACATGATCCACGACATACGCGAGCGTCAGCTGTCGCCATCGGGTAAAAAACTCGGCCGCTGGGCTGCAGAACACCTGGCCGGCGTATCGGCAGGCCTGCGCATAGCTCTCGCATGCGCCGACATGGCACACAGTGTCATTGGCGACAAGGGCGTGGCCTCAGTAGGCAAAGTCATGCACAAGGCAGGCTTCCCACTCTGGACGCCATCTCTGCCCGCGCCATTCTACCCACGGAAGGTCGTAGAGGCAGTCCGTCCGCCTCAACCCCGTAAACTCGTATACTTCCCCTCGTGCATCAACCGCACCATGGGCCAGAGCGAGGAATCTGACGCCAAAGTGCGGCCACTTGCCGAAGTATTCGTAGGTCTGTGCCGCAAGGCAGGATATGAGGTAATATTCCCCGAGAATATGAGCGGTCTGTGCTGTGGCATGATCTGGGAGAGCAAAGGCATGCCAGATATTGCCGATGCCAAGACTGCCGAACTCGAAGAAGCCCTCTACAAAGCGTCGCAAGGCGGCAAGCTCCCAATCGTATGTGATCAGAGCCCCTGCATGCACCGCATGCGCGAGCACATCAAGAGCCTCACCATACATGAGCCTACCGAATTCATACACGACTACCTCGTGCCCAGCCTGGTATTCCACCGCCACGACACTCCGATAGCCGTGCATATCACCTGCTCAAGCCGCCGTATGGGTCTTGGCGACAAGATTGTGGCTCTTGCGCAGAAATGCTCAAGCAAAGTACTCGTTCCTGCCGAGGTTGGTTGCTGCGGATTCGCCGGCGACAAAGGATTTACCTATCCAGAACTGAATTCCTGGGGCCTGCGCAAACTGCGCCCGCAACTGGAAGCCGCTGGCATCAAGTATGGTTACTCCAATTCGCGCACCTGCGAGATAGGTCTGACCACCAACGGAGGCATTCCCTATAAGTCGATAGTCTACCTTGTTGACGAGTGTACGACCCCAGCCAAGCAAAAATAACTCTTATCTATAATCCAATACTATTTAAACTGCACACTATGAAACAATCCGCACAAGCAGCTACGGCTCCTAAAGGAGGAGGACGCCTGCTCGCCCTTGACATACTCAGGGGCATCACCATCGCGGGAATGATTCTGGTGAACAATCCAGGCTCATGGGGCGACATCTACGCCCCTCTGAGGCATGCAGAATGGAACGGACTGACACCGACCGACCTTGTTTTCCCGTTCTTCATGTTCATCATGGGTATTTCCACTTACTTCTCGCTGCGCAAATACCAGTTTGAGTTCAGCTGGAAATCATTCTCGAAGATACTGCGCCGTACCGTAGTGCTATACCTTATCGGTATTGCAATCGCATGGTTCGGCCTCTTCCTCCGTGGCATACTTAACGATGCCACCTTCCTTGAGGCAATCTCCAACTTCAACCGTATCCGAGTTCTCGGCGTCATGCCTCGACTGGCCCTTTGCTATGGCATAGGCGCCACCATGGCCCTCCTCATTCCCCGCAAGGGTCTGTCGTGGACTGTTGTGGGAATGCTTGTGCTCTACTCCATCATACTTCTTACCGGCAACGGTTTCGCGTTCTCCGACACAAACGTGCTCTATATCGTAGACAATAAGCTCATCGGCCCCGACCATCTGTATACAGATATTGTAGGTGGTGTACGCCTACATCTCGATCCGGAAGGCTTGCTGAGCACCTTGCCTTCAATCGCGCACATGCTGATCGGTTTCCTCTGCGGCGACCTGATCATGCGCACCAAAGACAACAACCTCCGCATCAATAGCCTCTTCATTGTAGGCACTATCCTCACATTCGCAGGTTTTCTGCTTGACTACGGAATGCCGATTAACAAAAAAATCTGGTCGCCGACATTCGTACTCACCACCTGCGGACTCGGAGCGAGCTTCCTGGGCTTACTTATCTGGATCATCGACATACGCGGTTATAAGAAATGGTGCCTATTCTTCGAGTCATTCGGCATCAACCCGCTGTTCCTCTACTGCCTTGCTGCCGTGCTGAGCCTCGTCATAGGACTCGTCAAGATACCTTGGAGCGCGGCCGAATCAGGAGTCATCTCAATCAAAAACCTCATTTATCAGGAGTGCCTTGTTCCCCTTTGCGGCGGCAATGCCACTCTGGCCTCCCTCTTCTTCGCCATTCTTTTCGTACTACTTAACTGGTGTATCGGTTATATCCTATACCGCAAGAAAATATACATTAAAATATGATACTTATCGCCGACTGCGGCAGCACTAAAATCGACTGGTGCGCCCTCAACAACGAAAAAGTCGAAAAACAGGTATTCACCATGGGTATGAATGCAGTCATGCTCACAGAAGAGGAAATGCGCCAGCGCATCGCCGACCAGCTCATACCCGAGTTGGGAGACATAGCTTCTGAAATCACTGCAGTCTTCTTCTATGGCGCAGGGTGTATATCTGCTGAAGTATGCGGCAATGTGGCACGAGCTATACGCGCCAACCTTCCCTCAGCAGAGACTGTAGAGGTATATACCGACCTCCTGGCAGCCGCCCGCGCACTATGCGGCCGCGAACCCGGCATCGCCTGCATTCTTGGCACCGGCTCCAACTCATGTCTCTACGACGGCACCGGCATCGCCTCCAATGTATCTCCGCTCGGATTCATTCTTGGTGACGAAGGCAGTGGCGCCGTGCTTGGCAAGCTTTTCTTAGGCGATGTGCTCAAGAAACAACTGCCTGCCGAAATATGCGCAGCCTTCCTTGACGAATACGATCTCGACCTGCTCGGCATTATCCGCCGCGTATACCGCGAGCCTCAGGCCAACCGTTTCCTTGCCTCAGTCACCCCCTTCCTGAGCAAGAACATAGCAGTGCCTGAGATCCACGAACTCGTACTCAATGCCTTCCGTGCATTCTTCCGCCGCAACATCAAGCAATACACCGACTACAGCAAACACCCGGTGAACTTCATCGGCTCAATCGCTTACTATTTCGCAGACGTGCTGCGCGAAGCAGCAGCTGCCGAAGGCTGCACCGTCGGCCAGATTGTAAAGAGCCCGATGGAAGGTCTCATCAAATTTCACGCATAAAACACCGTAGCCGGAGGCCATCTCCGGCTACGACACCTAAACAATACTTGCAATGGCATTTGTAAAAATCAGCGAACAACCCTCGCTCTACAACGACCTTGAAAAGAAATCTGTAGGAGAAATTCTCCACGACATCAACAACGAAGACAAAAAGGTAGCCCTGGCCGTAGAAAAAGCCTTGCCCGCCGTAGAAAAGCTCGTAAGCGAAATCGTACCCCGAATGAAACGCGGTGGCCGTATTTTCTACATGGGAGCCGGCACCTCGGGCCGTCTTGGCGTGCTTGACGCATCTGAGATTCCTCCAACATTCGGCATGGAGCCCAGCTGGGTGATCGGTCTTATCGCCGGCGGCGACACCGCACTCCGCAACCCTGTTGAAAACGCCGAGGACGACACACTCCAAGGCTGGCGCGACCTTGAAAAATTTGACATCAACGATAAAGATACTGTAATCGGCATCGCAGCCTCAGGCACGACCCCCTATGTTATCGGAGCCCTCAAGGAATGCCGCAAGCATGGTATTCTGACGGCAGCTATCACCTCTAACCCCGACGCACCCGTGTCGGAAGCTGCCGACATCGCCATAGAAATGGTTGTAGGCCCCGAATATGTCACCGGTAGCTCACGCATGAAGAGCGGCACAGGCCAAAAGATGATCTGCAACATGATCACTACTGCCACCATGATCAAGATGGGCCGTGTGAAAGGCAACAAGATGGTAAACATGCAGCTCTCGAACGCTAAGCTCGTAGACCGCGGCACTCGCATGATTGTGGAAGAACTCGGCATGAATTATGACGATGCCAAGCGCCTCCTGCTCATGCACGGATCTGTGAAAAAAGCTGTCGACGCCTACCGCGGCCACGAAGAGGAGGAAGCCTAATGAAATTTATCGGTCGACTGACGGTGGCGATTGCGCTTGCGTTCGCCGCATCCATGAATGCCAGCGCAGAGAAATTCTCCGAGCTCTACTACCAACGTGCATCGCTCTTCGACGCGCTCGGTGTCGACTCTACGTCGATAGTCATGGTCGGCAACAGCCTAACCCATGGCTGTGAGTGGCATGAACTGCTGGGCATGCCCAATGTGCTCAACCGAGGCATAAACGGCGACATAGCCGAAGGCATCAACCAGCGTCTCGACGGAGTACTTAAAGGTAAACCCGCCAAGATTTTTCTTCTTTGCGGTGTGAATGATGTGAGCCATGATCTGACTGCCGACTCTATCGCCACTGCGGTCGAGGGCTTGGTTGACCGTATACTCACAGAGTCTCCTACGACACGACTGTATCTCCAGTCGCTGCTGCCTATCAATAATTCATTCGCACGCTACCGGCTGCTGACAGATAAAGAACAGACCATACGCGACATCAACACACGGCTGCAAAAAATGGCCTCGTCAAAAGGTGTGACATGGATAGACCTATATCCGCATTTCGCAGACGAAAACGGTAATCTTAAAGCAGAATTAACCAACGACGGTCTGCATCTGCTTGCACCAGGCTACATGATCTGGAAAGAGGTTCTTTTACCCTATATCACAGAGTAAATCCCTTTATAGTTATATAAAAACTCCCGCTGACGGCGGGAGTTTTTTGTATATTCGCCATAATTGAAAGATTATTTTCAATCATAGCCTACGCAAATTTGTTGTATATTTGCAAAACGCTTCAACCATTCACTTATGATTTCAGACGTAACTATAAGCGCGCTGGCCTTAGGGATATCCTCTCTTTTAGGATCCTTCATAGGTTTTTTCTTCAAGCGCATTCCTCATAAGCTAAACGACATCTTTCTGGGCTTCTGCGCCGGTATGATGCTCGGTGCGGCCGTCGTGTGCCTCATTCTCGAAGGAGTCGAACTCGCCGGGAGTACCGGATGGTGGCAGGTCACCATAGGTGTGATTTGCGGTGTACTCTTGATAAGCTGCATCGATTTCCTTACGCCACACCTCCACCATCTATCAGGCATAGACGAAGACGAGCACCATCCCGACTATACACGATCGGTCAACCGAGTCCTTCTCTTTGTGCTTGCGATTGCGATACACAAATTTCCGGAAGGCATGGCCACGGGCGTAACATTCGATGGCCATAACGTTGACAATGCCTGGGCTGTTACCATATCCATCGCATTGCAGAATATTCCGGAAGGCCTGGTGGTGGTGACCCCACTGTTGCTGATTGGAGTGAGCCGTCTGCGCACAGTAGGTGTTGCACTGGCAATCGCCGCCATTGAGCTCTCGGGAGTCTTCGTAGGCTATTTTCTGGGCACCATTTCCTCTGCCCTGCTGCCGGCCTTGCTGGGAGTTGCCGGAGGCGCCATGCTCTATGTCCTCTCAGATGAGATGATACCCGAGACACATGCCCACGGCTTCCAGAAGCAGGCAACCTACGCTTTGGTTGCCGGAGTGCTGACACTGCTGATCATCCGTCAGCTCACAGCGTGACGGGCTATGCCGAAACGATAGACGCGATCGCCTCAAGCTCAGTCTGACTGAAGCTGAGATTAGACAAGGCCGACAGATTTGATGCCAGCTGGCGCTCTGAGCTTGCACCGACAATGACCGAAGTGGTAACTTCTTTAGCCAGAATCCATGCCAGCGCCATCTGCGCCAATGTCTGACCTCTGTCGACAGCAATGGCATTTAAGGCGCGAAGCCGCTCGACAAGCTCGGGAGTTATCTGAGAGGCTGTGAGGTGCGAATTGCGGGCCGCACGGGAATCTTCAGGAATCTCTCCGGAAATATATCGATCGGTAAGTAGACCCTGGGCCAAGGGAGAAAAGGCTATGAATCCAGTTTTATGTTCCTCGACTTCGGCAATGCGGCCATTGGCTATGCACTCGGTGTCGAGCATGTTGAGCCTATCTTGATAAAGCAGACAGGGGCACTCGTGTGCGCGAAGATAATCAAGGCCAATCCGTAGGGCGTCGGCAGGCCAGCGGGATATTCCTACATATAGAGCTTTTCCACTGCGCACGATGTCGACCAAGGCCCGGAGAGTCTCCTCCAGCGGGGTGACGGGGTCATAGCGGTGAATATAAAATATGTCGACATAGTCGAGATGCATGCGGCGCAGACTCTGGTCAAGCGACGCCATAAGATATTTGCGGCTACCCCAGTTACCATATGGGCCCGGCCACATATCATAACCTGCCTTAGTGGATATAAACAGCTCGTCACGATAAGGGGCAAAGGAGGTCTGCATCATACGACCGAATGTCTCTTCGGCAGTGCCGTAAGCCGGCCCATAATTATTGGCGAGATCAAAGTGGGTTATTCCATGGTCAAAGGCATAGTGCATTATACCTTTGCTGCGTGAAAAGGGCACTGTATCTCCAAAATTCTGCCAGAGCCCAAGCGAAATGGCCGGCAGCAATATTCCACTCGCCCCAGCCCGGCGGTAAATCATACCGTCGGCATTGTAGCGGGAGGCGGAAGGATGATATATTTCTTCAATCATAATTTACAATAAGCGGCGCGGACAAGCCGTTTCCGGCCGGCCTCGCGCCGCACTAAATCAGGTTAATATTATTCAGCCGGAGCTACCGGAGTGAGCACAAATGAGTATGAATAAGTCTGGTTGCCGGGCATGCAATACTGCGGATATGGCACCGAGCCCCATGAATCATCACCTCCGAGACCACGCTGCCCCAGATCGACATTGAGGAAGACATTAGTGCGATTATGCACCACGTCGCTTGTATGCATCTGGTGCTTGCGGAAGCCTGGATCAAGATCTTCAGGAGTGACGTCGAGGGCGCTTACATTCAGAGGCTGGAGACCGGTCACCTTTAAGCCGTAGCCATCGGCGTCGGTAAGAGTTGCCCAGCGCACATCGGTCTTGTTTCCGGTTTCCTGCGGACGGATATATGGGTAGTACTGATCGGCAACCTTGCCTTCCCAGATACCCATAAACGACGAAGTCTTGCGGTCGGAGTAATTCTCCCAGGGGCCGCGGCCAAACCAACGGAAATTCTCATGTTTCTTCTCCATCGGAATCTGCATGCCGAAGCGCATGAGCTCGGGAGTCTCCTCGTTTCCTGTCAGGCTTGCTGTCACACCGAGCTGACCGTCGGGATAGACGGTATATTTGAGGGTGTAGTCGGCCTGGACATCAGGGAGACGATATTTAAGCGTCAAAGTCTTAAGGTCTCCTTCCTGTCCTTCAGTGGCATCAACGAGTTTTTTGTTGAATGAAGCCCCACGCCAAGCGTTGAGCTTAATCTGCGAATTACTTCCAAAATCATTGTCGGTGGCGGCACGCCAGAACGAAGGCGTCATGGCTCCATTGATGAGGTTCTTACCCCCGACAGTGTAAGATGTAAGTTCACCCGTGTTGCCATTGATTGTGATCTTCACGCCATCGGAGCATGTAAAAATATAGTTCTGCGCGCGATGGTTGCCTTTCTTCTCCATCTTGGCAGGACTTCCGGCTACAGAAGGTGCCGCGGCCGAAGCATTGCTTGCGATGACAAATTGCTCGCGAGCCACCTCATGTCCGGCAGGCACAAGATCATCACCCTTACGGGTATATGCATAGACTGAGAGCCAATATTCATTACCATCGGAGAAGTCGGCAGCCGGAAAAGCCACCTTCATTTTCTTTTCTTTCCCTGCGGGCAATGTCACATCAAAGTTGCCCTCGCCGATTTTTTCACCATTGCGGAGGAGCTCCCATGCAAACGCGTAGTCTTTCAGATCGCGGTACATGAAGTGATTCTCCACATTAAACTCACCGGCAGCCGCATTTACAGGCGCGAACCGAATGTCCTGATACACTTTTTTCACCTCTTTAAGACCGGGGTGAGGGGTGCGGTCGGGTTGCACGAGGCCATTGATACAGAAGTTTTCATCGTTGGTGTAATTATAGGCACCAAAATCACCTCCGTAGGCCCAGTATTCGTCGCCATTCTCATCTTTGGTAAGTATACCTTGGTCGACCCAATCCCATATGAAGCCACCCTGCATATGCGGATACGCGCGGACTATATCGAAATACTCCTGGAAATTACCCGTGCTGTTACCCATGGCGTGAGCATACTCGCACTGAATATACGGGCGTGTAACATCTGTACGCTCGGCATAACGCTTCATGTTCCACAGCGGAGCATACATCGGGCACACGATGTCGGTATTGGCTTCTTCATGAGCTTGTTCGTACTGAACGGGGCGAGTGTTGTCGCGGCCTTTTACCCAGTCGTAAGCCTTGTGGAAATTCTTACCGTTAGAACTTTCATTACCGAGGCTCCAGATAATCACGCTGGGGTGATTTTTATCGCGCTCTACAAGAGTATACTCGCGGTCGAGAATAGAGCCTGTCCACTCGGGCAATTCTGCGGGGTGAACACTCGGGTCGTTGAACGAATCATATGTGCCACCCATGCCATGTATCTCGATATTAGCCTCGCTCACAAGGAAAATACCGTATTCGTCGCATAGGTCGTACCACAACGGAGGTTGTGGATAGTGGCAGGTGCGGACTGCGTTGACATTGTGCTGCTTCATCATGCGCAGATCCTCAATCATAGTCTCGCGGTCGGTGACATGCCCTTTGGTCTGATGGTGCTCATGGAGATTCACACCCCGCACCTCAATCGGCTGACCGTTGACAAGCAACTGGGCGTTTTTGATCTCGACCTGACGGAATCCGACGCGGCCAGAGGTTGATTCAATCACATCGCCCTTACCATCCATGAGCGTGAGCACGAGAGTATAGAGATATGGCGTCTCATTGCTCCACTTGTTCACATTCTTGAGGGTGGTGGTGAAGGCAGCCTCGGTGCTCGCTTCAGGCGCAAGGTCAAGTTTCTTGATCGAATTATATACGCGCTTGCCGGCGGCATCAAAGAGAGATACATCAAGTTTCGACGGAGCGGCTTTAGCGCTATAGTTATGCAGCTTCACATCGAGGCTAAACTCACCGTTGCGGTAATTCTTATCCAGGCCAGCCTTGGCGAAGAAATCGAGTATACGTTCATCGGCGGTAGAATAGAGATATACGTCGCGATCGATGCCGGAGAGGCGCCAGAAATCCTGATCTTCGAGATAGGAGCCGTCGGTCCACCGGAAGACCTGGCATGCAATGGTATTATCGCCAGGCTTCACGAAGTCGGTGATGTCGAATTCCGCCGGATTTTTAGTGCCCTGCACATATCCTACCTTTTTGCCATTGACCCATACGTACATACCGGCGGTGCTGCCGTCGAAATGGAGGAAAATCTTGCGGCCATCCCAGTTTTTGGGAATATCGAAGCTGCGGCGATAACTGCCCACCGGGTTATCATCAGCTGGCACAAAAGGAGGATTTTTAGGAAAGGGATAGTTGATATTTGTATAAATCGGTGTGCCATATCCCTGCATTTCCCAGTTGGAAGGCACATCTATCGTATTCCAAGAACTGTCGTTGAAATCAGTACGGAAAAAGTCGGTAGGACGGTCGGCCGGTTTGGTGGCAAAATTAAATTTCCATTTGCCGTTGAGCGATTTGAAATAAGGAGAGGTCTCGTGGTTGCGGGCAAGTGCATCAGCCTGCGACGGATAGGGAAATGCCGTCACGCGCGGGTAAAGACGTCCTTCTGCAAATTTGCCTGGGTTCTCCCAATCGTTGGCGGCATATACCATACCGCTACATACGACTGCCATGGAGACAAGCGATGTGATAAGTTTTTTCATTGGTATTTTAGATTAACAGATTGTCCTTTCTTTAAAGCCATGGGCCGTACCTTGCCGTTTGCCATGACATTTACATGCCTGTCGCGGTCAGCCGTCAAGGTTGCGGTGGCTATCCGGCCATTGCGCCACACAATATCCACCGTAATGCCGCCGCGCGCACGCAAGCCCTTTACAGAACCGTTGCGCCACTCAGCCGGAAGTGCTGGCAGCAACATTATAGCGCCATTGTCGTCTGACTGAAGCAACATTTCCGCCACACCTGCGGTGCCACCGAAATTGCCGTCGATCTGGAATGGGGAATGGGCATCAAGAAGATTTGGATATGTACCCCCTCCTCTACTTGCATCCGGGCCATTGTAGCCGTCCGGGCTAACATAACGCAGCAGGCGCTTATAGGTAGAATAGGCTTTGGCTCCGTCGAGAAGACGGGCATAGAGATTTATACGCCAGCCGGTACTCCATCCGGTAGTCTCTGTTCCGCGTAATTCAAGCGTGCGGGCAGAGGCGGCAGCGAGCTCGGGTGTAAGAGTAGGCGAAATATGATGGCCAGGATACAGGCCGAAGAGATGCGACTGATGACGGTGGTTAGGCTCAGCCTCTTCCCAGTCGTGCCACCACTCCTGGAGACTTCCCTTCGCTCCGATCTTGTAAGGGGCGAGCTTATCGAGAACCTCGGTCGCCTCCTTTACAAATGCATTGTCACGGCCGAGAATCTTGGCAGCCTTCAGGGCATCGCTTACACACTCACGGATCATGGCCAGATCGGCGGTCGAGCCGTAAGAGGTGGCAATAGGCGTTCCGTCGGGAAGTTTGAATCTATTCTCCGGAGATGTACCTGGAGATGTCATCAGATACCCGTCTTTCTCCACCAACCAGTCGATGCAGAAGGTGGCGGCACTCTTAAGAATCTCATAATAATCTTCAAGGAACCGGCGGTCGTGGGTAAAGGCGTAATGCTCCCAGATATGGGTGGCAAGCCACGCTCCGCCCATTGTCCAGCAAGCCCAGAGCGGGCCTCCGGTACCGGCTCCGACTGGATTGGTCATTGCCCATATGTCGGTATTCTGGCCCAGACACCAGCCTCGATTGACTCCATAATATTTCCGCGCACTTTCCCGGCCATTGACCGAGAGATTGGCAATGAAGCCCAATAAGGGCCAATGCAGCTCGCTAAGGTTGGTTACTTCAGCCGGCCAATAGTTTTCCTCAAGATTTATATTGGAGGTGTAGTTACTGCTCCATGGCGGGAGGAGTTTCTCATTCCATAGCCCCTGCAGATTGGCAGGTACGCCCGGAGTGCGTGAAGACGATATGAGCAAGTAACGGCCATACTGGAAATATAGTGCTTCGAGCTCAGGGTTACGCACATTGCGTGAAGAATATAGCTTAAGCTGAACATCGGTGGGAAGATTAGCAATAATAGGGTCAGTCACACCCAGATCGAGTTCAACTCTTCCGAATAAACGTGAATAATCGGCCTTATGACGCATTAAAAGCTCGTCGTAAGCACGAGAGGCAGCATGAGCCAAATTCTCCGAGGCTCGCTCACGATAGAGCGTTCCGGTAGAGGCCGGATCATGATTGAAGCCGCTGAAGCTGGTTGCATTTGCAAGCAGAATAATCGCCTCCGGAGCACCTTTCACCGAGAGGAGCCCATCTGCTTGCGATACTGTTCCGGCCGGAGCTATAACCTGCAGTTGAGTGCTGAAACGCGTGCCATGCTCAGGATCATAACATAATTTCAACGAATCGGGCACTGCATTGTAATACACCGGATAGGAATGAGCGGCTGCATAACCCTCTGAGATAAGACCGCTTGAATTTCCAGTGACCTTATAGGGCAGCTGGGAAGATAAGGCAATGTCAAAATCGAGTCCTTCGGGATTGTCGGTCGTCAAGCGTATGACCACCACCGAATCGGGAGAAGATGCGAAATATTGCCTGGTATAATTATAATCACCTGCCTTAAAGGTGACATCAGCAAGTGCCGTGCGGAGGTCGAGAGTACGCTCGTATGCCGAGATTGAATCACCTGGTAGCCGATGTGTGAGCTGCAAAGAACCAAGAGGTTGATAATTCTCGCTGAAATGGCCTTGCAGAGCTTTGTTGGCTTCCTCTGCGCCTTTATAATCTTCCGCATCAAGACATGCACGCACTTTAGCAAGGTCATCCTTATGGTCGGGAACGGCAAGTGTATCAGGCCCACCGGTCCATAGCGTTATATCGTTGAGAGAAATACGTTCGTTGGCCGGGTCGCCATAAAGTATAGCCCCAAGTTTACCATTGCCTATCACCAGGGCTTCTTCAAAGAAAGAGGCCGGGGTTGCATACTTGAGTTTAAGCGGACGAGGGGTGTCTGCGCTTGCAATGCCTGAAAATATTGCCAGGCATAAAAGAAAACAAATAAATTTTGTAGAATAAGAAAAAAACGCTAACTTTGCAGTCGAATTCGGGGCGTAGCGCAGTCCGGTAGCGCTCCTGGTTTGGGACCAGGCGGTCGCAGGTTCGAATCCTGTCACCCCGACCTCAGTCTGACAACCCTCGGCTATGATTGCCGAGGGTTGTTTTTGTTGATAATGAGTCTTATTATTTTCCATGAAGATACGTTTGAGCTGCGCCAACAAATAGCGCGCCCCCGATTATGTTGCCTACTGTAGCTGGCAACAGGTTGACTACAAGCATATCGAGAATGCTTATATCAGCGCCTTGCATTATGGCAAGAGGGATAAAAAACATATTGGCCACACAGTGCTCGAATCCAAGGGCAACGAAAGCCATCACCGGAATTTCGCATGCGAGAAGTTTCTCTCCAAGCCGACGTCCGCTCAGGGCAAGCCATATGGCAAGGCATACACACCAGTTTGCGCCGATTCCTTTCAGAAACACGACCCATGGGGAGGCAGCCATCTTAGCGGCGGCAATGCCAGCCACGGCATCAGGATAGGGGCCGGCGGATGTAATACCTGTAAGGTAAACCAGGAAATAGGCTACAGCCAGACAGCCAACAAAGTTAGCCAACCAGATAAGCACCCAATTGCGGAGCACTGTAGCTACCCCGAGACGCCCACGCATAAGCGGAGGTATGAGCAAAGCATTATTTCCTGTGAACAGATCAGCCCCCAACACTACAACAAGCATGAGACCTATAGGGAATACAAGGCCGCTTAGAAGACGTTGAAGACCAGGGTTGGCTGCGGTTATTCCAGGGAAACCAAAGCCTATTATAATAGATAGAACCCCACCGAGAGCGATATACGCGCCGGCGAGTATACCGGCTGTAATCAATCTGGGCAGGGGGCGGGGAGAGGCTTTGGCAACTCCTGCATCAAGAGCTGCCTGCAATGTGTCGGAAGGTGGTCGAACCGGCATGATGCGGGCTAAATTAAATAGTGATTATGTGATGTTGATAATGTGAATTACTTGCTGTCTTTGATACGTCTGTGCTGGCGCACAAGCTTCTGTGTAAATAATTTTTCAGCACTCTTCAAACCGAGCAACTGACGAGGGGTGAGTATCTCTTTAAATTTCTCGAAGTACTCCATTTCAATCTTACCCTCGCGCTCTTTCTGCGAAAAGACTGCGCTGGCAGCCGCTCCAATTTCTGTATCGGACGCCTGCTCATCAGCTAAAACCCGTTTCTCAAGATCTCGGGCCTCTGTGTTGATCTGCATGAGCTTCTCGTCCATCTCGTCATAGACAGGGAAAAATTCGCGCTGCTGGTCGGATGTCAGCGACAAGGCTTTCACGAGCACATCGTGTTTATAAGCCCTCATCTCTGCCAGCACACGCTCGCGCTCGTTGCCTTTAAGTGGTTGCTGAGGGCGCCCAACAGCAGTGAATACACAGGAGGCCGCCAGAAAAAATATAAGGAGAAAGCTATGCCGTAAACTTGAAATGGTCATCGGAATTCAGTTATTGCGGTAAGATATAATCAGTGTCTGAGAAATCGTGGAAGGTGTCATCGCTTACAAAAATCTCCTCCATGCTGCTGACATCGTCAAAGGTTCCGTCTTCGATCATCTCATCGAGAATATCCCAGGAGTTGAGGTCATCGTAGATATAATCCTGCATGAAATCATCGCTTGCCAAGGCTTTAGCCATTAAAGGATTATCAGCCATAGGCTCAAGACGGGCAGAACCAGACAGCGAGGCAAACAGCTGTAGCATGCACCAGACGCCCGCAAACATGGCAGCCATATAAACATATGGCCTGACTTTCTGCCAGAATGTGCGTGGAGCCGTGTCGGCTTCGGCCTGCGGAGATTCAATCTCGGGCCTTGGAGGCAACATGGCATCCATCC
>CAJUJB010000019.1:0-29309 GCA_910586595.1 uncultured Muribaculaceae bacterium | reverse complement strand
CGCTCGCAGAAGTCATTGAAGTAACCATCGGGTACTTCAAGACCGGCCGACGGGCGTGCAATTCCCAATCGGCGACCTTCTTCGAGTATGTTAGTGCTTGTCTTAGCCATATCTTTAATATAATACTTTGCTTATTTTGACTGCGGAAAACGGGCTTGGTTTAATCATGCTCGTCAAAAAATTGTTCGATTTTCTTTGTCGCGAGATGGTATGAGGCCTTGAGGGCTCCGACAGAGGTGCCGAGAATCTCCGACATCTCCTCATATTTCATATCATCGAAATATTTCATATTGAAAACGAGCCGTTGTTTCTCCGGAAGAGTGGCAATTGCCTGATGTAGCTGGGCGGCAAGACGGTCGCCATCAATGGCATCATCGGCCATCATGCCCCGGGCAGCCCCGGCCTCATTGTCGTCGATAGATACAGATGCTCGCTTACGCTCACGTTCAAGAAAGGTCAGGCTCTCGTTTATAGCAATTTTATACAGCCACGTCGAAAGTTTGGCCTCGCCACGGAAATTCTCAAGGGAGCTCCAGGCCTTCAGAAAGGTATTCTGAAGTAAGTCATTGGCATCATCGTGAGAAGGCACCATACGGCGGATCTGCCAATACAGTGGCTCAGAATAAAGACGCACGACTTTGGAAAATGCTTCGCGCACGGTGGCCGGATCGCGCAGCTGCGCGGTCAAAAGTTCATTTTCTTCGGGTTTGACAGAGGCCATGTGCGTGCTTGGATGCTTTGTGACTTCAAAGTTACGAATTAAAAATGGGTTCTACCCTACCCTTTTACATTTTTTTGCTAAACAGCACGCAAGTATGTATACGCACAAGAAAGGCCACGGCATATAGCCGCAGCCTCTCTCTCCTATTACATATGAAGTGTTAACGAACTATTACTTTATAGGTTTGATCGCCTACAACAACGATGTACAGACCAGCGCGAAGGTCGAAGTGCTCGCAAGAGGATGCCTGGCGAACGGCAGCTACAGCGACGCCTGCGGCATTGTATACGCCGACGGTAGCCTCAGCAGCACCCTTAACTTCGACATAGCCTGCACCGGCAGAAACTTCCACACTGCCTAATTCCACATCGCTTACGCCTGACAGCTGTGGAGCTGTAAAGCGAACCTGGGCAGAGTAAGGAGTCTCACGGTCGTGAGTACAGAATGCGCGTACCTTCCAGATATATTCTTTACCGCCTTCAAGGTCAGTGAGCAACAAGCTGGTTGCAGTGCAATTCTTGTAGATCCACTCGGTAGATGATGCTTCGCGGTAAGCCACTTCGTAGCTTTCAGCATCTGTAGCCTTACTCCACGATAGCTGTACATAGCCGAGGGCCTCGAATGTTGTGGTGTCACTCTCCAGGTTTTCAGGTGCGTCAACTGCGGGGTAACCTTCGGTAGTGAATTCTACCGGATCGCTCCATTCGCTGTAAGCCTCTTCACTGCCTTCGAGAAGACCACGGACTTTGACAGTATACTCTGTTTCGGGTTCAAGCCCGGTGATGGTGTATGAGCTTGCGCCTTCTACAGCAACAGTGTGTGTGACATTATCACCGACTTTAGCATAGACGAGTTCGTAATCGGTCTGCTTAGAAACCCAGCTGATAACAGCTGACTCATGAGTAATCTTATTCACCGACACTTCGGGAACAGCCGGGAACTCAGCCTGAAGTACAGAGAAGCGGTCAACATACATATTTGAGCCGAATGCCGGAGCATTGAAGGTTTTCCAATAAAGCTGCACAAGCACAGTCTGACCACGGTAAGCATTGAGGTCGGCAGAGATGCTGACATACGACAGAGTCTCTTCCTGCTTGGGATGCTCAGCGGCAGTATATGTCGCAACAGCTACCCAAGTCTCGCCATTGTCTTCAGAGAGGCGGATCTCGAGCACGTCGTCCTCAGCCCAATCATTATAGGCAGAAGTTGTGAAGCGGTCAACGCCCTGGGTGATGCAATAGTTGAAGGTAACCATGCAGTGACGGTCGTTGACATAGAGGGGTGCAGGAGTCATCCAGGCTTCCTTACCATTGATTGCATCACCACGGGTAATATTGGCACGCTGCTGGATAAACTGTGAGCCCTGGCGAGGTGTCCATGTGGCACGGTCTACAAATTCTTCATCGCGGAAACCATAAGTAGACGCGCCAGCCTCACTGCCAGTCCAGCCATAAGGCAGTTCATAGCGTGGGAAGTTATAGCTGTTGCCATCGTAAGGAATCTCCATGTAGGTTGCGTAGCCAGTATAGACGGGATCTGTGGTATACTTACCGGCTTCATCACGTGTATAAACTGCAACATAATATGCTGAGCTGGGGTCAAGGTCTGAGATGGTAATCTCTCCAGCTTTGCCTACATAAGCAACTGTACCGGCATTGGCAGGCAGTTCAGCGCCATCAAAATCCCAATAGGGAGTAAAGTCTTCAGGCACAGGGAGAACATCTCCAACCTTGGCATCAGGTGCAAGTACACCGAAGTAGCCATGGTCGCCGAAGTTATCGCGCTCGCAATAAGTATTATATACCACAACCACATCATCGTTGGCCTCATTGGGCTCAACAGTCATAGTGAGACTGGTAAGCGAAGATGCAGTGAACACCACTTCACCTGCGGGAGCGGGGAAGGTTGCCACTTCTGAAGTAAGAGGAGCCTCTGTGTTGTATACCGGGCCGTTGAGACCGTAGCTGTTAGCAGCATATATGGTATAGGTATACTCGGTTCCTCCAGGAAGGTCGCTGACTTCGAACGAGGTGGCGGGGCCAAAGTAAGCAACGGTAGCCTCGCCCAGTTTGTCGTCTTCAGCATATATGGTGCCGTTAACAGGTGCCTCACCAGCTACGCCTGACGGTGCATATACCACCAGATAAGTATCGGCATCGGCCGAGGGCTCAAAGCTGCCTTCAACACTGTCGGAAGTAGATGTAAGGTCAAGATTGGTTGGTTGAGCTTCAGGCTTTACACAATCGGAGGGCACGTTGAGTGTCACAGTTGTGCCATCAGCCCAAGCTGCATCCACAGTGAGATTGCCACGGTTGTTACATTGAACAGACATGTCGCCGGTCGATCCAACGATACTTACATAGTTCTCATTCTGGCGGAGGCCAACATAAAGATTGATTGACACATCCTCGCCCAGAGCCGAGAGACGATCGAATACGAGTTGAACCTTACCTTGCTTGTATACAACGATCTGAATATCTACCGGTGCGGGCTCACCCCAATAATTATAGCATAAAAGATAGTTTTCAAACTGCACCACAAGGCGGGAATCATCACCCGACCCTAAGGTTTGATAAGAAATGGTTGTCTCGTCATTATAGGTCACGCCCGAGCTCAACGCAAAGCCGGCTACAGTGTAGTCGCCGACATAAGTCATGAAGTTGGCACCCATCATAGGGTTATAGCTCTGCTCACCATTTCCGAGCATCACATAACCGGCAGTCGAAACCAGGAAATTATCGTAAGAGGCACCTGCTATATCGACATTGAATCCGATGGAGAAACCTTCTGCCGAGCCGGCAGACCCAGTAAGGCCTTCAGGTGTGATTACATTGCGGGGGAAGAACGACGAAGACTGTTCAGCGTCGGTATTCGAGCCGTCGAAAATCACGGTAGGATTATCAAGCGCTGAATATGTGCCAGAGCTCTCTGATACGGTATAACCGAGAACGGCCTGTGCGTTGGCACCGACTGCACATAGAGCAGCGAAGCCAAGTGTAGCGATTACTTTTTTCATAAGAGGAGGTTTATTTTACTATAAATTTAACTGTCTCGCCACCACAAAGGCCTGCGATATACATACCGGGAGCAAGGTCAAGGGCGGCCCTACCACCGGAGAATGAGCACTCTGCCACAAGTGAACCATCAACGCTGTATACAGATGCAATTGTGCCATCGGCTACATCTGCGTGGAGCGCGCCGGCGGCGAAAGTAAGCTGTGCTTCGTTAACCGACACAACATTTTCCACGCCGGAATTTTCGAGTCCGAAGCCACCGTCAAGATTGACTACAGTCATGTAGTAAGTAGTTTCTTTGTCTTCAGCAGATGTTCCGCCATCGGCCCAGTTGCACAACCAGCCCTTACCATTCATGTAAGGCTGCGAAGTAAGGCCAGATGCCATGCGCTCGGGGCGCGAAAGATCTAAGACCTCAGGTTCCCAGATAAATTCACCTTCGCTGCCGAAACGCTGGGCGTAGGCCTGCTGATCGAAGTAGCTGCGGTATTCTTCGTAGAATGCACATGCACCGTTGTCGCCAGCGGCCTGCACAGAAACATAGCCGAGAGTCGTAGCTTCAGTAGGAGTGACTTCGCGAGCCTCGTCATCCCAAAGCAGTTCACCCTTATTGCTGATTTTCTGCATCATGATAGCCTGATAACGCTGGTCATAGTCGGTGCGGCGCCATACGGCATAGAAACAAGAGAGGTCGGCGGCACGCACAGCAGATACGTTGAAGCAACGCCAATCATCATAGCAGAGTTTCACATCGCCTTCATCGGAAGCTCCAGCAAAACCAAGCTTGCCGTCAGGGGTGACATAACTGATATAAGCTGACTCAATATTTGTGCCGCTGCGGTCATCGCTCCAAGCGATAAGTGCACCGCCGTCGCCAGAGGGTTTAACCTCAAGTTTAGTCTGAACGGGTGTGCTGCCCCAGCCGCCGCGATAGATGCGAACGTCCTTACCCCATACATTCTCAGCCTCGAAGTCGAGTTTGCGGGCATAGAGTATAGTTGATGCAGTGCGTCCGTAGACAAGGATGAAGGTGTTGTCGCCGGAGTTGAGCAGATAAGGATAGTTGGATATCTCGTCTGTGATGGCAGTCTTGGCCAGATCCCACTGAGCCTTGCCGTCGTGGCTGAGTCGCTGCATGAATACATGCGATCCGCCTTCATTGTCATATTCAGCCCAAGCGAACACATAGCTGCCATCTTCAAGCTGAATGATGTTCATGCATACACCAAGCGATGCCGGAGCGGTCGGATCTGAGAGTGCGATACCATCTTCACCCCAGAGGAATTCACCTTCCGGAGAAATCTTGTATACGGTATACGACTTATCACTGCCATTGGAGTTGCGGCAATCTGACACAGATACGATTGCGTTACCGTCATTGTCGACAAGCAGATAGTTGTTGACTACAGTATATGAGATATTGGAATAGTCGCTTACCAGCAGGCCTTCAGCGGGGAATTTAGGATTACCTTCCGGATCAAAATACTGCACGCGGTATTCGTATACGACACGCGAGATGTCGTACTCATTATCAGCCTGCTTAGTATTGGGGTGATAGATCACCGCCCAGGCAGAACCGTCGGCGCCGGGGCGTACTTCGGTTGCGTAGCTGTTGGTTCCTTTAGGGAACACGCTCACAGGGTCTTCGATGCTTGTACCCCAATTGGCCATGGCTCCTGTTGCAGTTGCCAGACCGGCCATAAGTAGTAATAGTTTTTTCATAGACATCTTAATTATTTGATGAGTTTTTCAGTAGTTATTTTTCCATCGCTCCAGGTTGTACGGAGAATGTATACCCCGGCCCCCGGATTCGCAACTTCCCGACCGGTGAGATCGATATATTGGCGAGCGACTACATCGGCGGCAGACTCAACTGCATCGACACCCACAGAGGCATCGGCACGGAAGAACTGACGGATACCGTAGCCATTTATTTCCTTGATTTGGGCAATGAGATTGTTGTCTGTGTCATATAATTTAAATGATCCAAGCGGGTGGCGGACACCATCACCCCAGCAGTCAAAAATCTCAATACCGTAGATCTTACCTTTCTCCAGCGATAGTTGCTCAGTATATTCTTCCACGAGACCGTCGGGATAAGGGCCAAATTCCTTCACTACATTGCCGTCGCAGTCGATGATGCGCCAAGTGTTGTCGGCTGCATCAAGATCAGTCTTGATCTTCACAGTCATCTCATGCGGATATGAGAAAACAGCATTGAAGGTGCCTCTGATTGAGCTGGTCTCGACTTCCTGGCCATTGGCCTTCATCAAGCGGATTGCAAATTGGTTGGAATCCGAGTCAATGGCGTCAGTCCAGTCGCTACCTACATTCACACGCACAAGTTGATTGGTATAAGCAGGCACGAGTCCGGTCCAAGGAGTACTTACCACATTGCCGTTAAGAGTAATGTCAAAATCAGCAGATGTAATGTCGACTCCGCCGTGGTTGTTGATATAGACCTCAACATATCCCAACGCATAGTTTTTGGTGATAGAGATGGGCGATACAGAAGTCGAAACACTGAATTTCGGTTCTACTCCGGGAGTTGCCGGGTGCGATTCGATTACCTGGCATACGTCGTCATCACCATCTGTGACGAAGACCAGCAAGCGAGTATTCACCGGATCGGTAGGCACATCGCCGATAGCCGCCGGAAGAGTATATGTGAATGAGCGGGAGAAATACTCACCTGCCGACTTTACATCAATCGCATCGCCTAAATCATTGTCGGTTAAGCGGTCGCGGAACATATGCCGATGGGGATACTCAACCCCAAGCTCACCGCCATCCTGCGGCCCGAGGATTTCACTCTGAAGCAAGAATACATTGAGTCGGGGATTAGCTATGTCAGCCGTATAATAACCCTCTACATCCAGAGTAAGCTGACCCGAAGCTGCGTCGTAGGCACTGTTAGCCCAAAGATTTACCGGAGCTGTCTCCCGATTGGCCTGGCGGCAGGCCCCACCCCAATCGGAGCGGCTCAGCACTAAATTATTGCCATATGCGCGGCGGTTGACGATGCCGCATGGATATGATTCAATGCCATAATGATCGTGAATCGCTTGGCCGGTTTCGGTGATAAAGTTGGGCTCACCTCTACGCGGGGTTGCGAAACCACCTGCATGAATGGCTACAGTAAATACATTCTCTGGATGCAGGGTCGAGAGGGCTGCAACAATTCTATGTCCATCCGGACAATTCTGGCAATGCATACCTGTATACTCCTCTACCAAGGCATTCTTGATAGTTGGGTCAGTAGTTACATTCCAGGCCTGGGCGCCAAAGGCAGCCGTGATACAGACAGAAACTAATAGATACTTCATAAAAATAGGAATAGAATTTCATTGGCAAAATTAAACGCATTGCTAAAAGAATGCAAATTTATGTGGTTAAATATCTACCGCACGACGCTTTTATTTGAAATTTTACTACAGCATCGGCATCTATACTGGTAATTAGCAACAGATTGAATCGTCAACTACATTTTCAATGATTTTTACCTCTCATAGAAAATTGAACTGTTTTTTTGGTAATTTAAAAAAATATGGTACCTTTGTGCAAACTCAAAATTCCATAGAATCCCATGTTGACTGATGTCAAAAATATATTTTACCCGATTATAGTATGCATTTTGTCACTCTTGCCAGGCGCTTGCAACAGCTCTGCCGACCTCGGAAATGCAACGGAAATGAAATCATCACTGCTGTCGCTGCTGGAAACTGATACAACGGAGATCTCTTATGAACGCCGAGAACTGATTGACTCAATTCCGCTCAAGACCATTGACGATGCCAAGGCTCTGTATCGGGAAATCAACCGCTTGACATATGATATGCATTCCGCCGGGAAAGATGCCGAGGCGATAGTAATACTCCGCCATATGCTCGATATACTCCACAGCAAAAACGAACTTACGGCCACGGATACGCGCCAGTTGCTCAACATGAGCATTCGGCTCGGAGCAACTTTCCTCGACATGGGTATGACAGGCGTCGGACTCGATTATTACATGAGTGCCCTAGACTACTGCCGCGATGAGCAATTCGCCGACATGAAGGCCATGCTATATAATAATATCGGTATAGTATATGGCGAATGCGAGTATTACGATAAGTCGGAGGAATATTTTGAACGTGCGCTCGAGATAAACCTCCGGAAGAACATACATCATGAGGCATTCCTCAACTATGCCAATCTGGCCGAGGTTTATGCACTGCGCAATGAAACAGACAAAGCGCTGGAAGCTTCGCAGCGCAGCCTCGATTTCATTGACCCAAACAAATACCCTGCCCAGCTCGCAAGCATGAGGCTACAGCAGGGCACACTATATAGCCGTCTTGGACAGAACGATGTGGCAATGATACGATTCAACAGCGGCCTTAACCAGTACAAGGAACTCGGCGATGTGCCAGGCATTGTCAACGCATACTTACATATCAGTGAAAGCCACCTCAATGCCGGCCAACCGGATTCTGCGCTTGCATATGCAGAAGAAGCTCTTGCCTTATCCAGGGGCCATGACCGTGGCGACGACATGACTGCAACCCTGAAAACCTTAGCCGGAATTCAAGGAGCCAAAGGAAACTACCGCAAGGCCACAGAATTGCTCAACGAACATGTGGCACTCAGCGACTCGCTCCATAAGGCCGAGCGTAGACTGAGGCTTACAAATTTCGATGGCTTAGGCTCTGACCTCCTCACCACGGGCCAGGAACCATCTGGTAAGTTATCAGGATGGAATTATGCATTGGTCGCAGTTCTGGTTCTCCTGCTTGCTGGAATCACATTCCTTTATCTCCGGCAACGCCGTAAATGCAGGCTGGGAGAGGAAGAAAATATGAAGCTTGCCATACAGCACGCCAATATGCTCGGAAAAGTGAACCGCGAGCTTACCACCATGTCGCTCGAGAAACTAAAACAGCAAGAGGGTGTGGCCGAAGCCTGCGAATCGCTCCGACAAGTGCTGCTGGAGATAAATCCGCGCGAGACGGCAAAACGCGACCACATACGCTCACTCACGGCACGCCTGAGCCAATTATGCACATCGAGTGCCGACGACGAGTTCAAGCTCTTTTTCGAGCGTGTTCACCCCGACTTCTATAAAGTTCTGGCAGAAAAACATCCCGACTTAACAGCCCGCGACATGCGCTTATGCGCATTCCTTCATCTCGGCATGGCAACTAAAGAAATAGCCGCTCTGACATACCGTGAAGTACGCAGCGTTGAGTCGGCACGAAACCGCTTACGCAAGAAGCTCGGGTTACAACTTACCGACGACCTTACAGCCTATCTAAGATCTGTAATAAGCTGACAGATACACTCCAAAACATTCAGAAAAAATAGGCTGTGCCATAAGAAGTTTTGAAGAAAGATTAAACATAGTTTCTCAGGCAAAGGAAGGAAAGCCCATCAAGCAGCTTTCCCGAGAATATGGCCTGCATGAGAATAAAATGCTTGAGTGGGGTCGTAAATATGATTTATATGTAGATGAGGAACTTAAAAAGCAACCCAAAACTATATTGGTTTTGAAGAAATGTGTTATATAACACATTTACAAAAATTTAATTATAAAAAATAATTAGTAAATTTGCAAATTATGAGAAAGGTAGTTTTATATATAATTTTCCTTATAGTTCAGTTGTCATTTCAAGCACAATCAAGGACAGCTGAGGATTTTTATATTTCTGCTTTTCAGGAAATATCAAATATGCTTGCCGGACGAGATACTGTGTCAATAAAAAGAGCTGTATTCCTTGCTGAATGGGCATATTATGAAGGGAAATTGGATTATAAAACTGATTTTTGCGATGAGATTGACAGAATAAAGGCATTTATTCGTTCTGTTTATACTGTAAATAAGCTCCATACATATAAAACTGGAATGCAAATGGCAATCAGCTCATATATGATGAGTCCACATTCCGGAAATAATTATACACCGTATACCTATGATTTTGAAGCTTTCTCAATTGATAACGAGCCTTGGGATCGACAATTTGTCTCCAGCACACTGAAAACACATAAAGGTCAATGCCGTTCACTTCCTTGGATGTATAAGATTCTAGCATCTGAATTAAATGCTGATGCATCAATAGCCCACGCTCCATGTCACAGCTACATTATGTATAAAGATGAAGATAAAATTACTCCAGAAGAATGGATAAACCTTGAATTGACAACTAATCAGATGAACCCTTCGTGGTGGATTAAGCAAGATTTTGAAATTTGTGATTCAGCGGTAATTGCAGGAACTTATATGACCCCGTTGACCGACCTTCAGACGGTTGCCTGTCAGATGGCCGATCTTGCATTTGGTTATTGTGAAAAATTTCAGCGGTATGATGAGTTTACGTACTATTGTTCAAGCAAATCGTTAGAGTTCTATCCGATGAACCCAAATGCTTGGATAATACGAGGAAAGTCACTGGAACGACTAATTCAAGATTATCTTATGAATGTTGGATATGTTGTTGATGACTATGCTTCTTATTTGATGGACCTAATGGAAGAAACAAAAAATGGATTTCATCTCACATATATGACAGAAGAGACAGAAGAAATCAAAGAAAAACGAAGGCTACAAGCAGTAGAAGCTCAAAAATATATACAAGAAAAATCATTATTGAAATGAAACATATTCAGTTGTTATCAATATCATTTCTGCTTTATCCGATAAGCAGTTTAGCATATAGTCATTTATCCCCATACTCATATTGTGGTGGAAACCCGGTTAATTGCATTGATCCGACCGGTAAAGACATAGTTGTGCTAAATTATACTGAAGGAGAGCATTTAGCTATGTTGATTCAGAATGAGGATGATAAATGGCAATACTATTCTGTAAACGGGAATAATGTGGTGTTACCTTTAATAAAGAAGCATACCGGAGGTCGGCAATTCAATGATGTTGCAGTTGGCTCATGGGATACACCTCAAGATTTTTTGGATTCATCATATAATAATAGAACGGAGGAAAGCAAGGATGATACATCCATGAATCACTTTGGTTTTAAAGTGGGATATCAAATCTCAACAACTGCAGACCAAGACGAAATAATGAGAAATAGTTTTTCCAAGACAGCAAAAACTGAATACAATATTCGCACCAATAATTGCGCCACAGCAGTACAAAAAGCAATGGTTGAAGCAGGAATTCCTGTTTCGGAACCAACTATGGTGCCAGTAAATATTCCTATAACTACTCCATTTGGTATTATTGATGTGTTTAATGGATATAAAATGAAATGCGATATTCAAATGTTGCCAAGTTCCGCTTTTAAATCCATAATTCAATTCAATCCATCAGGTAAACTATTACAAAAAAAATAATCTTATAATATTATATGCTGAATATGAAAGAGAAAAAGCACAAGCGTCTCCTCTATGTACTCTCGTATTTATACATATTCTTTGGCTTTTCATATATCATAAATTATATTTCATATCATATTCGTATAACAAATAAACCTTTGGGATGGGTAGTCTTGTTATTCGATACGTTGGTGTACTTTGCCGTATATATTGCGATAAATCATATTCTTATAAGAAAAGTAATATCATCTAAATTGCTATTAATGATTGAAGCATTACTCTTTGTTGCCATGTTAACCCTGGTAATTAGTGACCTTGAGTATGAAATTTACCTAAATTATCGTTATTCCTGAAGAACTACCCTGTAAGCAATCTCATTGCTAGTGGCATATCGAGGGTCGGCAAAGGCAGAAAAAACGGGGAAAATACACCACAATCCGGCCTGTTTTGCTTGACATCTTTGATTTTGCCTTCTGAGAATCCAATATTTTTGCGGACTCCGCAAAAATCGGTTGCTTGAAAAATATCAAAAACTCAAGAAGGTAAAATGAAGAGGCTGTGCCATAAAGTTTAATTATGACACAGCCTCGCATAATATAATAATGAGAATATCGTCAGCGTACTGCGACTTTATACGTCGAGCCGGCTACATTAACGAGATAGATGCCACTCTGCAAGCTAATGCGAGATCCTGACCGCGCCTCGTTAGTCATCAATTTATGACCGTCGACGCCGTAAATTGCTACAGGCTCACCGTCGGCACCGTTTACGATAATATAACCTTGTCCGGCTAAGATTGATATACCGGAAGATTGGTTCAGGTCAAGGCCTGTAGAACCAAATCGGAATGGTGCGGAGCCTTCTGATTCGCCATCTGCATACATAGCAGTCACAACGTAATCATGAGGCACTTTAACATCGACATCGGCATCAAGATAGGTTGTAACATCCATCACCTCAGCATTCAAGCGCATGCCGTCACGATAGATATTATATCCAACAGGTGCCAGTGCCTCAGTCTTCGCACCCGCGGCAATATAGCTGATGTCATCAATGAAGAGAGCCGTGGTTGTGCGATATGAGAATATAGCAAAGTACTTCGTACCTTCGGGCAGCGCAGCCTGATATGAAGTCCACTCAGTAGACACGGATTCGAAACTTGCGACTTCTTTAAAATCTGCCAACGCACGTCCGGTTGCCGACGCCATCACCTTGACAGTCTCAAGACCATAGTCCTGGAAATTTAGACTCTTAGCATAGAACGAGATTGTCTGTGCACCACCATAAAGTTCCGGAGAAACCAGATAGTCGCCCACATATTCGCTGCCGGTTCCGAAATAACAAGCATTATAAGCGCTCATAATGAATCGATTGCCAGAAGTTGCGCTCCAGCCTTGGCTGCGCTCTGCATTTGGCAGCTGGCTGAGATCCACAACGGTGTAGGCGTAGTTGGCCCAAGCATAGTCACCAGGGAATTCTATGAAAACTCCATGACTATCCTGAAATTCCATCGAGCTATCGTAGTCGGGATTTCCTTCAATGTAGCTCCATCCATTCGCAGCATCAACACTGAATGGCTGGTAATCTTCAAAAGTCTCGATCGTGACTTCGTATTCATCAGCAGCTACCGGAGCCTGCCAAGAGAGGACAACCGTTCCATTATCTGTTTTACCCTCCAGCGCAGTCGGGGCCGCATGAGCTGAGCTTTCTACACTCACTATGACAGAGGCGCTGGCATCGTCGGTGCGATTCTGATCTTTAGAGTAGTTTACCTCGCCGTGTAGTTCCATACCATCTTTCATCAGGGAAGATGCCACAAACGGGAGATCGACATGCTTGGTTGCTCCAGCCTCAACGGCAGGCCCATCGACTTCCGAAATCAGTGTCGATCCGGAGTAAAGCCTAACCGTATACGATGAGGCATCGGCATAGCCTCGGTTCTCAACCGATACTGTCGCCATCGACTCAATACCGGCACGTACTTTTACCGGTACGCTGCAATGTGTTGCCGAAAGGTTGTGATCCAGATCATCGACCAAAGATATTGCGTCGATATACACTTTGTCGCCATTGCAAATGTTCGTTGTGACAAATGCCAGCTGGATATAGCCATAATCTACGAATTCATTGAGGGGCACCACTACCCTGTTCCACTCTGCCGATTCTTCCATCAGCGGGAAACTCAGTATCTTTTTACGGTCATTTCCGCCAGCAATAACAACCAAGTCCATCACATCACTTATGGCTCGGTTGAACATATGGAACTGCAGCACCGGATTGACCATTCCCTCAACAGAAAGTTTCGGAGAATATAGCGTCATTTCTGCCGGTGTGGTCGTATAGCAGGAGGTTCCCATAATACCACCATCGGCATCTACCGACGGGCAATCGCTATCCAGCATAGGTGTCCAACCGGAAAGATCATCATCAGTCTCCACATACCATGGTGTACTTGCAGCCCTACCATTGGCAAAAGACTCGGCAAACGGGAATGAATATGGTGTTCCGGCCACGATAGTACCCGACATTGCAGGTTCACCTTCGCCAGCATCAGAAGTTGCAATAATCTGATAAAATACCATCATCTGAGTGGTGAGACTCTCGTCAATACAATCTACCACCGAGGTCAAGTCGGTGTCAACGGCAATTTCTTTCCAACCGTTACGGAGCACCTTGTACCGGAGCGTCTTAGGATCTACAGAGCCATTGTTGGCGCCTGAAGATGGTGCGTTCCAGCTGATTGTCACTTTTCCGGTTTCCGACTCATTGAGGTCGATGTCTGAAACAAGTCCAGGAATATCATTGCCTACGTAAACTTTAACCTCACTGACTTCTCCGGCGCCAAAATTGTTGGATGCCACGAGGGTATAGAGATTAAAACCTTCGTGCGCATTCTTATCGACATAGTTTATGTCGGCACCCGGAGCCACATTCTCAATCACGTCCACATTCTTGCCATCGCGGGCTATAGCCACACTTAGAGTGCCGGTAAGCGCATCGCCCTTTATATCAAATTTAGGGGCGGATCCCTTCAGTGTCACACCTAAGCCACCGTTTGCAAAAGCCTCAGCCGCCAAGCCAACCGGAGCTGCCGGAGCCGAAACCGAGCCTGCGCTTGTAACCTTTATATTATCGAGCGCCAGTCCTCCGCTTACAGATTGACTTACAAGATGGAATCCAAGATAATGGTCTCCGCTGGCTGCTACATGGAAATTAACTTTGACATGCTGGTTTTCATATGGCACATTAAGTTCTGTCTCAGGGAGTAGTTCCCAGTCCATTTCCTCAACACCGGGGAGTTGACCGATCTTGACCTCAATCAGATGACGGTCAAACGAGCGATTAAGAACATCAAACTCCAGAGTATAATTAGTGTCCTTATCGAGGGCAAGTTGAGGGCTCACGAGCCAGTCATCGGCATTATAACCATATTGACCATCATACGAGGCACTTTCAGAACCAAGGTCATGGCTCCATGTGAGGCCGTCCTCATTTCGGTCATAAACCATGAAATTGGCGTATTGTACGGTCGATTCAAAGCCCTCTTCATAAGGAATGGCCTTGGCCTCGCCCATGGTGACTTTGTTGGAAGAGACTTCCTCACTTCTTGACTCGCCAGCGCGGGCTGTCACTACATACCAATATGGAGCCAGACGGGGTGCTTCAACCTCTTCAGAGAAGGCCTCATCGCTCTTACCAGACGAAACAGTGACATTACCAGGATAACGCACCACCTCATAACTGAGGGTAGAAAGATCTACATACCCTCCGTGGACGCCCTTAGCATTGCCTTTCCACGATAGAGTCAGACCGGTAGGTGAGGTCTTTTTGAGTGTCAGGTCAGACACGGGAGTTATGTCATCAAGGCCTACCCAGCATTTAAATGAAGCCTTCCGGCTCTCACCACCAGCGCTAATGGCAACCACTTCGAAGCTATGCTCACCGCGGTCGAGCGTCACATCAACCGAGACCTCCGAACCAGCAGCCGCTTTGCCTGTGCTGAATTCCTCTCCGTCAACCGACAGTTTCCAGTCGAGTGTTCCGGTCAATGCTGACCCTCCGACACTCTGCGTCGGCATAGAGAAGGTAAGTTTACCCGAAGTGGCATCCTTATCGAAGACAGCCTTGAACGATTCGGGCTGCGCGGGAGCTTCTGTCGATTCCTCTGGCGCAATATAGAGGCCGGTAATTTCCGGAGTGTTGGGAAAATCATAAAGCTTGGTTGCTGCCCCGGACGAAAGATCCACCTCATACAAGGCATAGGTATAATCCCAGGAGATTCCGTCGTCAACAATAGCCGCCCAATAACATTTGCCATCAGTTGGATCAACCGTGGCCGACTGCACGGAGAAGGGCCAAAGTCCTGTCGAGCCTGTCTGGGTCATGGCAGCCGTCTGTTTATCGACCGTGTAGATGCCGCCATCCATTGCAATTGCATATAGAGTGCCGGTTCCATCACTTACAAGAACGTTTGCAGGCATACGCATGGAGCCGATTTCACTAAATGTTCCGGTAGCTACATCGAGAGTTCCCAACTTTGGAAAACCGGAGTCGCTATAGCAACCATATATCTTCCCATCTGTCGTATCATATGTAAGATCAAGAGCCGCATGACTTGCCGGAATAGCCTTAATCACATCCCAGCTGAAAGAGTCATACGCAGTAAGTGTCATATCGTCAACATTAATCGAATAATATCTACCGTCGACGTAGACTCCTCCGCCTTGCGCAAGAATGCCTTCTCCTCCTGAGATAGGCTCGAAAGAACTGACTCCGGAAGTATCGAACGAGTACATGCCGACACCTTGGCCACTACCTATGGATATAACACTACCGCATATTTTGGCAGCGCTGACATCCACAGGATGCAGGGCGCATAGGAGAAAAAATGCCCCTGCAATGGTTTTTGTCAATGATTTTTCCATTGGATTAGAAAATTGATAATTGTTATGTGCGACAAATATAGATATAAATTTCATATAGTGCAAATAAATAAGTACATTTGCATGACAAATCACCCATATTTAGATTTACTCGATTACACAATGAAATATTTTCCTCTTCTAAACCTATCCACAGCACTATTTCTGGCAATAATTTCCTCCGGAACAGTTTCTGCTAACATCCTGCCAGATAAAACCTTATCAAAGGGTTACGGCTATGCGATTCCAGATAATTACTGGGGATCCGACACTAAGGCCCATCTCTCTGCAGCCATACATCTCTCTGCATCTCAACTTGATGGCGCGTCCGTATCAGCGGTTCAATTCAATATGGCCTTGCAGCCTGGAACCATAGATGGCCTCGTATTCATAAAAAAAAGTCTTGAGCGGGAAGAGAATCTATATGAGCAACCATTCGACGCTGTTGACGGGCAAAACATTGTGTGGCTCGACTTCCCTTTCTCAAGCTCTGGAGCAGAAGATCTTTATATCGGATATGAATTGACCTGCACCGGAAATACCATTGGATATTCATGGTCTGACACCAGCACCCCTGAAGGCGATTATGTCCGCACGGGATATGGGAGCTGGAGCCACCTCTCGGCATCGACAGGGCATAACTCTGCACTTACTTTGGCGGCCGTGCTTACCGACGGCGACTTTTCAAATGAAGTGGCTGATGGAATTACACTCATCCAGCCTGACTTCCCCCATATTTCCACAGCAGAAAAAGAATATTCGCTCGACTTATCGGTGATCAATACTGGAGTCAACACTCTAAAATCTTTTTCGGTCTCGATAGATAATGGCACAGCCATACAAACATTCGACATCAATGAGCCGCTGATCAACAACCAGATCTCCTCTTTCTCTATTCCTTATATTCCTGTTTTTGGCGAGCAGACGGCTTCAATTATCGCTACTGGCAATGCAGACACACAATCGGCCGCCAGTTTCAACACCACGGGATATGAAAAGACCTATGCCAAGCTTCCACTTGTGGAAATATTCACCAGCCAGAAATGCTCAAATTGCCCTACCGGCGAAGCTGTACTTGAAAAAGCCATAGAGCAATACGGAGGTGAGGTAATAATGGTAGCCCATCATGCCGGTTTTGCAGCCGACCATTTTACAATACCTGAAAGTGAGACATTTGCTGAGATGATAGGCGCTAATTCAGCTCCATTGATGAGCCTTGACCGCAAGAAAGGTGTTACAGCGTCGTCTCCATCCACTGTATTTCATCCTGCGTATGCAAGCACCGAGCTCTTTTCTCCATACCATATGGCCAATACGCTCATCGGCATTGATGTGCAGAAGTCGGAGTTCAACACCCCCGATTCAAAAATGGCTGTAGAGCTTATGGTTGATTGCGATCCTTCGGCCACCCTCTCCGAAAGTATACGCCTGCACGCGTTTGCCGTCGAAAACAAAATAACCGATACGCAGAACGACCTTGGCACAACCCATAAAGAGTGGGAACATAATCATGTAATCAGAGGTTTCCTGACGCCTATAGAGGGTGTTGAAATCGACATAAATGACATAGGCAACTCTGTCAGCTTAAGCTCAACGGTAAAAGAAATTGAGGGAAGTCATTCAGCGCCCGTCAATCCAGACAATCTTCAGCTGATTACATTTCTTACCGACCAAAATGGAGAAGTTATAAACTGCTGTACGTCTCAGGTTGAGCTGACCAACTATTCTTCTGCAGAGATTCCTGAAGCATCTACCGCCTGGCTTACAATGGATAATAATACAATTACAGTTACTCAGACTGCCATACTTACAGACCTGTGCGGACGGGTCGTGTCTGTACTTACACCCTCAGTGCCCACCATTCTGACTTCCGGATACTACATTATCTCTTCTCCCGGACTGACACCACAGAAACTCTTCATAAGATAATCATCTTGCATCAATCATACTACAAGCGCCATCCATTAGTTCTCGTTAGTTGAGAGGTGGATGGCGCTTGTGGTATGAGTCTATCAATCAGTCGTCGTGATGGTGTTTCTTATGTTTCTTGTGCTTCTTGTGTTTTTTGGGTTTCTTATGTTTATGGTCATGACCATCGAAATCGTACCGGTAATCGTGCTCGATGCCGGCATGAGTCCTGATAGTTCCACACGATGGCGCCGCAATGCCAATCGTAAGGCACAAGAGAAGGGCCACAAGCAGATGATGGCGGCGCAGCGAGATGTTAGATAATTTCTGCATAAAAAAATAGTCTGAACGTATAAATATATTACACGTTCAGACCATATTTTGTTCATTCAAGTGGCTTATGCCGGTTCAGAGGCTACCTCCGTGGCATCAACATCGTCGATTGGCGGAGGGGTGGGCTCACCGCCGTCCTTGTTGTCTTCACGCGAGCCGAAAAGCTCGTCAGTACGCGAAGTCCACTTCCTCGGGCCAAAGATTCGTTTTACATCGTCGGTATATATCACCTCTCGTGTGATGAGCGTCTCAGCCAACTCATGATGGCCCTTGGCATACTCGGTCAGAATCGACTTGGCGCGCTCGTATTGCTCGGTAATTATACGCGAAACCTCTTCATCGATAATCTTGGCACGTTCGTCGCTGTAGGGATTTGTGAACATGCTGTTCTGACCGGTTGAGTCATAATAGCTGAGGTTGGGCATCCGGTCGCTCATACCATAATATACAACCATCGCATAGGCCTGCTTGGTTACACGCTCAAGGTCATTGGCTGCACCGGTGGAAATATGGCCGAGGAAAAGTTCCTCGGCAGCGCGGCCGCCAAGTAAAGAACAGATGTCGTCGAGGAGTACCTGAGAAGGTACAATCTGACGTTCTTCAGGCAGGTACCAGGCTGCGCCGAGCGCCTTGCCGCGAGGTACAATAGTGACTTTTACAAGCGGGTTGCCATAGCGGAGATGCCACGACACGGTGGCATGACCGGCCTCATGGATGGCAATCGACTTCTTCTCCTCTACGGTGAGAATCTTGTTGCGTTTTTCGAGACCACCGATAATACGGTCAACCGCGGCGTTGAAGTCTTCTTTGCTCACGGAGTCTTTATTATGACGGGCAGCAATAAGGGTAGCCTCGTTGCACACATTGGCAATATCGGCGCCGGAGAAACCCGGTGTCTGACGGGCAAGCATCTCCACATCGAGATCCTCAGCCGTCTTGATTTTGCGCAGATGAACCTTGAAAATTTCCACACGGTCGGGCAGATCGGGCAGATCGACATAGATCTGACGGTCGAATCGACCGGCGCGCATAAGGGCTTTATCAAGTATATCGGCACGGTTGGTGGCGGCCAGAATAATCACACCACTGTTTGTACCGAAGCCGTCCATCTCAGTCAGAAGCTGGTTGAGGGTATTCTCGCGCTCGTCGTTGGCACCCATACCGGCATTTTTACCACGTGCACGGCCTACGGCATCAATTTCGTCGATAAACACAATGCAGGGAGCTTTCTCCTTGGCCTGCCGGAAGAGGTCGCGGACACGCGACGCACCGACACCTACGAACATTTCCACGAAGTCGGAGCCCGACATAGAGAAGAAAGGCACATCGGCTTCGCCGGCCACAGCTTTAGCGAGAAGGGTCTTACCTGTGCCGGGAGGGCCTACAAGCAGAGCGCCCTTGGGAATTTTACCACCTAAATTGGTGTAACGCTTGGGGTTCTTGAGGAACTCCACGATTTCCTCGATCTCAGTTTTTGCCTCGCTAAGACCGGCAACATCGCGGAAAGTGACCTTGTCGGAGTTATTCTTATCAAACAACATGGCCTTCGACTTGCCGACACTGAATATGCCGCCACCGCCGCCACTGCTGCCAGAGCCACCGCCCGACATACGACGCATGAGGTAGATCCAGACTCCGATCATGAGTATGAACGGGAGTATAGACCACAGCATGCCGCCCAGCGGGCTGGCTTGCTCAAAATCGACTTCGCCAGTAAAGGCTCCGGTCGAGCGCCAGTAATCAATCCGCTCGGATAACTTGTCAGCCGATGGTATATTGGCTTCCACACGGGCTTTGGCTCCTTGGTCTGTAGAATAATTCGATTTGGCAAAAATCTGCCTTGCGAGCGAATCTGTAAGGTAGCCTTCGACCAGTTTCTTGTCGGAGTAGACCACGATTTTTGTTATGCCGTGATCTTGCTCTACATATTGCTCAAAGGTAGTATAACTTACCTTTTTGGTCACGACATTATTGTCATAGTAATATATCCCGCCGATGAAGAGGGCCACAATGGCATACATCCACCAGAGATTGAACCTGAATGGATTCTTCTGTTTATTGGCGTTGTTATTGGGAGGAAAAGTAGGCATATTGGAGATGAATCAGAATGATTGGAGCGAGGAGATCCCCGCCTTGGAGGATATAAATGGCGGCCGACTCTTAATCAAGGTCAGGCACATGGGAGATTGCGGCGTCGCTCCAAAGTTCTTCGAGATTGTAGCGTTGGCGCACCTCCGGAAGGAATACATGTACCCACGTATCGCCGTAATCAAGTATTACCCAGTCGCCCACGGTGTCGCCGTCAATGGCGTATGGCTTCACACCAGAGTTTTTGAGTACATATTCGGCCACGCTCTCGGCGATGGCGGCTGTCTGGGTTGCTGAGTTACCCTCGGCAATGATGAAGCGCGATGCGGCGGCAGATTCAATAGAGCTTAAGTCGACAACAGTGACTCCACGGCCTTTACGCTCATGGATGCCTTCTATGATGAGTTGCTGGAGATCCTTAGATTGGGTCATTCGTTAATTTAACTTTAAATTTAATGCAAAAGTAATGAATTTTGTCGGTACACACTTGTGGGCCGCAACCATGATATGTTTATTTAACAATTGAATGCCTGAAAAGTTAGAATACGTGCGCTTACTCGCAATCGATGGCTTTGGCTGGATCAGTCGATGCCGCGACGCCGGCCGGAACAATCAATATAAGCCATGCCACTACAAACACACCTGCATTCAGAGCGACAAAAGCCCACGGACGGATTTCAACCGGCACCGATGCGAGATAATACATGTCGGGGTCAAGCGGCACGGCATGGGTGTATTTCTGCACCAACAGCAACCCTATGCCGAGGACATTTCCTATAATCATACCAAGTCCTACCAGACGTAGCCCGAGATCGACAAAGATATTGCGGACCAAAGGCTTCGAGGCTCCGAGCGCGCGGAGCACACCGATGGTGCGCACACGCTCAAGTATGAGAATAAAAAGACTCGACACAAGAGTGAAGCCGGCCACCGCCAGCATCAGCAGGAAGATGACGGTAACGTTGGTGTCAAGCAGCGCGAGCCAATTGAAATAAAGGGCTCCTGAGCGGAGCACATTGTCAATCGGATAATAGTCGTTAAGACGACCCGTGGCGGCGGCGCTCACCAGCGCATGCCGTAGAAGCTCGCTCTCGGCCTCAATCGATTCGGAGTCGAGACCGCGTATGTCAAGTCGTGTAGCCGATATGCTGTCGGCACCGGCAATCTTACGCAGACCCTGCAACGACGCATAGACTATCGTGCGGTCATATTCTCCAAAATTTGACTGATAAAGCCCGGATATGGTATGCCTGCGCAATTTGACGGCGCCATCGACGATGAAGGTGGAATAAACTTTATCCCCTACCCCGAGGCCCAGCGATTGTGCCAAAGTCTGCGAAAGGACAATACTATTCTCACATGAATCAGCGCTGA
The DNA here is from genome assembly GCA_910586595.1 of uncultured Muribaculaceae bacterium. GTDB lineage: Bacteria > Bacteroidota > Bacteroidia > Bacteroidales > Muribaculaceae > CAG-873. The sequence goes on along the minus strand of CAJUJB010000019.1, from coordinate 7,635 downwards.
AATCTGGCCACCGGCCCTCGACCATATTCGACCGCTCAAATGCGAAATCGCCATCAGGGCTCTGACCGAGATAGACTACACCCTGGAAATTATCATCAGTCTTGAGCATGCCGGGTTGCCTGAGGGAGAGCCGCAATTCTGCCGACTCGGGCAGTGCTGCGCGCACGGTTGCCTCCAGCTCGGGTGTTAGGGCAATGAAATGGTCAGCACTCCCTACCGGTGCCTCAACAGAAATCTGGGCGTCGAAACCCATCAGTTTGGCGCGTATTCCGTCTTTGAATCCTACAACTATAGCAAGCGTAAACTCCATCACCACAATGGCCAGAGCTACGCCAGCAACCGCAATTACCACGGCGGCAGGGCTACCGGCTCCACTGCCACCAAGCCGTAAGCGCCGCGAAATCCAAAGACTTGTTTTCATCATATCGGGCGCAAAGTTAACTATTTTAGACCGAAATATAAAGCGAAATCGATTATATTCGGAGTAAGATGAGGCCTTCCCAAGGATAGCCTTATTTAAAATATGTTTAAATAATTGCACACCTCAACGAAATTACCGAACTTTGTGCCGCTTAAGAGAATAGTAGGATGAAATTATCAGAACTCCAGACAGGCCAAAGCGGCATCGTGGTAAAAGTGCACGGACACGGAGCATTCCGCAAGCGTTTGCTCGAGATGGGATTTGTAAAAGGTCATACCGTGACGGTAGTGCTGCATGCCCCGCTCCATGACCCCATTAAATACAGCATTTTGGGATACGAAGTGTCGCTGCGCACGGCTGAAGCGGCTTTAATCGACGTAGTGGCCGTCGACCCGGCATCGGCCCCTGAAATAGGCGAAGCTGCCATAAGGCGCCCTGCACCATGCGAGTCGGAGTCTGAAGCCAAACGAATCTTCGATCACGAGCGCCACATTGTGAATGTGGCCCTTATCGGCAACCCCAACTGCGGCAAGACATCTCTATTCAACATAGCATCCGGCGCTCGCGAGCACGTAGGCAACTACAGCGGCGTTACAGTCGACGCAAAAGACGGGCACTTCCTCTACAAAGGCTACCGCTTCAACATAGTCGACCTTCCCGGCACCTACTCACTCACCTGTTATTCCCCCGAAGAATTATATGTGCGCCAATATCTCCGCACACATACCCCCGACGTCATCATCAACGTTGTAGACGCCTCTAATCTCCAGCGCAACCTCTTCCTCACCACAGAGCTTATCGACATGGACATCAGCATGGTCATAGCTCTAAATATGTACGACGAACTGCGGGCACGCGGCGACAAACTCGACTACGAGAATCTCAGCGCCATGATAGGTGTGCCTATGGTTCCCGTTGTATCAAAGACAGGCGAAGGAGTCAACAATCTCTTCGATACGGTTATTTCGGTTTACGAAGGCCATGACGACATCGTGCGCCACATCCACGTCAATCTTGGCACCGACCTCGAAGCGGCCATACGCCAGATTGTCGACCAAATCAAGGCCACACCTACCTCCAGCAAGCATTTCTCACCCCGCTACATGGCCATCAAGTTGCTTGAAGGCGATCATGAAATGGAAGAGGAAGTGCCTCAGGCCGAGCAGGAGGCCATCCCTCAGGAAAAAGAATGTCCTTGTCTTACCGACCCCAAAGCACGCCGCAAAAACCAATCGAGATGGAGGAAGCTCTTCCGGAAAGATTGCTGCGGAGGGGCATCCAGCCCCCTGCCTCTCTGGCGCGAGCATGTGAGGGGCACGGTCGACAGCCCTGTAATACTGCTGCGTGACAAGCTACGCGGCCGTATAGAGAACATACGCAATGAAGAGATTTCCTCTATTGTTGCAGCCGAGAAATACGGGTTTGTGGCCGGAGCCCTTGCCGAGACCTATACTCCCGGCAAATTACCATCTGGCAAGACCACCCGAGTGCTCGACTCAATAGCTACAAACCGCTTGCTCGGCTTCCCTCTCTTCTTTGCCATAATGTTCTTTATATTCTGGGCCACCTTCGTTGTTGGGCAATACCCCATGGAATGGATAGAGAACGCCGTGGCATGGCTGAGTGAGGCCACCGACCATCTGATGTCTGACGGGCCTCTCAAAGATCTGGTTGCCGACGGTATTCTGGGAGGCGTAGGAGGAGTGATTGTCTTTTTACCCAATATCCTCATCCTATACTTCTGCATATCATTCATGGAAGACAGCGGCTACATGGCACGCGCAGCCTTCATCATGGACAAGGTCATGCACCGCATAGGGCTTCATGGCAAGTCGTTCATACCGCTTATCATGGGATTTGGATGCAATGTGCCTGCCATATTGGCCTCACGCGCCATAGAGAGTCGGTCGAGCCGCATAATCACAATACTCATCAACCCCTTCATGTCGTGCTCGGCCCGCCTCCCAATCTATGTGCTCATGGTTGGCACCTTCTTTTCGGCACATGCAGCCTTAGTCTTCAGCGGCCTATATTTTGGCGGCATACTTGTGGCCGTCATCACCGCACGACTCCTGCGCCGTTTCCTGTTCCGCAAAGATGAGACACCTTTCGTGATGGAGCTCCCGCCCTACCGCATGCCTACCATGAAAGCCTCGCTTAGCCATACATGGGCCAAAGGCAAGCAGTATCTCAAGAAGATGGGTGGCATCATCCTCTTCGCAAGCATACTTGTATGGGCATTGAACTACTTCCCGCTCGGACGCGAGAATATGACTCCCGAAGAAGTCGCAGCAGCCGGAATCACCGACGACTCTGCCATCGATCCCACCCGTGACTCCTACCTCGAGATGATAGGCAAAGCCATCAACCCCATAATGAAACCCCTCGGATTCGAGTGGAGGGCCACTGTGGCGGCCGTTGCAGGCGTACCTGCGAAAGAGATTGTCGTATCGACCCTCGGTGTGCTCTATACCGACGACGAAGCCACCACCGACCAGCGGCTCGGAGCCCGCCTCGAAGCCGTCAACCCGGTCACGGGCCATCCGGATTTCACTCCGGCCGTCGCGCTGAGCTTCCTTATATTCGTACTGCTCTACTGCCCCTGCTTCGCGACTGTGACAGCCATCGCCCGCGAGACCCACTCCTGGCGTTATGCAGCCTTCAGCGTAATATACAACACCGGCATCGCTTGGCTGGCAGCCTTTGCAGTTTATCACATCGCATTGCTTTGAGGCATGTATTGAAAAGGCACCGAACGTTATAAGGTGCTAAACATTTGGCAATTCGCCGTCGATTGCGTAACTTTGTCGCATGAATACCACTGACAAACAGGAAATCCTCGACAAACGCTATCTACGCATGGCCGCCATATGGGCCGAAAACTCCTACTGCATCCGACGAAAAGTCGGTTGCCTGCTGGTGAAAGACAAGATGATAATCTCAGATGGCTTCAACGGCACGCCTGCAGGCTTCGAGAATGTGTGCGAGGATACCGACGGCGTAACCAAACCTTATGTGCTTCATGCTGAGGCCAACGCAATCACCAAGGTTGCCCGCAGCAACAACTCGAGCGAAGGTTCGACCCTCTATATCACTGCATCGCCTTGCCTTGAATGCTCGAAGCTTATCATCCAGGCTGGTATACGGCGTGTGGTGTTCAACGACCTTTACCGCCTCAGCGACGGCATCGACCTTCTCAAACGCGCCGGAGTGGAGTGCGTACACATCAAAGACCTCATCACAGACTAATCATACCTAAGATGTCTAACGGCAGAAAATATCTTCTCGCGCTGCCTCTGGTGGCAGCTGCCTTCCTTGTCGTCGGTCTCTGGACCGGCGTTTACTTCGCCCGCAGCGACCGTCATGCGGCCGCGCGCGAGAAACTTGACATGGTATTCGACATAATCGGCCAGAGCTACGTCGACCCGGTGGATTTCGACAGCCTTGTAGAGCTCGCCATCCCCGAAATGCTCGCCAACCTCGACCCTCACTCAGCATACATCCCCGCATCTGAGCGCGTGGCCGCCAACCGCGACCTTGAAGGCTCATTCTACGGCATAGGCATCCAGTTCCAGATGATGAACGACACGCTCTACATTCTGGAAGTGATTTCAGGCGGAGCCGCTGAAGAAGCCGGCATCCTGCCTGGCGACCGTATTATAGAGGTAGATGGCACCAATATCGCCGGCACTGGTGTAAGCACGGATAAGGTATTCGGAATGCTACGCGGCCCGGAAAACACGCAGGTACAGGTGAAAGTCAAACGCAACTCCTCGCCCAAGCCTCTCACCTTCGACCTCACGCGTGGAGTCGTGCCTGTCTCACCCATCGACGCATCTTACATCATAAATGACTCGATAGGTTTTATCCGCCTCGGCAAATTCTCCGAGAACACCTACGAGGAATTCCTCAACACACTGGCCCAGCTCCGCTACGACGGCGCGTCGTCTTATATCATCGACCTCCGTGGCAATGGAGGAGGATATATGAATCCGGCTGTACTTGTTGCCAACGAGTTCTTCGGCCCGTCGAATATCATCGTGATGACCAAAGGCCGCGACATGACCGACAACAATGTGCTGTTCTCCGACGGCATAGGCGACTTCACTAAAGAAAAAGTGGTGGTTCTTGTCGATGAATTTACGGCAAGTTCAAGCGAGATTTTCGCCGGAGCCATCCAGGATAACGACCGAGGCCTCATCATCGGTCGCCGCACATTCGGTAAAGGTCTTGTGCAGCGGGCATTCGAGTTACCCGATTCAAGCGAATTCCGCCTCACAGTACAGAGGTACTACACCCCTTCGGGCCGATGCATACAAAAAACATATACACCTGGCCACAAGAACGAATACGACACCGAGATTCTCGACCGCTATGACCGTGGCGAAATCTTCAGTGCCGACAGCCTCAAGGTTGACTCCACATTGATTTTCTACACCGGCACCGGACGCCCTGTATACGGTGGAGGTGGGATTATTCCCGACATCTTCGTACCGTCTGACACCACAGGTGTCACATCCTACTATATCAAGGTGGCCAATGCCGGACTCCTCCGTAAATTCGCTTACGAATATGCCGACCTCAACCGCGACCGTCTTAACGAAAGCCGCGACACTGGTGAGCTGCTCGCTCAGCTGCCCTCTGACCAGATTCTGCTGCAATCGTTTGTCAACTACGCCTCGACCAAGGGCCATATAGCCCCTCGATGGTACTATATCAACATTTCAGCCCCGTTGATTGTTAATCAAATCAAAGCCCTCATTGCCCGCGACATCGTTGGCATGGACGGCTATTTTGAGATAGTCAACGCCGTTGATCCTGTTGTTATGGAAGCCATAAACCAACTCCAGAGCGGCGGCGCAGACTTCCCCTTGACCGACAAGAACTGACAGCATGAATAAAGACGACATACGCGCGCAAGTACGCGCAAGAAAAACGATGCTCGACCAGGCCGAAAGACTGGCAGCCGCATCGCGTGTATTCTCATCATTAGCCTCCATGGCGGCTTTTACCATGGCTGAGCGCGTGCTCATATATCACTCACTGCCTGATGAGCTCTCAACCCACGAGTTCCTTGACCAATGGGAGGGTCGCAAGCAATTCTTCCTCCCGCGTGTCAACGGGCTTGATCTTGAAATCCTTCCCTACGCACGTACGCGTACCCATCTCGGAGCTTTCCGCATTGAGGAACCCGACGGAGACGATACAGCCGACATAAACGACATGGATCTTATAGTCGTACCCGCTGTGGCCTACGACCGCTCTGGCAATCGCGTAGGCCGAGGAAAAGGCTATTACGACCGTCTGCTGGCACGCGCCAAAGCGCTTACTGTCGGAGTCTGCTACGACTTCCAGCTCTTCGACGCCGGAGAGATTGAAGCCGAAGAACACGACATACCCGTCCATTTCATCATAGCCGACCGTCATGGTGTGATCCGCGTGCCCCGCCACTAAGGCCTCACCACAACTCATAAACACTAACATCGCCGCCGCCCATGTCATAGTTTGACTCAGGCGGCGGCGATGTTAGTGTTTGTGTGCAACGAAACCGAAAAAGGCATTGGCATTATACAATTAAAGCCCGGCGACATGCACCGGGCTTTGAGGGAGTTATGGAATTCAAAAGCGAATTCTACTGGAGTTTGAAGGTCACAGGGAGTGTGTAGGTAACCTTCACAGGCTGGCCGTTGTTACGGCCGGGGAGCCATTTGGGCATTGCCTTAACAACGCGGAGGGCTTCTTTGTCGAGTGCCGGGTGGCGAGGACGAACCACTTTCACGTTGCTGATAGAGCCGTCTTTACCAACGACGAATTCAACTACTACGCGGCCCTGCACGCCTTCTTCCGATGCTGCGGAAGGATAGACAATGTTATCGCCGAGCCATTTGTACATAGCGGCTTCACCGCCGGGGAATTCAGGCTTCTGTTCTACCATTGCGATGCTCACGGGCTGCTCTTCTTCAACTTTCGGAGCCTCGATAACCTGCTCTTTCACCATAACCTTGTTAAGGTCATTGGTACCTTCAGTAATATCGACTGCACCGAGAGCGGCCTCATTGTCCATCACGTCTTCCTGGTTCTTGACCTGCTTGTCTTCCTCAATCTGTTCGTCTTCGACGATGAGGAGCTCGGTCACCTGCTGCTGGTTAGCAACTTCTTCAGGAGCGATGATTTCTTCGGGTTCGGGAGGAAGCTGGAATTGTTCTTCTTCAATTTCTTCTTCCTGTTCTTCTTCTGCTTCGAAAGTTGTGAGGTCCTGAACGGTAGTTACAGCAACCTGTTCGTCTTCGGGCTTGGAGAATACACCGTTAACCGAGAGAATAAGAGCTACGAGAATAATCGCTACGGCTATGAGTACCCAAACGATTGCTTTGGTGTGGCGCGAAACTGATGACTCACGGAGTTTATAGGCACCGAAGTCTTTGTTTTTACCTTCGAATACTATTTCGCACCACTCTTTGGAGGTAAGATCTACGTCTTTTGCCATTTTAGTTTAGCTTTTAGGAGTTAGTAGATTCTTCGGCAGGAGCCGCGGGTGCGGCAGCCTTGGCGCGAATTGTAGGACGAATAATAGTTTCACCGTTTACCTGCTCGTAGTGACGGAGAAGGACTGAGTCGGTATGGGTAGGAAGCTCAATGCTGTAACGAGAGATCTGGTTGATGTTCATCTCGTCGATGGCATTGATGAGACCCTCGTAAGTAGTGTTAGGACCGGGCTTGATCACAACAACAGGACGAGTTTTGAGAGAGTCAGATGCGTTTTTCTTGGCAAGCTGCTCAAACTCTTCTTTAGTGATCTGCTTGTTCTTCCACTGGTTCTTGAGAGATTCATACTCCTTCATAACCTGCTCGTTCTTTCCGCGAAGGATCTTGCGGATACCTTGAGCTTCGTGATTCATGTTACCGATAAACTGCTCCTTCTTGAGGTAGCCCGATGTGCTGAATGTAGTGTCGGCGATACCTTCATAATAGTAAATATTGTGAACGGTCTTGCCTGTCTCTGCATCAACAGCGGGTTTGTCGCCGTTGTACTCGGTATCGAGAATGAGGGTGATGGCTTCCGACTGCTTAGCCTGGCTCTGCTGTTCTTTCTTCACATCCTCATTGGTAGGAAGGACGATCTGCAGAGTCTGAGACTTGATCATGGTCGTACAGAGCATGAAGAAGGTAATCAGAAGCATGTTCATGTCCACCATGGGGGTAAAGTCCACATG
>CAJUJB010000018.1 GCA_910586595.1 uncultured Muribaculaceae bacterium | reverse complement strand
GCCCGTGAGAAGTTGACATAATCGGGTCGCCAGCGGGAGGCGGCTTTTTCAAGGTCGCCCGGTTCTCCGCAGGTAGGGTTATCGACAGCTACGGCTATGTATCCCTCTTTTGCGTAAAGATATGCCATGGCGTTCTGGGTAATCTTAGGCTCGGAAACAGATAGATCGGACGATGATTCGCCGGCCAGCAGTTCTTTAGTCTGTCCGAAGCCGGGAATGCATAAGATTGCCGGTGCCGGAGCTGATGCATCGACTCCGTCGGGTACGAGTACGAGATACGGCACCACCGCCATATCGAATGGATAGGCTTCCCAACGTTCGATGCGGTAGCCATCGCGCTGCCATGAGCCGGTTAATACGGGAGCTGTCACCGTGTCGCAAGCAGGATAATTCATGAGACGCTTCATGGTAGATGCTACGTCGGCGCGCCAACTCTCCATCTCGCTGGCCGACATCGACGGGTTGAATTTCAGTCTGGGCTCACGGTTTTCCATAAGTTTATGGGCAATGGCTCTTGAACCGACATAGCGACCGTCGGGTCGGTCGGTGGTGAAGGTTGTGTGTTCTGCGGGGTCAAAAGTTGCCTGCCCACGGACATTGACTGAGCTTAAAACCATCCCGAGGCAGAGGAGGGCGGTGCATAGTAGATTTTTCATGGTCAAAAGGTAAGATTGATTATGCAAAAGTAATGAAAAATTCTCAGCGCTTCTGTTTTTTTCGTGGTTTGGAATATTATGATTATATTTGTGACCGAAACCAAATCTAATATTTTTTTACCATGGAACTACCCTTTGCCGAATCATGGCGAATAAAAATGGTGGAGCCTATACGGAAAAGCTCACGCCAGGAACGCGAACAATGGATTAAAGACGCTCACTACAATGTATTCCAACTCCCTGCCGACCAGGTTTATATAGATCTGCTTACCGACTCGGGCACTGGAGCTATGAGCGACCGCCAGTGGTCGGCCATGATGATGGGTGACGAGAGTTATGCCGGCGCCCGCTCATTCTTCAACATGCGTGATGCAGTGGAGCGTATCACCGGTTTCCCCATAGTTATCCCCACGCACCAGGGCCGCGCAGCCGAGAACGTACTTTTCAGCGCGCTTGTCAAAGAAGGTGACATTGTTCCCGGCAACTCGCACTTCGATACGACCAAAGGCCATATCGAGAGCCGCAAGGCCTTTGCAGTCGACTGCACTATCGACGAAGCCCGCGACACTCAGCTCGAGCATCCTTTCAAGGGCAATGTAAGCATTGAGAAACTTGAGAAGGTATGCGAGGAAAACAAAGGCCGCATTCCCTTTATCATTGTCACAGTCACCAACAATACAGCCGGTGGCCAACCCGTGTCGATGGCCAATCTGCGTGCCGTCCGCGAGCTTGCCGACCGTCATGGCCTGCGTGTCATACTTGACTCCGCCCGCTTCGCCGAGAATGCCTACTTTATCAAGACCCGAGAGGAAGGCTATGCCGACAAGACAATCAAGGAAATCGTGCGCGAGATGTTCAGCCTTGCCGACGGCATGACCATGTCGGCCAAGAAAGATGCCATTGTGAATATGGGCGGCTTCATCGCAACGCGCCACGAAGACTGGGCAGAAGGAGCCCGCAAATACTCTATTCCCTTCGAGGGCTATCTCACCTATGGTGGCATGAATGGCCGTGATATGGAGGCTTTAGCGGTAGGTCTTGATGAAAATACGGAGTTCGATAATCTCCATACACGCATACATCAGGTGCAGTATCTTGCCAAGAAACTCGATGAGTACGGCATCCCCTACCAGCGCCCAGCCGGTGGTCATGCCATCTTCGTTGATGCCTCTAAGATACTTGTCAATGTGCCTAAGGAAGAATTTCCGGCCCAGACACTCACCGTACTGCTGTATCTCGAGGCCGGCATCCGTGGCTGCGAGATAGGCTACATTCTTGCCGACCGCGACCCCGTGACCCGCGAGAACCGCTTCGGAGGTCTTGACCTGCTGCGTCTTGCAATCCCCCGTCGTACTTACACTGATAACCATATGGATGTGATTGCCGCAGCCCTCAAGAACGTCTTTGACCGCCGCGACGAGATCAAGCATGGCTACCGCATTACGTGGGAGGCTCCCCTGATGCGCCACTTCACCGTGCAGCTTGAGCCGGTTGAATAAACCTGACATATAAAAACTTACCGCCGCATTTGCCTCGGAGCAGATGCGGCGGTATGTTTTTAAGATAAATTCCTTTATTGCTCGACGAGCCCGATATATTTACCGTAGCCTTCTTCTTCCATTTTTTCGAGAGGAATGAAACGGAGCGATGCGGAGTTGATGCAATATCTCAGGCCACCTTCTTCGGCAGGCCCGTCGGGGAACACATGGCCGAGATGGGCGCCAGAGGATGCTGACCTGACTTCGGTGCGTACTCGCCCGAATGAAGTGTCGGTGAATTCGTTTATAAGTTTGTCGTCAATAGGTTTTGTGAATGCCGGCCAGCCGCATCCGGAGTTATATTTGCGGCTTGACAGAAACAGAGGCGTACCGTCGGTTATATCGACATATATTCCAGGCCGGAATTCGTCGTCGTATTCGTTTACGAAGGGGCGTTCGGTCGCGCCATTCTGCGTCACTTCCCATTGAAGCGGAGTGAGACGGGCCCGCAGTTCCTCACGGGCTGCCGATGCGCGGGGTTTCATCTCCTTTGCCTCGCGGAACAGCTGCGGATTGACGTGGCAATATCCAGCCGGGTTTTTATAGAGATAATCCTGGTGGTAGGCCTCAGCGGGATAGAAGTTTTGCAGCGGGCCTTCCTCGACTGCCAGCGGCACGCTGTATCGCCGTTGGAGTGTGGCGAGCATAGTGTCTACCACAGGGGCGTCGGCCTCGTCGGTGTAGTATATTCCCGTTCGGTATTGGGTGCCCCGGTCGTTGCCCTGCCTGTTTAAGGCTACCGGATCTATACTTTTGAAATATAGCTGGAGCAGGTCGGTAAGGCTTACCGTATTGTCGTCGTAGTCGACTTTGACAGTTTCAGCGGCTCCTGTGGTGCCGGTGCACACTTGCTCGTATGAGGGATTGGCAACCGAGCTATTGGCATATCCTGCGGTTGTGCCGAGCACTCCCGGCACCAGAGAGAATAGATGAGCGGTGCCCCAGAAGCATCCGCCGGCAAGGTATATAGTCTTGTTCATATATGCATGTGGATTATGAGTTGCAAAGATATAACAAATCTTTGGGCCATAGTGCAAAAGGCTGCTTACGAATATTTGCAATTTCGGGATAAAATGTATAATTTTGTGGCGCAAATCGTTGTGAACCAAAATTCCATAACCTCATATACCATTAAGATGAAAAACAAAGTACTGAAATCAGTATTAGCGGCTCTGGCCATTGCTTCTCCGGGGCTGCTATGTGCTCAGGATATAACGGCACCTACCGCTTATTATCTGATGCACTCGAGCGGATTGCATCTTGCTAAAAATTCAGAAGGGCGGGCGTGGCTTGAAGCTGCCGATGTCGACGCACCGCAGATGCTTACCTTCACCCCGACATCCGACGGCTATTACACCATCGAGGCACCTGAAGGTGGCTTCCTTTCATTGTCGGGCAGCTATAATGCATCATTCCTTGACAATGGCACGGCAAACAATGCCCAGTTCTCCATCACGCCGGTCAATGATTTCTACATCAAGCTCAAATGCCGTGGCAACAACAAGTTCCTTGGCACAGACTCGTCGGAGCCCGGATCTTTCGCCTATGCTGATAAATCGGGTACAGACACCCGCCACTACTGGTATTTGACCACTGATCCGACTGTAGAGCCCGAACCCGACCGCGTATCGTATATCATCAACCCCGATGCTGAGCGTCAGCTTTTCGACGGTTGGGGAGTATCGCTGTGCTGGTGGGCAAATATGTGCGGCAAGTGGAGCGATGAGAAAATCGACGAGATTGTCGATTGGCTTGTAAGCCCCGATGGCCTCAACTTCCGCATTTTCCGCTATAATATCGGCGGCGGTGATGATCCGGACAACGCCAATTGCACGCCTCACCATATGGGCAGCGGCAAAGGCCTCCGCGCGGAGATGGAAGGCTTCAAGGATTCGTCGGACGGCCCATATATCTGGACCCGTGATGCCGCCCAGCGCAAGATCATGCTTAAGATCAAGGAGAAACGCCCCGATGCAGTCTTCGAGGCATTCAGCAACTCTTGCCCCTGGTACATGACCTACAGCGGTTGTGTAGCCGGCCATACCACAGCGTCGAAAGACAATCTTAAGCCTGAATACTATGAGGAATTCGCCCACTACCTGGTGGATGTGTGCAAGCATTACAAAGACGAGTACGGAATCGAGTTCAAGACTCTTGATCCGTTCAACGAGCCTATGACCAGCTATTGGGGCGCCAACGGCGGTCAGGAAGGTTGTCACTTCGATGTAAAGTCGCAGATTGAGTTTATCAAAGTTCTTGCACCTGTACTTAAGGCGTCGGGCCTGAACACGGTAATATCGGCTTCCGATGAGACCTCTGTGTCGCAGTCGGTTAAAGACTTCGAGGAGTATCGCAATGCCGGTATTCTCGATTTGGTAGGGCAGTGGAATACACATACTTACACAGCCGATGACGTTGCGCGAGCCAAGATAAGCGCCCTCTGCCGCGAGGAAAACATGCCTCTGTGGATGAGTGAGGTTGGTGCTGGTGGCACCGGTCTATCAGGCAATCTGAGCATGGCCCAGAAACTAATCAACGACATGCGCTACATCATGCCTTCTGCCTGGATCGACTGGCAGTATATCGAGGAAAACAACGACCAGTGGTGTCTTGTGAAGGCTCGCAGCTTCGAGAAAGGCACTTATGAGAAGGTGAAGAACTACTATGTCCGCTCGCACTTCAGCCGCTTCATCAAGGAAGGATATACGATTCTCACCTCATTCAACAGCCAGACACTGGCTGCGCGCAGTCCGGAAGGTGATTCGCTCGTGCTGGTTGCTGTGAATGCCGGTGGTGCGGAAGTTGTTCATACCGTCAATCTGTCGATGTTCGCATCAGTTGAGAACTCGATTGAGGCTTATGTGACTTCCGAGACTGACGAGATGGCTGACTTCAGCAATTTTACACTTGACGGATCTACACTTTCGTTCCGCATGCCCTCGACTTCAATCGTAACTCTTATTGTGCCTGTCACCACCGCCTCTAAAAGTGGCGACACCACCCTACGCGAAGGTGTTGATTACCTGATCTGCCCGCGCATCACTGCTGATATGGCGCTGGCTGCTGAGAATGGTGCTGTAAAAATACGCTCGATCAATTACGGCAATGCCCAGCGCTGGAATCTGACCGCTTCAGGCGAAGGCCATACACTTACCAATGGCCTTGGAAATATTCTTACCGAGATTGCCGACACCTATGCTCTATCTGTGAAAGACTCGGCAGATGAGGGTCAGACTTTCGTAATTTCGTCTGTCGACGGCATGTACTGGCGCATCGCCAATGGCGCGCAGACCAAGGCTCTCGACCTCGAAGGTGAGAAGGGTACAGATGGCACCGGAGTAGGTGTGTGGACCTACGACGATACGGCCGCACCTGTTCATCGCCAGTGGATGTTTTTCGCCATACCTGAAGGTATTTCCGGCGTATGCTCACCAGTGGCCGCCGATCAGGCCAATGCACTTATTCAACTGAGCAACCCCTATGAAGGTGCGCTGCAGATTGATTGTCTGACGCCCGGAGAAGGCTCTCTGAGCGTCTACAACACCTCAGGGGTATGTCTGTATACCTGCAATGCTCCAGAGGACTCCACGCTCGTTCCTATGGCCGCAGGCTACTATATAGTATGCTATACCGGCGCATCTGGCCGCTTTGCCGCCACGACAGCCGTCCGCTGATGTCGGAATAGATAAAAAAGAGGCGATGAAGACAGTTCTTCATCGCCTCTTTTTTATTTATAAGTCTTATGTTATTTCTTCTTGGAGAAGAATGCGGCCGCGCGTGGACGGCAGTTGTATTCAGACGCCATTATCTCACCATAAGCGCCCGCTGAGCGTATAGCGAGCAGATCGCCGCGTTGCAGTAAGGGAAGGAGTTCGTCGGTGCCGAAACAATCGGAAGACTCGCATATGGGGCCAACGACATCATAGAGCAACTGGCGTTCTTCGGGGTCGGCATTCAATTTCTCAATCTTATGGTGCGCGTTGTAGAGGGCAGGGCGGATCAGATCTGTCATACCGGCGTCTACAATGGCAAATCTGCGCGATATACCCTCTTTCACGTAGATTACTCTTGTGATGAGTGAGCCGCATTGCGCCGTGATTGAGCGGCCAAGCTCGAAATGAAGTGTCTGGTTGTGGCGGAGCTGGAGATGATGGGAGAATATTTTGAAGAATGCTTCAAAGTCTGGTATGGGATTGCGTGCAGGATTGGCATAATCGACGCCTAAGCCACCTCCGACGTTGATGGAAGGGAAATGTATACCCCGACTCTCATATTGGGTCTGGAGGGCATTTATACGCTCGCACAGCAGTATGTAAGGGGTGAGGTCGGTAATCTGTGAGCCAATATGGAAGTGAAGTCCTGCAAGTTCAATGTGGTCAAGAGTAGCTACGGTGTCGAGGATGCCGTCGAGCAACCTCATGTCGATACCGAATTTATTTTCCGCCAGACCGGTGGTAATGTAGCGATGCGTATGGGCATCTATATCAGGATTGACACGTAGAGCCACGCGAGCCTTGCGGCCCTCTTCTGCTGCGAGGGCGTCGATGACCATGAGTTCCGGAAGAGATTCCACATTGAAGCATCCTACGCCAGCCTGCAAGGCAAGTCTTATTTCCCGGTCAGTTTTGCCTACGCCAGCAAAGACTATGTCGTCAGCTTTGAAGCCAGCATTAAGAGCCGCTTTGATTTCGCCACCGCTTACCACGTCGGCTCCCAGACCTGCGCGAGAGATCTGTTTTAAAATCACCGGATTGGCGTTGGCTTTTACGGCATAGTGCACACGTATGGCGGGGTGTGCGGCCGCCCGGAGCAACTGGGCGAGGGTAAGGTCAAGAAGGTCGAGATCGTAGTAGTAGAACGGAGTATCCATCTGCCGGAAGTCCGCTACGGGAAATCGTGTCATAGATTACATAGTGCTGATTGAGAATGCAAAGTTAACTAAAAAAATCAAGGTGAGGATGTGGCGCCAATTTAAATGTACAACTGGCCCGGCAGAATCACTCTGCCGGAATCAGAAGTTTTTTCATGAAAGTCAGAGTTTAAGATTGTGCGGCAAAATTACAGAAGGAAAACTCTGGCGATGGGTAAGAATGCATATCAGAGCCGTATGAATGTTGATAGATGAAAGCCAATAGACAATATTACCCTATTTTCTTAGGGTTTATTAACTCGAAGTAGTCAACTATCGGGGCTGTGAGGCGTTGTTCTGTTACATAATTCAAAAACTACTACTATTATGATGAATAAAGAAAAGAAGTCGTATTACTTCAATGTAATTGAAGCCAAAGACGGAAAAATGAGCGAAGTCATGGACTTCAACTTCGGTGGTCATCACGACCTTGCCGAGATGGTTGAACGTGTTAAAGCAGCTGGCCTCTTTGCGAAGGACAAGCATGCCAAGGAATTTGTTGTGGCCATGCGTCTGCTGCACCATGTGATCAAGAAAAATCCCGATAGCCCTCTCTTCGCAGAATTCGCACAGCAGTTTGAAGCATTCAAGTGCAGTGTACGCGAAAAGACCGGCTGTGGCTGCGGTTGCAAAAAGTAAGCACGCCAGATTTCAGCTAATAAACGCATAAAGCCCGGAGCTGCTCCGGGCTTTATGCGTTTATTAGCGTTTTATAATATTCAGACAAAGCAGATGACGAGCAGCTGGGCCAAGACCACTCGCGCAAACATGGAGAGGGGATAGGTTGTGGCATAAGCTACCGATGCATCATCGCCCGGGGTGATGTCGTTGGCATAGGAGAGAGACATGGGATTTGCCATGGCTCCGCTGACCATACCGGCGGCAGTGCCGAAATCAAGGCGCCATATACGCATCGACAAGATTGTCATTATAAACGAGGGCACTATAGTGATGACGAAGCCTGTGGCTATCCAGAGCAGGCCGTCGGCCCGCATGATGGTATCGAGGAACTTGGCACCAGCCTCAAGACCCAGGCAGGCGAGGAACAGACTCAGGCCGATACCTCTAAGCATGAGGTTGGCGCTGCGGGTAGTGTAGGTGACCATATGGAACTGCGGGCCGAAGCGGCCTATGAGTATGCCAACCACGATAGGGCCACCTGCAAGGCCGAGTTTTATAGGAACGGATATGCCGTGGATGGCGATAGGAATAGACCCTACGATAAGCGACAGCACCATGCCAATGAAGATTGCCGCGAGATTAGGATCCTTGAGGTCTACGACCGAGTTGCCGAGCAATTTCTCCACGCGGTCGACCGCACTGCTTTCGCCGACAATGGTAAGACAATCGCCAAGCTGTAGGATAAGATTGGGGGTAGCGAGCAGGCGTATGCCAGATCGTGTCACACGCGAGATATTTACGGCGTAATGGTTGCGAAGTTTGAGCGAGCCGAGGCGACGGCCGTTAAGATGGGGTTTGCTTATGGTGAGTTTACGCGAGATAAGATTCTTATCTACTTTATCCCAGTCGATATTGGGTTGGTTCCAGTCGTGCTCGCTTTTCTTGCCGAAAAGGAGGGTAAGGCGGGGAATCTCCTCCTGATGGGTTATGACCAATATGCGGTCTCCTTCATTGAGGGTGTCGTCTGGGCCAGGGATAGAAACTTCGTCATTGTGCCATATTCTCGATACAACATACCTTGACTCCACGAGTTGCTTGACTTGCTTGAGCGTCTGGCCGTTGATGCCCGGATTAGTGATTATAAACTCGGCCACATAAGTATGGTCGGCATCGGCCTGTGTGTGAGCTTCGAAGTCGGCTGGCCTGGCTACTAATTTCTTTATGAGCACAAACGCGAGGATAACTCCTACAACACCAAGAGGGTATGTGACAGCACAGCTCAGGGCTGCACCGTCGGCCGGTAGACCGAGTTGATTGAGGGCCTGCTGGGCTGCGCCGAGTGATGGGGTGTTGGTTGTGGCGCCGCTGATGATGCCCACCATATCACTCATAGGAATACTCAGCAGGTAGCTTAGTGCTATGGCTGTGAGCGTGCCCGCAAATACGAGACCGAGTCCGAGCATATTCAGTTTTATGCCGCCTTTACGGAATGAACTGAAAAATCCGGGTCCAACTTTCAAACCAAGTTCATACACGAAGAGCATCAGACCAAAATCCTCGGCATATTTCAGCATTCCCGGGTCTATGGCTAACCCGAGATGCCCGGCGAGAATTCCGGTAAAGAACACGAATGTCACACCTAATGACACCCCGCAGATGCGCAATTTCCCCAGGCCGAGGCCGCATGCGATGATGACCGATATGACACATACCGCTTGAAGCGGAGATTGCTCAAAAAATAGGCTTTCTAACCAATTCATTTTGCAAAATTACGCATATTTTCAGACTCCCGTATAATCTTGGGGTAAGATTGTGGGTAATCGCAGCTGATGGAATCATGAAAAGATGGGCTTCGTTTATCGCCGGATTATCGCTAACTTTGCGTGGTGAATGACGATAATATCATAGTATCAGAGTTTGACAACAGGAATGAGACTGCGTCAATGTCTGTTGATTTCGCTTTGGCTAAGCCATTGAACCGGAGCGGGTCAACGTGTGATGCCTATGAGTGCATGGTGCAACGTCGGCGCGTGTTCGTCAAGCGGCTTAAAGCCGAGTATCGCGATAATCCATTATATCGCGCGGCTTTTGACAAGGAATATGATCTTGGGGTATCGCTAAGCCATCAGTCATTGCCTCGCTACGTAGCTTTCGGTGGTGACTATATCGTCATGGATTTTATCGAGGGGGATACGCTTGCCGATTTAATAAGTCGGGGCGATTCAAGACTTCATAATAGGAAGTTTGTCCGACGGCTGTTGCTCGAATTGGTTGATGTGGTGGAATACCTTCACCGGCGCAATATAGTCCATTGCGACATAAAGGCCGACAATGTTATTGTCTCTCCGTATAATGACCGCCCAGTCACACTGATTGACCTTGACAAGGCTTATACTTCATGGCTCGCCACGACCCATGGCAATACTCAGAGATATGGATGTGACGGTTGTGCCGATGGCGCGATTGACTTCCGTGGCATCGGTAAGATAGCCGGGCAGCTCGGGATGAAGCGTGTGGCTAAGGTGTGCGCTAATGATGATGTTGCGCAAGAAACTATCCGCGAGGTGCTGACCGGATGTGGTGTAGCCAAGTGGATATTTGTAATGATATTGATAGGGTTGTGCTGTGTGTTGCCGTTGATATGGTATTTTACAACCGGCAGTAGATCAGATGATATGGTTGAGTCAGTAGAGCCTGTTTATGCTGAGACGGATTCAATGACTGCCGATACTGCAATTTCAGTTCAACCGGATAAAGACACAAAGGTAGTTAACGAAACCGGAGAGGCTGAGAGTGCAAACAAAGCTATAGCTACGGTAGAGCAACCAGGGGAGAAAACATTGCCGGATATTGACAGTATAGTGATGCAGTACTATGGTCCATTGTTGAAGCGACATGTGTATCTGCGTGAACTTGCAGCCGATTCAATGACCACGGCCCGTCAACTGCAAATGATGATAAAGAAATATGCTGATGCCCAAATGGAAGCGCAGAATGCTATTATGGGAGATGTGATGGAGCGTTATGGTCTTGACAATGAGCTTGAAGCTCATACGATATTAGGAACAAGCGATGCGTGGGGCCGCTTCATGACTGCCGACAGCGAAATCAACTCGCTATATTCGCGCGAAATCCCACGCCGAGATTAACCGATAATCTCAACTCCGGTGAGGCCTCCCTGCTTGGCTGACTGATATGAGCCGAGGTGCGTCTTGTCGCGCTCGACATCACTTATCAGCAATTCAAAACCGATGTAGAAGCCTGCAATAGTGAGAATGTCGCCTTTGTGCAGTTTGCTGCCGCGCGATTCGTTGACGAGATAACGGTTTTCGGCGATATAACTTAGAGTCAAAAGCCGATTAGGATGATATGTGATCTGAATTTGCTCACCGGGAAGTAGATCTGCAGAGTCCAGGCTTTCTACAGGCCGGAAATCGGAAATTTCGGCATCCTCACCTAAATCTTTAGCCATAAGATTATAATCGGGATAGCCGAGATACTGAGCAATAATGTCGAGCGATGACGGGCGCGGGTTGGTAGGCCCGTTGATAAAACCAAGCATTCGCTTCAATGTTGTAGTGCCCAATGTCTGGCCGGTTGACTCTTGAATGGCCATGGCCAGGGCCTCACACTGCTGCGGGTACTGAATGGGAGAATTGAATTTCTCCAGAATCATCTGCTTAATTTTGTCGTTAATCATTTCAAGAATTTTGTGCAAAGATAAGCCGCTTATACTTGACTTTCCAACCAATGAGCGTTCATTACGTTCATAGTTTGCCTTCAGAGGCTAATAATTCCATTGCAATAGGGATAGCTGGAGCAGCTCCAGAACAGCCGGAAACAAGATTGTGAAAATTTGACGTTTACACCCGTGGTAAAAATTTTTGTCAAAGATAATAATTTCTTGCGAAAACACACGATGTAACCCGAAGAAGCGGCGCCCCCCCCGGCTAATGAACGCAGTGAACGGCCTTATTCTTGCCCAGGCTAAAGAGAATTGCCAACTTTGCAACTACAACGCAGAGGCTAATTTCTGTATGGTATTTTTGCCATGTGCGGAATTATGTATAATTTTGCAGTCTCAGAGAGGATTACTCTCTGACTTACATTATGGAAAGCGTTTACTAAGCGCTTCAGGTCCGACGTCCAGGAACTTCGCAAATTCCCTTACGTCTTTGTCTGGCCCGAAGCAACGGTAGATGCCGCTTGGATATGTATTGATATCCGTCGTGTATCGTCTTTAATCTCCCGAAGATTGTACACCCGTATTCTTGCATATTTGCGTGGGCCTCTGCGTTGTTTCGTTTCTACAAAGACTGGCAATGCGAAGGCCTCTGGACGTGGGAACGAACAATAAGTCTGGGTACCACGCTTTTTTTATGAGTTTTGTTGTTGCATTACTGTAAAATCAATTAAATAATAAACCAATGTTTAACAAATTTATCAAAACGGGTCTTTGGCTGTTTTTAGTTTTTGCATCGTTGAATGCAAAAGCAGTCACGGTGACTATTGAAGATATGCTGTATGAACTCAATACACAGAGTAATACGGCGAGCGTCTTAGGGAATATGTACTCTGACCAGACATCAATTTCTATTCCATCGTCAATCGAAGTTGACGGAGTATCATACACCGTTACAACAATCGGAACGACGGCATTTAATGGATATAAATTGCTCGAGACCATCTCGCTGCCGTCGACTATCACTACTATTGAAAACAATGCCTTTGGCTTTTCTGGCTTAACGCATATTGAGATTCCAGAAAAAGTCACAGAAATTGCCGATAACACATTTGGGTGTTGTCAGAAGCTCGAATCCATAAAGTTCCCGCCCCATCTGAAGAAAATTGGAGCGAATGCATTTGCGGGATGTAAGTTTAAATCACTTGAAATTCCAGAAGGGGTAACCACTATTGGTAGCTGTGCTTTCGGTTCATGCGCATATCTCGAAACTCTTTCTCTCCCTTCAACTTTAAAAACCATCTTAACAGGTATGCTTGGAGATCCGTTCGGTGAATTATATAGCCTTCAGACGTTGATAATAAAGTGCTCGACGCCGCCCTCCACCCCCGCCGGCATTATTGCCAATGGGAGCATCCCTAATGAAAGTTGCACGCTCTATGTTCCAGCAGGATGCGAAGATAAATATCGTGAGAAAACCTATTGGCAGCATCTGAAGTATATCACATCTATCGGTTCTGCCTCTCCGATAACCGTTGCAACTATCGACGGCTTGAAATACTCATTACACCACTCAGACCTTACGGCCATCATTCTACCTAAAGGTAGACAGACAAACAGCTTGGGCGCAGACGATATACCTAATCCCAATGAATCATATGTAAGCGGCTCTATAACTATTCCGACAAATGTGGAATATAATGGTGATACTTATAACATCATAGCTTTAGCCCCTTATGTTTTCGCAAGATGCTTGACACTAAATGAAGTAGTACTATCCGACTTGATTCATGTAATTCCGAAGGGCGCCTTCGAAGGCTCTGCATTAGAATCAATTATATTCAGCAATGAAATTACGGAAATTGAAGCATCTGCGTTTAATTATATGACGAATTTGAAGTCTCTTAGATTTCCTGATTCTCTGAAAAAAATAGGAGATGCCAGTTTCTCTGAGTGTTTGGATGAGATAATATTTCCTGCATCCCTTGAAGAAACAGCTGGATTTTATTTATATAATCCGGATTGCAAATTTTACAGCCTTAATCCAATTCCACCAACCGTGAACGGATATATAAATAATACCTATGCAAGCACGTTGTATGTTCCTGAAGAGGCAGTGGTTGCTTATAAAAGCGCTAACGAATGGAAGAAATTCAAAAACATTGTTCCAATTATTAACGATCTGACGATTTCATCCACTATCGGTGGTGAGATAGCCGTCAATAATATACTGCTGTCATCTCAGCAATCATCTTTCGATGGAGAGGATTTCAATATCAGATTTTTTCCAGATGAGAATTTTGTTGTGAATTCTGTTTTGCTCAATGGCTCTGATGTATCCGGCAATATTGCTAATCGTGAACTTAACCTTTCTGGCCTCATGATGCAAAATCATCTTGAGGTATCATTTACAGAGCGTAATACGGCAACACTCTGTATAAAAGGTGCTGAAACTCACTCCACAATCCATACTTATGCTGAAGGCACTGAAGCAGCCATCGAGCTCAGACCTGAAGCCGGATGGACTATAAATACAGTGCTGTATAATGATGAAGATGTGACATCCGAGCTGACAGATAATGTCTTCACGACTGCACCTCTCTATGGTGACAACAGCCTTGTTATCGTTCTCTCGCAAGACATCACTACAGAAATTGAGGAGATAGATGCGGCAAGCCTGGTAAGCCTCTCTGTGACGGGAAATACTGTCACCATCTCAGGCCTGGGCGAGACTGACCTCGTCACCGTCAATGATCTTTCCGGTAAGGTTGTCTATTCCGGCCTCGAGCACGAGATCTCCCTCCTCGCTGGTAACGTCTATATCATCGCCACTCCACGCAAGGTCTTTAAATTAACACTCTGATACGCCGCTTTACTTAGCCGCTATAACTGACACCGCCCCGGTTGCAATTCTGCGCAATCGGGGCAGTGTGTATTATGGGGTAGGGGCTTTGGCCGCCTAATCGAGTTCTATCCAGGTCAGTAAGCGACGTTCTGTGCGGTTTCGTCGCCATGAAGGAAATTCTGTATTCTCAAGTGTACATATGTGCGAGTCAGCTATGTTTTCGGGGCGGATACCAGCACGTGTGAGCCGCAATCTATTTACTGCTTGAAGATCCACATTACGGTTGTCGACAGCCTCAGCAAATCCTGCATCCTTGAAGCTCATGGCAAGAGTCTCGCTCACTTCATAGCATTTTCCACATATCGACGGCCCAAATGCCGCATGAATCACATCCGGATCTGCCCCCAGCGAGACCAATCGCTCCACAGTGGATGTCACAATACCATTTAGCGACCCCTTCCATCCTGCATGTACGGCTGCAACTGCACATATATCCGGGGCTGCCATCAGAATGGGCACGCAGTCGGCTGTGCGCACACCGATTGCCAGCCCTCGGCACATGCATATAAGGGCATCTGTTGACTCCAGCGAAGGAATAGAACCGTCCTTACCTATGATGGCAACCCTGCAGCTGTGAGTCTGATCGGGTATTACAGCCATTCCGGATGCATGCTGCAAGTCTGGCACAACTCCGGCTCTGATCCCTTTGCATCCAAGATCAATTGCATAAGTATAATTATCATTTAGCTTTTTCATAAGTTACCTCTCATATCGGGGCTTTGATAATCTATTCCTTTTTTTCGGTTTCTGATAGTAATTCGCTCTGGATCATGAGTGATTCGATTATATTAAGAGGCCGGTACGAGTTGAATATCTGAATATAATCTACTGATCGTCCATCTCCAAGGCGGTATCCTGTATTGTTAAACCAGTTGACGAACTTTTCCAGTTCTTTATCGTGGGTTTCGAACCATTTTTCAAATTCTTCAGGGTAGCATGGGCTGAATAGGAAGTAATTATAAGCATCCCAATGGCCGGCGTCTATAATTCTTTTTTGGAACTCAAGTAAATACATCGAATTGCCATACAAGTCGTCGGTAATTGAGAAGTAATTTTCTACAAGGCCTTTACGAAGTTCTATCAACTGTGGAATGTCGCCGACAAATGGCGTTTTTTCTACCGCCAATTTTGTCAATGGTTTGCATAAGGCGCCTTCATAGATTCCAGGAAACTCAATATATACATTTTGCATGGCTTTATCAGCCGTCATTCCTCTGGTTGGTGTCAACTTCACCGAGACTA
Organism: uncultured Muribaculaceae bacterium; assembly: GCA_910586595.1. Lineage (GTDB taxonomy): Bacteria > Bacteroidota > Bacteroidia > Bacteroidales > Muribaculaceae > CAG-873. The sequence goes on along the minus strand of CAJUJB010000018.1, from coordinate 35,331 downwards.
CGATACTGTCTTCATAGTTAGTGGTTATACTGTTCTTCAGGCAGAAGATGATCATCTTTGCCAGATCTTCATGTCGAGACTCATCAGATGGAGCCAACAAAATTGCCGATTCTGCATATACCAGCCCCCATACCTTCCCTTTTTCAGAGGAAATCAGGAGATCGGAAGCTCTATAATAATTCGAAGCGAAGTTCGGGTCGGCAACTATTCCTTTGTTATAGTAAATCAAAGCTTTCTCATAGTCTTCATCCTTCCGGCACAGAGTTCCGAATTCCAAATACAATGACCCACTTTCTGGGTATTTCTTTAGACCTTGGTTGTATACTTTCGCGGCCTCTTTACTATTACCCGCCATGTCGTAAGCATTTCCGATAATCTGATAAGTGGCTGCATTGGTGTACTTGTGGTTCAACATGAACTTCCGTTTTTTGATTAATTCATCATAACGGCCGAGCAGATACATGGTGTATAATCGCTCGTATTGAACGATATAGTTCTTTGGGTATTTCTGAGCAAGATAATCAAAATCGGCTACTACAGCTTCCGACAGCCCTTCATCTATAGACTGCACAGAGATAGCGAGCAGATTCTGATCTTCAGGGCTTAGTTCATCTAAATCCAATTGTGCCATTGCGCTCCCGCTCCCGAGCAAGGCGCATATTACTAATAAAAATCCGGTAATCCAGCGGTTCATTTGTTTCATCGCATTCATGGTAGTTTAAGGTTACTGGTGAGAAAAATTGGTCTTCTTAAATTTGCTAAAGCTTATAGTCTGTCTGGCAAATTTACGCAAATTAATTGAATAATCATCATCTGTTCCCCCAAGCCTTCATTGAACTTTTAGTGGCGGCTAATTATTGTCAGGAAACTTTTTAACGATTGAATAAAGAAGGGTTTTGGTAATTATTGCTTATATTTGCATCGTTATGATCGCCGATGGGCGGTAGTCGAGCATATCCAAACCAATTTCCCAATTTATGCTCCAGACATGGATGAGCTTATCAACGAGCTTAATAAGATTGGTAAAGTTGTGTCGCTCGAAGCAATGTATAAAAAAGATAATTTGGAAAAACATTAAAACTCAGTGTTATGGCATTCGATTTTAGCGGACTTCAAGATAGTAATGTCGGAGATACATTTAACAAAGCCATTGGTGATGATATAGAGTATTTATTATCACAGATTACTGACGCCATATGGCTAAAGCAGGCTCCGCAAACTACTAAATTAAACTCAAAGGTTCTTGAGAAGGGGTATTTTTCTGCCGAGGAGCCCTACTATATGGTTGAGCCATGGAAACACCTTCCTGGTTGTGAACATTTAAACTTTCTGCCTCAGAGATATCTCAATCACATTATTGTCGAACTTTCACATAAGTCTTCTATAGAAGACGAGGTTAAGTTGCCCCAAGATTTAGATCCAGGCCAGCGAGGAATATTAGTTTTTCAGCATTACCATGGCGATTTCGTAAAAGATGGAGAAGTTGTGATGGATCTGGATTTGCAGAGGCATTATAATTGCCCCAATGACACACTTCTCTTTAGAGGTGTTTTCAAGGCCATTCCCAGTTCTGACGGTAAATATAAACTCCAAAAAATATGGGATAGGTTCTATCTTGTAGATTAAAATCTACTTGAAAAAGAGTCAGGAAAACGCTTGGCGGCTCTTTGCATGGCACCCACTGTAAATGATTTAATAAACTCAATACTATGGATAACGACTATTCAGAATTTTATTATCACGATATTGATGAGGATGGACTGCCTTATAGCTGTCCGGTCAATCCCGTACACACAATCTTCATCATTGATGGAACGACTGACGCGATTGAAGCTGCTATGGCTATTGTCGCCGAGGCGCAGATTGAAGCAGCTAAGGATTGTGACAAAAGATTTGAGAGAGTGGAGCAGAGGGCTCTACTGGGTAAATATGTCATTGACATCGAGACCAATAATTATATACCGCAGCTCTACGACGAAATAAAGGCAATCTACGGCATGAAATCAGCTGTATACGTGGTGTATGATAAAGCCCATGGAAGAGTACTGACGAACGACTTATCCCACACCTATGCCGCTCTGGGTGTAGAGTCATCGCCTGAAGATACAATAGACGAGGGTGATGACATGTTCCCCGACGAATACGAACTGTCACTTCCCGACCTGAATTAATTGATATAACCGTAGACCAGATTCGCGGTCACTTCATCACCACGGATGCACTGTAGGTGTATGTATTATTTCTCATGACAAAAGACCAATCAATATTTCTGCTCGAAATGCACACGTTTTACAACGAAGTGCATGAGCGTAAGGAAGAAGCTGAGGCTCTTAACCAAGAACCTGAGCCGTTTGATCCCTACGAAGAAGGCCTTGAAATAGGAGTCGCGTGTAAGGGGTTTTTCAAAACCATGGAGGAAGCCGAGTGCGCTATACCTGAATTTATCAAGCGTTATGGTCATGAAGACGTGTATTGTTTCTATATATGTGAACTACCCTTAGGCATATGTATCTATACTACAGACGATACATACTCAGTCAGAGTATATGACCACGAGGGGCGGAAACTTGATGAACGTCTATTTCCCTCGTGTCTCTTTGCGCCTTGTCGCAGAAGCGTCTATTATGGCCGTAAGCCAGAAGAAATAAGGTTTCATCCGGGAGACGTTGTAGAATACAGAGGGCGTCTCCATGTGATCCACAGCTTCATGCGACCCTATGAAGAAGGAGCTGAGCCGCGAGGGGATAGTACTGATGACGGGTATACTGCATGGGTTGTTGATGAGCTGGCTGACAACATTACATATGACAAAGACGGCAGCATAAACCTGGCGCATTGCCACCCATCTGCACTTGATGTCTTCTCTCCTCGTTTCCCCATTACTCCCACTATGCAACGCCGCATTGACAACATCTGTGCAGCATTGCATTTAAAGCACGACTGATGTATTTTTGAACTTTGCATAGCTGATAATTAACAGGTAGATAAAAGAGAAATTATGTCGACTGACTTCAACAACTTAATACGAAACAAAATACGAGATTTCATTGGCGGTAAAAAATGGAGCGTATCACGTTTTGCCAGCAGATATGTTGAAGCATACTCCGAGATTTACTCCCGCCGAGAGGCTCCAAGCACTTCCACTGCGCGCAAACTTGTGGAAGAGGATGGTCATGTGTATACGGAGCGAGAAATAATTGTGCTCGACAGTTTTACCAATATGGAACTTTATCAAAACTGGCTTGAAGGACAAAAAATACAGTTGATAGAACGCTCCAACAATTATTACGGCAGCAAAGACTCGGTTTTAAGTATTGATTCACCTGCACAGTTCTCCAATACCCTCACCAAGTTAAATAGCAAGAATGTGCAGCTTACATTGGCTGATGTAAATAATGTGGTATTGCGTTATGCAGAGCTTGACTCTTCTAAACCACTATTGTTGATGTCGGAAAGTCAGCTGCTTATGGAGGAGGTAATTAAGATCATCCCCCAGAGATACTCCATCGTATGTATCGATGCTGAGAAATCCCTCATCCCCGATCTTCAATCTATTATTGCTTCAGCGTCGAAAGGTGAAAAAGTATTTGGCATTATAGTGTCATCGCAGTATGGCCTGTTTGATCGGGTAAAAGAACTTTTCGGGTCTGATATGTTTATGCTGCGGTTTGAATTCAGTGATACGATGATTGAGTCATCACTACATTCACCAGACCTTAATTCGCGCGCCAACCGTGCATGGTTGGTCGATATGGTTAACAAATGCCTTGATTTAAGGCTTGATCTACCGCCTTTGTTCTCTGCCATGATGCGTGCTTGTGCTTCATTTCCGTGGGTATTTTTCCCGGAATATGAAAGTACAAGGCAGATTATGGATTTTATCGAAACAATCTATAGTCGGATGTCTCCCATATTTGAAGATGACAGATTATCCGCTGAATTAGGGAGGATGATTGAAACGGGTATACCGGAAAAATGGCTGATGGATGATTGCGATCAGTGTGTTTTGCTTGAATATCTCTGTGAGTTCCCTCTCTGGAGAGCTGAGAAACTCGCCTTTATTGAGACATTGCCATCGGAAGACGTGTCGCAAAAATACCGAGAGGCGCTTAAGTCGACTGAAGAGATTGATATTGATGCTCTGAAACTATGGGGTAATACCGTGTATCTCTTCCCCGGCGCTCCCCGCCGATGGTTTGATAAATGCTTTAATGCAAATCTTGTTGAAATTGATTTGATGAAGGTAATAGATATTGCCCTAACACTTGAACGACACTCAAGATTAAAATAGCTTTCAACTTTTTTGAAAATCTAACTGCCCGAGAATAAGCGATTTATTCTCGGGCTTTCCTTTATTGTGCAAATTCTTTCAAAATACTTGAAAATCAATTCGTTGCGTGTCGAAATACTCCTTTGTAATTTTGAGCCATAATTCAAATGCATCTCAGATATGGCAAAACAACTCACATTTAAAATCGACAACCGCAACTTCTCGCTCGACACTGTGAAAGTCGATAGAAAGAAGATATACGGATGGTCGGAGATGATGGTGACTAACCAATGTGGATCTATCTGCACTGCGGCCTTGCTAAACGACGATGGCATGACTGTGGCCCCCGCAGGCTCTACCAAGCCTGGAATTATTTCTTCTGAAGGTGAATGGGTTAGTCGTGACGAGCTGGTGGCTATGGATGCGGATGGCAATGAGGCAATTCTTGTAGCATCATCGTTTGAGAGAGAAATAGAACTCGGAAATCCTATCTCACTTGACGACTTCCTATCCATGAATATAGAGTCAGTATATCAGTTGTTCGGGGAAGGCGCTCGTGAATTAGCGGGTGTAATAGGTGATGGAATCTACGGATTTGAATTCAGTTATCGTGGCGGATATCAAACCAATGACGCTTGTATTCTTGCTTGTGGTGAAAAAGTATTTATACTGATTGGAACCAAGGCTATTTTCCCTTTTGTAAGCATAGGCGAGCAAGGTGTACTCGATGAGGAGAATCCAGAAATAGAAATAACTGAAGAAATAGATTTCAATATGTTTTGATTATGAGAGCTATAAATCTATCCAACGCACTCCGGCGCAATGCTCAGGTGGGGCTTGAAACTCCTGATAATTCAAAATCAAGGATTGCTATGGTCCACCCCAATGGTTGCACCGTACACAATGTACGTATTCTACGGTCTACGATTGCCACAAGTGTCTCAAAGTTGATGGATGTATATGGCGATAATTTTTCTGCTATAATCGCGGATACCGATCCAGAAATTGACTTTGAACGAGTGGGAATGTTGATGGGGCAGGCTAAACGGGTATTTGTCGACAGCAAAGGCAACATAGCTCATAATGTGCAGCGTAAGCAAGTCTTTTATACTCCAGCCGGAAATGTCAGGGAGGAACGGGCATTTCATATTGCGGATTCAAATATCAATATTGATATTCCTCTTAGGTGGACTGGTAAACTTATACCTCGGGCAGAAGCTGCCCGAAAGTTTGTATTTGTCAGAAAATATCAGGTTAAGCACGTCAACGGTCTGACTTTCGATTTCCTTTACGGCATGGCAAAGACGCTTGCCGAAAAAGACTGCATGATGCTTGTTGGTGCCGGTGAAAAGGGTATTGGCCCGCTTGTGTTGTCGCGAGGTGCACTACCTTATCGAGCTTTCCTTGAAGGGCGTATCGACGGGCAACGTTATTCCCTGATACTCCATCTCACTAATCTCGAATTAAAACCTATCGTAGAATGAATCAGACCTATTCAAATATAACACGCAAATATAAACGAACCATACCGGGTTGCTATATACTGGTTGATGGTGCGAATCTTGCTGAAAAAATCTCTGGCACTGATATTCTTGTCACCAAGAAGCTTGATGGAGTATTGGCTGTAATGTTTATGCGAGGTGGAATCATTGAAGTCTATAATTCGGGAGGCAACGAGCTTCCGGCCGATCTTCCGTGTTTCCTTGAAGCTGCGCGTATGCTCCGTTCTGCAGGAATGACAGAGGCTACTGTGGCAGGAGAACTTTACATAGCACTTGGCCGAAACGGGCGTGAACGTGTCTGTGACGTATCGAAAGCTCTTGCCGACTCAGCCCTTCGGAGCCAGCTTAAATTCGCTCCGTTCAATCTGCTTGACGATGCTGGCTCCCCTCTTCCGGCAAAGCACTACCGTGATATTCATAGCCAATTGAAACGTATTATGGTCAATGGCTCATTGGTTGCGCCCGTGGAAGCTCGTGAGGCAACCTCTAAAAGTGAAGTAGAACACATCTACCAGGAGTGGGTGGTAGACGGCGGTGCTGAAGGCTTGGTCGTTTATAGTGAGAATCCGTTGGTCTACAAAATAAAACCACGACACAGCATCGATGCCGTAGTCATAGGTTATACAGAAGGAGAAGATGTCCGAAGGGGCATGGTACGCGACATGTTACTGGCTGTGATGATGCCGGATGGCAAATTACAACAGATTGCAAGCGTCGGAACGGGCTTATCAGATACTCTGCGTCGGGATCTCTATGACCGTTTGAGCAAACTACACTCTGAGTCAGAATACATCGAGACAGACTCGCGTAACGTGGCATTCCAGATGGTTGCTCCGGAGATTGTTATTGAATTCAATTCAGTAGATATGGTTACGGAGAATGCCGCAGGCGAACCCAAACTGAACATGCTGCTTGACTACCACTATAAATATGGCTTTAAAGCCTCTGGTCGCACAGCTGGTGTAGCTGTTCATTCTCCGGTCTTTGTTCGAGTGCGTACTGATAAAACTGCGTGCCCTGCAGATGTACGTATATCACAGTTGACTGACCTTGTCGAATTTTCAAAGGTAAAGACTATTGATTTTGATGATCTGCCTAAAAGTGAAATTATTGTCCGCAGGGTATTCCTCAAGGATAGTGGGGTAAAGCGTATGGTTCAGAAATTTGTGGTATGGAAGACCAACAAGGAGCAGACAGGCCGTTTTCCAGCCTACGTACTTCATCATACCGACTACAATTACTGGCGTCAGGACACCCTGAAACGCGATGTACGAGTATCCGACAGTTACGATCAAATAATGCATCTATTTGAAAATCTCATTGTAAGCTCTATCAAAAAAGGTTGGTACGAACTCTATTAAACTGTAGATTATGGCTTTCCACACATCACTTCATAAATTTGTACAACGCTATGGTGCGACAACCCTTTGCCATCCGGCTTTAGTAGCGATGCTCGATGACGATGGATTATTCCGGCGCATAGTTGACAGGCCATACAAAGAACTCTTTAAGATTCTTGTTGACAAGAATTTCATGACTGAAATTCAACAGACCACCGATTGGTCGCAAAAGAATGTAAGAGAGATTCAGGGGCGTATCACTCCGTTCTATAGCGGAACGGCTTCTGTTGAATATGCTGTCGAATCTTTAGGTTATGCCCTGGGTCGTATCACCGACCTTAATTCACTCAATAAGGCGATTAATACGCCGGAAGTCACTCAAGAGATAGCTCTTGAGGCAAAGGCTGTTCCTTACGTAGCGCACAATGATGCTGATAATATCGGCACTCTGATACCGTCGTCAATGGCGCAGCCCGTTCACAAGTGGTTGAATCTTATAGCAAAAGAAGCCGGTTCGGTAATAGACTTCGTCCTTCAGGAAATGCAGGAAACAGACGCGTCAAGTTTAAAAGCTAAACTTAGCAGCGAGCAGATCGATGGGGTGGCAATGGCGATTTATCAGATGCGAGATAACCGAGGTTTCATACTCGGAGATATGACAGGTATCGGTAAAGGGCGGCAGCTTGCCATGTTGCTGAAATGGAGTATTCTCCAGGGTGTTAAGCCGGTCTTTGTCACAGAAAAACCTGAGCTATTCTCTGATCTATACCGAGATCTGTTTGATGTTGGCTATGGAGATATACGCCCCTTTATCCTTAATTCAGGAAAGGAGGCTATTATTACTGATCAAGCCGGAAGCCTTGTGTATGGTCTTCCTGATGCTGATGATATTGAAGAATTCAAGCGTACAAAATTGATTCCACCTGGCTATGATGCCCTTGTATTGACATATTCTCAGCTCAGCAGAGAAGAGTCTGTAAATTGGAAGTCGGAATGTGTACTCAACTGTATTAAGGGGTCGTATCTCCTGATGGACGAAAGCCATAACGCCAGCGGATTGGAGAGTAATGTTGGCATTTTCTTCCGTAAAGCAGTACAACAGAGTGCTGGTGTATGTTTTTCTTCTGCAACCTATGCCAAGTATCCTTCAAGCATGCCAATCTATGCATTGAAGACGGCAATGGGTGAGGCAAAAATACCTGCCGATGAATTGATTGATATTATCAGTATGGGTGGCCCTATATTGCAGGAAGTTATGGCTAAAGGTCTGGTCAGCTCCGGTTCAATGATACGACGGCAGCGCGACATGAGCGAAGTAAAACGAAATTTCTATGTGTCAGGCGATGTTAAGCAGACCGAATGGATTAAAGCTAAGTATGATATGTTGATTGGTCTGATTGCTGACATCTTTGATTTTCAGAATAGATATATTAAACCATATATCTTAAGCCTTAAAGGTACTACGAATAGCATATTTCGCTCACATTTCAAAATTTCGAGTTCGGCGGGTGTGGATTCCAAGGTGGAATATATGAGTTTCTCGCAGCGGATGACCCCGACAATCCGGCAGTTGCTATTTGCAATCAAGGCTGTGGATGCAGTCAGGGTCACCTTAGAGCAATTGAAGCAGGAGAAGAAGCCTATCATCCAGATTTCCCGTACTATGTCAAGCAATCTTGGCCGCTTGGTTAAGCCAGGCGACATAATGTCTCATGCCGACTTCGCACTTAATCTTCTGCCGTGTCTCGAAGGTCTTTTCGATTATAAGATTACAGGTGAGTCAGTAACAGGTAACGGTAAAAATAAAGTCAAACGCCATTATTCAATGGATTGTACTTTGACTTTTGATGATATGAAGTCTTATATGACCGCTGATGATTTTGAGGAAGCCAAACAGGCTTACGATTTTCTTACCAATAAAATCAAGTCGATAACCACAGATCTTCCAATCAGCCCGATTGACTATTTGGTGCAGAGTTTGGAGGCGGCCGGTTTCAAGGTCGCAGAACTCACACAGCGTCCGGTTTTACTCAAATACACGAATATTAAAGCCGGGGCGGCCTCAGAATGCAAGTGTCAGGTCCGAGCCAAGATAAACAAGCGCCAAGCCGCACAGGATTTCAATAATGGCCGTATCGACGTGCTCATTGGCAACCGTGTGATGGCTTCGGGTATATCGCTTCATAGCAGCCCCAATTTTAATGATAGACGTCAACGGGTGATTATCACATGGGAACAGCAGGATAGGGCCGACTTACAGACACAATTTGATGGGCGTGCTGACCGCACCGGCCAGATCTCTCATTGCGATTTCATTACACTTACATCGCCGGTGCCCGCTGAGCAGCGCTTTATCATGATGCATGAGCGAAAGCTACGCTCGCTCAATGCTAATGTTGAAGCCAACCAATATGCTATTGAGACGAACATCGACATATTGAATATTCACGGGGCAAAAGTTGTGATGGAATATCTCAAAGAAAATCCTGACCGTAGTATATACTTCAGCGATTTGGCATATACTTCGTCAAATACAAGAGGAACATCTATCGGGAAAAAGTCTTGGGATGAACTAACCAAGGACACCAAACTTGGCTATATCACAGATTTTATGCGTACTCTCTCAATGCTTACTTGTGATGATCAGAAAGAAATTCTTGATGAGATTTTCATGCGCTATAAGGAGTGGATAAAATATCTTGATGATATGGGGGAGAATACCGGAAAAGTTTCCATCGAGCCCTTGAATGCATCTCTTGTTCGCCGCAGCACATTCAGTGCCGGGCGAAAAAATAGTCAAAGTATATTTGGTCAGGACGCCAATCTGGATGAAGTAGAAGTTGATGTTTTGCGGCTACCATTGAAGAAAAACGAAATTATCGAGATTGCGTCCACGCTCAAAACTGCAAACGAACTTAAGCCTCTTGTCGAACAGGAACTTATAGATAAAAAGCAGAAAATACGCGACTTCTACGCCGATTTACGAGAAAAAGCTCGTATACAACTGGAGGATGTTAAGAAATCCGTTTCCGGTACTTATAAGCCTTCCCGTATAGCCCAACTTGAGGCGGCTGCTGATAACAGTGCAAAAATGGACATACAGTTGAAGAAGGCTGAGCGTACGGCCAACCAATTGATCGACCAGATGTTTATGTTTCGGCAATTTCAGCCAGTTGGGGTGCCTCTGACTCTGCGTGAGGGAAATTCGATTGAAGATGGGCGCCTTAAGGATATGTTGTCTGTAGGTATTTTTCTCGGGTTCAAGCAGATGGGCAAACGCGTTATTCCATCCTGTCTTAAAGCGGTATTTGCGGTCAATGACAGTAGGAGTATTATAGAAGTGCCGCTGTCAGCACCCGAACTGATGAATACCATCTTTCTACAGACCTCAATGGGTATGTGCCGGGTATTGCTGTCAACAGTGTCAATCGATACATGGGATAAGGTGCGCAAAAATCAAACTCGAGAGAAGGCATATGTCATCACGGGAAATATAATACTTGGTATTGCCAAAACCAGAAGTATAATAAAACGCCTGGGTTGTAACAAATATAGGGCAACCTTAGCAGGTATGTACAGCGGCCATATGATTACCTATACTGATGACCGGGGCCGGATCCGCAATGGCTATATGCTGTCTCGATCATATGATCCTAAGTTAATTTCACTTCTATCATAAAGCTATAAGATGCAAGAATTCAATTCAGGTACACTATTGGTACTAACCGATAATCGCAAAGCTCGTGTAACAAGACTGCTTGGCGAAGGTGCTCAGGGCATTGTCTATGAGATAATGCTCGACGGAAGGCCCTATGCTCTGAAATGGTACAAGCGCATGCCATCCGAGAGTTTTATCGACAATCTTCGTAAAAATGCTGAAGAAATATCACCCTCCGAGCGTTTTCTTTGGCCTATGGCTGTGACACGCATAAAATTCAATTCTATTGGGTATGTTATGCCTTTGAAGCCGGCAGGTTTTGAGGAATTTTCAAAATTCCGGTTGGCAAAAGTTCGATTTGCGTCAATGCGTGCGATCCTCAATGCCGCAATTAATACGTGCGAGGCTTTCCGTACGCTTCATGCGAAAGGTCTCTCATTCCAGGATATTAACGACGGCGGCCTATTTATTAACCCCAATGACGGACGCGTGCTGATTTGTGACTGTGATAATGTATTTCCCCATGGGGAACAGTCGGGTATACTCGGTAAGGCACGTTATATAGCACCCGAAGTAGTTATGGGAAAAAGCCTTCCCGACAGCTATTCCGATCGGTTCAGTATGGCGGTGATGTTATTCATGTTCTTCTGTATTGACCATCCGTTCGAGGGGATGAACGTGCTTCGTCATCCGTGTATGACAGAAGAAATAGAGCGTCATCTGTTCGGTGCAGATGCCAAATTTATCTATGACCCCGACAATGCTAATAATCGACCTGTGCATGGCGTTCACCGAAACGCCCTGATGATGTGGCCCCTGCTTCCTGAAGAACTGAAACAGATATTCATCTCTGAGTTCGGTAAAGAAAAACTGATCAATCCTCCCGGCCGGTTAACTGAGCTACAGTGGATTGATGCCCTCTCTAAAGTGCGGGATTTGCTAACACGATGTCCGGAATGCGGTGATGAAGTGTTTGCGAGCTCTGGTTGCAAGTGCCTGAATCCAAAATGTGCAAGGCCTCTTGATGTAAAACACTGGCTTGTGAATGGGTCTCGCCGTTATCCGTTGACAATAGGATCTCAGATATATCTCGCGGGCACAGATAAGCCATCTGCGAGAGTGTTGTCCAAGCCAGGAAACACCTTGGATTTTATTATCCAAAATCTTATGGAGGTGCAATGGACGGTTAATACCCCTTCGGGCAAGACAATCACCATTGAGCCGCGAGCTTTCGTTCCGGTGAAACCAAATCTCGAAATAAAATTCTTTAACAACAATCAGAATATAACTCTAAAAATTCAATAAACTATGGCTCTTACAGACTATGAACTGGCACCAACTGCCCGCCGGGTTCTCAATATCTTCACCCTCGTTGACTGTTCAGGCAGTATGGCAGGCGAAAAAATAGCCGCCCTAAACGACGCAATGCGTAATGTTATTCCTATTGTAGCAGAAATCAGTTCAAACAATCCTGATGCTGAAATCCATATGGCTGCGTATTGTTTTGGTTCTGAAACTAAATGGATTACCCAGAAGCCGGTAGAGGCTTCGATGTTTGGATGGACCGACCTTGATGCTAATGGCTGGACTCCGATGGGTGCAGCTTGTGAAGAACTCAACAACAAACTATCGCACAAACATGGTTTCCTTAATAATGCAAGCGGCTCCTATGCTCCGGTTATTCTTTTGCTTAGCGACGGATGTCCTACCGATGATTTTAAGAAAGGTATGGATGCACTTAACAGCAATAACTGGTTCAAGCATTCAACCCGAATAGCTATTGCCATTGGTAACGATGCCGACTTAGGCGTACTTAGAACATTTACCGGAAATCCGGAACTTGTGCTCCGTGTTCATAACATAGACGCCCTTAAGACTGCTATAAAGGTTGTAGTCGTTACCTCTTCAATGGTATGTAGCCAAAGCTCTTCCGCAACAATCTCTGCCCAGCCTATCTCTGGTGGTGCTAATATTTCCGCAGTTACAACAGGAACAACCTCTGCGGCTGCAGTTGCCGTTAATAAGGCCGATGCAACCGCGGCGGCAATCAACGAGGAATTGTTGGCTGTAGACGGCATTTCTATGGGTGAGGAGGCTCTGATGGCAGAGGTGGATTTTGACGATTTTGATTGATATGCCAATAACCTTTAGCAAGTCGGTCAGGGGCGCGGGTCATGTCTCTGCCGGCAAGGAGTGTCAGGATTATTCGCTGACCCTGGCTCTGACCGATTCGGATTTGGATATCTCTATTGCAGTAGTAAGCGACGGGCACGGTGGTGAGCGCTATTCCCGGAGTGCCGAAGGCGCTATGGCCGCCTGCCTTGTGGCTGCTAATACGCTTATGGATTTTGCACACACCTCCATGATATTCGAAACGAAGAAAATAGATAGAATGGTTCGACAGAGGATTGCCAACAGCATCCTTGCCGGTTGGGCTGGATGGGTTGGTCATGGAAATAACGACATTCATAAGTTTGGCTGCACATTGGTGGCATATTTACAGACTCCATGGTATTGGCTCGCGCTTCAGATCGGAGATGGCCGGCTTGCTATGTTGAAATCGTCGGGTAAATGGATCCAACCTATACCTTGGGATGATCGCTGTATTTTGAACTTCACAACGTCTATGTGTGACGAGAATGCTAATCAGGAATTCAGGTTTGCGGTAGGTAATTGTCGCCCCCGGGCGGTTTTTATTGGGTCTGACGGCATTGACGGAACATTTGGAACGGGTGTTAAGCTATATAACTTTTACAGCCATATACTGAAATCTATTCGAGAGGAGGGCTTGGAAATTGTAACAGATGAATTGCCCGAGGTTCTTTCTCATTACAGTGAAATTGGGAGTAAAGACGATATGTCTGTCGCCGCAATAATTAATATCTAAAAACTAAAAATCGGAATCGCTATACTCAGTCAATAATACGATTATGACAAATATAAATTGTAATAAGAATGATAATCTGCCGGTGATGATGTATCTTCACGGGTTCATGTCGGGCGCAAACGGAGCCAAACAGCGCCAGTTGCAGAAGCGGTTTAAAGGACAGTTTCGAGTAATTGCGCCTGAGTTGTATGCCGAGCCCGAAATATCCTTGAAAATCATCAATGAACTGATTGAAAAAGAAAAGCCGGAAATTATTGTTGGCACATCCTTGGGCGGCTTCATGGCTTTGATGTGTGAGGCGGCCGATGCCGACCTTGTCATTGTCAATCCGTGTCTGTTTCCCAACACTCAGCTTGCACTATGGTGCGATAAAGAACTGCCATATTTTTGCCAGCGTCTCGACGGGGTGCAGACCTATCGGTTGACACAGGCAGTGCTTGATCGTTATTTGGATTATAACATTTTTGACATACTCCAAGCGATTAACCACCATGTGTGGGCGTTGTGTTCCACTGCAGACGACCTCCTTGGTGACTCGCATGTGCAGGCGCTTGAAAAATTGCTTCCCAAAAATCATCTTACAATTGTAGATGACTTTGGCCACCAATGCAATGGTGCAGGCCTCACCCATCTTTATGATCTAATTGAGCGGGTGATTGCTTATCGTCGTTATTAATAACCCAAAGGATTAAAGTATGGACTCTTTAAACATCGATGAAGTAATGGCTTTGCAGATGTTGGGGCTGCCTATAAAGATGATTAGGGAAATGGATCTGGCTTCGTTTGACTGTATCTACAATGAGCACCCCGAACTTGAGGAACTTATTGACACGGCTAACCACATTCTCGATTGTCAGGAACAGCAGGGAATAGTCAGTATATCTTGTCAAGATGCATTTTTCCCGCGACGGTTGCTTGAAATTGGTGATGATTGTCCTTCTGTTATTCATTGCAAGGGTAATCTGGCCCTATTCAAAGAAGACAAGGCGGCTGCTATAATCGGAGCCAGGTCGGCCGATAAAGAAGGAATCGCCAAGGCATACGACCTCGCAAGCCAATATTCCCACGACGGTTATGTGATTGTCAGCGGACTTGCCTATGGATGTGACACTGCCGCTCACATTGGTTGTCTGGATGAGGGCGGTGAAACTATAGCAATAGTTGGTAATAGCCTTGACATTTGCCATCCTCGTGGGAACAAGGCTTTGGAAGAACGTATCTTGTCCAATGGCGGAATGATGATGTCGGAGTGTGCAATAAGAGTCAAAGCCAATCCCACACGCCTTGTAGCTCGTAGCAGGCTTCAAGCCGCGCTGTCTGAGATTGTCATTCTGGCACAATGTCCGTCAAAGAGTGGATCTCTCCACACCATGAGCTTCGCTCGCCAATATGGGAAAAAGTGCTACGCCGCAACTTTCCTCAACCGCACCGAAGCCAACGCCGGTAACTACGACCTGCTCGACCGGGGGCTGTGTCGGGCTTTGCCCGAAGGTTGATTGGTTGAAGGAATGAAAAGGTTAAAAGTGCGAAAAGCCCTTATGGGGTACAGCAAGAAGTTATCGAAATATTAATAAACAAAGGCTGCCTTGCCTCTTGTGGCTTCGCTGCTGAAATACTCAAAACAAAACCATAACATCATGGCAGAAAAAAACTTAAACCTTGATGACTACAAGGGCAATGACCTTGCGTTTATCGACGACATCCTCGAAAGACGTCGCAGTGTAAACAAAGACTCGATAGAGGCTCTCACACGTGTAGCCGAGTATCTCACCGAAAAAGGTGTCAGCCAACTCGGCCTTTGGTCAAGCTACTATTTGGATGAATTTAATGCTCCCAAATACAACGAGGAAGATGCCGAGCTTTTTGAAGGCATCTCGGCACCGGATAACTGTGTGGATTTTGGAGGAGAGCCCGGAGAATACTGCGACGGCTTCGTCTATGGAGTTAAAGTCAATAACGGGAAGCTTGTGATTGTGGGATACGACAATTATATAAGAGAGGTAAATGTGTATATTCCACAAGACGAGATATTCTACATTGACTGGAACGTGGATAACTACGACTCTCTGATGAAGATGATCAGCGATACCATCAAGATCAACGTACTCAACAATATCCCAACGGAAAAGTGGGGCATCGCACACTATGGTGAAGTAGATTCATATACATGGGAGCCGGTAAACCATCAGTAGAACTGACCTACAATCCAATCAAACACAATAGTCGGAGAAAGCAACGCCTGTGTGCGGATAACCCCTACGAGGGAGGTGCTGCGGATATATTTTACTATTATGGATAATTCAAAAGAACTCTTTTTCTTCAATGCACAGTTACTGATAGCCAATCGCGAACGAATTTTGTCGAATCCGCAGCTGGCTTACGCATCGACATACATTGCGCCATTAGGAGCGGTTTTGCAATGGTGGGAAAAGTATCCACGTGAGTCTCACGATGAACAGGGCAATCCACTGCTATACATGGCTGGCAACCTTATGTCAGGGTCTGGGTGGAACCATTGCGTGGTCCTCATGCCGGATGGTGAGATTGTTGACAAATCAGTCGGCCATTGGAAATCAGGTGTAAATACGCTCATGGCTGTTCAGAAAGAGTGGCAGAATCCGCCCGAAAACACATTCACACTTGAAGATGTGATCGTGACGCTGACCACTACCGGCAACGAGTGGTTGGATAGATATATCGGACGATTACGCACCGGCCTGCATGAATCACATGCGGCGTTACTCGATAAGGACAAGGAAATCGATAATATGCGCAGTTTTATCAATACTTTACGTATTGAGCGAATACGCGCACATGCCTATGTCTGTCTGGACGTTCTCAAAAAGGACTTCTACCAGCTCGACATCCTCATCAATGCCTTCAATAGAGCCAAAAATGACTACTACAACGAGAAGAAACACAACCCCGATAGCCCATACTTAGCAGAAATGAAAGCGGCCAAAGAGGATCTCTCAACCCTTGTCCGCGCTAAAGAAAAGGGAATGATTGAACAATATAACTGCAACGCCTGTCATGGCCTCCCACTCACAATCGACGAACTCCGAGACACGTTAAAGTATCTTATCACGGCAACCGCAGAGTAAAGAATAAGTTCCTATACACTCAGGTTGTGAGTTTTACGCCTGTTTAAGATGCTGTAAAACGCAAAAATGGGCAAGCAAAAAGGGTTGAGCGGTCGCGGTACGCAACACTCAACCCTTTGATATTTTTTCCGAAATATTAGAAGGAGGCTTAATATTCGTCCTCGTTGAAAAGGAAGTCTTCTTTAGAAGGGTAATCAGGCCAGATGTCTTCGATTGACTCGTATGTGTCGCCCTCGTCTTCGATTTCCTGAAGGTTTTCGATTACTTCAAGGGGAGAGCCGCTGCGCATTGCGTAGTCAATGAGTTCGTCTTTTGTTGCGGGCCAGGGCGCGTCTTCAAGCTTAGATGCAAGTTCAAGTGTCCAGTACATAGTGTCGAGTTTTTAAAAGTGCGCAAAGATAGTTATTTTCTTGTTTCTAACAAGATTTCTCCCAAAATATTTCTTCTTTGCCGTTAAAAAAGTTTATTGCGCGACTCAATACGAAGAGATAATCGCTCAGTCGGTTGATATATCGCAGAATTATGGGGTCGACAGGGGCTTCGGATGCATTGAGGTCTATGGCTCTCCGCTCGGCTCGTCTTACTACTGTACGCGCTATATTTGCCCTGGCTGCGTCGGGATGTCCGGCGGGTAGGACGAAGCGGTTGTGGCGCGGGAGCTGTGCATCGAGGACGTCTATATCGGCTTCCAGCGCAGCTACAGCCGACTCAGGGAATGGTGACGGTTGCCATTTCGACTCCGGTTCGGTGGCCAGAGCCGCTCCGATGTCGAACAGATGGTTCATAGCGCGGCGAAGAGTGGCATGAGAGGCCTCTGGAAGCGCGTCTGACGCGTCTAATAGGCCGAGCCAGGAGTTTGCCTCATCTATGGTGCCGTAGGCCTCCAGACGCGCGTTATTTTTTGCCACGCGCTTGCCTCCTACAAGAGATGTGGTGCCGAGGTCTCCGGTGCGGGTGTATACGTTGCTTTTCATGATGTGGGGTTTGTGTTATACTATATATAACTCTTGTCGTGGCCTTAAATTTTACGGGCTGTATAAAAAAGAAGGCACGCCTGTCTCCGGGGGGAGTGAGGCGTGCCTGTCTTGCTTTATGGAAACGATTTATTTGCCAGTGCCATTTTCCCACCACGAGCAGGATACGGGAGTGAATTTGCCGGGTGCGGCAACTTCATATACTGCGTCGTAGTAAGTTGTCTTGGAGCCATCGTATACTCCGAAATTGATGGTGTAGACTACAGGTACGCCGTCGGCAGGTTTTGCGTCGGCGTGAATGATTTCGAGGGCTGCGGGCAGCGTTTCGTAGAAGAATCGGTTTTTCTCCAGTTCTACGATCTCGTCATCGCTCATCGATGCGTATTCGGCCGGATACTGAGCCTGCGCTGAGCCGGGGCGCAGGTCTACGTTGCCTTGATAGGCTGATGCACCGGAGTAGTACTCATTGTTGCCATACGACGATACATAGTAGAGACCGCTCTTGATGCTGGTGTCGCCCAGAGGTTTGCAGATATTCTCGAATACCCAGTCGACGATGGTCTGGTAGTAAAGCGTGCTGAGTTCCTGATTGCGGCCGGCGGGTAGGGAGATATTGACATTCGGGCTGTACTTCCATACGCCGTCGTTTTTGACGAACTGATAGGTGTCTTCTACCACGAAGTCGTCAAGCTTCCAAGAGCCATCTTCGCCAAGGGTATACTGGCTGCACTGGTAGGTGGTTGCACCGGATGCATATTTAAGCCAATATACATATTTGATGGCGCCGGCGGCTGCGTAGGGGTAATTAGCCTTCAGATAAGTAGACAGGTAAGGCTCGGCTGCGCTAAGGTTGGCATAGCTCTGGCCCATGGCTGTATAGTCGGCCGGATTGAGGGCTACGGCCTGGCTTGCGGGTTTCCAGGCGTTGTCAACGTAGGTGTAGACAGCGTTGAGGGTCTCGGTGGGTACATATACAGTTGAGCGGGCCTGTACCTTCTTGGAGCTTTCGATGCCGGTGAGGGTGAGATTTTTCACCTCCCATGTGCCCGACTTTCCGTCTTCGCTCACGTATTTGAAGCCAAGCTGGATTGTTTTTCCCTCGTATGCCGAGAGGTCGATGTCTCCCGAAGGAACGAACGACCATGAGTCATTGGTGCTGTACTCAGGTATGATTACCTGTTCCCAGGTGTTTGTGCCGTCAACGCGGGCCCAGAGGGTGCAGTTGGCTTTGGCGAAGGCAAGATCGGGGAATTTGTTGACAACGTGCTCAAATGCCAGGACGGGTTCGGTGTAGACGCTCAGATCTATTGCCGGCGAGATGAGCCATGATTCGGTTGCGTAGCTGATATTGTCTTTGAAGGCCGAGGCTTTTGCACCATAGTTGGCGCCACCCCATGTCCATACGAAGCTCAGGGCTTCTGGCAGAACAGGGTTTTCTACAGTGAAGTCTCCGAGGCTTTCGGTGAACGACTCTGTGAATATTTCCACCGGTACGGCGGGGGCTTCACCGCCGCCTCCGAATACGGGTTCCTGAGTTGCCATCTCATACTTCACGATGCAGTTGAGTCCGTCGTTGGCATCGACGTAATCCAGGAGCAGAGCAGGAATGTTCTGTGCCGGGGTGTTGGAGGGTGCGAATGCGTTGATATAATCTTCGCCACCCCATACCTCGTCGCGGTACATGTCGGGAGTGATTGTAAACTCCTGGAAGGATTGGGCCGAAACATATTCGGCGGGTTCGTTCTGCGCAACCATACAGCTTACTTTGATTGCAGAGCCGTTGGTGAGGGTGAAGTAGGGGAATGAGGAGCTGCCGAGGAGAGCCGGAACATACTTCGATGCAGGCGCATCCTGAGTGAAGTGCTTCAGAGTGCCTAAAGCTTTGAGTGCGGCTGCGCCCTCTTCTCCGGCCAGAGCCACGTTGGTGCTGTTGGAGGCTATCGTGGCATAGTCGGCAGCCGTGAGCGTGTAGCTGAGGGTCTGCACGTTGGGTATGGCCTCATTTTCCATTTCCTCGAATCCGTCGAGGTGGTTGTTCCACGAGTTCTCGTCGCATGCAGTCAGCGCTCCGGCGAGGCTGAGGGCGATGAAGGCGCGGATATATGTTGTTTTCATGTCTTGTTATAGCTTAGAATTTGACACGGAGTTTTACAGAGTAGGTGCGGCCGAAGGAATAGAATACGCCATAGATATTTTCCCATGTGGCGTCTTCTGCCGAATTGCTCCAGGCATCGACCACGTAGTTATAGTTGAATACGTTGTGGACGTTGCCGTATAGTGTGGCGTTGACTCCTCCGAATTTGAACGAATACGATGCGTTGAGGTCAAGCTGATTTCCCCAGGGAATTCTCCAGGGTTTGGCAAGGTTGATTTCCTGGTTGAACGACGGTGTGCTGATCGTATAGTCGGAGTAGTTACGGTCTGAAACTTTCCAGTCGCCGCCGATACGGAAGCCTTCGAAGGGGCGGAATGTTACTCCGATTGCGGCAGTTGTCTGGGCTGAGCCACCGACTTTCACACCCTTCTGGTTGAGAATACCCCAGGCATGATCTTCTGCCATGATGCCCGATGCGAGATCGCCGGCGGCATTTTTGAGAGGTTCGCCGAGCTGGTTGTAGAAATAGCCTTTTGCGTTACTATCCCATACATAATCGCCGAGGGAGAGCATACCGGTGAGCTCGAACCATTTTACGGGGGCATAAGTGGCATTGATCTCGATACCCATGTGGCGTGCGTTAACGCCGGTAAGGTTGAGGGCGTAGCGGTCGCCGGCGTGTGTGCCTTGCTCGATTGTGCCGCCGCGCACGGCTGTTTTGTCCATCCATTTGGTGTAATAGCCGTTGATGGTTGCCGAGAAGTAACGTGAGCGGAAGTTATAGCCAATTTCTGCTGAGAATACCTTCTCGTTTACGGGGTCGGGGTTTGTGGCATTCGAGGTTGCCTGCTGGAGGAAGACACCATAAGCGAAGAAGGGGGCGCGGCTGATGTAGCCAACGTTGGCGAACACATTGTTGTGACGGTCGATGTTGTAGTTCGCACCGAATTTCACTGTTCCGCCGAGGAAGTTATACCAGTCGGTTTTGCCATGCTCAGCGTCATAGTAGAACCGGTCGATTTTCTGATAACCAGTATTGCTCAGAGAGCCAGACAGCACGAGGTTGAGTTTCTTGTCAAGGAGATTGAGCTCGCCCTGCACATAGGCGCCTTCCTGCTGTGTACGGCCTTCGAAGTCGCGGTAGACGATGTCGCCCACGCCGAGCTTCTCATATACCCAATCGGGATCTGCCGCTGCGGCATTATTGTATGCCTTTACGTTTTTACGTGAGCTGTCGTCCATATAATATGCACCATCGTAGAGGTCGATGATCTTATTATTGTGCTGGCCAACGTAGTAACGGAGGTCAATACCCGCCAGGAAGTTGAGTTTATTATCGAAGAATCTGTTGTTATAGGTAGAGATGAGGCCAAACCAGTTGTGAGAATTGTTTGACTCCGACATCACCATGTTTGAGCCGGTGGTTGAAGCCTGGTTCATGAGCTGGATCTCGTTGTATGCGAATGTACCGTCGGGGTTGCGGAAGAGGGTATTTGCAACACCGTTGGTTGCGCCGTACCAGCTGGTATTTGAGAGGCTGACTCCGTTGTAAGTGCCACGGCCCTGGCCGCTGTAGCCACCGCCTTTGGCGAGCGATGCGTAGATGGTGGTCGAGAGAGAAGATTTTTTATCGATCTGCCAGATATGTGCCAGAGACACCTGGGGCTTGTGATAGGTGTTGCGGTTCGATGAGCGTACCTGGCCCTGAAGGTCGTAGCCGAAGGTTGCATTATAGCGGTAAGGGCTTTCGTTGCCCATTACTTCTTTGGCGTAGGTCTGATATTGGATGATCGAGAGGCCGTCTTTGTTGCCGCGTTTGTTGTGGGTCTGCGGAGCACCGAAGGCTGTCAGAGAGAGTTGGTGAGCGTCGTTGATGCGCTTCGATACATTTACAAAATAATTATAAGATGTGAAATCGGTGCCCTGGATGTATCCGTCGCCCCATTTGTGTGAGCCGAGTACTGTGATGGCCCATCCGTGCTTGAGCATACCGGTCGATACCTTTACGCCCATGTCGTTGAGGCCGTCGTTACCCATGCCATACCATACGCTGCCGCCTTTCTCGGCATCGAGGCTCTGGGTGGTGATGTTGATCGTACCGCCGATTGAGGGAGCCGAGAGAACGGCTGCACCTAGGCCGCGCTGGGTCTGGATATTGGAGGCTACGTCGCCGAGGCCGGCCCAGTTGCTCCAATATACCCATCCGCCTTCCATGTCATTGACCGGAATACCGTTTACGAGCACTGCCACATTGGCGCTTTGGAAGCCGCGCATGTTGATTTTCGCGTCACCGAAGCCGCCGCCGTCTTTGGTTGCCCATACGCCGGGAGTGGTGTTTAATATTTCAGGCAATTCCTGAGTGCCGAGTTTTACGTCAATCTCCGCCTTGTTGACCTGAGATACGGCCACGGGGGTCTGACGGGTTCGTGCGAGCGACTGAGTCACAACCACGTCGTTGAGCAGCTCGGTTGAGGGCTCCATTGTGATAGTGCCCATATTCGCCCGGGCAGGTACGGTCTGTGTTTTGTAGCCCACATAGCTTATGGTGAGCGAACGGGTGTCGGAGGGAACGCTTACAGAGAAGGCTCCGTCGATATCGGTTGTACCGAGGGCCTTTCCTCCGGTTATGACGATGCTGGCGCCAATGATAGGCTCGCCTTCCTCGTCTGCAACCGTACCTTTACATGTGATGGTGGCTCCGGCGGCGAAGGCTATTGCCTGTGCGAGCCAGAGCACGCTGAAAAACGATAAAAGTCGTCTCATTGCATTAAGGGAAATTGTGAGAAAAATGGTTTATATGTGATGATAATTACACTTGCAACTCAGTAATATGTGAGAGAATGATTCAGTCAGCAAAGTTAAGCATATTTTTTCATTTATTTACACTTTCGCCCATGCAATTGTCTATTTTGCCCATATTTCTTAAGCCTTTTTTAGACTTTGGGGTCGGCTCTCCCCTTTTTTAGAAATTGGACGGTTCTTCAGTGCTGATACCTCGGGCTGGAAAATATTAATCCTATGCCAGCTAATGCAAAATTAGCCACCCTGTATAAATTAGGGTCAGATCAGGAGTCGGAGTTGCCTTTGCAATTGGTTCTTTTAGAAATTGGAATTATTAGTTGAACTCGGAATTCATCATGATCGTAAGATGACCGTCTAGGTGGCCTCTGAAGAAAATCGCCGAATTTAACATCCTCTACAATTTTTCTTGGCGAGGCGGTAGGGTAGGGGAGTGGTCATTGGCGCGCGAGACAACGATTTTTACGCTCGGTTATTCGAGTGATAGGCAAATTTTGAAATCTCAGAGCGGCTCACCGGAGCTTATTGGGTTGAAAAATAATGCGATACCCCTTATTTTTACACCCTTGATAAATTTTTAATCTGTAGATGTCACTATCTGCTCGTAATTCCAAAATATTTTGTATCTTTGCGTCTCAATTGACTAACAATGACGCCCGCATTTCAGTGGTTAACATCGGGTGTTGAACGCCCAACCCTTGATTATCAACAACTTGAGCAGTGGATTGCACAAGTTGCACAATCGCACAACCGCACTGCGCATACCCTCAATTACATATTTTGTGACGACGAAGAGATTCTGAGGGTCAATCGCCAGTATCTTACTCACGATTATTATACCGATATTATTACCTTCGACTATTGCCTGGGGTCGATGCTTCGTGGCGATATGTTCATATCGCTCGACACCGTCCGCACAAATGCCGAAGGTCTCGGGCTGCCTTACGAATCGGAGTTGCTTCGTGTGATTATTCACGGAGTGCTGCACCTTTGCGGCATTAATGACAAGGGGCCAGGCGAGCGTGAGATTATGGAACGTGCCGAAAACGACGCGCTCGCAATCTGGCGTGCTATGTCGGCACGTTGATTTATTCCTCATAAATTCCGTACTATGCAATTTGATTTTGATGTGATAGTTGTGGGTGCCGGGCACGCCGGGTGCGAGGCTGCACACGCAGCTGCGCGCATAGGAGCCCGCACACTGCTGGTGACTATGGATATGAACAAGATCGCCCAGATGAGTTGTAATCCGGCTGTAGGAGGTATAGCAAAGGGCCAGATCGTAAGAGAGATTGATGCGCTCGGCGGTATGATGGGAATCGTCACCGACCGCACAGCCATTCAATTCCGTATGCTCAACCGCAGCAAAGGCCCCGCAATGTGGAGCCCTCGTGCACAGGCCGACCGAAATAAATTCTCGGCTTTATGGCGCGACATACTCGAGCATACTGATAATCTCAGCATGTGGCAGGGTAGTGTAGACCGGTTGATATTTAATCAAGACGGCTCTCTTGGTGGTGTGCATACATCTGAAGGCGCAAGCTTCCATGCCTCGCAGGTTGTGCTTACAAACGGTACATTCCTCAACGGTCTTATGCATATCGGTCGTGTTTCATTCGAGGGCGGTCGTATTTCTGAGCCCGCTGCGCATGGTTTGACAGAACAGCTACGGGAAAGAGGGTTTTCTACCGACCGTATGAAGACCGGAACACCCGTGCGTCTTGATGGCCGCACTATAGATTTTAACTTGACTACGCCTCAGCCAGGCGATAATGTTAAGCATCTTTTCTCATATCTGCCGGGCGTAGAGAGCAATCTCCGCCAGCGTGAGTGTTATATTGTATATACCAGTGCCGAGACCTGCGATATACTTCGCCAGGGCTTGCCTGATTCTCCTCTGTATAACGGGCAGATACAGAGTATCGGCCCCCGATATTGCCCTTCGATCGAGACCAAGATCGTCACTTTCGCAGATAAGACAGAGCATCAGCTCTTCCTTGAGCCCGAAGGTGAGACTACCACAGAATTCTATGTCAACGGCTTCTCATCGTCGATGCCGATGGACATCCAGATCCGGGCTCTCTCTACGGTTCCTGCATTGGCCGACGCTCAGCTCTACAGGGCTGGATACGCAATAGAGTATGACTTCTTCGACCCCACGCAGCTAAAGCATACTCTTGAAACCAAACTTGTCGATGGCTTGTATTTTGCGGGCCAGATCAACGGTACCACCGGCTATGAAGAAGCTGCCGGGCAAGGCCTCGTGGCTGGTGCAAATGCAGCCCTCCGGGCTCTCGGCCGCGACCAGTTTACCCTCGGCCGCGATCAGGCCTATATCGGTGTCTTGATTGATGACCTTGTTACAAAAGGTGTCGACGAACCATACCGCATGTTTACCTCCCGCGCCGAGTACCGCATACTTCTGCGGCAGGATGATGCCGATATGAGGCTTACCCCGATTGGCCAGAAGATCGGCCTTGCCTCCGATGAGCGTGTAAAGCTTATGGAGGAAAAACGCCGCTTGCGCGACGAGCTTATCGCGCTTGCTGCAAGGCTTACGGTACACCCTGCAGAAGTAGCCGAATTGCTCGACAGCGTCGCTTCCTCTCAATTGAAGCAGGGTACTAAATTGCGCGACCTCGTGCAGCGCCCCCAGCTTAATTTGAAGTTGCTCGCTGCTTATGTATCGCCGCTCCGGCAGATGATAGACACTCTTCCTTCCGACCGTATAGATGAAATTGTGGAGGCTGCCGAGATTCTTATCAAGTACGAAGGATACATCGCACGTGAGCAGCTGATCGCCGATAAACTTCACCGCCTTGAAGAAATCCGTCTCCCCGAAAATCTCGATTTTGATTCTCTCAAATCTATCTCGACAGAGGGCCGTCAGAAGCTCGCCCGGCATCGTCCTCCAACAATCGGAGCCGCTTCCCGAATCCCCGGTATTTCTCCTTCAGATGTGAACATTCTATTGTTACTCATGAACCGATAGTCTTGTTCCACGTGAAACAATTTTGAAACAATTAATAGAAAATCAATAACTTAAAACTGCAATCATGGAATACATTAAATCCCGTATCCGCGACGTGGTTGACTTCCCTTCGAAGGGTATTCTCTTTAAAGACCTTACCACAGCATTCAAGGATCCGCGCGCACTTCACATCATCGGTTGGGATCTCTCTCAGCTCTATCGCGACAAAGGCGTGACAAAAGTTGTCGGTATCGAGTCGCGTGGCTTCATCGGTGGATCTATCCTCGCATTTGAGCTCGGAGCCGGTTTCGTGCCTGCCCGCAAGCCTGGCAAACTTCCCGCAGATACTATCCGTCAGGAATACGCCAAAGAATATGGCACTGATGTGATCGAAATCCATCGCGATGCGATTGGCCCCGACGATATCGTAGTTCTTCACGACGACGTACTCGCTACCGGAGGCACTATGGCGGCTGCCTACAAGCTTGTCAAGAGTCTTAACCCGAAAAAAATCTACATCAACTTCATCATCGAGCTTTCGGCCCTCAATGGTCGCGCAGCTCTTCCTGAAGATGCCGAGGTTACTTCTCTCATCACTTATTGAAATCCAGCATCAGATATATTGCGGAGGCATTCCAGACCGGGGTGCCTCCGCTTTTTTCGCCTCTCAATTGTTATCAAAAGGTCTTCCGGCCTTTTCAATAATGAAAAACGTGAAAATATTAATGTTTTGCGGCATATTTGTTTGGCGCGAAAGAAATAAAGCCGTAAATTCGCAAAATTAAAGAACGGACATAAAACAATACCATCTATATAATCCTAAATAATATGAGTTATCTTAAATTTGATAAGAACCTGCTCATAAACTTGGACCAGTCGCTTGCTAAGGAGATGCTGCGTACAAATCAGGCCGGTGCATATCATTGCACAACTCTGGTTGGCTGCAACACCCGTAAGCAACATGGGCTGCTGGTTATCCCGATTGAGGGGATGGAGAATAAACCGCACGTACTGTTGTCGAGTCTTGACGAAACCGTTATTCAGCATGGCGCTCCTTTCAATCTGGGTATCCACCGCTACCAGGGAGGCGTATATTCTCCCGCCGGCCACAAGTATATCCGCGAGTTCGATTGCGAAGATGTTCCCCGCATGACTTATCGCGTGGGCGGCGTGATCTTGACCAAGGAGAAGATTTTTATCAGCCAGGAAAACCGAATTCTCATACGCTACACTCTTGTCGAGGCTCACTCTGCAACCACGCTTCGTTTCCGTCCGTTCCTTGCATTCCGTGAAAGCAATAGCCTTTGTGTGGCAAACGATGCAATTAACCGGGCTGTTGAGCAAGTGCCCAACGGTGTCGCTACATGCCTCTATGAAGGGTATCCTACCTTATTCATGCAGTTCAGCAAGAAGGTTGATTGGGTCGACGAACCTAACTGGTATAATGGCATCGAGTATGTAAAAGACCTTGAGCGTGGAGTTCCCTATTGCGAGGATCTTTGGGTACCCGGTTACTTTGAAGTTCCTATCAAGAAAGGGGAGTCAATAATATTCTCTGCCGGCGTCAGCCAGGTGAGCCCCCGGAGCCTTACAAAGATGTACGAAGCCGAGATTGCCAGCCGCACTCCACGTACATCTTTCTTCAACTGTCTTAAGAATTCTGCCAAGCAATTCTATATCCGTCGTGGCGATGGCATGTACCTCATCTCCGGTTTCCCCTGGGGCGTGGTGCTTGCTCGCAATACCTTTATGGCTCTTCCCGGCCTGACTTTGGCTATCGATCACCGTGCCGACTACGAGGCTATAATGGCAACCGCACTGCAGGCGCTGATGCGCTATGTCGACAGCGGAGAGATATCCAAGACCATAAAAGGCATTGAGCATCCCGACATCCCGCTGTGGGCTCTTTGGGCAATACAGCAGTATGCAAAGACTGTCGGCGCCGAGCCCGCGCGTTCACTTTATATGGATGCCGTCGCCAAGCTGGTCGACCACATCCTGGCAGGTGAGCATCCCAATTTATATGTCGATGCCGAGACTGGCCTCGTCTCCACCGATGGCCACGATAGAGCAGTGTCGTGGATGAATTCAATGCTTGGTGGTGCTCCAGTCGTTCGCCGCACCGGCCGTCTGGTTGAATTCAACGCACTTTGGTATAACGCCCTCATGTTTGCCGCCGCACTTGCAGAAGGTCGAGAGGATCTCGAAGGCCGCCGCCAGGCTTGGCTCGCAGAGGCCGACAAGATGAAGCAACCCTTTATCGACACATTCCTCAACGAGAGCGGATATCTTTACGACTTTGTCGACGGCACATTTGCAGAGCCCTCTGTTCGCCCCAACATGGCCATCGCCATCGGTCTCGACTATTCTCCTCTCGATCGCCGTCAACGCAAGAGTGTGCTTGATGTTGTCACCAGAGAGCTGCTCACACCAAAGGGTCTGCGTACTCTTTCTCCGAAGAGCTATGGCTACCGTCCGTGTTATCTCGGCAGCCCCGACGAGCGCGAGTTCGCAATGCATAACGGCCCCGCCCGCCCATGGCTCATCGGCTTCTATTCCGACGCCTATCTCCGCGTGTTCGGCATGAGTGGCGCAGGCTATATCGACCGCATGCTCATCGGCTTCGAAGACGAGATGACACAGGGCTGTATCGGATCGCTGTCGCAGCTTTACGATGGCAATCCTCCTTACACCGGCCGTGGTGCCGTGTCGCACGCCACAAATGTCGCAGAGGTGCTCAGAGCATATCGTTCGCTTAAGCGTCTCGATGCTACTGTATAATGATTCCCAATACTAAATACCTTATATTCAATAATATATGAAAGCTTTAATGTTCGGTTGGGAATTTCCGCCTCACATCCTGGGCGGACTTGGCACTGCAAGCTACGGCCTTACGCGAGGCATGTGGGAATGCGGCGACATGGACATAACTTTTGTCATTCCTAAGCCATTCGGCGACGAGGATCGCAGTTTCGCCCGTATCATTGGCACATCGCAGGTGCCCGTGGCATGGCGCGACGTAAACCGCGACTACGTCGACGCACGTATCGGTAAACTTATGGATCCGGAGCTGTATTTCCGTCTCCGCGACCATATTTATGCCGACTTCAACTATATGCGCACAAACGACCTCGGCTGTATCGAATTCTCCGGAAAATACCCCGATAATCTGCTCGAGGAAATCAACAATTACTCCATCACTGCTGGAGTAATCGCGCGTACGCTCGACTTCGATATTATTCATAGCCACGATTGGCTTACATATCCCGCCGGCATACATGCCAAGCAGGTTACCGGCAAACCTCTTGTGGTGCATGTCCACGCTACTGAATACGACCGCTCGCGAGGGAAACCCAACCCCACCGTGTACGGTATCGAACGCGATGGCATGACGCATGCCGACCATATAATCACTGTCAGCAATCTCACCCGTCAGACTGTAATCGACCATTACGGCATCGACCCTGCGAAAGTAACTACCGTGCACAATGCCGTGGTGCCTCTCAGCCAGGATCTGCTCGATATCGAGATGCCGCGATCGACAAAGGAGAAAGTCGTCACCTTCCTCGGCCGTATCACTATGCAGAAAGGCCCCGAGTATTTTGTGGAAGCTGCCGCCAAGGTGCTCCGCAATTGCTCGAATGTCCGCTTTGTCATGGCTGGCTCAGGCGATATGATGGAAAAGATGATCATGCTCGCGGCCGAAAGAGGCATCGCCGACCGATTCCACTTCCCCGGATTCCAGAAAGGACGGCAGGTATACGAGATGCTTAAGGCAAGCGACGTATACATTATGCCTTCCGTATCGGAGCCTTTCGGCATCTCGCCTCTTGAGGCCATGCAGATGGGTGTGCCTTCAATAATTTCCAAGCAGAGCGGTTGTGCCGAGATTCTTGACAATGTAATCAAGACTGATTACTGGGATATCGACGCTATGGCCGACGCGATCCACGCAATCATTTCCTATCCGGCCCTGTACAAGCAGATGCGTGAGGACGGCCTGGCGGAGGTGGCACAGATTACCTGGGATAAAGCCGGGCGAAAGGTGATCGATATTTATAATAAAGTTCTCGGCCGTTAAACTACCACTACCTGAAATAATATATGAAAGCAATTTGTTTCAACTTCGAGATACATCAGCCGTTCCGTCTGAAACGTTACCGTTTCTTCGACATCGGCAAAGACCACTATTACTTCGATGACTTCCTTAACGATGACATCGTTACACGTGTGGCCCATAACTCATATATTCCGGCTTGTGAGACTCTCCTCCGCATGGTCGAGCAGAACGAAGGTCGTTTCCGTTGCTCTATTGCCGTCTCTGGCCTTGCATTCGAGCAATTCGAGCACTATGTGCCCGAGCTTCTTGACCTCTTCAAGAAACTCGCCGATACCGGTTGTGTGGAATTTGTAGCTCAGCCCTTCTCCTACGGCCTCTCTTCTCTTACCGATCCTGAAGAGTTTGCCCAGCAGATTGCCGAGACCAACAGCATCCTCCGTAACCGTCTCGGTGTAGAACCCAAGGTAGTGCGCAATACCGAGCTTATCTATTTCGACGATCTCGCTCCGCAGCTCGTCGAGATGGGATTCAAAGGTGTGCTTACCGAAGGCGCCAAGCATATCCTCGGTTGGAAATCTCCCGATTATGTTTACTCGGCAGCCTCAGCTCCCAAGCTCAAACTCCTTCTTCGTAACTCCAAACTCAGCGACGACATCGCATTCCGCTTCAGCGATACCTCTTGGTCGGAGTTCCCCCTGACAGCCGACAAATACATCGAGTGGATTGCCTCAACACCGGCCGAGGAGCAGATCGTGAACATCTTCCTCAATATGGAGACATTCGGCGATCTTCATCCTGCAACCACTGGCATCTTCCAGTTCCTCGAAGCTCTGCCGCGTTTCGCTGCCGAGCGTGGGGTAGAGTTTATCACTCCCACACAGGCTGTGTCAAAAATCAAGGCCGTAGGAGAGCTTTCGATTGTGCATGCCATCTCGAGTGCCGGCGAAGAACGCGATACTTCTTCATGGCTCGGCAACCGCTTGCAGAATGAGGCTTTCGACAAGCTCTATTCGCTGGCCGAGCGCGTGCGCGAATGCTCCAACCGTAGCCTCAAGCGCGACTGGCAGTATCTCCAGGCCTGCGACCACTTCTTCTACATGAACACCAAGAGCCCCGCCGCATTCAGCCCTTACGAGACTCCGTTCGCTGCCTTCACAAACTATATGAATGTGCTGGCCGACTTCCTCATGAGAGTTGAGGAGGAATTCCCCTCGCAGGTTGGCAACGAAGAGCTCAACTCGCTCCTGCTTACCATCCGCAACCAGGGCGCGGAGATTGAAGCTCTCAACAAGGAGTTGACCTCGATGCGCAAGAGTGTTGAGCAATACAACATCGAGCACAAGAAACGCGAGGATGAAGCTCCGGCTCCCGAGAAGAAGCCCCGCGGCCGTAAGCCGAAGGCTGAGGCAGCCACAGAGGCCGCCGAAAAGCCGGCTCCAAAAAAACGCGCAGCAAAGAAAAAAGCTGACAAATAATCTGAATCCCCAATTATGTTACCTGAAAAATATGTGATCACGGTTGGCCGTACCTTCGGTAGTGGAGGCAGGGCTCTTGGCCGTATGATTGCCGAAAAACTTGGAATCGGCTTCTACGACAAGCAACTCCTCGTCAAAGCTGCTCAGAAGGCCGGTTATAATCTCGATTTCTTCGAGCGTAACGACGAGCGCGCTCCGCGTATCATGGGTGGTATTATCCCGTTTTCGATGGGTTTCTATCCTATGTCGTGGATTGGTGACAGTGCGGCCGGAAGCGACGGCATATACAAAGCCCAGTGCGATTTTATCCACGAGCTGGCAGCCACCGAGCCATGTGTCATTGTTGGCCGCAGCGCCGATTATATCTTGCGCGATGTCGATAATGTGGTCAATATTTTTGTTCATGCACCGGCTGATGCCTGTGCAGAGCGTATCGTCGACCGCATGGATTGCAAATCACATGAGGAGGCAAAGACCCTGGCTGTGCGCACAAATAAATTGCGCGCCAATTTCTATAATTTCTATACGGATAAACGCTGGGGTGCAGCCGAGAGCTACGACCTTACTCTCGACTCGTCTCTACTGCCTATGGAGCAACTCGCCGACATGGTCATAGAGTATATTCATAAGCGGCTCGATAGGTAACATAGCTCCGCTTACAATTTCGCATCCCGCCCGGCTTCGCGCCGCAGGCGGGATGTTTTTTAATCTATAGACTTTGCGTACACCGCGGAGAGCATAGTCGTCACGGGTGCTGTGAGTAGACGGCTGAAGCAACCTAAGGAGAATAGAGTGTTGCCATGCATGTCGCGAAACTCTGCATCGGCGCCTTCCTGCAATGGTAGGCCCAGTTGATTGGTATAGTCGATGGCTTCGTCGGTAAGCGGACGGCAGGCCTTGAAAAGTGCCTCTTTCAGCGTCCATGCACGGAGCAATCCATGGGGTAGGTTGGAATAGAAATCCAGTTCTTCTGGAGTGAGGATGCGCGGTGTCACACGGGTCAGCTGCGGCCGCTCGGCTTCGATATCGATGCCTATGCTGGCTTTTCCTTCGGCTGGGCATAATGCAGCCATATGCGGAGAGTGCGACAGAGTGATGGTGACATCGACGCGTTTCCCGCCGATTTGGAGCAGAGGGGCTCCGAGCTCGTCGTGTACGCGGCGTGCTTCATTTCCGAATGCCTCTCTGAGCAGTGTGTTTACCGCCAGTTCTTCGCGTTCGTGGCGTGTCAATTGGGCATCCGGAATGATGTCCGTCGCAAAAATCTGGTAGGGAAAGCCAGGCAGCTCTATTTTCATCGTACCTCAAGGCTGTTGATTATGGCAATAGCCTCGCGCTCCAGAACCTCGACAATAGGCCGCAGAGAGTCGGTTGGAGCCGTTGCACCGATGAGAACAAAGGCTCCGTTTACAAGATACCCCTCGTTATCGGCAGCGATGAACTGTACGGGCGTAGCTGGCCCTTCTGAGGTGGCGACTACCTCACATATCCAATCATCTCCGGCTGTGAAATTGCTTATTTTTGCAGGAGAATCGCCGATGTTGAGGCTTATCCGCTGCCTACGGTTGGCAATTGCCTCGGCCAACTTGTTGGCCGAGGCATGATAGGTAACCGACAGATGGAGTTTTGCGCCGAGCTTAGGGTATGTTGCATCAAGCCACCCTTCGGCAGGATGGGTATAGGTTGCAGACTTGCTCAGCCTCATATCAAGATCGCCTACCGATACTGTGGTTGCTGTACTGTCGAGAGCCTCTACACGCGGGTATGCATAGCGTCGAGGCGTGGCATCGGCCTGTTTATGGCTGGGGCCGGAGCAAGCGCTTAACACCCATCCAAGCAATAACAGGATTGCGTGTTGGGGCTTCATTCCTGTAGCTCTGGCATCACCTTCACACGGACTTCCGTGATGCGGTGGTCGGTAATTTCAAGTACGAGGAAACGGCAACGCCCGTAGACGAGAGGCTCCTTGTCTTTGGGGAAGTCTCCTTTTATGGCCAGCAGCATGCCTGCAAGTGTCTCCACATCTTCTGTCACCGCCTCATACTCGTCGGGATTCAGATCGGTGATGCGGAAAAAGTCGGTGAGGGGTGTGCGGCCTTCAAATACATATGTGTCGTCGCGCAGACGTTTGAAGGTTGTGTCTGGCTCATCGTATTCGTCGTCTATGTCGCCTACGATTTCTTCGAGCACATCCTCAAGTGTCACCACACCCTGGGTGCCGCCGAATTCGTCTACCACCACGGCCATGTGGATTTTTAGCTTGCGGAAGTCTTCAAGAAGGTCGTCGATCTGGCGAGACTCAGGCACAAAGTAGGCCGGGCGAAGCAGACGCTGCCAAGCAAAGTCGGCCTCGGTTGTCTTTCCGATGTACGGAAGTAGGTCGCGTGAGTAGAGTATACCTTTTATATTGTCCTGATTGTCCTCGTAAGCCGGCATGCGTGAGTAGCCGCTCTTGAGCACAACCTTCATCACTTCGTCGAAAGTCAGGTTTACATTCAGGTCGGTGAGCTCGACGCGTGGAGTCATAATCTCCGAGGCGGTCGTGTCTCCGAATTTTAGAATGCCCTCAAGCATCTCTTTATCGTTGCCGTCTGTGCCTTCGGTCAGTTCAAGCGCGCGGGAGAGCTCCGACGGGGTGATGTCGTGCGATTCTTTTGTCACCACACGTTTGACCACTGTGCCCGACTTGACCAGCAGCCCGGCAATAGGCCCAAGTATTTTTGATATGGCAGAAATTCCACCTATCGAGGCCCTTGCCCATCCGGCATTATTGTTGTTGGCGTATAGTTTTGGGATAATTTCTCCGAAAAGAAGGATGAGAAAGGTGAGGATTACTGTCTGTAGCACGAAACTCAGCACCGGGCTCATGCCCTCGAAAACGGGGCCGAGGGCGAAGTTACATAGCACGACTATGGTTACGTTGACAAGATTGTTGGCTATGAGTATTGTGGCCAGAAGGCGCTGAGGATCGTCAAGCAGTTTGCGTATGGCCGGCCCTTTCGGGGTCTCATCGAGTTCCTCACACTGTGCTGGGGTGAGAGAGAAGAATGCCATCTCGCTGCCGCTGACAAAGCCTGATATGAACAGACACACCACTGCAACTGCAAGGGCTATGATCTGAGCTGTGCCGAACTCCGGCAGCGTGATCGCTGCATCGGCCGGGAGAAATGAGTTAAGCGATATGAGTGCGGCCTGAGTGGCCGGCAAAGGATCTATATCCAAGGTTGTGAGGTTTTAGTTAATAAATAAGTTATGGCCACGCCCGAGAGTCCTGGCGAGGCTATGTTATATTCTCTGGTTGATAATGGAAACAAACTCCGGGTCATGGCGGCTTGCGGGATCAGCTGATCATGTAGCCGTGGCCTGAGCGGTTGACAATGCGGTTGCCAAGTTCGCCGAGTTTTTTGCGCAGACGCGATATATTGGTGTCGACTATGCGTTCGTTTGCCCCTGCGGTGTCGTCGCTCCATACCTTACGGTGAATCTCGATGCGCGACACATAATTGTCCACATTCTTGAGCAGCAAGGTCAGAATCGCGTATTCTGTCTTCGACAGCGTCAAGGGAGTGCCGGCAAGCTTGACCACTTGGGTCGTAAGATCGACGGTGAGGTCCTGGAATGTGATCAGGTTACCGCCGCGGGCTTCGCGTGCCGTATGTCGGCGTAGCACCGATTTGACACGGGCCACCATCTCTCGCAGTGAGAATGGTTTTACGATGTAGTCATCAGCGCCGGCATCAAGGGCATCGATCACCATCCGCTCGCTTTTGAAACTCGAGTAGAGTATGATGCCTATATGCTCGGTCTGCGGATCATCCTTGAAGTCATATATGAGATCCATTCCGCTGTAGGGCTGCTGCATCGCGTCTACGATAACGAGACGGGTCTCGCCCTGGGCTGAGCGGTCAACCTCTTCGGCACACGTCACAACGTCGACACTATAACCTTCGCTCTTAAGATTGACTCTTAAGAGCTCCGAGATATTGGCGTCGTCATCGACAATCAATATGTGCCCCAGAGAGGGTGTGGATAGCATAGCAGGATGAATTACTGACGCAAAATAACAAAATACCTTTTAAAAAAAGGATCTCAGTAACCGAATTGTCTTTTTTTTGTTTCCAAAATTTATTATGCAGCTTGCAAAAATGGCGACAGAATGCTCTGTGGGGGCGATTCTGACTCTTCCGTGCGGAGAA
>CAJUJB010000017.1 GCA_910586595.1 uncultured Muribaculaceae bacterium | reverse complement strand
ACGAGATACCTAAGGGTGACTGGAGTTCA
This sequence comes from uncultured Muribaculaceae bacterium, assembly GCA_910586595.1. Taxonomy (GTDB): domain Bacteria; phylum Bacteroidota; class Bacteroidia; order Bacteroidales; family Muribaculaceae; genus CAG-873. The sequence goes on along the minus strand of CAJUJB010000017.1, from coordinate 55,278 downwards.
GACGTGTGCTCTTCCGATCTATACCGGGGGCAAGCACCGACTGTACATCCTGGAGGTAAAGATAAAGCACATCGCCAATGGAGCGCATGATGGGAATCCAGAGAATACCGAGGATTACAATCACAACCGTTGCGGCCTGACCTATGCGGACAAGCTTTTTCGGATCGGTGTTGGGGCGGTAACGCTGATAGAAGTCAATGGTAAACAGAGCTGCCGAGGAGTTGAACAATGATGCGAGCGAGCTCATCAGAGCAGCGAGAATACCGCATACGATCAGACCTTTCACACCAGCAGGCAGAAGTTTGGCCACAAGGGTTGGGAACGCTGCGTCGGTGTTGAGGTTACCATTCTCAAATACCGGAAGGAAAGAACCGGTGCTCTGGTGAAGAGCGAAGGCAATCATGCCGGGAATGAGGAAGAGGAATACAGGCAGAAGTTTGAGATACGCTCCAAAGATTGTACCGCGACGTGCCTCGCGCTCGTCTTTACCCGACAACACACGCTGCACGATGAACTGGTCGGTACACCAATACCAGAAGCCGATGACAGCCGATCCGATCAGAGCACCCAGCCATGGGAACTGCGCGTCGCGGTTATCGCGGATGAGATTGGTCATCGAATCGCCGTACTGATTGACTTCAACCGAGGAGCATATTTCCATCATCTTATCCCAGCCGCCAAGTTCCTTGAGGCCGAGCACAAGTATAATCAGTGAACCAAGGAGTAGAATCGGGGTCTGGAGCACGGAGGTATACAGCACAGATTTCATACCACCAAAGATGGTATAAAGCGCTGTGATCACAACAAGACCAATGGCGGCGATCCAGAAGAAGTCGATTCCCCAGAGGGTATCGATGCCGAAAACCTGCTGGAACACAAGGCCACCGGCATATACAGTCACAGCCACTTTGGTAAGCACGTAGCTGATCAACGAAATCAGCGAGAGGATTGTACGGGATGCCGAATTATAGCGGCGCTCGAGGAATTCAGGCATGGTGAATACCATAGAGCGGCTATAGAAGGGAACGAACACCCAGCCGAGAATCAGAATCATCCAGCCTTGGATTTCCCAGTGAGCCATGGCCATGCCGGACGCAGCGCCCGAGCCAGCCAGACCGATCAGGTGCTCAGATCCGATGTTGGACGCGAATATAGAGGCGCCGATGGCAATCCATGTCGCATCTTTTCCGCCGAGGAAGTAGTCGGCGGCATTATTCTGCTTTTGGCGCACCACCCAAACGATTATACCGATGAGCGCCACAAAGAATAGCCCTATAACGAGCCAGTCGAGTAATTGCATGGTAGTATTTAGAGGTTAAGAATAACGATTATTTGGTCGAAAATTTGTAGACACAATGGCTCGAATATGTCTCTCCGGGATTAAGCACAACCGAAGGCCACTGGGGTTTGTTGGGGCTATCGGGATAATGCTGGGTCTCCAGACATATGGCTGAGCGCTGCTGATAGGCATGGCCACCCTTGCCAGTAACCGAACCATCCAGGAAATTACCGGTATACACCTGGATGCCGGGCTCGTTGGTATACACGTCCATCACGATGCCGCTTGCAGGACTGTATACGGTGGCAGCCACTTTGGAGTCATCGCCAGCGGTATCAAGCACCCAGTTGTGGTCGTAGCCGTTGGCATTCTTGATCTGTTCGCAATCGCGCTGATCAATATCCCGTCCGATCGGTTTGGCTACAGTAAAATCGAGAGGGGTACCTGCGACGGGAGCAATCTCTCCGGTTGTCATGAAGGTGCTGTCGACAGGGGTGAATGCCGATGCGTAGATTGTAAGCTCATCATCAGCCACAGTTTTTTCAGGATCGCCCGAGAGATTGAAGTAAGAGTGGTTGGTAAGATTTATGATGGTCTTCCGGTCAGTAGTTGCCTTATAGTCGATGTCGATGGCATTATCTGAGGTGAGGCGGTAAGTGACCACGGCATTCACTTTGCCAGGGAAACCGTTGTCTCCGTCGGGCGACTCAATCGAAAGCACAAGTGTCGTATCGTCGGGTTGCTCTGCGCTGTATACCCTGTATTGCCAGCCAAAGGAGCCCATATTGGTGCCTCCATGCAGGCAATGGCCATAGTTGTTGCGTGGGAGTTTCAGAGTGTCTCCGTCGAGCACTACACGGCCTTGATTAATGCGGTTGGCATAGCGGCCTATGGCTGCGCCAAAGTCTGAAAGATTGTTCTCGGGGAAATAATCCGCGATGCTGTCGAAGCCGAGCACAACGTCGCGGAACACACCATCACGGTCAGGAACAGATACAGATACAATACGGCCTCCAAAATTTGTAACGCACACTTCCATACCATTTGCATTGGTAAGTGTATATAAGGCAGTGGAGTCGCCTCTGTACTTGGCCCGGAAGTTATCAGGATCAAGCCCCGAGAGCGTAAGTGCTTTATCGGTGGAGGCTTGATGGGCACACGCACCGGCCATGGCGCATAAAGTGGCCACAGCGGCAATTCTCATGGCGGATTTCATAGCGGAATCAATGATTATGAGGTTAAAAATTAGTGTCAGGCAGATAATGATTAGGCGCCGAGGTAAGACGGCGCACGACATATGTGAATTTGAGTGTAAAGTTAACACCGTCTCTACGGGCTGCCAAATAAATTTTTATGTTATAAAACATAAGTGTAATTTTTACACTTATTTCACATTTGAGGAGGCATAAAAAAAGGTTACCGATGGAGTCTCCTCCCCGATAACCAACATAAGTTCAATTGAAATGTAAGGATCTTAAAAGATCTATCTTATTGCAGCGAAGAATTCGGCGCGCAATGAAGGGTCTGTCTCAAATACGCCATTATAATGCGACGTAGTGGTTGAGGCATGCTGTTTCTCTACCCCGCGCATTTTCATGCAAAGGTGTTCGCCGCTGCAAACTGCGATTACGCCCTGCGCACCGAGAGTACGACGGACTTCCTCGCAAATCTGCGCAGTGAAACGCTCCTGTACCTGCAGACGGCGCGCAAATACATTGACAATGCGTGCGAGTTTACTAAGCCCCACAATCTTGCCTCCGGGCACATATCCAATGCTCACTTTGCCGAAGAACGGAAGTATATGATGCTCACACATGGAGTAGAACTCTATGTCGCGAACAATGATCATCCTTGATCCCTCATGCTCAAAAAGAGCCTGCTCCATGACAGCTGAGGCATCGGCCTGATAGCCCGACGTAAGAAATGCGAGAGCTTTGGCTGCGCGCTCAGGAGTCTTCACCAGACCTTCACGCGAGGGATCTTCACCCATAAGCTCTATAATAGCTCTGACATGGCCTGCAATGGCGTCGATACGTTCTTTTTCGGAAAGTTGCTGCATTTCACTCATAAATATTAATCTTATCGCGCACAACCCGGAGATATGCTCCGAGCCCGGGCATGGCCTGTCGTATTTCAGCCATGGCTGCCTCGGCCTCTGCGCGTGTACGGAAATCGCCGACCTTTACCCGCCAATAGGGCGAATTGAACGAAAGGTAGCTGCGGAGATGGGGAAATTCAGCACTGATGCGGTTATGTGCCGCTTCGGCCTGACTGCGTGCTGTGCGCGGGTTATTGTCATCGAAGACTTGCACGCGATAGCCTGTGCGGGTATTAGTTGCCTGATGCGGCCGCTCATGAGATGACGAGGTCTCGTCGTCAGAAACAATCTGCGCGGGAACATATTCAAGCAGGCGCAACAATGCTTGGGGCTGATTGATGCGTATGTTACCCGATGCATCGATTGCCTCAACAATCGACACCTTCTCCTGCGCCGAGGCTACCGAAACCGATAAGGCAGCGATAATTAACGCGAGGGCGCTGATACGTATCATTTTCACCATCTTATATAAATTTGATGGCAGGGATGCGGCCGGAAGCCGCTCCCCTGCCGTGATAGGAATTCAGAATTGATCAGAATGCGCTTACAATGCCCATGAAGTCGGCACATTTGAGAGAAGCGCCACCGATAAGGCCACCGTCAACGTCGGGCTTTGCAAAGAGCTCAGCGGCATTTGAAGGCTTGCAGCTACCACCGTAAAGGATAGAGGTGTTGTCAGCTACTTCCTTACCATATTTCTCTGCGATGACACCGCGGATGAAGGCGTGCATGTCTTCAGCCTGGTCAGCGGTAGCGGTTTTGCCGGTGCCGATTGCCCATACGGGTTCGTATGCGAGGATAATTTTGCCGAAGTCCTCTGCGCTGAGGTTGAAGAGACCTTCCTCAACCTGACGGCGTACAACGTCGTTGTAGGTGCCGTTTTCGCGTTCTTCAAGAACCTCACCGATGCAGAAGATGGGTTTGAGGCCGTTCTCAAGGGCAAGAGCTACTTTCTCACGGAGAGTCTCAGAGGTCTCGCCGTAGTACTGACGACGCTCGCTGTGACCGAGAATCACATATTTAGCACCGGTCGAGGCTACCATGGGAGCCGAAACTTCACCAGTGTATGCACCAGATTTGTGATCTGCGCAGTTTTCTGCACCAAGACCGAGCACTGTCTGATCGATTTCAGCAGCTACGGGGCAGAGGTGGGTGAAGGGTACACAGATTACAACGTCGCAGTTAGCCTTGTTGGCTTTGAGGGCTTCGTTAACTTCTTTGGCAAGGGCAACACCTTCAGGAACGGTGGTGTTCATTTTCCAGTTGCCGGCAACGATATTCTTTCTCATTGGATAGTTATGTTGATATAAGCTTATTATGAATCGTTTTATTAATTCTCGGCAAAGTTACGCATTTTTTTTGGGATGGCGTACAAAGAGCCGCAAGATTTTGGGCGACAGGCTGAGCAGGTATATCACAAGCATCGCAAGTATATAGCTCGCCACCGCGAAGGTATGGAGTCTGCCGTCATCCACAGGTGAGACTTCGGTGTCGAGGGCATTGGTCGGATCGGTGCTCTGGGGCAATAAGGAATCCATTGAAGACAAGGTTCTTTTCCAGCGGATTATTCCATCGGTGGTATAAACCAAGGCTGCGTCGCCTCTCACGAGTTGCTTAAGCGCCGTATCTTCTGCCGAGTAAACCGGGAAATGGGGTCGTGTCAACTCAATCCAATCCTCGAATGCCTTACCCGAAGCACCTGCAATACCAATCATTTCCACGCCACGCGCTTTGGCATATTCATACAGGCGGTTGACGTAGTGCGCACGCGACAAGAACTGCACACCCGGTTCGGCCACAACAAGAATCAGCCGTTTTCCTTCGTCAGAAATAAGGTCACTGTTTACTTCAAAGCCATCCCGGTCGCGGACCTCGAAACCAAAAGCCTCGGTCGGGCGCACAACTTCATCGGCAACATAAGTCCATGTGCTGTCGGGTAGATTATCAAGAGTAAACCGCTGCTCAACACCATCTTTCTCATAGATATATTCCACCTCTTCATCGGTGGAGTCAGAAAATAACTCAGTGCCCAATTTATACGGGCGGAAATCGACAAGAGGCTGGAAATGATAGCCGGCGAAGGCAAGAAACATCGGAAATGCCAGCGAAACCGTCACCACCAGCCATTGTATCGGGGCGGCATAAACACCCCGCACAGTGTGGTTGGTAAAGAGCAGATAAACAATTAAAGCCATCAGCGCCACATTCTTGGCAAATGTAGCCCAATTGGAAAGAATAATGAAGTCGCCGAAGCAACCGCAGTCTGAAACGGGATTGGCAACAGCGATATAAAGAGTCAGAGGCAACATGACAGCCATCATGGCAGCCGCAACCCAAGCTGAAAACCGCTTCAACGAGCCGGTAATGATCAAAATTCCGGTGCAGAATTCGACACACGCCAGCCCCACGCATCCGGTCAAGATCACCTCCCGGGGGAACGACATCCCCCATCCAAGAAGATATTCATTAACCTTAATGATGAATCCCCACGGGTCGATCGCCTTAGCCCAACCGGAAATGATGAAGGTTGAGCCTACTAATAATCTGGAGAGCCATACAGCAAGCCCTCTAAGACGCATCTTAGCGGCAACCTGCATCTTCTGTCAGCTTTATTATACCGAATACGGCATAATTGACCATATCGAAATAGTTGGCATCGATACCTTCCGATACTTCCGTATGTCCGGAGTGGTCTTCTATTTCTTTTGTACGCTCAATCTTGGCGAGTATGAGGTCGACATACGATAAAACACGCATTCCTCTCCAAGCTTCATTATAGTCTGTATTTTTCTTTATCATAAGAGCCATAGCCTCAGCTGCGACCTCATCATAAAGCTCAATTGCCCGTTCTACAGAAATATCTTTAGTATCCGCAAAACCAAGGCGAAGCTGGATCACACCGATTATGCCATAGTTGACAATGGCTATAAATTCCGGCAGTATACCCTCCCCTACGGCCGAAGTTCCGGTAACTTGAAGCGTGCGGATTCTCTTTGCCTTGATGAAGAGCTGATCAGTGATGGCCTCGGGCCTCATAATGCGCCATGACGGGCCATAATCTCCAAGTTTAGCAATGAATATTTCTCGACAGGAGGCCAGGGCTGCCTTAAATTCTTCGTTAGTATTTCGAGTGTCGGTCATGTCTGTTGATTTAATGCCGCAAAAGTAAGCATTTTTTTTCAATTCTATTTATTGATAAATGTCCATCCTCAAAGCCGGGAACATTGCCAAAATGAAGCACATATCTCTAAATATTTATAAATGATTATTAATTTATATTTACCCAAACACACCAGCACCGACCTTAAATCACTCATCCTCTTTCATTTAGCTTTATACGTAAGATTCCAATTTAACAAGCCGCCATTTGCTCAATCGAAAAAAACTTTGTTACTTTGCATCACAAGACAACATAGACTAGAAAATTGGTTATTTAGAAAAGAGTTGTGAAACTCCAGCAGACAAATGTTTCATAATAGAAAGAATTACACACGCAATTGTCTATATTAGCAGTTATCTATAAAACTTGTTTCGGACACCCCGGTGCCAGAAACATCAATTACGCTCCAACAGCGGTTGGGGCGTAATTTTTTTATAACCACCGATGATGTTTCCGATAGAAATACCATAGAGCCCCCATATGAATGCGAGCCCCCTTCGAAAGAAGATTGGATGTGGTGGCGCGTTGCCAGTCGTGGATGATTCTCAAGGTGGGAAGATAGACGACTTTTTTGCCTTGCGCGCGCACAGCCATACAAAAATCGGCATCTTCCGGGCCATAGAATATATTCTCATCAAGGCCACCCGATGCGATATACACCTCGCGAGGGAACATCTGCGCGGCTCCCAGAACATAAAATGGCTCTATTTCTGCGTCTGGCACAACAGCGGCCACCGAAGATTTGCGTTTGCCTCTCAAAACATTCGACACCTTGGCCAACAGTCCGGGAAAAGGCCGGAAACTCGACTGAATCTCTCCGTCAGGACTTGTAAGACGCGGCGCGACAAGCCCGACCTCTGGATGAGCGTCAAGGTAGAGGGAGAGTTGAAAAATTGTTTCAGAGTCTGCAACAGTGTCATTATCCAGAATCATCAGATGCTTGCCTGTAGCCGCCCGAAGCCCGACATTGCGCCCGGCCGCCACGCCAAGATTGTGAGCTTGCCGCAGTATGGTCACCTCCGGGAACTCGTCTTGCACTGCTTCACATGTGCCATCCGATGAGCCATTATCAACCAGAATAAGCTCGCAATCCGATCGGGAAATAAAATCTCCAAGCGACCGGAGGCACCGCAAGGTGAAATCGCGCTGATTGCATGTAAGCACCACAAGAGAAATACGAGGCTTCATTATATCCAATAGTATAAGCTACAGTTAATATTTCAAGACAAAGGTATAATTTTTTTTTGGAACTTAGTCAAAAATGTTTAATTTTGCATATCACTGACATGAACACGCAATAGCGTATCCCCAATCCTACACACAGGCACAGCCCTCAACTATCCCGTTTCATCTTCTGTAAAACACGGAGACCAATCAACCTCCACAATCTTGCTTAACCAAATGAAAAAAAGTATTCTCGCAGCAATTCTATTCCTGTCGGCAAGTGAGGCCTTCGCCGAGACAACTCCCGAATATGGAGCATCGAAGGGTGACTTCTCGACAGAAATCCAGCTCAGTCCGTTCAACAGCGACTATACGCTGAAACTTGACGCGCTTAAACTCCGATATTTTGCAAGTGACAACGACGCTTTAATTTTCAAATTTGGCATAAGCGCCCTCAACGGCAAGGACGTTCCCGATACCGACGCTGATGATTACTATACTACACACTATAATGGATGGTTCAGTCTCGGGGTTGGCTATGAACGCCATTTCTTCCACTATAAACGCATCGATCTGTATGCCGGCGCAAGCATCGATTACATACATGGTTTTGCAGGCGCCAAAAAGATCGAGAAAGGAGTGAAGGCTGAGATTTGCTCAGGCTATGACAACATTGATGACGTAAGTGCCTTCGACGGCTTCGCCATAGACATTTTCACCGGTATAGACTTCTACATTTACAAAGGCCTCTACTGCGGTGCGGAACTCGGAATAAATATGCAGGACAGGATTGTGAGTGGCTATACTATCCGCCGCCGTAATCTCAGCAAGGTCGAGGTCAACAGAGGCGGTCATCAATTTTTGTTCAACACATCGGTCGAACCACTTATACGGGTAGGCTGGACATTCTGATCGCTCCGGTATAAATTAACTCAGGGAACAGACTTATGCACGATGCAAGCCTGTTCCCTGAATTTTTATTTAGCCATTATCAGCCGAAAAGTTTAATTTTCAATGCCTTGAAGGCATGCGTAAGCTCAGACAGCGAACGGAAACGGCCTAATTGACTGGCAATGAATCTGGGCGAGAGGAAAAAGCTGAGATTGTTGCGGAAAAGAAGCTTCTCCATCTCCTTCGACGAGAGATTAGGCAAATTAAGTATCGACTCACGCTGGACATCGGTCGGAACATAGTCTTCTGTCGCAATCCAGCCATTTTCCTTGCATATTTTGTAATACTCAGTGCCGGGGAAAGGCGATACGATATTGAACATCACCTGATCAGCTCCGAGTTTTTTAGTCTGGCGCAAGGTGTCGAGTACAGTCTCGCGGGTCTCGAGAGGACTGCTTCCGATAAGCACATTCAACTTTACGGGCACTTTATATTTTCTGAGTAAAGCCACCGCACGGTAAATGTCTTCGGCCGTCTCTCCCTTCTTGATATATTTCAGAATATCTTCATTGAACGATTCAACGCCTATATCGACATAGCGGCAGTTACTTTCGCCGAGCATACGTGCGATTGGCTCGGTAATGGCATCGGCACGAGCCTGGCAACCCCATACAATACCGTAGCGTCGCATGGTGTCGCAGATTGCCGCAGTACGTTTCTCATTCCATATGAAGTTATCGTCCATGAAGCCTATGGCCTTGTAACCCTGGGCGGCAAGATCAGCGACCTCCCGCTCAATACTTTCCGGACTCCGGAAGCCGATGGTGGGCTTGCGGCCATGCTCGTTGCTGAACTCTATCTCACGGGCAAAGGTAAGAGAAGACGGTACACAATAGATACATTTATATGGGCAATTGCGCGACGTGATCATCGTGGTATATGGGCCGCACTTCAGCTTAGGATTATGGTATTTCGCATCACCAAGCAGATGTCTGGCAACGGTGGGAAGGGCGTCAAGATCTTTAATGAGCGGACGTGGAGGATTGTTGACCATCTTTCCCTCCGCATTCAGCCAGGAGAGACCTTTTACTCCGGCCACATCTTCATTCTTACGCAAGACCTCGATCAGCTCTGCCGTGGTCTCCTCAGGTTCTCCCCGCACTACAAATACATTCGCGTCAGGCAGACAACGACTGGTAAAGTGTGTCGGGCCAGGGCCCATCAGCACTATTTTCGCATCTGGTCTATGACGGCGTATAACTTCTATGGCGCTGAGATCGGTCGTGATCGAGAGATTCACAGTCCATATGAGATAAACGTCTGAATCATCCGTGGCAAAGAATTTATCAAATTCCTCGGGCGAGGTCTTATGATAGACAAAATCCCGGTAAGCGACTTCATCAGCCTTATTCTGCTCAAGAACAGCTGCAACAGAAAGTTCATATATATTGGGGGCAAGATACACCACACGCGTACACCCCGCGGTGCGTTCAGCTGGCTGTTTATGATCAAAACAAGGAGGAACGATGAAGGTAAGTTTCATGTAAGAACAGTTAATGATAATAATTGTATAACGAAGGACGAGGCCGTATATTGCACTCTACCCTCCCGTATTTAGACACCGACACCGTATGGAGCCCTCCGAATTATGCAATATATAAGCAGAAAGGTGTAAGAGAATAACGCACGGCATGTATTAATTTTGCACCCGGAAATCTATGCGCAGCACCGCGCAGAAATTTTGACTATATTTGCATACGATATGAAAGTTATTACAGGATTCATACCCATAGTACTCACCTTCGCCCACGCAAGTGCGGCAGCCCAAGAGCCAGCCGACACTCTATATGAAAGCCTGCGCGAGGTGACGGTGACCAACCCTCGAGGAATCCGCAAACTCAAGGGGGCCACCAACTCAGAGCTTATCTCCGCATCGGAGCTCAAGCGGGCCGCATGCTGTAATCTCGGGGAAAGTTTCACCACCAATCCCTCGGTCGACGTCAACTATACTGATGCCGCCACAGGCGCTCGGCAGATACGTCTTCTCGGCCTATCAGGCTCTTATGTCCAGTTCCTTACTGAAAACATACCTAATTTCCGGGGTGCAGCCGCCCCGTACGGACTCGGGTATGTTGCAGGCCCTTGGATGCAATCTATCCAGGTATCCAAAGGCGCATCGTCTGTAAAGAACGGCTACGAATCAATCACAGGCCAGATTAACGTCGAAATGAAGAAGCCTCAGGCCGACCCTTCTCTCTCGGTCAACATGTACTACGACATAATGAACAAGCTTGAAGCAAATGTGGATGGCAACCTGCACTTCGGCGACAACTGGAGCGCCGGGCTGCTCACTCACTTTGAAAATGGTTTTAGCGACCACGACGGCAACCATGACGGTTTTTCCGATATGCCGCGCGTGCGTCAGTTCGCCATAATGCCGCGTGTGGCATACCTGGGCTCAAGTTACGTTTTTCAAGCGTCGGCACGGTTTATCGACGAGCGCCGTCTATCAGGTCAATCTGATCATCACTCCTCGGGCACTCTTCCACTTTACAAGATCAACATAGATACTCGCCGCTGGGAGGCATTCACTAAGAACGCGTATATGTACGACCGCGAGAACGATGGAAATGTAGCCCTCATTGTTTCAGGATCGGGTCATGACCAAGATGCCTCATATGGTTTGCGCTTGTGCGACATCGACCAGCATGAACTCTACGCATCGCTCATGTATGAGCGTAAATGGAACGACCTTCATGCCCTTAGCGCAGGCCTCTCGACCAACTACGATCATTACCGGTATGACTACCGACCTCAAGCTAATGCAGACATAGCGGCCGCACGAAGTTCTGAGCAGGAAGCCGTTCTAGGCGGCTACGCACAATATACCCTCAACCTCAATGAGAAACTGGTGGCTATGGGAGGAATACGCTATGACTGGAGCAACCGCTACGGCTCGATGGTAACTCCGCGCATGCACCTGAGATATAATCCGACCCGTTCTTTATCATTCCACGCATCTGCCGGCAAAGGCTACCGCAGCCCTCATCCGTTGGCAGAATACAGCAATTTGCTCGCATCATCGCGACGTATGGTCATAAGCGAGAATCTGGAGCGGGAATCGGCCTGGAATTTTGGAGCCGGCGGCACATGGACCTTCTACCCCTGGGGGAAGAAGACGGCTCTTTCGGCTGAGTATTATTACACGACATTCACGAGCCAGTTAATGGCCAACCTCGACCGGGATCCACATGCTGTATATATCTATTCCTCCTCCGACCGCTCGTATTCCCACTCTGTACAGGCAGAGTTGAGTTTCGAGCCTATCAGCGAACTGACCCTTACAGCGGCATGGCGTTTGACCGACGTCAAGGCCAACTATACCGGCCATGGTTTAAGCCAGAAGCCACTCGCATCGCGCAACAAAGCTTTGTTTACCGTTGGTTATGCTCCACACATGGGCCTCTGGCAATTCGACCTTAGTTGTGCCGTAAATGGCCCGGGCCGCATGCCTACACCCTATACCCTCCCCGATGGATCTCTTTCCTGGCCGGAAAATTTCAAGAGCTATGTGCATCTCAACGCGCAGATAACCCGAAACTTCCGCCATTGGTCGGTGTACATCGGAGGTGAAAACCTCACCAATTACCGTCAGCCAAATCCTATTATCGGAGCCTCTAACCCATGGGGGCCAGACTTTGACGCCACCATGGTCTATGGCCCGCTGCAAGGAGCCATGGCATATATAGGATTCAGATACAATATTACCAAATACATATAATAATAAAACAAGATGAAGAAATTTTTCGGCGTGCTGCTCGCAGCCGCATTTATCGGCACTGGCGCCATGAACGTAGCAGCCAAAAGCCCTAAAGATGACACCAAGACAGTATTTACAGTATCTCCCGCAATGACCTGCCAGAATTGTGAGAATAAAATCAAAGGCAACCTGCGTTTCGAAAAGGGCGTATCCGAGATTCTAACCAATCTCCAGGAACAGACTGTGACCATCAAATACGACACCACCAAAACCGATTGCGCCAAGATTATCAAAGCCTTTAAGAAAATAGGTTACACCGCAACCGAAGCGACTTGTTCACCTGCTGCAAAAGGAAGTTGCTGCAAAGAAGGCGGTTCATGCTGCCCCGCTGAGTAACGTACGTTCACCCACGAAACAGAGCCGTCTGCCATGCACGCTAAACTTTTGGCCATGTCTTAGTCTTATTATACGTATATCATTCGCTTCAACTATGAGATTCAAGACATTCACAGCAAATGCACTTCTGCTCGGCACTTTGGTTTGTGGCACAGTAAGCGCCACAAGCGCATGTAAGGCCGACGGCTCACAGAACAATACTACAGATAAATCTGAGGCTCCCCGGCATAAAGTCGGAGGGCCTCAACTTGGCTCTCCCGGTGGTGGCCCAGCCATAGACAAAAGCGGCGACTCGACCCTACAGGCCATGATTCGCGACATCGTACCCCAATTCAAGCAACTTACATATACCGATGCCCAGACGGGGAAATCGATGAAATACAACCTCTTCACGCCCTCAGGCGCAGGAGAGGGAGTTGATTATCCGCTTGTACTTTTCACCGCTGATGCAAGCACACCCGGAGAAGACTTCACACGCCCGCTTACCCAGGGTTACGGAGCCCTCGTGTGGGCTACCCCCGCATGGCAGGCCGCACATCCCTGTTTCGTCCTTGTGCCTCAATACTCCGGAGTGGCTGTCAACGACGCGTATGAGCACACAGATGAAGTAGACATCGTGCTGCGCCTGGTCAAAGAATTCGCGGCCAACAATAGTGTTGATTCATCCCGATTGTACACCACCGGTCAATCAATGGGAGGTATGATCTCGATGTATTACAACATCACTTATCCCGATGTATTCGCAGCCTCTATTTTTGTAGATTGCCATTGGGATACCAGCAAATTCGATCAGCTTGCCAAAAGTACCTTCACCTACATCACCGCAGGAAAGAATGGCAGCTCGTTCGGCAACATCAAGGCCGTTGAGGATGCCGTCACCGCCGATGGTCGCCGCTATGCCTTTGCCGAGTGGAGCGCCAAGCTGCCCCAGGCAGAGCAGGATTCGCTTGCATCAGCCCTGCTGGCTGAAGGCGCGCCAGTCAACATCATAAACTTCTCGCCAAAATCGGTTCTTCCCGATGATGGTAAAGGCAGCGAGCATATGTATTCATTTGACTACGCTTACCGCCTTACTCCTGTACGCGAATGGCTATTCATGCAATCGAAATAAAAAATTTGGTTAGGTAAGAGAATAACTCTCTCAACACCCGGAAGACAGGGCTGCCGCTTGCCGCGCCCTGTCTTTTTCCCATATAAAGATCGATATGGAAAACGAAACTTTCTCATTCAAGAATTATGCCGCCATCACTGCTGTGCTGCTCGTGCTGGTGATGACCGTGCTCGATGTAACGGTTGTGAATGTGGCACTCCCGGTTCTTGCCGTAGAATTCGGAGTCTCCGACTCGCTCACAGTCTGGATTATCACCGTCTATCAGCTCGTAATCACCATGCTGCTGCTTCCGGTCTCCTCGGCAGGCGACTTATACAGCTACCGGCGGTCATTCCTGATCGGTGTGTCTATATTCACTATTGCCTCCGGACTATGCGCAGCGGCCCAAAGCTTCACTATAATCGTTGCTGCGCGCGCATTACAAGGCATAGGCGCCGCATGTGTCATGGGTGTCAATATAGCCCTGACGCGCCTGATCTATCCCCGCAAAGTTCTTGGTCGCGGACTCGCGCTGAACGCAATGGTGATTGCCATCGCTACGGCGGCAGGCCCGACTATTGCCGGAGCCATACTCTCTGTGGCATCCTGGCACTGGCTATTCCTTATCAATCTTCCTTTCGGCATAGCCGCCTTTTGCATCGGCTACAAGCTCCTTCCGCATAACCCTCCAAGAGAGGTCAAGAAGAAATACGACGTTGTAAGCGCCATCGAAAATATGATCGTCTTCGGCCTCATCTTCTATTCGCTGGGAAGCTTCGCACGAAAAGGTGATACGCTTACCATGGGTTGTCTGCTCGCGCTCGGGCTCGTCGTAGGATTTTTCTATGTAAAACGCGAGCTTCACCGACCCGCTCCAATGCTGCCGCTTGACTTATTCCGCATCCGCCTCTACACCTTGAGTATATTCACCGCCGTATGCTCGTTTATCGCACAGAATCTGGCAATGATTTCCCTTCCGTTCCTGTTTCTCAACAGCCTCGGATTTCCAGCCTTCACAGCAGGTCTCCTCATGACACCTTGGCCTCTCGCCACAATGATCATCTCTCCAATCGCAGCCAGATTTGTCGAGCGTCATAATCCGGGGATTACAGCCGCTGTAGGCATGGCCACCTTCGCCGCAGGTACATTGTTGCTGCTGTTGGCCCCATCAGGTGTTAGCGAGTGGAATATAGCCTGGCGGATGGCTTTATGTGGAGTTGGTTTCGGCATGTTCCAGACGCCGAACAATATTGTAATGGTCATGGCGACCCCTATAGAGCGTACGGGAGGTGCCGGTGGAATGCAAAGCACCGCGCGCCTGGTGGGTCAGACGCTCGGTGCTACATCGGTTACTCTTGTATTTTCACTTGTGGCGGCCAATCTTCAGGCCGTGCACGTATGCCTCGGGCTTGCGGCCTCTTTCGCCATCCTCGCTGGCATATTCAGCCTGAGCCGCTCTGGTCAGATCAGGCAGCGCTGACCTTCTTCGCGTGAACGGCAGAAATTGTGGCGAACAACAAGGCTGCCAGCGCGCATATAAGAATCATGATCACGGTAGTGGTCATGATGTTCCCGCCGACGCTTACCAACGGAGAAACTAAGCCTCCAAATAAAAATCCAGTCGCGCCAAACAATGCTGAGGCCGTGCCAACCATGGCGCGGCCTTCATCCATGGCCAGTGTGGTGGCAGCTGTGAATATGAAGCCTACGCACACAAGCGTGATGAAGGTAAGCACTTCATAGCAGATGAAGACGTCAAGAAGGAGATGTGAAGCCAGCTGGAGAACCGCAGCGACAGCAGCTCCGCCTGCGCCGAAAAGAGCGGCATTCGACATCTTCCGGAATTTAAGCGAAAGAGCCGAGCCGACTCCGATTCCGAGTGCGTTTACACCAAAAATAAGCGAAAAACCGAGCTCAGAGAAGCCGAAATAATTCTGGATGATGAATGAGGCAGAAGAGATGTAGGAGAAGAGAACTCCGCAACCGAAGCCGTACAGCAAAACGTATACCATGAAAAACTTCATGCGGAAAAGTTTCGGGAAGCCACTCATCAAGCTGGCGATTGTTCCGGTATAGCGGCGTTCTGACGGAAGAGATTCTCTAAAGACGAGACACATGGCAAGTATAGCCATGCCGATGCCAAACAGAATCCAGAAAATGCCTTGCCAACCTACAGCGCCGGCAACTACACCACCTATGACAGGCGCGGTAACAGGCGCGATGCCATTGACTGCGCCGATAATGGCGAGCATTTTTGCAAGCTCTCGACCCGAATAGCAGTCGGTGGCCACCGAGCGCGAGAGAACTATACCTCCCGAGCCGCCAAGGCCCTGAAGGAATCGGCTCAAATTAAATACCTCAATCGTGGGTGAATAGACGCACACAATTGTTGAGATGGCGAACAATATCATAGCTGACACCAGAACCTTCTTGCGTCCGAATTTATCGCTTAAAGGGCCGAAGAAAATCTGGCCGACGGCAAGACCAAGCATACTGGTCGCGAGGCCCATCTGCACCATTGAAGGTGTTGTGGCGAAGATTTCTGCCATTGATGGCAGGGTGGGAAGATACATGTCGGTGACAAAGGGGCCAAAGGCCGACAGCATTCCCAAAAAGATTATAAGAAAAATAAAATAGCCTCGACCGAATGAAGCGGTCGTCTGTGAATCCTTATTAGACATATCAAATATCAAAATTTTCCGCAAAATTACAAAAAGATTTTCATCGCGCCGAAAATTTAGAGGGGCAAAAAAACTCGGGGCGTCAAGACCGATGTCCTATACGCCCCGAGAGAATAAACTGATCAAAAATCACGCATGATGCTTATTCTTCTTCATAAGGTGCCTGATCCATATGTAATACCCGGTGAGAGGGAGAGTTGCTCCAAGCAGGGCACCCAGGAGCCACAGTATACGCGTCAGCAGTCCGCCGAGGCTACCGGTATGAATCGAATAGATCCATCCACGAAGTTTATCGGCCTCATTAGAGTCGGCATACATGGCAGAAGGTGTCACCTCCCCGCTGCGACGGTTAAACTCGTAGCGGTTAGAAGCCCGTCCATTTCCAGTTGTGCCGAGAGAAACCGAAGCTGTCTCCGGGCCTACTGTAATCTGAGGTGCATCGGGATTAGCAACCTTTAGCTGGTCATAGACTTGCTGCCAACGGCCAAATTCAGAGAAACGATGTTCTCCACCACGGTGTTCACCATCATGACCATGGCCTCCGCGGCGACCTTCACCTCTGCCTTCACCACGACCTTGACGACCTTCGCCTCTACCCTCGCCTCTGCCGTGACGATCTTCGCCTTTAGCGTCAGCCTTGTCAGACTTAGGAGTTGCCTGGCCAAACGAACGCGGAGTATGTTCCACACCACACACTGCGTAGAAAGCCGTACGGTACCATCCGAAGGAGTAGGTAAGACCAGTAAGGGCCATTGCGAGTACGAAGATCAGGGCATACATACCGCCTGCAACGTGCAAGCCTTTCCAGAAACTCTTCCATCCTTTCTCAAAATTGATGGAAAGAGCCTTTTTGAGTCCGACTTTGCGCATTTTGGGCCACCATATCACTACACCGGTAATCAGTGCGATAACAAAAATGATGGTAGAGATGCCTACAAGAAGTTTTCCAATCTTGAGGCCGTCGCCATGCGGATTTGCACTGTCAAGAAGCCAGCGATGCAATCCGAACATCTTTGAGAAGAAGGGAAGGCGTTTATAAGAGCCGGTGATCTTACCTGAATATTGGTCGATAAAGAGAGATGCACGACGAGGTTTTGACAGGGCAACCTGGTATGTACGGTCTTTATCTGCAAACACTGTGACTCCGGTTATCGACACGCTGTCGGGCAAAGTAGCTTTGACAGTCTCCATAAGTTCGTCCATCGGAAGGGCTTCGCCCTCGGAGGATGACACATAGTAGACATCGTGCTGAACCGAACGGGTAATCTCCGGTTCGAAAATAAGCATGCCACCGGAGAAGCATATCAGGGTGATGATAATGCCGAAGGGTACCGACAGCCAGAGATGAATTTTACGGAAGAATTTGATCATGGCGTGAAATATTTTTTAGTCTTCTACGACATCAATAGGAGTCATATAGCCGAAGCCGTTTATCTCAGCGGCACCTTCTACAACAAGGCCCTTATTAGCGACACCAGTTGCAGGATCAATACCGTAGATGGCAGGCGACGCGTCAGTTACATTGATAGGAATGTAAACTTTGCCTTTGTTTACAAAGACCGTTTTGCCGAGCGAAGACACCTCTGCGGGAAGACCGGTAACTTCGGTAAGAGTCTTTTTAGCGGCATCGAAAATAGCAAGTGAGGTGGCCGAGGTTGTCGATTTGATCTCGGGAGAATCGTACATTGCCATAATGAAGTAGTTGCCACCTGCAGGCCAGCAGCGCATGAACGAGCGGCCACCCGAAAGAGCTTCTATATTGCAGTAATAGTCGTCGAAGTCGGTTGTTCCGGCAGGAATACGGCAAACACCGGCAGGAAGAGTGGTTTTCTGACGCTTGTCCTTCTGGGTTTTTGCGAAGCTGGATGAGAAGACATATACATCACCGTTCTCGGCAGCCCAGACAGTCTGGTAGTACTGCGAACGGAATCGACCGGCTGCATAGCTGATTTTGCCGGTTTTAGCAATGTGCGGATGGGTCATAGACTCATTATCGTAGATAGCCACCCAGCAGGAGTCGGGATACTGAGTACCCGAGAGGGCACCTTTCACATATGAGCTGCCGCCGGTGCCACCGTCTGCGGAAGCTACGAGGTCCTCATTGCCGGGAAGTATGTACTTGCCTCCGCCAACATTCGAGCCGTAAGCACTCAGGCCCATGGGGATGGCACCGCAGAAAATACGCGAACCGCTCTGCTCGGCACCTGAGAGGGTGACATATTCTCCATTACCAAGCAAATTTTCCATAGAATAAGCGCCGGTAGATGTATCGTTTGAGCGCGAGGTCTCAGATTGCACGTCGATATAGGTGAGAAGGAGGGTCTGAGGCAAGTTGTTATTCTCATCGGCAAACGCTGCAGGGCCATTGCCGGTCGACATCGAAAGGATGTAATTGTTATACATGCCATACGACGAGAAACGGCTTACCTGATATTCGCTTGAACGTGCGTGCATCTGGCCGTCGTGGCCGAGGTAGAAGCTGCGGGTTGTACCGGCTGAGCCCTGGTTGTAAGTCAGTCCGACCATATGCTCAGTTCCGTTGAAGACCCACTGAGTGGCACCGTCATTTGTAAGGCCGTTCTTGATAGGGCTAATTGAGCCCTCATCCAGATTGTCGGCTGTGAGAAGCACGTATGAGGTAGCATTAGAACCCTTTACGGTGGTTGCAATGGCGAATTTTGCGCCAGCTACATCTTCTTCCGAGCCATTATTCTTGGGCTCATCTTCAGTGCAGGCAGTGAATACCACCATAGGGAGAGTTAGCGCACTACATGCGCGAATGATTGATTTCTTATCCATTTATACTATGTTTTAGAAAGTTTTTTTTAATTGTTTTGGGATTTACTTCTTAATTTCCAAAGTATACACGCACTTTTCCATAAAATGCCCTACCGGCTTTCTGGAGACTGAAATTGTCATAAAGCTTTGCATTGGTAAAATTCCGGCACTCGAAAGAAAGGTTATACCGTCCGTTGCAGAGGCTATAGCTGAGGGTGAGGTTGTGAGCAAACTGGTTGGGCACAGTATAGTCGTCATTTGAAGCACCGATATTAGCGGCGTAATATGTAAAGCTGTGAGTATACTGATTGTCGTAAGTGACGGTGAGCATATTGCCTTTGCGGCCCAGATTATGCCAATAGAAATTGGCGTCAGAGTCAGCAAAGAGATAAGGGAGGTTAGGCATACGCTCGCGGTAGGAGATATTGGCAGCCGTTGTGCCCATTCCGGTGCGCATATTGTCGCGTACGTTCATCTGGGTAAAGTTGCCGCCGATACTGAACCAGCGCGAGAAAGAGTAACGTGCAGAGACGCTGAAACCCTTGGTGTCGACTTTTCCGTAGTTCACGTAGGTTGCCGCCGACTTACCACCCGATAGAGCGAGGATGTTGCGCTGGATATAGTCGCGAGTATCGCGATAGATAAACCCAGCCTCCACATACACCGCATTTACACCGAAATTACGGGTAAAGCTGAGATTGATATTCACGTTATGGCTCGACTCCGGGCGAAGGCTGATGTCGCCCTGCTCAAGGTCTTCGTCGCCAAACATTTCTTCAATAGTAGGCAGGCGGTAAGCTTTTTCGTAAGATCCCTTCAACTGGAAGCCAAGGGGCATGAACCAGGTTCCGGCAGCTCCAAAACCGAAATAGTCGTCCGACCGGCTTGTGAGCTCGTATTCATCCTGGGCTACGGTGGTTGCAACCGGGCCAGAAACATACTGGTGGTATTCTTTTCCGAAGACTGAGAAATTCACCTTCGAGTTAGGCATATACCGATATGAAACACCGAGTATATTTTTATCTGTCACTTTATTGAACTCGTCATGACTGCCTGTCAGAAGATTGCGGTTTGAGCGGTTGAAACCGTTGAACACGTCATTGACAGTAAATACATGATTCTCCTTCAGCCGATAATTGAGGGTAAGGGCGGTTGACCATGTATCATTGTCGGCACACGAGTACTGATACGACTGCTCGCCGGGAGAGTTGAGAGGTGCGGTCTGGCCGAGCCAGTTGTATTTTACAGAAGCCGTATCGACATTTACATTGGCATTGCGGCTGTAGTTGGCATTGAATGATACGTCGAGGCCTTTCACAAACAGGTTCCGCTTGCCATATTCCAGCGAAGGCATGAGCGTATGACCGTGACGATGTTTCTGGCCATAGACAATTTCCTGACGCACGCCCGTCTGCACATCTTTATACATATGTGAGTAATTGAAACCGAGCAGAAGTCGGTCGGCCCATGATTTATTCACAAAACCCAGTTTGCCGACCACGGCTTCATTATGATAGGTGTCGTTGAAGCGCTGAACGTGCTGTTTCTTGCGACGGTTGATCACACCTGTCTCGAAATCCTGCACAGGGGTGTCGACCCAATAATTATTGTCGGAGTAATTCTGGAAGGCATTAATCTCATACTTGAACCCGTTGGCAAGTGTCTGGCCAAAATTCACATACGATTTATGGGTATTGAATGAGCCATACGAATACGATGCATCGATAAACCAGCGGCGCTGGCGGCGGGGTGTTACTATATTGATTACACCTCCGATAGCATCCGCACCGAATCCTACCGGAACCACACCGCGGTATACCTCGATGCGCTCAGCGAAATTGACTGGTATATTATTCAATCCGAATGAACTGCCTACGCCCTCCTGAGGTACACCATCGATAAATACCTTCACATGCTTACCAGAGAAGCCATCCATCGTCACAGCCATATCAGAGCCGACGCCTCCACTCTCGCGGATTTTCATACCGGGAGCCTTTGCAAGGGCCTCGCTTAGGGTTTTGGTGGTATTTACAAGCTCGCGGGTATTGACGGCAGTTGCATTGAATGCCGAGTTTTTAACCTTCGCTATAGGATTTCCTACAACAATCACCTCAGCAAGCTGGGCTGAAGACTTCATCTTCACGTTAAGCTTGGCGCGTTCGCCGGCTTTCAATTTTATCTTGTGTTCCTGCTGTTCGTAACCGACCGAGGAGATGACCATAGTATATTCTCCGGCCGGTGCCTTGAGGTGATAAAGGCCTTTATCATTGGTGGAGCACATATAGGATGTGCCCTTAAAAAATACGCTTACATAATCAAGAGGTTCACCATCCTGCGACAGTACCTTTCCTGAAATCATTCCCTCTTCTGTTTTGGCTGATGCAAGCAGACAGCCTATTGTTATTACAAAGAAAAATGCAACTAACTTCTTATAAAGAATCATAAATTAATTGTTTTAACACTGCAAAGTTCGGCATTTAACAGAGTCTCCACAATCCCGAAAATTGAGTATTTTATCGCAAGCGACCCACCCTTGCAAGTAGCCTTCTACTTACTTTTAGGTAGTCATCTTATTTTATATACTTATTATACTTTAGAAAGTTTACGCTTGCGTGATGGTTGTATGCGCTCATGCACGGTCTGAAATACCACAAATAGAGTAGGAACTATAAAGATGAGGGCAATTGTTCCGATCAACAGACCGCCCACAGTAGCCACTCCGACAGAGATATTGCCATTGGCGCCTACTCCAGAAGCGAACATGAGCGGCAACATACCGAAAATCATGGCCAGCGAGGTCATAAGTATTGGCCTTAGGCGCGCTTTGGCTGCCGATACGGCTGCCATAGTTATGCTCATGCCCTCTTTTCGGCGGGCAGAGGCATATTCGGTGAGAAGTATGGCAGTTTTGGCGAGCAATCCGATAAGCATGATCAGGCCTATCTGCATGTAAATATTGTTTTCCAGCCCCCACCAGCGTGCGAAAAGGAAGCTGCCTGCCAGGCCGAAAGGCACAGCGGCAATCACCGCAAACGGTATGGTAAGACTCTCATACAACGCACATAAGATGAGATAAATGAAGGCCAAGCATATCGAAAAGACAATCACAGTGGTATTTCCGGCAGACGCCTCTTCTCGCGACATTCCACCAAATTCATAACCGAAACCCGTAGGGAGTACCCTAGATGCGGTAGTCTTGATGGCCTCGATAGCTTCACCGGAGCTGTACCCTTCGCCTTGCTCACCGAAAACAGCGATTGAGGGGAAGAGATTGAATCGGGATAGACTCTCAGATCCATATACCCTGGTAAGGGTAATGAAATTTGAAACGGGAGCCATCGAGCCGTCTCCAGTCCGTACAAACATACCCTTTAAAGCTTCCGTATCGAGCCGACTCTCCGGATCAGCCTGCACCATCACACGGTAGAGTTTTGTAAACCGGTTGAGATTCGAGGAGTAGCTTCCACCTACGTATCCGGCAAGTGTCGACAATACTTCAGAGGGAGAGACGTTATGCCGCAGACACTGGGCTGCATCAACCTCAACCATATATTGAGGATATTTAGTATCGAAAGTCGTATAGGCCCTTGAAATCTGAGGACATGAATTAAGTGAGTCAATAAAGCTACGTGTCACCTCCAGAAGGCGGTCAGTCGTAACTCCGGATCGGTCTTGAACATACAACTCAAATCCGCTGCCTGTGCCATAACCCGAAATCATCGGTGACTGAGATGCGCGTATCTGTGCCGATGGTATGGAGGCCGTACGCCGATAAATCTCCGCGATGACGCTTGAAATGTCCTGTCCTTTGTCTTTACGTTGACTCCAATCGCGCAAGCGTATGTTGAATGAGCCGGCAGATGCCGACTGCTCATGGCGTGCATTTTTTCCTGTTACCCTTGAATAAATATAAATTTCAGGTATACTTGAGATGGCAGCCTCTATATCGTCCATCAGCCGGTCGGTTTCTTCAAGATTACTACCTGGGGCAACCTGCACGTTGAGGCTGATGGTTCCCATATCTTCCTGTGGAACCAAACCGGTCTTTGAAGTATGCATAAGCCATACCAAGGCTCCTACTGCAAGTACAAACAGCATTCCCACAACCCACCGACGCTTGAAAAGAAATACAATGCCTGTGCGGTACTGGGCTGTTACGGCCGACAAAGACTTGTCGAATGCATAGTGGAATCGGGCAGAGAATGACTGCTTGCCGGTCAGGTCGGCATGGCGCATAAGCAGTGCACACAGAGCCGGGCACAGAGTCATGGCATTGAGCAAAGATATGCCTACAGCGACTGCCATTGTGAGACCGAACTGAGTATAGAATGTGCCCGATGTTCCTCCCATGAAGCACACCGGAATAAATACGGCCATAAAAACCACCGTGGTGGTTATAAGTGCTGCCGACAGACCGCCCATGGCCTTTACGGTAGCTTCATACGGTTCATGGTGACCCTCTTCAAATTTTGCCTGCACGGCCTCGACAACCACCACAGAGTCATCGACTACCGTACCGATAACCAGCACAATCGCGAAGAGTGTCAGCATATTGAGTGTGAATCCCACCGCATAAATGAAGGCAAAAGTACCTACCAAAGATACAATGATAGATATGGTGGGAATCAGAGTCGCCCTGAAGTTATGGATGAAGAGATACACCACCAGCACAACGAGCAGAATCGCTATAACCAGCGTTTCGATAACC
Organism: uncultured Muribaculaceae bacterium; assembly: GCA_910586595.1. Lineage (GTDB taxonomy): Bacteria > Bacteroidota > Bacteroidia > Bacteroidales > Muribaculaceae > CAG-873. The sequence continues at coordinate 31,273 of CAJUJB010000017.1, read as the reverse complement.
TTGTCTATCGATGCGTCAAGAAAGTCTTTAGTACTCGAGATGTCGGTCAGAACCATTCCTTCCGGGAGACTAGCCCGGATTTCCGCAAGTGTGCGGTCTATCTCAGTAATCACTTCATTTGCATTCGACCCTGCGGTCTGGGCGATCATGGCATTCGCACCGGGGTGGCCGCTGGTCGAGCTAAGCATGGCATAGTTGACTGCGCCCAGCTCAATGGTAGCCACGTCGCGGAGTCTCAGTATCGAACCATCCGGCAGTGCGCGGATAACCATATTCTCATAATCGGCAGCATCCTCATAGCGTCCGCGGTATTTCAGCACATACTGGAATGTGTTGGCCGACTCGGCACCAAGCGTACCGGTCGGCGACTCAAGGTTTTGGTCAGACAGCACCTTGTCAATATCCGATGGCACGAGACCGTACTGCGACATCTTGGCCGGATCGAGCCATATGCGCATGGCATAATCAGCTCCGAAAATATTCACTTCACCGACGCCTCCGATGCGGGAGATCTGAGGCTCGATGTTGATTTTCATATAGTTCGTCAGGAAGTTGGAGTCGAAGGCATCTGTCGGGCTATACAGTGTGATGGTTTTAAGCGTGCTGTTCTGCCTCTTCCTCACCGTGACACCGCTCTTGGTTACCTCTGCAGGCAGAAGGCCTTGAGCTGAGGCTACGCGGTTCTGCACATTGACAACTGCCATATCGGCATCGGTGCCTTGCTTGAAATATACGGTTATCGTCGCTGTACCGGTATTGGTAGCCGTCGACGTCATATACATCATGTCTTCCACACCATTCAGCGATTCCTCCAGAGGCACAATCACACTTTTGAGCACCGTCTCCGCGTTGGCTCCGGTATAGGTGGCCGACACGCGCACTGTTGGTGGAGCTATGTTTGGAAACTGCTCGATAGGCAGCTGTAATAAGCCCATTACCCCCAATGCGACAATCAGCACCGAAATCACTCCGGCGAGAATAGGTCGGTCGATAAAAGTTTTAACTGTCATTCAGGATACTCGCATAAAATCAGTGCAAAAATACGCCTTATTGCCGGCATGCCAAAAGATGCGGTCGTTCCACTTGGCAAACGCTCACAAACTGATGGTAAACGCAACAAACATGTTAAAATTATAGTGAGAATTTTGCTTATCTTTGCACCCACAAAGTGACAATGAAAAATGTAGCGACTTACATTGATCTCGCCTTCTGTCTTGCGGTTCTTCCCGTGATGGCTCTGATTTTTCCTATAGAGCGATGGTTCCACAACTTCCAGTGGTACGTCATCTCGGTAGGGATATGGTTGTATGCGCTCTATTTCATCAACCGTCTGCTCACCGTTCCCTGCCTCTTCGCCACCGGCCGCCGTAAGGCTACTGGAATTATATTGATTATTTTATCGCTGGTAATTACCGCATCGCTGTCGCGTATAACTTTATATATTCCGAAGCCTAATGTACTTGATGTAGGCATAGCCCGTGTACTGCCCGTAGTGCTGCCCTACCAGCAGGCTGTCTGGTCGCTGTTCATGATCGTCGAGGCCTTCAGTTTCGCTGTAGGACTACTGACCGAAGCCGCCCGCCAGCGCACCAGCCGCCGGGCAGTTGAAGCTGAGCGTGACCGCGCCGAGATCGAGCTATACAAAGCCCAGATCAAGCCACACTTCATGTTCAACACCCTCAACTCACTCTATGGACTTTTCCTCACCCAGAGCCCCAACGCCCTGCCTTCGCTCGAAAAGTTCATATCGATGATGCGCCACATACACACCTCCTCACATTGCGATTTCATTCCATTAGCCGCCGAGGCCGAATATATCCGGCAGTTTGTCGAGATTCAGTCCTTGCGGTTGAGTCACACCACCAAAGTCTCTCTGACAGTCGAGATTGCCGACGAAGGCCTTTCCGTGCCCCCGATGCTGCTTGTCACATTTGTCGAGAACTGTTTCAAGCATGGAGTGTCACCTGTCGAGCCGAGCACCATCTCGATATCGCTTATAGAACGCTCGGCCGTTCTTGAGCTTAAAACCTCCAATCGCATCTTCCCGGTGAAGCGTATCGGCGAGCATATGGGTATAGAAAATTGCCGACGGAGGCTCCGGCTCCTCTACCCCGGGCGTCACGAGCTCTCCATCAGAGAAGAGAATGATAAATATTTGGTAAATCTTATAATCCAACTCGAAAAATGATCACATGTATCGCGATAGATGACGAGCCTATAGCTCTGAGCATAATCGAGCAACATTGCAATCGTCATGGCGGCCTTACGGTTGAGTGTTATTCCTCACCCGTCGAGGGCATGGAGCGAATTGCCGTCACCCGACCTGACATTGTGTTCCTTGACATCGAGATGAACTCCCACAACGGGCTTGATCTGGCACGGCAATTGCCCGAAGGAACTTGCCTGATATTCACTACGGCTTATGCCCAATACGCTCTGGAAGGCTTCAATGTAGACGCCGTCGATTTTCTACACAAGCCCATATTTTTCGAGCGCTTCGAGCATGCAATCGATAAGGCTGCCGCATGGCTCACGGCTCACCGTCAGCCATCTGCTCCGGCCACAGCCCAGACGATAACGGTGAAAATGGAACACAAAAACGTGGTAATCGACCTTGACTCGATAATATATATCGAGGCGATGGACAACTACGTGAAAATAATCCGCGAAGATCTTCCGATGATTGTATCGCAGATTACGATGAAGGAGATGGAAGCCATGTTGCCAACACATCTCTTTGCGCGTGTACACCGCTCGTATATCATAGCGGTCAGCGCCGTAGAGCGGTATTCGAGCAGAAGACTATTCCTGAAAGACCTTCCCCAGCCGATTCCTGTCGGCCGGAAATATCTGTCGACATTCAACGCATTATTTAACCAATCAAACTATTGAAAAAGATGAAACGTACACTTCTCACCTTAGTGGCAGTTGTGATGGCCTTCTCTGCAAGCGTCTATGCTGGCACACGTATTGCCGAGAACCAACTTCCTCAGACTGCCCGGGATTTCATTGCAAAACATTTCCCCGGCGATGCAATCCGCAAAGCGGAAAGTGACCAAGGTCGCCGTGGCACTGAGTATGAGGTCGATCTTAACAGCGGAGCTGAAATCGACTTCACTTCCGATGGCAACTGGAAAGAAGTAAAGGCCGCTCACGGTCAGGCCGTGCCTGACGCTATTGTACCCGAAGGCATCGCTAAGCTTGTAAAAGATTCTTACTCCGGTCTCGCCATCAAAGAGATTTCCCGCAAGCGCGGTGGATATGAAGTTGAACTTACCAACGGAACCGAACTCAAATTGACTGAAGACGGGAAACCCATGCCCGCCCGTCAGCACGGCGGCCAAGGTCGAGGCCAAGGCCAAGGCCGTCCTGGAAAATAAGGTTGCATCCTACCCTATGTCATCACCACCCGGCAAAGGCAGTCACCCGGCTGCTGTTTTGCCGGGTAATTTTATTTGACTCTCTTGCCTGTAAAAATGGTTTTCGCTAACTTTGTGCAAATTTCAGGAATATAATGACAGATCCCCGCAACATCTCAATTGAAGAATATAACTACCCTCTCCCCGACGAGCGCATAGCCAAGCATCCTCTCGCACTCCGCGACACCTGCAAGCTTCTGCAGTTCCGCAACGGTGCCATCACCGACCATATCTTCCATGAATTGCCGGAATTATTGCCTGCCGGTGCCATGCTGGTGTATAACAACACACGCGTGATCAATGCCCGCCTGCGCTTTACCAAGTCAACGGGGGCAGCTATAGAGATTTTCTGCCTCGAGCCCCACTCCCCCGCCGATTATGAGCAGGCATTCGCATCGCGCAAAGAATGTTCTTGGCAGTGCCTGGTTGGAAATTCAAAAAAATGGAAAGAGGGATGCCTCGAAATGAATATCGAGACTCCGGCAGGAAAGACCTGCCTCACTGCTGAGCGCCTCCCGGTGCCGACAGCTCCCGATAAATCGCAAAGTATACGCTTCGCATGGGATAATCCGGCCCTTAGTTTCTCCGACATCATCTCAGCTGTGGGTGAAATACCCATCCCTCCGTACCTCAACCGACGCTCGGAGGAATCCGACTCCACCGATTATCAGACAGTCTACAGCCATATAGATGGTTCTGTGGCAGCTCCGACAGCAGGGCTCCACTTCACCCCCGCATTACTTGAGGCTCTTGATGATGCCGGAATCGAGCGGCGCGAAGTGACGCTGCATGTTGGTGCCGGCACCTTCCGCCCTGTCAAAGCCGACACAATCGGTGGTCACGACATGCACAGCGAATTTATCGCCGTCGACCGCGACTTCATATCCGATCTAGCAGAATGTGTAGGCAATCGCCCAGTAGTTGCCGTCGGCACAACGTCTGTCAGAACCCTGGAGAGTCTTTACCATATCGGATGCATGATTGCCGCCGGCAAATGGACCGGAGAGTTAGCTCAATGGACCCCATATGACGCCAACTCCGGCGCCCTTAGTGCCCGTGATTCATTGCAGGCAATCATAAAATGGCTTGATGAGAAAGGCGATTCGACTCTTGTGGGCCGTACCCGGATAATCATAGCGCCTTCTTACCGTTACCGCATAGTCGACGCGATGGTCACAAATTTCCATCAACCTCAGTCTACACTTCTACTGCTCGTGTCAGCCTTCCTTGGCGATGCATGGCGCGAAATATACACACATGCCCTCGACAACGGTTACCGTTTCCTGAGCTACGGAGACGCATGTCTCTTCTTCGCCCCCCGCGACTGACAGTATTACTCATATCTTTTCTCAAAATCTCCGGCCAAATATGTCACTACGACAATACTTAATCGCATTCGCGGTATGTGCCATCGCGGCAACATCCACTTCTGCCCACGCATGCACTTCCGCCATCATCTCTGCCAAGGCTACAGCCGACGGACGTCCGATTCTCTGGAAACATCGAGATACGTCGGCATCTAATAATTTTCTATATCGGGTGGAAAGCCCTGGCGAGATTGGCTATGTAGCTCTTTTCAACGGGGCCGACGAATTACGCCTCGACGAAGCGTGGATGGGCATGAACGACGAAGGATTCGCCATAATGAATACCGTAGCCTATAATCTGCCCGAAAACGACCCCGACTGGATTGACCGTGAGGGCTTCGTGATGGCGAAGGCTTTGGCAAGCTGCCGCACAGTCGATGACTTTGAGGAGCTTCTCAAAAAATTGCCGAAACCTCTTGGTGTCCGGACAAATTTCGGCGTAATGGATGCAGATGGCAACGGAGCCTATTTTGAGACTGACGACTATAATTACGAGCGATTCGACCTGTCGGACGCACCCGATGGTGTTCTGATACGCACCAACTACGCCTACAGTGGAACACCCGACGGTGGCATGGGCTACATACGTCACCGCAATGTTGAAGTACTTCTCGCCACCCAGATAGCCACACATTCAATTACTCCGGCCTCACTTACCGAAGGCCTAAGCCGATCGTTCTACAACTCAGTGACCGGCTTCGATGCCTCCGACAGCAGCGAGAGCTGGGCCATCGACCAGGACTTCATCCCCCGACATTCCTCCACTGCATCGATCGCGATCGAAGGGTTGAAACAGGGCGAAGACCCGTCAAAGATGATAATGTGGGCCAACGTAGCTTACCCGCCCTGTTCCCACGTGGTTCCGGTGACATTGACCCACATCCCTGCCGAAGCCGGCCCTGCATCCACCGGAGGTGCATACAGCATATTGGGCATCGACGCGTCCGAGCGGATGATGAACGTTTTCCCCATTACACGCGGAAGTGGCCCGAGATACATCAATCTTGACGCTGTGCGCGAGATAAGCAACGAGCAGTACAAAATATCTCTTGAAGAGTATGCCAAAGGCCAGAAACTGAGAGGCGCTCAACCGTAAATAACATATATTAGGCAGGCTATATTATAAATTGGCACGGGAAGATGAATTTTTCCCGCGGGAAATGTTTATCTTTGCAAGTTAAACTTCATGGATATGGAATTTCGTCTCAACTCACAGTATAGTCCGACCGGCGACCAGCCCGAAGCAATCCGACAGCTTACGGAAGGCATCCGTCAGGGGCGCGGCGCCCAGACCTTGCTCGGCGTAACTGGATCAGGCAAAACCTTCACCATGGCCAATGTCATAAAGGAGGTTGGCCGCCCGACCCTCATACTGAGCCATAACAAGACTTTGGCTGCACAGCTTTACAGCGAGTTTAAGCAATTCTTCCCAGAGAACGCCGTGCAGTACTTCGTCTCTTATTACGACTATTATCAGCCGGAAGCTTATATACCGTCGGTCGACAAGTACATTGAGAAAGACCTCATGATCAATGACGAGATCGAGCGCCTGCGTCTGGCCACCACCTCCGCCCTACTTTCCGGCCGACGCGACGTAGTAGTGGTGTCGTCGGTGTCGTGCTTATACGGCATGGGCAACCCGGAAGACTTCAACGAGAATGTCGTCACAGTCAAGCGAGGTATGAAGATTAGCCGCAATGCCTTCCTCCGCAAATTGGTGTCGGCTCTATATAGCCGTAATGAAGTCGACTTCCAGCGTGGTAATTTCCGCGTGAAAGGCGATACGGTCGATATACGGCTTGCCTACGAGGAGATTATGGTGCGAGTCGTATTCTGGGGCGACGAGGTGGAATCGATTATCACCATGATTCCCGAAGACAACGCGCATCTGGGCACGCACGACAGCTTCAATATCTATCCTGCCAATCTTTTTGTCACCTCACCGGCCCGACAAGCCTCGGCAGTGGCACAGATTCAGCTTGATTTAGGTAAGCAGATCGAGTTCTTCAACTCCGATGGCCGCGAGCTTGAGGCCCACCGCATAGAGGAGCGAGTGACCTACGACGTGGAGATGATCAAGGAATTAGGCTACTGCACAGGCATTGAGAATTACTCAAGATACTTCGACGGTAGGCACGAGGGCGAGCGTCCATTCTGCCTGCTTGACTATTTTCCGAAAGACTTCCTTACCATCATCGACGAGAGCCACGTGACAGTGCCGCAGATACGCGCCATGTACGGCGGCGACCGCTCACGTAAAGTCAATCTGGTTGAATACGGTTTCCGCCTTCCGGCCGCCCTTGACAACCGCCCGCTGAAATTCGAGGAATTCGAGCAGATGTCTGGCCAGACAGTTTTTGTCAGCGCCACCCCTGCCGACTATGAGCTTGAACGCTGCGAAGGCGTTGTTGTCGAGCAGGTAATCCGTCCTACCGGTCTGCTCGACCCTCTTATCCGTGTGAAACCTTCGGCCAGGCAGATCGATGACCTCCTCGAAGAAATTCAACTCCGCATTGAGCGCGACGAGCGTACGTTGGTCACAACCCTCACCAAGCGTATGGCCGAGGAACTCAACGATTATTTCACGAAGTTAAAGATTAAGACGGCATACATACACAGTGACGTCGAGACTCTCGACCGCATCAAGATTCTCGACGGACTGCGCGCAGGCGAATACGACGTGCTTATTGGCGTGAACCTTCTCCGCGAGGGTCTTGACCTGCCGGAAGTATCGCTTGTCGCCATACTGGATGCTGACAAGGAAGGCTTCCTCCGCAGTCATCGCTCATTGACCCAGACCGTTGGCCGTGCCGCCCGTAACCTGAACGGTGAAGTGATAATGTATGCCGACAAAATCACCGACTCCATGCGCCTCACCATAGAGGAAACCGAACGTCGCCGTGCCATCCAGCTGGCCTATAACGAGGCACATGGCATCACCCCGCAGGCTATTGTCAAGGCAAGAAATGCCATCGTAGGGCTTGAGCGTGAGGAAGTCGACATGGAAGCCACCTCCAAGAGCACACGCCGCGACAAACAACTGAATGCGCGCGATAAACGCGACCGCGCACGAGGCAAGAACAATATACCTTACGCAGAAGAATTCTCCACGAGTGTGGACCTGGCAGCCGATCCGGTAATCGGGTACATGAATGCCGACGAACTCCAGCGTAACATAGCCAGACTTCGCACGCAGATGCTTCAGGCAGCCAAAGATATGGAATTTATGCTTGCGGCCAAGTTGCGCGACGAAATAATCAAACTCGAGCTCCTGCTCGCAAGCAAACAAGAAGCATGACCACTACACCTACCCAGATAAAAGAAATAGATTACGCCACACTCCGACCGACCGACTGGTTGCCGACCTCCGTGAAAGAGATGCGGGCACTCGGCTGGGATGAGGTTGACGTAGTAATATTTTCGGGTGACGCATACGTTGATCATCCGGCCTTCGGTGCGGCAGTGATAGGGCGCACGCTTCAGGCTGCCGGCTACAGGGTTGCAATTGTTCCGCAACCCAACTGGCAAGATGATTTACGCGATTTCCGCAAATTCGGGCGTCCGCGATTGTTCTTCGGCATAAGTGCTGGCGCAATGGATTCAATGGTCAACCACTACACCGCCAACCGCAGACGCCGGTCCGACGACGCCTACACTCCCGGCGGACGGCATGGTGCACGCCCCGACTACCCTACTATTGTCTACTCGAAGATTCTGCGCGAACTATATCCCGACGCCCCAATTGTGGCTGGAGGAATCGAAGCGTCGCTCCGGCGTCTCTCTCATTACGACTACTGGGAAGACCGTCTCCGGCCATCTATAATCTGCGATGCGCAGATCGACCTTCTGATGTATGGCATGGGCGAAAAGACCATAGTCGAACTTGCCCGCAGGCTCGATCAGGGCGAGAGTATACACAGCATAAACGACCTGAGGCAAACGGCCGTACTACGTCCGATCTCCGAGTTGCCGGAAGCTGATGAGCATAATATAATACTGGCGCCGTACGAGACCTGCCTTGCCGACAAGCGCGCGCAGAGCACCAACTTCAAGCATATCGAGCAGGAGAGTAACCGCTACGAAGGTCATACTGTGCTTTGGCAGGCTACGGGCAAGCAGGTGGTTAAAGTCAATCCTATGCTGCCGGCCATGACCCAAGGCGAGATCGACGCATCATTCGACTTGCCCTACACACGACTTCCACATCCGCGCTACCGTGGTAAGACTATTCCGGCCTATGAGATGATACGGCACTCTGTCAACATGCACCGGGGCTGTTTCGGAGGATGTGCCTTCTGTACCATCTCAGCTCATCAAGGTAAATTTATAGCATCGCGGTCAAAAGAATCAATCTTACGCGAAGCTCGCCAAGTGACACGCATGCCCGACTTCAAGGGTTATATCAGTGACCTTGGTGGCCCTTCGGCCAATATGTATGCCATGGGGGGCCGGGATACTGACCAATGCCGGAAATGCCTCCGCCCGTCGTGTCTTCATCCCTCGCCATGCCGTAACCTCAACACCGACCATGGGCCTCTCCTCGACATATATCATAGCGTCGATGCCCTTCCCGGAATTAAAAAATCCTTTATCGGGTCAGGCGTACGCTACGATCTGTCGATGCACCAGACCGGCAACCCAGCCATTGACCGCACCAATCGGCGGTATAATGAAGAACTGATCCGCGACCATGTATCCGGGCGCCTTAAAGTCGCGCCCGAACATACGTCCGACGAGACTCTGGCAGTGATGCGCAAGCCGTCGTTCTCTCTCTTCAAAGAATTTAAAAAGATATTCGACAGAGTCAATTCATCGGCAGGAATGAGGCAGCAGCTCATACCCTACTTCATCTCCTCCCACCCTGGCTGCACAGAAGTGGATATGGCGACTCTGGCGGTAGAGACTAAAGCTCTCGACTTCCATCTGGAGCAGGTGCAGGATTTCACCCCCACCCCAATGACCGTAGCCACAGAGATCTACTACAGCGGCATCCACCCTTACACCGGGAAGGAAGTGTATACAGCCCGCGGAGCCGACGAAAAACTACGCCAACGCATGTTCTTCTTCTGGTATGACCCAGAGTACAGACGCCGTATCACCCAGGAGCTCCACCGCATCGGCCGTCCGGATCTTATCGCCAAACTTTTTGGCGACCGTCCTCCACATAGAAGACGATGAATATTTTTGTCTGAAAGCCACCGATTATTCACTAAGAGTATCTTTCCTGCACGAAAGCCAGAACCTTATGAGAGTCCGGAATGTTAGTATTACATAAAGTAACTAACATAAACAACGTTTTAACTCTCATCACTATGAAACCTCTTAACGTGAATTTCCTCGGCACTACCCGTCTATGGTGGGTTGTGCTTCTTGTAGGTATCTTGCTCGTGCTCGGTGGCTTTGCCTATTGGTTCTGGCCGGCAGCAGGATACGCCGTAGCATCGCAGATTTTCGGTTGGCTGCTTGTATTGGCTGGCATCGTACAGCTTTGTGTTGCCGCCGGGCCTAACCATGCCAAAGGCTGGGGCTGGTGGATTGTAGGAGGCGTGATCGATATGTTTATCGGTTTCATGCTCGTCCGCAGCATCATTCTTTCAGAGATGGTCTTCCCCTATTTCCTCGCCATAATCTTCATTTTCTGGGGAGTCGAGGCATTTTTCGGAGCAGCCGTCGGACGCCGTCAGCGTTACTGGTGGCTTGGTATTGTCAACGGAATTATCCTCTGTCTTATCGGCTTCTTCTTCCTTGAAGCAGGTTTTGTGAGCGACATGTACATGGTTTCGTTCCTTACCTCAATTGCCTTCATCTACTGGGGCTTTACAATCGCCATTGCCTCTTATGAGATGAAGCCCGAGCTTGGCGGCAAATAAGCTGCGTGCCCGGTCATTGATATTGCACTCCTGACCTCTGATTCACAATCAGGCTGCCGGAGAGGCGCCATACCCAGCGCGCCCTCCGGCAGTTTCAGTTTACGGATCAGGGCCTTTAATTCTAAAAATATTTAAAAAGCGGCATAACGGCTCCCGATTGTATAAATTTTTCGTATTTTTGCAATAATACCGCTAAACTTGCAGTCGCCTGCAAAGTCTAAAGGTAAACGTAATTACACAAAGCAATATACAACGATGAAAAAGATCACCAGCACTCTCACCATCCTTCTGGCTGCGGCCCTCGCCGCTCCGGTCACTGCTGTGGCCCAGGATTTCTACGATGATCTGTACTACTCGCCATCGAAAGCCGCCGAGCAAAAGAAGAAAGAAGAAGAGGCCCGCCGCGCCGCTGCCATAGCCGCCGCACGCACGCCTGAATACAACGCGGCCGACACCTACACTGCCGGGGCAGCCATGCCGCTCAATGTAGATGTCGACGCATATAACCGCCGTTCAGGCGATGCATCAGCAAGCCAGAATGCCTCCGCACTTCCGGAAGATGAATTTTCATATACGCGCCGTATCGAGCGATACCATAACCCCGACGTGGTGGTCGCTTCGGGCGATACCACTTTAATGGAATATTACTACAATACTCCATCGGAGCAAGACATCAACGTGTATGTGATTAACACTGTCGACCCCTTCGACTACGCTTGGGGAGGCCCAGGTTGGTCGTTCTATAACCCCTACCGTTACTATGGTTACTGGCGCCCAGGCTGGAGCTTCGGCTGGGGCTTCGACCCATGGTTCGATATCTCCTGGGGCTGGGGCAGCCCATGGTATGGCCCGGCATGGGGATGGGGTTGGAACTGGGGTTGGACATCCGGCTGGCATCCTGGCCCAGGCATACCCGGAGGAGGCCCGCATCCCGGCCTTCGTCCACCGGGCATGAACCACTGTTGGGCGTCTAATTCTCCCGGCGCATCAAGGCCTCATCGCCCCAATTCCGCAGCCTCCAACCGCGGTCCTGGCAACACCGCATGGAACCCCTCGGCCACCCGTCCTGGCAATATGGGCCGTCCATCTGCCGGCTCATCATTCGGTCGACCCGGCTCACAGCAGCCCGGTGTAAGCTCACGCCCCGGCTCTCCGGCATCAGTCTCCAACAACCAGGCGCGTCCGAGCAATAACAACCGCCGCGGCTCGTCATCGACCAACTACCATAACAGCAACTCGAACAATACTTACCGTAATACATCGTCACCCAGCCGCAACTCAGGCAGTACCTTCCGCAATACCGGCGGAGGCGGCAGCCGAAGCACAGGTGGAGGTGGCCGAAGCACCGGCGGCGGCGCAGGACGCGGACGCCGATAACTTACCACTAACCCTCAACTCATTGAATTTATGAACCGAAGGATATTACTCGCGCTCGGCACCGCCGCACTTGTCACAGCAGGTGCGGCTGCCCAGTCGGCCGTCGACGCATATACCATCACCCCTACCCAACTCCGGGGTACAGCCCGCTTCGTCAGCATGGGCGGAGCCTTCACCTCTCTTGGCAGCGACCTATCATGTCTTACCCAGAATCCTGCGGGTATAGGCATGTACCGATACAGTGACATCGGTCTAACCTTCGATGCCAGCATCCGCTCATACAAATCGTCGACAAACTATCAGTCGTCGAGCAACTCCGAGACCAAATGGAATTTCGACAATTTCGGTTACGTAGGCGTTGCGAATCTTTCTGGCGCTCTGCGTTCATTCCAGTGGGGCGTAAGCTATAGCCGCATCGCATCCTTCGAGCGCATGTCTTCAGGCTATATTAATCCGTCGGCCACCTCGCTGTCGAACTACGTTGCCTCGTTCACCCAAGGCACCAATTCAGGCGACATGCTGAGCGACGACAATTACGACCCATATTACGACTCAAGTGTCGACTGGCTCTCCACTCTTGCCTACAACTCTTATATGATCAGCAACACCACGGGTGATGAATCTTATGCCGGCCTGTATCAGAACGGCACTAATGGTGACGCCCTCTACCAGATGCGCGAGACCGGATCGATCGATGAATACAACATCGACTTCGGTGGCAATGTGTCGGACGTGGTTTACTGGGGTATCGGAGTCGGTATAATGGACGTGAACTACAACTCTGTTTCCGACTACTCGGAGAGTATGGAGAATGCTCTGGTATATAGCCCGACACGCGACGCCCTCGTTTCTGGCAATGCAGGTTTCAACCTCTATAACCAACGCAGCATCTCCGGCACTGGCGCCAATCTTAAACTCGGCGTCATCGTCCGTCCTATCGAGCAACTTCGTATCGGCGTAGCCATCCACACTCCCACTTGGCTTCATCTCAATCACCAGGGTTACGGGCAGGTTGACTACAACTACTCTCCCTATGGAGAAGGCTCCGACCGGCCCACCAACAGCGGCACTGCCGATACCCCTGACTACGGATACTCATCGCGCCTCAACACACCTTGGCGTTTCATGCTCGGAGCATCCACAGTCATCGGCTCCAGCGCGATTGTTAGTGTTGACTACGAACGTGTGGCCTACGGAGACATGAAACTTCGTCAGGAAGGTTCGTTCTACGGAGGATATGTCGACAACACCTTCGCTAATGAGGATGTAAAAAATCTGTTCAGGGCTGCCAACATCGTCCGAGTAGGTCTCGAGTACCGCATCAGCCGTAACTTCAGCGCCCGCGCCGGTTACAACTGGCAGAGCTCGGCTCTCACCGAAGCTGCAAAGTCGCCCACAGCGGCAGTAGGCACCAGCGGCACCGATCCTTCGTTCATCTTCAACGATGCCACCAACACCTTCTCACTTGGCCTGGGCTATCACTACAAATCATGGTATATTGATGCAGCATGGCAACATGTACGCCGCAGCGGCACCTATCATGCCTACACCTCGTTCGATGGCAATATCGCACCGACAGCCTCTCTAACCGACAACTACAACAATATAGTTATCTCCACAGGATTCCGTTTCTAAGCCTGCGAAAGATATATCTCTTACAAGCCCTGATTGACAAAATCGGGGCTTCTTTTTTTGCTTAATGCCAGATTTGTACTATTTTTGCATGAAATAGTTACAAGCATTTATGGAAACGATTACCGGTACACATGCAAAGGCCACAATTTTTGCAGACTCGATAGAAGAGCCAGCGAGAGAATTTGTTGAACAGCTCGTCAATCACGAGGCTTTCAAGGATACGCACATAGTGCAAATGCCAGATGTACATGCCGGAAATGGCTGCAATGTAGGCACAGCATTCCCGATCAGCGAGTATGTAAACCCTGATCATGTAGGCGTCGACATCGGATGTACCATCTCCATGCATGCCCTGAGCCAGCCGATCGCGCCTGAATTATTCCCGCTTGTCGAACACCGTATACGTGAGGCCATACCTATGGGCACTGACATCTGCGACAAAAACAAGCTCGACGAAAAAGCCCTCTTCAAATTCCTCACTTCGGAGTATAACAAAGCCCGCTCTGCCGCCCCACATCTCATCAACGAATGCGGCCGTATCGATGCGGCCTTCATCACCTCTTTCTGCAAGCGCATCAAGCTACAGGAAGGTATATTTTACCGCAGTCTCGGCACGCTTGGCGGTGGCAACCATTACATCGAGTATGGCGAAGACGATAACTCAGGCCAAGGCTGGTTATCAATCCATACCGGATCACGAAATCTTGGCCTGAAAGTAGCCAATACATGGCATGCTGTGGCTGCCAATCCGAAACGAACCGCCATACCCGGGTATCTGAGCGGCGATGCCTTACACGGTTATCTCTCCGATATGGTCATCGCCCAGGCTTATGCGCGCTTCAACCACATGGTCATCGCCGACCGCATTGCAGAAATTCTGAAGAAAACCGCCAAGGCAAAAATAGTGGATAGAATCATCACCACACATAACTATATATCGGTCACCGATGACGTGCCCATGCTCCGCAAGGGAGCCATTGACGCATCGGAAGGTCTGCGGGTATGCATACCGTTCAATATGCGCGACGGCATTGCCATAGCAGTCGGAAAAGGCAATGCAGAGTGGAACAACACCGCCCCGCATGGAGCCGGCCGGGCAATGTCGAGAGCTGCAGCCCGCAAGCAGATTGCCATGGAAGACTTCAAAGCAGCCATGGAAGGCATATGCTCAAGCTCGGTATGTGAATCAACTATCGACGAGTCTCCGGCCGCATACAAGCCCACCGACCTTATACTTGAACTGATCAAACCCACTGTAGACGTCATTGCAATGGTACGCCCACGAATCAACCTCAAAGATACATCCGGCAAATGAGACAATATATACAGCTTACAGCAGGCCGCGGCCCGGCTGAGTGTGCACGGGCAGTAGCCTTAATCGCCCGTGAACTGCAACGCCAATTTCCTTCGCTCGAACTCATCGACAGTGAAGCTCATAAATCCGAGCCCGGCTGTTTTATGTCGGTGACCTTCGCTGTAGAAGCTCGGCCCGACGAGCTGGCAAAGATGAAGGAAGAATGGTGCGGCACGGTGTTATACAAGGCCACTTCAAACAGCTTCCGCCCTACCCACAAGCGGCGCAACTGGTTTGTCGGCGTCAACTTCATAAGCCCTGTGGAGCTTACACACATCAATGAGACTGACATACGATATGAAACCTGCCGATCGGGAGGCAAGGGAGGCCAGAACGTGAACAAGGTTGAAACAACCGTAAGGGCTATCCATGTGCCTTCAGGAATTAGCGTGCGATGCTCCGACGAGCGCTCACAGGCCCAGAACAAGAGTCTGGCGCGAGAACGCCTGCTGCTGAAAATACATGCGATGGATGAAGAACGGAGCAATGCCGCAGCCCGTGACAAATGGGAGAACCACGACTCACTTGAGCGCGGAAACCCTATAAAGACTTTCTCTGGCAAATTATAAGCGAACCAACATCAAAACATAATCACACTAACACAAATCTAAAACAACATGAAATTAATCAATGCGTCACTGCTGATACTCACACTGGCAGCCCCCGCATTAACGCAGTCGTGCAGCCAGATGTCGCCAGATGTCACATCGCCTGCCGGGAACATCCAACTGAGCTTCAGCGTACATGACGGGCGCCCATTCTATATGGTACGGTCAGACGGAGAAGTGGTGATCGATACTTCATATGTGGGTATTTCTATGAAAAATGGCCAGATAGGCCGCAATACCGAGATTGTTGGCTACAATACATCATCGGCCGACACCGTATGGGAAACGGTATGGGGTGAAGAACAATTTATCCGTGATCACTACAACCAGCTTCGCGTAAATCTTAGAGAGAAGGGTGATAATGGGCCGATAGAATATGCCATGGTATTCCGCGTATATGATGACGGACTTGGCTTCCGCTATGAAATACCGGCCCAGGCCGGTCTCGACTCAATCACTATACTCGATGAGCTAACTGAATTCAATATAGCCTCCAATCCGGAGACTTGGGGCATTGACTGGAAAAACGCTTACTACGAAGCTCTCTACCATCCTCGGAATCTGGCCGAACTCGACACAGCGAGCACGCCTGTGACCATGAAGGTTTCCGACAGCCTCT
Source organism: uncultured Muribaculaceae bacterium (assembly GCA_910586595.1). Taxonomy (GTDB): domain Bacteria; phylum Bacteroidota; class Bacteroidia; order Bacteroidales; family Muribaculaceae; genus CAG-873. Next base: position 15,024 of record CAJUJB010000017.1, on the reverse strand, counting down.
ATATAGCTCTGCACGAAGCCGCTCTTACCGACTATGCCTCACTGAATGTCCATCCCACCACGCCCGGATCTACTCGCTTAAAGGCATTCCTTACTCCATGGTCTACTGGCGAAAAGGTATTCGCCTCAGTTCCGCTAAACACTCCATGGAGAACATTGACCATCACAAAAACGCCAGCACAGCTAATGCTCTCGCGCATTATGCTTAACCTCAACGAGCCATGTGCATTAGAGGATGTATCGTGGATTGAGCCCGGAAGATATATCGGCATCTGGTGGGGTATGCACCTGCGCGACTACACATGGCTGGCAGGCCCGAAGCATGGCGCCACGACCGAGAATACACGCCGATATATTGACTTCGCTGCCGACCATGGGTATCAGGGTGTACTGGTCGAAGGCTGGAACAAAGGCTGGGAAGGCTATAACCGTGGCGTAGGTGATGAGTTCTCATTCACAGAACCCTACCCTGATTATGACCTGGAAGGATTAGCTGAATACGCCCGCTCGAAGGGTGTGCGGCTTATCGCCCACCACGAGACATGCGCGGATGCAGCTCACTACGAAGCGCAGATGGATTCGGCATTCGCACTTTGCGAGCGACTCGGCATTAATGCTGCAAAGACGGGATATGTAGGGCAACTCATCGACCGACGCGAGCGTCATGGATCGCAATACGGTGTGCGCCACTACCGCAAAGTAATAGAACATGCTGCCAAGCATCATGTGATGATAGACAACCACGAGCCCGTAATGCCCACAGGCCTGCAGCGCACATATCCCAACCTTATGACCCAGGAAGGTGTGCGAGGCCAGGAATGGGATGCCTGGTCGGCAGATGGTGGCAATCCACCAGAACATACCGTCACTATTCCATTTACCCGCGGATTAGCAGGCCCGATGGATTTTACGCCCGGAACATTCAATTATACCAACCATGCCAATCCGGCCACGAGGCCTCGCACAACTATCGCCAAGCAACTTGCCTTAGCTCTTGTGCTCTATAGCCCCCTGCAGATGTCGAGCGATAAGATTGAGAACTATGAAGGACATCCGGGTCTGGAATTTATCTCCTCCTGCCCAACCACCTGGGCCGAGACTATCATTCCGGAAGCTGAGATAGGCAGATATGTAACCATGGCCCGCAAAGACCGCAACAGCGATGATTGGTATCTTGCGTCTATCACAGGAAAAGACGGGCATGAACTTAGTTTGCCGCTCGACTTTCTCGAGGCTGGCGCAAAATATAAAGCGAGGGTTTTCGCAGATGGTAAAGACGCCCACTACGACACTAATCCCTATCCTCTCGATGTCTATGATCTGGACGTCGACAACCGTAGCGTGCTAAATCTGCAACTTGCGCCCGGTGGAGGAGCCGCCGTCATAATCAAGAAACTTTGACCTGGCTCTATAAATAAAATTATCCCCACGGGAAGAGCATTTCTACTGCCATCCGTGGGGATAATTATATATAACGCAAGAATATCAGCAGCTTGCGCGAGAGGTCTGGAACGCCCGGACGCCGGATTTGATTACCCGACGTACAGTACGCCACTTAGGGAAGAATGCACTCGGGCGTATAGGCCCGTAGCTCACACAGATGATGAGCAGCGAGACTAATGCCACGATTAGCAACCACCCATAAATTTCCTTCATAGAGACAACCAGAGCCTGGCCTTGTACAATGCCATAAAGCTGCCCCAATGGGATGTGCGACGTAACGGGATTTACATCAGTGAAACCGGCCCCTATCAGCGCCGCATTTTTCGCCATGGTATGCCGCAGCCACTCTCCGATAATAGCCGGGCCAAATGTGGCTCCCATCACAGCACCGGTGAAGCCGTTGATGGTAAGAGCCTGCGGGAAAGTCTGGAAAGGAAGGCCGCTCTGCACGATTGAAGTAAGATATATAATTGAAATAATCACAGAAGCAGCCCCACGGAAAAACAAAGGTACAAAGAGGCTTTCCTTCTCCACGCCATAGTCGATGCCGAAGTAAAACCACGCAAGGTATACAGCCGCAAGAGCAAACGCAATGGCGGTCATAGTCTTGTATCGCCACCGGCGCAGAGCGAAGGTATAATATGTAAATGCAACTCCGGCGAGTATTCCGACCATCACATACCAATTCAGATCGATAAGATTAGTCTCATCAAAGCCAAGAATTGCAGCCGCATAGCTGTGCTCGAATACATGCTCGGTTGCAATCAAGGTAAAGAACACAGCATAGATTATGGTTGCCCGGATGACATTGCGGTTGGTCATGGCCTTGAAGGTGATATATGGATGGTGGAGGAAGGACGCGCGCCATAGATTTATGGCCATTACGACAATGCCGAGCACCGTTGCATAGCGTATTTCCGGAGCAGACCACCAGTCGTAAAAATTGCCATAGACACACACAAATGTGAAACAGAGCATAAATACACCCCACAGCAGGCATCCAATCCAGTCAATACCTAATAGAGGGATGAACATTCCTCTGAACGGGCGCACAAAAATAAGCACCATCACCATCATAAGAGCCAGCATTCCGACCATTGTCCAGTGCATATATTCCCACGAGGAGAAAAAGGATGTATACACCGTAGCGAGTCCGCTCAGCTGTATGGCTCCATCGACCACCAGATAGACATAGCAGAAAAATACGGCCATGTCACGCGTTGGCGTGAGCCACAACTGGATGGTTGAGTTACATGCAAGGGTTGCCTGCATACGGAAGAATCCGGCCACAAGGCAGGTGATGACCAATATGGCCACACTGGACGTGTGAACACAGATAAAGTTAGCTGCGATGAGCACAGCCCCGCATGCAAGCAGCGTAGTGCGGTTGGAGAACCGGAATTTGAACCGGAACATAACCGCAAAATTGAGCGACATGCCTACAAGCGATGCATAGCCGGCCATGAGAATATCTTCCTGCATCAGAGCGGTTGTGCCCACCATATCGGTGACGGCGGCCAGGTATACGCCGCCCGAGAATTGCACAATCAATACAAAGAAGATAAAGAGCCATGGCTTTAGCCGCCGAGGCACAAAATTGGGAACATCAGGGATGTCGAAAGGCCCCTGAGGAGCATGCCAGTCGCCCATACTCAATATTTCACCTCACATTCCACATTCATTCCGGCACGAAGGCGAGCAATGTCGGCGGCATCATTGTCAGCGGTAAATTCGATGCGCACCGGGATTCTCTGCCTTACTTTAACGAAGTTACCGGCGGAATTATCCTGGGGCAACAGAGAAAGGGCTGCTCCAGTGGCAGAAGAGAGGGATTCCACTTTGCCTGTAAATACAATGCCCGGGATGGCGTCAACTTTAATGTCTACCTCGGCACCTGGTTCGATATGGGCCATCTGAGTCTCTTTATAGTTGGCCGTAATCCACACCTCTCCGCTGTCTACGATGTCGAGCAAAGTCTGGCCGGGTTGCACGAGTTGTCCAACCTGAATTTCCTTACGAGAAGTATAGCCATCGCACGGGGCTGTTATGACCGTATACGAAAGATTAAGCTCGGCGGTTTCGAGAAGAGCCTTAGCCAACTCGACGCCAGCATCATTCTGGGCGATACGGCCACGAGTCTCAGCTACGACCGAGGTGGTAGCCGAACGCTGACGCGCAAGCATTTCATAGCGGGCCTTGCGAGCTTCGTAGTCGGTTTTCACAGCGTCATATTGCTGACGTGTCACCGCATCCTGCTCAAGCAGGCGGGTGTAACGCTCAAGGTCGGTGGCTGCATTATCCATCAGTACTTTTGCCTCTGCCACAGAAGCCTCAGTCACAGATACGTTTGCAGAGGCCACACCCACAGTGCGGTCGGCCACACCACGGCCAGCCTCAGCATTGGCAAAATCTGCCTTGGCACGCGCCACTTGTAGGCGCAAATCAGCATCGTCTATTATCACAAGCGTATCGCCTTTGCGTACCGGTTCAAACTCCTTGAACCGAATTTCTTTAATGTAGCCCTGGACACGGCTATGAACCGGCACAATCTGGCGGCAGATCTGGGCATTATCTGTAAATTCAATACGGCCGATATGCACAAAGCGTGCGCATACCCATACGGCGGCCACACCGATGACTACGAGTACTATAATGTACGACAATATTTTTTTAGCCTTGTGGTTCATATTTTTCCAGAGGTAAATAAGAGTTTGTAATAATAATAAATGATGTTGATTCTGGCATTGACAAGCCTCTGCTCCGCATCGAGTTTAGAGTTTGCGGCATCGAGCATATCGGTGATCAAGGCCATATCGGCATTATATCGTGTAGAGGTGGTGCGGTAATTGCGTTCGGCCAGTTCAACACTTTTCTGCTGAGTCTTGAGCTCCTCGTATGCTTCAAGATAACTGATATAATCAGCCCTTACGGCAAGCTCAATGTTCTCGCTGCAAGCCGCCAACTCGTCGGCGGCACGTTGTGTTGCGGCGCGGCTGGCTGCCAGTTTCTTGTTTGATTTGAAGAGCGATGAAAGATTATAGCTCACCCCTACCCCTACATACCAGTAACTGAGATTACGGTTGATGGGAGGCACTTCGACAAGAATAGGGCCGTCGATAGTCCATGCGGCTTTAAGACCAATTTTAGGTAGGCGCTCCGCCTTGACAAGCGACTCAGCTTTACGCGAAATATCGAGCCCCGACCGTGCCAATCTAAGAGATGGCGCTCCGGCTGCCGCTTCGGCCTGCCACCAGCCCTCTCCATCGACAGGCAGCGAACGGGCGAGAATGGTTGTATCGGGGGCAACTACCGTTTCTTCGGGGAGACCCGCAGTGACAACGAGATTACTGTTGAGAATCTTCAGCAGATTATCGATCTTGATAAGCTGAAGCTCAAGATTTGATACAAGCAACTCATAGCGGGTTATATCATTCTGCAGCGCAGTACCTTGTTCATAACGGGCGTGCATCTCTGCCAAAACTTTTCTTGCCTGGCCAATATTGCTCTCCACAACCTGACGGAGATTGGCATATTTATATAGGTCAAGATAAAATCCGGTGAGACGGAAGCGAATATTGTCTCGCTGAAGCTCGGTGGCATAACGGGCGGCAGTACTCTTGAGGTCGGCCAACTCGATGCCTGCCGTGATGGCACCACCGGTATAAACCGGTTGCTCGACCGACAATGAAAGGCCATTACCGAAATGAGGAATCGGAGCAACCTCATAACCTGAGAAGTCGCGTTTTGTTATAAATCCGTCGCCTATGTAGCTTAACGACAATGATGCATTAATGTCGGGGAGGCGCCCACTACGGGCAACACTCACTTCACTCTCGGCCTCACGTTCTGCTGAGAATAAAGGACGAAGCTGTGCGCTTTGGGTCTCAGCCGTGGCAAAAATTTCCTCTAAGGAAATAACCCTCGGCTCGCCCGCACACACGCTGCCGCTCAACAGCGCTGCGGCAAGCAACCCTGTGAGCAATCGGTGATTGTTCATAAGTGTGAAAAAGAAAAATTAGTGGTGGAGTTGGCTTTGGTTCGGCTCTGTCAAGACTACGTCATCGTTTCACAAAAGACAGTCTCGACAGGCACAGCCTTATTGAGTGCTCTTCCAGCTCTCTTTAAAGGCAAAATTAATTACAGCAGGCATCACGCCTGAAAGATAATGTAGAATGGTCATTAATAAGACAGCTCTTTGTGAACCGCGGTGCAAAGTTAGGAATTTTTTTTGACCATGACCAAATAAAAAACTCTGAGTTATTACCTATCGGATGCCATAGAGAGGTAACAAATACAAAAACCGCCGCCCATATTTCAGGACAGCGGTTTTTAAAGAGGTGCTTCGCGCGAACCGGATTACTTACGGATACCGAGTTCTTTCTGAGCGATGATTGCGCGGTAGCGGTTGATGTCTTTACGCATCAGGTAGTCGAGAAGACGACGACGCTTACCAACAAGCATCTTAAGTGCGCGTTCGGTTGTATGATCTTTGTGGTTTGACTTCAGGTGCTGAGTCAAGTGAGCGATACGGACCGAGAATAATGCAATCTGTGCTTCAGGCGAGCCAGTGTCAGTCTTACCCTTACCGTACTTCTCGAAGATCTGTACTTTTTCTTCAGAATTTAAGTGCATTCTTAGAAGTTTTTAGTGTGAATAATATATTGATGGCATGCTAATGCGCATTACCGGGTGCAAAATTAGTGAAAATCAGCGGAGCGGCAATGCGCGTTAACATTATTTAAATCAATGTTTACTTAAGCCGTTGTACTGTTTGCCGTAGCGGAGCATCTGGTCAACGTAAGATTCATCATAGCTTACATTCACGTCGATGATATTGCCCTCGGCATCGCGTACTGCGGTATAGACGGGATTCACAAAGCCTTTGTATGGAGCGATGTCGAGCTTGGAGTAACGATCGAGAACTTCGCGGTGGAGCTCAGGATCAACCTTTACACCATAGGTCTCTACCAGCTGATTGGCAGCCGCAAAGTCTCCAGTTGAGCGGATGCGCTGGATTTCGGCAAGCAACTGACCGAAGAGGCCGCGGAGCGCCTGATAGTCGTTGATCTGGATGAAAGTCTTGCCGTCGCGCTTAACAATCTCGATTACATTGTCGGGCTTACCTTTTTCGTATACCCACTCGGCAATGAGCTTGCGGTTACGCATATGGGCTTCCTCGACGTCCTTGCCCGGCTCAATGCGCATGAGCTGAGTCATCATACCATTCAGAATATATTTATAGTATTCTGCCTTGTAAGCCTCAGGATTGTCGAGCAGACCGATTTCAAGCAATTTGGGATCGGCAAGGTAATAGAGGGCAAAGAGGTCGGCACGGGCTTCTTCAATAGTCGAGCCATGCACTTTAAGCGCATCAGGATCAACTCCGGGGAGGAGTTTGCCCGAAGCATGGCCGAGACATTCGTGGAGGTCGGTGTGGAGATTGTCTGTGATAAAGAGATACTGGTCAAGAATGTCGCGGGTAGGCTGGTCGATTACAAATTCTTCGTTGAAGCCATCACCATGCGAGGCCGCGTCGTATGCTTGGGTGATATTCTCAAGTGTGACGCTCTTGGAGCCGTGAGCTGCACGGATCCATGTCGCATTAGGCAGATTGATGCCGATAGGAGTTGCGGGATATGAGTCACCAGCAAGTATAGCCGCCGTGATGACTTTGGCAGATACGCCCTTGACTTCTTCCTTCTTGAAGGCGCTGTCGACGGGAGAATTATGTTCAAACCACTGAGCATTCGAGCTTAGAATCTCGGTACGCTCGCTGGCGGGGATATTTTTGAAATTCACAATTGATTCCCACGAGCCGGTCATACCCAGCGGATCGCCATAGCTCTCGATAAAGCCGTTTATAAAGTCGACCTGCGACTGAGTGTCCTCAGCCCATTCAATCGAGTACTTATCAAATGTAGCGAGGTCACCGGTAGTATAGAAGTCGATAAGCGACTCGATAATCTGGCGCTGTGCAGGACTCTCGGCATAGACTTTGGCGCTGTCAAGATTAGCCACGATATGCTCGATAGCCTCTGAATACAGACCGCCTACACGATAAGGTTCTTCAACGATTTTACCATCTACCTTACGCAGACGAGTGTTGAGGCCATAGGAAATAGGAGTCGGATCATTGGCTTTCTTAATGGATGCATAGTAAGCCTCTACCTCAGCCTGAGTAAGACCTGGCTCATAGAAGTTATTTGCACTGGTGGCGATAAGGTCGGCGCCTTCAGCCTGATTTACACGCTTGGCAGCTATTTCAGGGTTGAAAATCACTTCCACCAGCTCTGCACTATTTTCAGGTGCGACACCTTCGGGAAGTGCAGCGATACGTCCTTCGAGGAATTCACGCGAGAAGGCCGGGGTAAACTTATCGGTGCTGTAGTGATGATGGATGCCATTGCCGAACCAAACCTGCTTCATGTAGGTCTCGAAAGCCTTGAAGTCGGCAGAAGACCGGTCGCCATCGAAATTGGTGTAGACACCTTCGAGCAACTGGCGGATTGCAAGGTTGTTGGCGTAGTTCTGATCCCAAAGGATGTCACGGCCCCATAAGGCAGCCTGAGTAAGATAATATACAAGTTTTTTCTGATCAAGCGAGAGGCTGTCGAAATCAGGCACCTTATATCGGAGTACCTCAATGTCGGCGAAGCGATCGGCATGATAGTTGAAATCGTCGTCGGCAGCCGCCCTCTGGGCAGTACGCGAGCACGACGGAGCCATCAAGATAGATGCCATTGCAGCTGCAATAATAATTTTTTTCATTTATGTGATTTATTGATTCTTTTCGATAATCATTCTACATACAGCACGAGGCCTTTCAGGTATTCACCTTCAGGATGATATATATTGACCGGATGGTCGGCTGGCTGAGTGAGTTGATGCAGTATGCGCACTCTGCGCCTCGACTGGGCTGCCGCACTGAATACGGCAAGCCGGAATTGTTCCTTTGTCACAGCCTGTGAGCACGAGAATGTAAACAATATACCTCCAGGGGCTATTTTCTCGAATGCACGCGCATTAAGACGTCGGTAGCCTTGAAGTGCGTTGCGCAGAGCGCTGCGGTGCTTGGCAAACGCAGGCGGATCGAGAATAATCAGGTCGTGACGACCCGCCTCCATTGCATCAAGATACTTGAAGGCATCTTCAGCCCTGGAGGAATGACGCGTGTCTCCCGGGAAATTCAGGGCGACATTGGCGTCGGTAAGTGTGATGGCTTTGGCAGATGAGTCGACCGACACGACCTCGCGGGCATCCCCGGCAAGAGCGTATACAGAGAATCCGCCAGTATAGCAGAACATATTGAGTACAGAACGGCCATGACTATAACGGCCAACCAGCGATCGGTTATCGCGTTGATCAACAAAGAAGCCCGTCTTCTGCCCTCTCAGCCAGTCGATGCGGAAGGCAAGTCCGTTTTCCCGGGCTGTGTCGGAGATGAACGAGCCGATGAGATAGCCGTTTTCCGGATCAAGACGCGCCTTATAAGGCAAGGTGGTCTCCGATTTGTAATACACACTCTTCACGCCAAGGCTTTCAATATCTACCAAAGCCTCTGCAATAATCTTTCGCGCGAAGTGCATACCGGGAGAGTGAGCCTGCACAACAGCCGTCTCACCGTAGACATCCACCACGAGGCCCGGCAGGAAGTCGCCTTCACCATGTACGAGACGATACGCGTCGGTTGAGGCTGAGGGGAGACCAATGGCCTTGCGCATAGAGGCTGCTTGCTCGAGGCGCTTGCGATAGAAATCTTTATCTACTTTCTCACCTGCATCGAATGTGAGCATGCGCACAGCAATACTGCCAATCTGGAAATGCCCCAGGCCAATGAACCGGCCATCAGAGGCCGCAACAGCGACAAGATCGCCCTCCTCCACTCCATCGCCATCCTGAGGCATGAAGGTTAGCGCACCCGAGAATACCCAGGGATGAAAACGGTCGAGCGACTCTTCTTTTCCGCGTCGGAGAATGAGTATCGGGAGCCCCTCGGCGGTCTTGGTAAGTTTTGTATTCATCATTTTATGAAGAAACGATAGATGTCATTACCGTTGGCGTAAACCAACAGCAGAAGAAGGAACACAAATCCGCAAGTATTAACCACTTCGAGGAAACGGTCAGACGGTTTGCGACCCGAGATTATCTCAACAAGGAGGAAGAGAGTATATCCGCCGTCAAGGCCGGGGATAGGAATAATATTCATGAAGGCAAGGATGATGGAGAGGAAGGCCGTAATCTGCCAGAACGAATACCAGTTCCATGTCGCGGGGAAAAGGTCGCCGAGAGTTCCGAAACCTCCGACACTCTTCGCACCTTCCTTAGTGAAAATAAGCTTGAGCGACGACACATAGCTTGCAAGCTGGTCGGTGCCTATTTCCCAACCGCGCGGAATCGATTGCCACAGATTATATGTCACGGTCTGACGCTCGAAAATTTCCACAGGCGACAGCATTAATATACCGATCTTGCCGGCATCTGAAATCGCCACGTTAACAACATCAGACTCTCCGGTAGCCCTCAACAGACGTACAGGTACATTCTCGCCTTTATGTGCCTGCAAGGCCGGCATAAACTCGGTAATGGCAGGCACCGTATCCGATCCGACGGTGAGAATACGGTCGCCAGGTTGAATTCCGGCCTCGGCAGCTGGCTCTCCATTCACTACCTTGGCCACATACACGGGCACGCGCACACTCATCGGGATGAAATTCTTGTCCTTTGTGGCAAGTTGACGTATAAGGGCGTCAGACACCACAACCTCCGTCGTATCGCCATCGCGGAGCACACCAACCTTCGCACCAGGCTGAACCATATCCCATGCGAGAGAATAGTCTTTTGCATCGAGTGGTTTGCCGTTAAGAGTGAGCAGACGGTCTCCATCGCGGAAGCCGGCCTCCTTAAGTTCGGCGCTGAAATCCATACCTTCGGTCATCGCCTGGAAGGGCACCACATTATCGCCCCAATGGAAGGCTATACCTATATATATAATGATAGCCAGGACAAAATTCAAGGTTACGCCTGCAACCATCACGCACAGGCGCTGCCATGCGGGTTTGCTACGGAGTTCCCAATCCTGAGGCTCCGACGCCAGCTGAGACGCATCTTTTGTTTCATCGACCATACCGGCAATATCACAGTAGCCGCCCAGTGGAAGCCACCCGAGGCCATAGATTGTATCGCGCCAGGTTGGTTTTCCATCAGGTCGCGGTGCATGAGCTTTGCCGACCTTGAAAGTGGCCGCACCTGGTTGACCATTGCGGGCAAACAAAGTCAAGGTACCCTTCATGGGGTCATAACGGAGAATCGAAAACCAGGGATTAAAGAAAAGATAGAAGCGGTTGACCTTCACCCCGAACATACGGGCAAAGATATAATGCCCGAACTCATGCACGGTGACGAGAATCACAAGCGCAAAAATGAGCTGGGCTGCTTTGATAAGTATTTCCACGTGTAAGTAATGAGTAATTAATATTTAGCTATAATTTCTTCAGCCCGCGCGCGAGCTTCGGCATTTATGGCCACGTAATCTGAATATTCAGGAGATGTCACAAAGGCTGTAGCGTCGAGGGTACGGGCGATTGTCTCATAAATCTGAGGGAAGGTAATGCGTCCGGCAAGGAATGCTGCCACAGCTATTTCATTGGCCGCATTGACCGTACAAGCCGTCGTGCCACGTTTATTCAGACACAGGTGTGCAAATCCGAGGCAGGGGAATCGCTCAAGATCGGGCCGCTCGAATGTAAGATTGGCATAATCCTCAAGTCGAAGGTGTGCAGATGCGCCTTGCAGTCGCGAATGTTCGCCGAGCGCATACGCAATCGGAAGATGCATATCAGGAACTCCGAGCTGAGCCTTCACGCCACCATCGACAAATTCGACCATAGAGTGTACAATCGACTGAGGATGGACAACCGCTTCAATGCAGTCGGGAGCTATGCCGAAAAGATGATGAGCCTCGATAATTTCAAAGGCCTTGTTGAGCATAGTGGCAGAATCGATGGTGATTTTCGACCCCATATTCCAATTTGGATGACGCAATGCATCGGCAGCTGTAGCGGCAGCAATGCGCTCGGCTGGCCAAGTGCGGAATGGGCCGCCGGAGGCCGTGATAAGCAGGCGCTCCACTCTGGTCACATCCTCACCCTGGAGACACTGCGCGATTGCGGAATGCTCTGAATCAACCGGATATATGCGGGAGGTCGAGTCTTTGAGCAGACGATTAACAAGCTCTCCTGCAACGACAAGAGTCTCTTTATTGGCAAGCGCTATATCTTTGCCGGCACGTATGGCATGCACGGTGGGCTCGAGGCCACTGTATCCCACCGTGGCAGTGAGTACCATATCAACGTCGTCAGCCTCGACACACTCGGCAAGCGCGTCAGGGCCAGAGGCTGTGGCGATTCCCAGAGGCAATAATTCTTCACGAAGACGAGGCAGTAAATCCTGTCGGCCTATAATCGCCAGCCGAGGACGATGTTTGCGTGCGAGCTCGATCAAATCGTCAACACGCGTACCTGCCGCAAGAACGGTCGCGCAGTAACGATCAGGATGGCGACCGATTATATCGAGTGCCTGACGTCCGATAGATCCGGTAGCGCCGAGCACGGCAATTCGTTTGGGTGTATTCACAGTTGCAAGCTGATTGATTCAAAGTGCAAAAATACGAATAAGCACGAGCATAAGCAAATTTATTTGCACACCCGAACCATCAGGGAGGGAATTCGGGGCTAAAATCGGGTTAATTTTGAGTTGCAAAGAATTTTAGGCTCAACAAGACGATGATATTTCAAAAGTTTTTTGTATCTTTGCGGCTGATTTTGAGCCCACTCGCGGCCGCACGACCGACGATGGCTGATTGTTAACGAAATAGATATGATTAAAATCACATTTCCCGACAATAGCGTAAAGGAATTTGAAGCCGGCGTAACCCCGCTTCAGATTGCACAATCCATATCTCCCCGTCTTGCCCGCGAGGTGCTCGCAGCCTCGGTCAACGGCGAAGAGTGGGATCTTTCCCGCCCCGTCAACACCGACGCCGCCATCAAGCTTTTCAAATGGGATGATCCAGAAGGCAAACACGCATTCTGGCACAGCTCGGCACACCTTCTCGCCGAGGCCCTGCAGGAGCTTTACCCCGGTGTGAAATTCGGCATTGGGCCGGCAATCGAGAACGGCTTCTACTATGACATCGATCCCGGAGAACACAAACTCACCTCTGAAGACTTCGCAAAAATCGAAGCCAAGATGCTTGAGCTGGCGAAGGAAGACCAGCAGATTGTCCGCGCCGACATTGCCAAGGCTGATGCCCTGAAGCTTTTCGGAGACCGCAACGAGGAATATAAATGTGAGCTCATCTCAGAACTTGAAGACGGCCACATCACCACATACACCCAAGGCTCGTTCACCGACCTTTGCCGCGGCCCGCACATCCCCTCGACCGCTCCAATCAAGGCCGTGAAAATCATGAGCCTCGCCGGAGCCTATTGGCGTGGTGACGAAAAACGCAACCAGCTTGTACGCGTCTATGGCATCACCTTCCCCAAGAAGGCCATGCTCGACGAATACCTCGCTCTTCTTGAAGAAGCCAAGAAACGCGACCACCGCAAACTCGGCAAAGAGATGGAGCTCTTCGCCTTCTCTCCGAAAGTTGGCGCAGGTCTCCCCTTATGGCTTCCGAAAGGCGCCGCTCTGCGTGACCGCCTCGAGCAATTCCTCCGCAAGATTCAGAAACGCTACGGTTACCTCCAGGTAATCACTCCCCATATCGGCAACAAGCAGCTCTACGTTACTTCAGGTCACTACGCAAAATACGGCAAAGACTCATTCCAGCCCATCCACACCCCCGAGGAAGGCGAGGAATACCTGCTCAAGCCGATGAACTGCCCTCACCACTGCGAAATATTCCGTGCACTCCCCCGCTCATACCGCGACCTGCCCCTGCGCCTCGCAGAATTCGGCACAGTGTACCGCTACGAGCAGAGTGGCGAGCTCCATGGACTGACACGAGTACGTGGCTTTACGCAGGATGACGCACACATCTTCTGTGCTCCCGAGCAAATCAAAGACGAGTTCCTGAAGGTAATGGATATTATCCTTTATATCTTCAAGGCCCTTAAATTTGAGAACTACGAAGCCCAGATTTCGCTCCGCGACCCCAACAACAAGGAAAAATACATCGGTTCTGACGAAAACTGGCACAAAGCCGAGCAGGCTATTATCGAAGCTTGCGCTGAAAAAGGCATCAACGCCCGCACTGAGCTTGGCGAGGCTGCCTTCTACGGCCCCAAGCTCGACTTCATGGTGAAAGACGCCATCGGCCGCCGCTGGCAGCTCGGCACCATCCAGGTAGACTACAACCTGCCTGAACGCTTCGAGCTCGAATATACCGGCAGCGACAATGCCAAGCACCGTCCTGTAATGATCCACCGTGCCCCCTTCGGATCGATGGAACGCTTCGTTGCCGTACTTCTCGAGCACACCGCCGGCCGCTTCCCCCTCTGGCTTGCGCCTGAGCAGGCTGTCATCATCCCCGTCAGCGACAAATATCTTGACTACGCCCGCAAGGTTGCCACCGAGCTCGAACAAGCCGACATCCGTCTTGAAATCGACGACCGCAACGAGACACTCGGCCGCAAAATCCGCGACAATCAGCTCAAGCGTATACCTTATATGCTTATCGTAGGCGAAAAAGAAGCCGAAAATGGCGAAGTTTCGGTAAGAAAAACCGGCGAAGGTGACCTCGGTTCAATGAAAATCGCTAACTTTGCAGCGTTATTGACCGAAGAAGTCAATAAAATGATTAACCAATAAACCCAAATTACTTAATTAAACTGCTTCCAAGCACACTGAATGGATAAAAAACCGCCTTACAACCCCGGAGCCCCGCGCCCCGCGAACACCGGAGGCCCCCGTCCGCAAGGACGCCGAGACCCGCGCCAGCAAAAGCAAGCGCCCAACAACATCAACGAGCACATCCGCGCCCGCGAAGTGCGTCTTGTTGGCGACAATGTAACCCCCGGCATCTACTCCATTCATGAAGCTCGCAGCATGGCAGAAGAACAGGAGCTCGACCTGGTGGAGATTTCGCCCAATGCAGAGCCCCCTGTCTGCAAAATACTCGACTACCAGAAATATCTCTATCAGCAGAAGAAAAAAGCCAAAGAGATAAAGGCCAAGTCGACCAAGGTCGTGGTAAAGGAGATCCGATTCGGACCTCAGACAGATGACCATGACTACAACTTCAAGCTGAAGCATGCCATCGGCTTCCTTCAGGAAGGCGCGAAGGTAAAAGCTTACGTATTCTTCAAAGGTCGCTCTATCCTCTTCAAGGAACAAGGCGAAGTACTCCTTCTCCGTTTTGCCAACGACCTCGAAGACTACGGTAAAGTAGAACAAATGCCCTTGCTTGAAGGCAAGCGAATGATAATAATGATTTCGCCCAAAAAGAAATAATCCGCCACGTGTGGCAACCGATTATAATACTCGAATTAACAATTAACAAACAAAACAATGCCTAAGATTAAGACTAACTCCGGTGCCAAAAAGAGGTTCGCCCTTACCGGATCAGGAAAGATCAAAA
>CAJUJB010000016.1 GCA_910586595.1 uncultured Muribaculaceae bacterium | reverse complement strand
GGCGTACCCGGTTACTTAAGATTGACGTCCTGGCCGGACGTCTCGCTGGGGCCACTCGGATTTTTATAATGAATGCATGGGCAAACGCCAGTTCCTGTATTCGCCATAAATATACGGGCCACATCACCGACCTTGCCCCCGACCGCCCCCTCACCCTATCCAACGGTTGCTCATACGCCTTCAAGGAAGTGGCTTACGTCATCCGATAGATCCGACACCACGTCAATAAAACGCCATATTATCCATCTTCCCGCAGCATCCACAATCTAATTACAGGCAAATCAACTCATTTTATCACCTTAATGCGACATTTGGCGACAATGTCGCATTAATTGACCGTTTTGTCTATTAAATTTGCATATTTGGAGTATAGTTAGTTTATTTGTGGTGTAAATTGCCACTAATTCTCTCAGTATCTGAAGTAGGCCTACGCCAACTCTAATATGCATGAAATAAGACAAGAACAAGGCTTATCTCCAAGACTTTCATATGGAACTAAACTTTAGGTTCATATATATTATCTTGTTATCGTTTTTGGCATACGGCTGTAGACCGGCCTCTGACATGACAGACGCCCTTTCCGGACGGGAGAATATTTCCGTGTGCTGGAAAAATGTGGCAATGGATAGCTTGACATATGAACTAAGGCTAAACTCAGATTTTCTTTTCTTCCGCGGCTATTCATGTACGTCTTAGCGGCCATTGGAAATCTATGAAATAAACTTGATAATATGACATTGAAAATTGATATAAGGGCAATTATCGGTTGCTTGATGATATGGTGTAGCCTGTCAGGCTGCACCAGAACTGAACATGCTGCCCAGCCTGCTGAATGGCCGATAGATGTTCACATCTCGTGGCTATACGACGAGGCGGATTCCGAAGGGTATGAGCTGTATGCTGTAGATGACACCTTATGCTTCCGGACAATCAGTGCAATCATGTTTGGAACTAAACTCTCTTATACCCAGTTACTCAGTCAGGAACAGAAAAATGACATCCGGGCGATTCTTGGAGACTCGACAACGCAAATTTACAGGGTCAGAAATATCGACGCACTCTCTTTCGGAGATCTGAAAGAGCGGTTATGTGTTAACTTATGCAGCGACTCCTTATGTGGAAATGACACCATAGCCGATAAGCTATATACGTATATGATGTCCATATCTCCATTGTGGCCAATATTGACGGACAATGAAGACTCTTATACTTGGCCTGGCCCCGGGGAACCAAACCCGGAATATTCCTATTACTCTCCATACGATTGGACTGAGATTAAGCTGATGATGTGTACGTCGGGGTGTCTGCAAGTGCGGATGGATCAATTAATAACTGTAAACAGAGACTCGATTGTATATGAGAATAAAACTCCTACCAGCCGACAAGCACGGCCACTGTCAGTAGAAGAGATAGCTCATATAGATGATTTGATCTCCCACATCAACATTAACGGTAGGTATTATTATTATACAAGAATGGCTGGAGGAGAATCCATCAGCATCAACGTCGATGGACATGAAGTATGTATGCTTTCACCGTTCGAAACCCGCTTCTTAGGAGTGGATAATATGTATCGCAAACTTTATTACTATCTGATGGATCTGTCACCCCGATATCCTTACATATATGCGGGATAACTGATCTGGGAAATCAATCCCGGCGATTAAGTCCTCATCTCAAGATTAGGGTAAATCAAATTGCCCACTTTACTCACATCACAATCAAAATGCCCTATCCCTCCCGTCCTCCCTGCCAAAATATATGGCGGGAGGGATAGGACGAAACTACGGATTGCCTTAAAAATAAATCTATGAGAATACTTCAATTTATCATCGTATTAGCAATCTGGATGCTAAGCATGGGAAGTGGACTAAGCTATGGGGCACAGCTTCCTGAACTAAAAATTTCATGGCATAAGGATTCGCTACAGGGTAAAGAAAGAGTCTCATTGTCAGTAAGAAATGATTCTGTAATTCTGGCATGGACCGAAGATAGTTCATATCGCTACAAGCTTGATAATACCGAAATAGGCAAAGTAAAGAAATTACTCCAAGGCAAGCATCTCCTATCTACTGATACAGTCACCTTCCAATGGCCAGACTTTCCCCGCACGATGGAGATATGCGACTATAAATTAGCACAGACAATCGACCGCGAGAAACTTGTCAATGCATTATGCATCTATCTGCAGTCGCTTTTGCCCATGCATATCGACCTTTGCAGCGAGTATGGTACGTATAATTATGGCGAGTTAATTGTAAGCCCCAATCCAAATTATCAACCTCCAGCAGATCAGAAATGGCATGAGATAAGATTAGGATCTGGAGCTTCCTCATTAAACCCAGATTATTTTGATGACCAGATAATCACAATAAGCGATGGCATCCTAACGTACAGCTCGTTCCTAACTAAGGAAAACGAAACCCGCCCACTTACCGAAGCCGAATTGACCCGCCTCAATGTACTTATGAGCCGGATTGACATAGATGCTTATTATTGTTTTTTGCTTGCAATGTGTGACGTCAGTGGATTTGTACTTTCGGTAAACGGAGAAAGGGTTGCCATTTCTTCTCCTAAAAGTTTCACCGGAACAGCGCCTGAACTCTACGGGGCCTTATGCCGCTATATATGGAAATTATCAGGCAAACGTGAGTTCCTGTATTCGCCATAAATATACGGGCCACTTAAGCGGCATACTTGGCAGGCGGATGGAGCTATACAATAGGTGGAGACAATTTTCAGATATTTCTGCCGTTATATCTCTGTAATGAAACGACTGCAGATCATTCTCTATACTCTCCTGCTCTGTGTGATGGGCATCGCCGCTAAAGGCCCGGTGAAAATATCGGGTCTTGTCACCGATGAGAACAACGAGCCCATGGAGTTTGTCACCGTCAAGATCGGGAAGGCGCTTGGCACCACCACTGGTCTTGACGGTCGGTATACCCTCACCGCACCCGAAGCCGACACCATCAGAGTTGTTTTCAGCTGCATAGGCTATGAAGAATCGACTCGGCGCCTCATCGATCCCTCGGGCGATGTGACTGTAAATGTGAAGATGACTCCGGCATCGTATGCGCTCGGAGGCATCGAGGTCACCGACTACCAGAAACAGATGGGCGGCATGCAGAAAATCGACCGCAACGACTTCAAACTCGCACCCGATGTATCGGGCGGTTCGGTCGAGGCCCTGCTCACCACAATGGCCGGCGTCAACTCCAATAATGAGATGTCGAGCCAGTACAGCGTGCGCGGTGGTTCGTACGACGAGAACAGCGTCTACATCAACGGCATAGAGGTCTACCGCCCTCAGCTCATCTCCTCGGGGCAGCAGGAAGGCCTGAGTATTGTCAACCCGGACATGGTAGGCGCGATAGGATTCTCGACTGGCGGCTTCTCAGCCCAGTACGGCGACAAGATGAGCTCGGCGCTCGACATCACCTACCGCGAGCCGGAGGCCTTCGAAGGCTCGGTATCGGCCTCGCTCATGGGCGCCTCGGCAGCCGTGGGCACTAACTCGCGCGGCTTCACCCAGCTCCATGGCATACGCTACAAGCAGAACTCCTCTCTGCTTGGATCGATGGATGAGAAAGGCGACTATGATCCCCGTTTCTTCGACTACCAGACCAGCATGACCTATACCTTCTCACCTAAATGGAAGGTGGCCGTCCTGGGCAACATAGGCATCAACAACTACCGCTTTATCCCCCACAACCGCAATACGAAATTCGGCACATCGACCGACGCGAAAGAATTCACAGTCTACTTCGACGGCCAGGAAAAAGACCGCTTCGAGACCTACTTCGGAGCCGGCACCATCACCTTCAAGCCCAACAAGGCCAACGAATTCAGCCTCCTGGCATCGGGATATTTCACCAACGAGCTTGTGTCGTACGACATCTCGGGCGAATACTGGCTCGACCAGGCCGGCACAGGCGGCGAAGACTCGGGCGACGCCATCGGCGGCGAGTTAGGCGTAGGCCGTTACCACGAGCACGCCCGCAACCGCTTCAAGGCATCGGTATTCTCGCTGGGCCTGCGCGGCGCCACCGGCATCAGCCGCCACAATCTCGCTTACGGCCTGACATTCAATCACGAAAGTATCTACGACCGCACGCGCGAGTGGGAGCTGCGCGACTCCGCCGGTTATTCACTGCCCTTCGACCCGGCAGCCGTGAAGGTGATCTACAACCTATCGTCGAACCACGACATCTCGTCGTCGCGCCTGTCGTTCTATGCCATGGACACCTACCGCCTGGAGACATCGGCCGGCTACTTCAACATCAACGGCGGCATACGCTTCTCCTACTGGACATACAACAAGGAATTCCTCTGCAGCCCGCGCGTAAGCGTAGGCTTCGTGCCCGAGCGAAACCAACGCCTCTCGCTGCGCTTCGCCACCGGCCTCTACTACCAGTCGCCCTTCTATAAAGAATTCCGTCAACCGATAGAGGATGCCGACGGCAACATCGTGGTACAGCTCAACCAAGGCATCAAGAGCCAGCGCTCATTCCAGATGATATTAGGGGCCGACTATACCTTCCGTGCCATGGGGCGCCCCTTCAAGCTCTCCGGCGAGGCATACTACAAGAATCTTGGCAACCTCATTCCTTACGAGATCGACAATCTGAAAATCGTATACACGGGCCTGAATACCTCCAACGGTTTTGCCTATGGCCTCGACATGAAGCTCTTCGGCCAATTTGTGCCCGGCACTGACTCATGGATCAGTTTCTCACTCATGAAGACCCAGGAGACGCTCAACGGCGTGAAGGTGCCCCGCCCCACCGACCAGCGCTACAGTTTCGCCCTCTTCTTCACCGACTATTTCCCCAAGTTTCCCAAGCTGAAATTCAACCTGCGGGGAATCTTCTCCGACGGCTTGCCCATGACCGCCCCGCGCGGCACACGCGACAAAGGGTACTTCCGCGCCCCGGCCTACAAGCGCCTCGACGTTGGCCTCGCCTACGCCCTTCTCTCGCCTCCGAAAGACGGCGAGAAACGCAGCGGATTCTTCGGCGCATTCAAGAGCATATGGCTCGGAGTCGACGCCTTCAATCTGCTCGACATAAGCAATGTGAGCAGTTACTACTGGGTGACCGACGTCAACAACATCCAGTATGCCGTGCCCAACTACCTTACGCGCCGTCAGTTCAACGTAAGGCTCTCGGTAGAATTCTGACACCATTTACGGCGTGCACTCCGCACTGCGGAAGCACTCCGATAACTTTTTGCCTAAAATAAGTAAATCTAATCCTTTTTTGCGCCGATTTTCGAGTCGGCGCAAACTTTTTGTATACCTTAAAGGTTATTTATGAGTAATTATGAAGGAGAAACACTGTTCAACCTTCGTAAAGAATGATTTTTAGATGTTAAATTTTAACCCTTATACGCGAGCATAGAGTTAAATATGTTAACCCAAGTTAACTTTAATAGATCTGCTGCTCAACTTTAAAAATCATTTGTCTACATTTACGGAGTCATTTCCAGATTTCAGCTATTTATATTTATTAATTTGTGGCATATTGCCACTACTTACTTATTCATCAGTTCCAGGTATGAAAAAACTTATTGCTTTACTCGTATCTCTCATGGTATTCTCAGCCTTGTCGGCTCAGAGTGCCCGCACAGTGACCGGTACGGTTGTGTTCGCCGGCGACAACGAACCCTTACCCGGTGCAAGCGTCATTCCATCGGGCAGCAAAACCGGCGTTGTGACCGACATCGACGGCCATTTCACAATTTCCGTACCCGAGGGAGTAAATTCACTCAGGGTTTCCTATGTAGGCATGGCCACCTCCGAAGTTTCCATCACAGGCGAGCCGCTGCTGGTAAAGCTCACCAGCGCCGACAACAAGCTCAACGAGGTCGTTGTCACAGCCCTGGGCATGAAGCGCGAGCGCAAAGGCCTCGGCTACGCCGTTCAGGACCTCAGCGCTGAAGACCTCAACACCGACGGCACCACCTCGCTGGCAAGCGCCATGCAGGGCAAACTGACCGGTGTCGACATCCGCCCGTCATCGGGCGCGCCCGGTGCGTCAAGCCAGATCATCATCCGTGGCGCACGCTCATTCGACGGCAATAACCAACCTCTCTATGTGGTCGACGGCATGCCCGTGGAGTCGACTCCCGACTACAGCACCGCAGCCTCTGTGACCGGCGCCAACATCGCCGACCGCTCGATCGACATCAACCCCGAAGACATCGAGAGTATCAACGTGCTCAAAGGCCAGGCGGCGTCGGCCCTCTATGGCATACGCGCATCAAACGGTGTGATCGTCATCACCACCAAGCGAGGCAAATACAACTCCAGCAAGCCTGTCATCACCGTATCGACCAACCTCTCGGCAGAAGTTGTATCGCGTCGCTTCCATCCGCAGACCGTCTACTCGCAGGGCAATTATCTCTCCGATTACAACCCCACCAGCTCGCTCACCTGGGGCCCCAAGATCACCGACCTCCCCAACGACCCCACCTACGGCGGCAACGGCAACGGTCACGACGGCATGTACTATAACCCCAAACTGGAGATGGCAGGCCTCGACGGCTGGACAACTCCCCAGAACTACGATAACGTCGGCGACTTCTTCAACACCGGCTTTACTGAAAACACCAACTTCAACATCAGCCAGCGCACCGACCGCGCCAGCTACTCGTTCGGCATCAGCAACTCTTACCAGAAGGGCATCATTCCCTCGACCGGCATGACCCGTTGGGGAGCCCGCGGCCTTGTCGACTGGACTATCGACAAGCAGTGGAAGACCGGTTTCTCGGGCAACTACAGCTCGACGAAAATCACCTCTGCCCCCGGCGCCAACGACGGCATCATGAATGTGGTATACTCAGCCCCGGCCGAGTATAATCTCAAAGGCATACCCTACAACGTGCCCGGCGACCCGACCTCTCAGATCCTCTTCCGCTCACTCACCTTCAACAACCCCTACTGGTGGGCCAACAACAACCAATACCTCCAGCACACCAACCGTTTCTTCGGCAACTCATATGTAGAGTATCACCCCGCCATCGACTGGGGTGACAACATGAAACTCTGGTTCCGCGAGCAGGCCGGCCTGGATGTATACACTTCCAACTACACCGACCTCATGGAAGTAGGCTCGGCCGGCACCACCCAGGGCAGCATTGAAAACTACGGTGTGTCGCGCAACATCTTCAATAACCTCTTCACCGCCAACTTCACCGCCGAATGGGGCGACTTCAACTTCGATGCCATGCTCGGCAACGAAATCAACCAGGACAACTCGCGCTGGTGGGATTATATCGGCACAAACTTCAACTTCTACGGCATGCCCGTAATCGCCAACGCCACCAGCTTCAGCAGCAGCGAGTACAACCGTAAATCGCGCACAGTGGGCTTCTTCGGCAGCCTCGGCCTCTCGTGGAACTCGATGCTCTTCCTCACCGTCACAGGCCGTAACGACTACGTGTCGACCATGCCGCGCAACAACCGCTCGTTCTTCTATCCCTCCGTATCTCTCGGCTGGGTCTTCACCGAACTTGAAGGGCTGAAAGGCAACGACGTACTCTCCTTCGGTAAACTCCGCGCGAGCTACGCCCAGGTAGGCCAGGCAGGTACATTCTATGAGAACTATTACTATGTCCCGTCCTACGAAGCCGGCATGTATGCCTACACTCCGGTATCCTACCCCGTGGCTGGCGTATCGACCTACGTTCCTTACTATGTGGTATATGACCCCGACCTCAAACCCCAGAACACCGAGAACGTAGAAGCCGGCATCGACCTCCGCCTCTTCCACGACCGCGTGCGCCTCGAGTACACCTTCTCCTATCAGAACGTGACCGACCAGATCTTCACCGTGCCCACCGCCGGATCGTCTGGCTACCAGTATAAGATGACCAACGCAGGCAAGATGCGTACCCTCTCGCACGAGCTCGGCATCAACGTGGCCATCCTCCAGCACCGCGACTATGACCTCAACCTGGGCATCAACTTCACCAAAGTCGACAACAAGGTGGTCGAGCTCGCCCAGGGCGTTGAGTCGATCATGCTCGGCGGCTTCGTAGAACCCCAGATCCGCGCCCAGGCCGGAAACACCTATCCCAATATCTACGGTAATGCCTTCAAGCGCGACGCCAACGGCCAGCTCCTCCTCAAAGACGGTCTTCCCCAGGCCACTTCCGACAGTCAGGACCTCGGCAACTGCTCGCCCGACTTCGTCACCGGCTTCACCCTTTCGGGCCGCTACCGCCGCGTGAATCTCAGCACCACATGGAGCTGGCAGCAGGGTGGCCGCATGTACCACGGCACCAACATGACCCTCAACTACTTCGGCGCCACCAAAGAATCGCTGCCCTACCACGAAGGCTCGATGATTGCCGAAGGCATCGACGAGGCAACCGGCGCACCGAACGCAATCGAGGTAAGCAAGCAGGATTACTACATGTCGTACTACGACATCACCGAGAGTGGTGTATACGACATGAGCTTCCTCAAACTCCGCGATGTGACCCTCACATACAAGCTCCCGAAGATAGGCAAATTCGAAATCGACGTATTCGCGTTCGCCCGCAACATACTCCTCTGGAGCAAGCTCCCCAACTTCGACCCCGAGTCATCGCAGGGTAACGGCAACATGGGCGGCTACTTCGAACGCTTCTCAGTGCCTAACACATCTTCATACGGCGGCGGCCTGAAATTCACCTTCTGATCAACGCCACACACCAAGGTATAATATCTAAATATAACTCCACGACACAACTATGTTGAAGAAACTTATATATATGGCAGTCATCGGGCTGGCCGCCACCGCCTGCACCGAAGACGTGATGGATAACATCAACAAAGACGAGGCAAATCCGCCCGCAAGCGCTGTAAACGCTAAATTCCAGGTCACCGACGCCATCGTGGCCACAGCCTACTCGGGCTGGGGCGGGGCCTACGCCTGGTACGTAAGCTCATACACCGAGCAGACCTTCGGCACCGGCAACAACCAGGCTATGAAAGCCGAGCTCCGAATGGCAGGCGAGACCGCAGCCAGCTCCACATTCGACAACGAGTGGAACGGCGTATATGGCAACCTCAACAACATCTACCAGATTATCGGCAAATGCGCCGACGGAGGTCTGAATGCCGGTGAGCCCGACCTCCTCGGCATAGCCCAGACCCTGTGGGTACTCAACTTCGAGCTCCTCACCGACCTGCACGGCGACATCCCCTACTCTGAAGCGCTCGTCACCGACCAGCCTAAACTCGATGCCCAGCAAGACATCTATGCCGACCTCATCGCTCGCATCGGCACCGCCATCTCGCTCCTCCAGCAGGCCCAGGCAGAAGGTATCAACAACACCGGCGCACAGGACGTGCTCTACGGTGGCGACCCCGGCAGCTGGCTCGGACTGGCCTACGCCGTAAAAGCCCGATTGATGCTCAACATGTCGGTTCGCGACAGCGGAGCTCTGGCCGAAGCCATCACTGCCGGTGAGGCTGCCCTCGCCGCAGGATTCAATGGCGCCCAGCTTTCGATATTTAACGGTGTTGACTGCGACAACTCATGGGCCGCATACAACTGGAGCCGATATTACATCGGCGCCAACGGCACCACCGCCGACCTCATGGCCGAGCGCGACGACCCACGCCTCGATATCTATGCATGGGATGCCTTCGGGTCGGGCTATGCCTCGGCTCCCGCTGGTGACGCCGTGCTTGCCAAAAGTACCGAGACCGTAGGCCTCCCCATGTGGCTTGAGAATGGCGCGGCACAGCTCCATATCTTCAGTCTGAGCGAGCTTCACTTCATCCTCGCCGAAGCCAAGGCCCGTACATCGGGCGATCCGACCGCCAACTTCGAGGCAGGTATCGCGGCATCCTTCGCCGACTATGCCGATGCGGCCCTCGAGACACTGCCCGACCCTGCCGACTATA
Organism: uncultured Muribaculaceae bacterium; assembly: GCA_910586595.1. GTDB lineage: Bacteria > Bacteroidota > Bacteroidia > Bacteroidales > Muribaculaceae > CAG-873. Next base: position 48,999 of record CAJUJB010000016.1, on the reverse strand, counting down.
TCGCAGCCCTCGGCGAACACACTTTGGGCGAAATCCTCACCCAGAAATTCATAGCCCAGGCACGCGACGAGCAGGTACAGACCTACAACGACCTACGCCGCTGCAAGGCCCTCGGACACGAATACATCACCCTCCTCAACCCTTGCAACATCCAAGCTGGCCAGAACCAATGGCCTCTCCGTCTCCCATACGGCAACAGTGATGTTGTCTCCAACCCCTCAGTGGCCGAAGCTTTCGGCTCGGGCAACAGCGCCGGAACTTATATCTTCACCGAGAACGTGTGGCTCTTCGGTGGAAGCCGCTGACGGAGGTATACAGTTTTCTCATACAGCATGATCTCGGGTGCCCTCTGCGCGAGCAGACGGGCACCCAAATTTTATCGGAAATTATCCTACAACGAACGTCAATGTAATGCGGTTTGCCGCATATGACAAACCTTAGAAGGCAGCAAAGCGCCCCCAAAAGGGCTGTAGAAAGGGAATAACGGCACTTTTTTGCCCCGACTTTTGATGTTATGGCAAAAAAAGCGTATCTTTGTGCGCTTTTACCAAGAAAATAATAAAACCACTTATCATACAATGGCAACCTTAGAAAAAATCAGGAACAAGTCAGTGCTGCTGTTCGTAATTATCATAGTAGCACTTCTTGCATTCATTCTGGGCGACTTCCTTACCTCTGGTCGCACCTACTTCGGCCATCCCACCACCGTGGCTAAAGCCGGAGGCGTAAGCGTAGAGTATCAGGACTACCAGAACCGTCTCGCCCAGGCTGGCGAACAGCTCCGCAACCAGGGCCGCGACTACAGCAACGACGTGCTCACCCAGAACGTCATCCAGGGCCTCCTCACCGAGCAGCTCCTCAAGAAAGAATACGGCGAGCTCGGCATCACCGTCACCGACAAGGAACTCACCGAAGCCATGACCGGTGCCACTCCCCATCCCGCCGCTCAGCAGATGATCTACTATCTGGCACAGCAGCTCCAGCTCCCCGACGCATCAGGCGTAACTGTATTCGACGCAATGCAGAACCCCGCTAAATATGGCCTCCGCCCCGAAGTAAGCGAAGAACTCCGCCGCATCTGGGCTGCCCAGGAACAGGACCTCGAGAACACTATGCTCAACCAGAAGTTCATGAGCCTCGTCACCGGCCTCTACACCTACAACAAACTCGACGCCAAGAGCTACTACGACGACAACGCCACAACACGCCACATCGCTTACGTCAACAAAGACGTAGCCGGCATCTCTGATGACGACATCGACTTCTCTGACGCCGACGTAAAGGCCCTCTGGAACCAGGAAAAGGCTAACTACCGCCTCGACGAAGAAACCCGCGAGATTGACTACATCTACGTAGCCATCGAGCCCTCGCAGGCCGACCGCATCGAAGGCCAGCAGGCTGTTGAGAACGCCATCATCGCCCTCAACGAGACTCCCGGCACCGAAGGCGTGGCTTCTGATACCCGCTTCATCGTTTCGACCGCCAACGCGCCCCTCTCGCAGGTTACCGACCAGCGTCTCCGCACCTTCCTCACCGAAAATGAGAAAGGCACTGCAAAACTCATCAACCGCGACAACGACACCTACACTCTCGCCAAGATCCTCGACGTAACCACAGGCATTGACTCGATCAACATCTCAGTGCTCCGCGCAGTGGCAGGCGTTGACCTCGACAGCCTCGCAGGCGTGATCAACGGCGGCGCAACCTTCGCATCTCTCTCCGACGGCGTGACCATGCAGGGCCAGGACAGCATCTGGACTCCCCTCGAAGGTATCGGCCTCGACGCTAAGACTAAAGAAGCCCTCGAAAACGCAACCGTAGGCCGTGCATTCGTGCTTACCGACACTATCCAGGGCCAGCCCGCAGGCGCTGTCTACAAAGTCAACCGCCGCAAAGCTCCCGTAAACTTCTACGACGTAGCCACCATCGAGTTTACTGTTGACCCCTCGCAGCAGACCCTCACCGACCTCGCAACCGCCCTCCGCACATATGTAAGCAACAACTCTTCTGCTGGCGAATTTGCTGAAAACGCCACCGAAGCCGGTTACTCCATCCTTACCGACCAGGTAAGCGCATCGTCGACCGGTATCGGCAACGCCCGCGACAGCCGCCGCTTCGTGAAGTGGGCTATGGACGCTAAGAAAGGTCAGGTATCTCCTATGATGCAGGACGACAAGCAGAGCTACCTCATCGCAGTGGCTGTAAAAGACATCTACGATGACTACCTCCCCTACACCAGCCCCGCCATCAAGACCCGCCTCACCGCACAGGCTCGTAACGGCAAGAAGGCCGACAAACTCATGGCCGACTATGCCGGCAAAGCCAACGATCTCGAAGGCTATGCCAAGCTCATGGGCGCCGAAGTATCGGAAGGCAACGTCAACATCACAAGCCCCACCCTCCTCTCAATCGGCATCAACGAGAGCGCACTCCAGGGTGCCATCGCATCGGCTGAGAAGGGCAAACTCGTAGGCCCCGTCAAAGGCAACCGCGGTGTACTCGTATTCGAAGTACGCGAAATCAACACCGACAACCGCCCCTTCAACGAAGCTGAATACGGCAACCGATTCAACACAACCTTCGGTCTCAACCGCCGTCAGTCGCCTCTGCCCCTCCTCCTCGGCAAGGACGCAGTCGACAATCGCTCACTCAACTTCGTACAGGCAGTAGGCGAATAAGCCTCACACCTCATAAGCACCAACGGCCCGGCATTTGTCGGGCCGTTTCTTTTTCCATACCTACCCCATCCTACCCTCCCTCTCCCCGAATTATGCAAGACGCACACTCAGGATAATTGCTATTTTTGCCGGAGCAACCATCACTGACTATGAAAACACGCATAATTATACTTTTTACAGCTATATCCGCACTCACCTGGAGCTGCTCACACTCCCATGAAGAACACGGCCACACCGAGGCCGAGACCCATGAGCACGCGCCTGGAGTGATCGTTCTCCATGAAGATGCCGCCGCCCGCTTCGGTGTAAAGACCGACACTATAGTTCCGGGGCCGTTCCATGCTGTGGTAAAAGCCGCCGGCCAGGTCACGCAGTCAAGTGGCGACGATGCCATAGCCTCCACCCCTACCGCAGGCATACTACGCTATGCACCGGGCATCGAACCCGGCAAGACAGTCACCCGTGGAGCGCTCATCGCCACTATCGACGCCTCTGGCATATCAGGAGGTGATGCAAATGCAGCTGCAAAAGCCGCCCTGGAGAGTGCTCAGGCTGAGCTTGCCCGCGTAGAAGACCTCTACACCGAGCGTCTCGCCACCCAGGGCGAATTGCTCGCAGCGCAGGCCGAAGTGGCAAAGGCTAAGGCAGCCTTCAGCCCGGCTGCCGCCAGCGGTCGCGTCACCGCCCCCATCACCGGCACAATCACGGCCCTCACCGCCAAAGAGGGTGAGTATGTAGGCGACGGCAGCCCAATAGCCTCACTCGGCAAGAGCGACGGATCGGTGCTGCGCGTCGATCTCCCTCGCAGATATTACTCACGTGCAGCCGAGTTTACCGACCTCACAGCCGATTTTCCAGCCGGAACGACCTTCACCGTGAGCGACCGCGGAGGCCGACGCACCGGCAGCGCCACATCCTCAGCTAATGCCGCAGGCGGCTATATTCCTGTCTACTTCACTGCAAGCGGCGTCGGTCAACCGGCGGGCACACCTTTCACAGCATATCTTATCGGCTCTGAACGCGAAGGCGTGATCACTGTGCCCGTATCGGCTCTCTCAGAGCAGCAGGGCACCTTCTTCGTATATCTCCACACTGGCGGCGAGCACTTCGCCAAGCAACCCGTCACCATAGGGGAGAGCGACGGCCTGCGTGCCGAGATAACCGGAGGCCTCGAACCCGGATCAGTAGTAGTCACCGAAGGTGTCTCAGCCGTGCGACTCGCCGAGACCTCTGCCGTAGCACCCCAGGGCCACACACACAACCATTGATACAGCTCCAGCCATGCTCAACAGAATAATACGCTTATCGCTGCACAACCGTCTTGCCGTGCTCATCATCACGGCACTCCTCCTTGTGGCCGGCACAGCCACTCTGCTGAAAATGGACGTCGACATTTTCCCCGACCTCAACGCCCCCACTGTAGTCGTCATGACCGAAGCTCCGGGGCTGGCAGCCGAGGAGGTTGAGCAGGTCGTGTCATACCCGATCGAGACAGCTGTCAACGGCTCGACAGGCGTGCGGCGTGTGCGCTCGTCATCTACCGCCGGCTTCTCGGTGGTATGGGTGGAATTCGACTGGGGAACCGACATCTACACCGCGCGTCAGATTGTCGCCGAGCGCCTCGATGCCGCCGCCGAGAATCTGCCGGAAGGTGTGGCAAATCCCGTCATGGGCCCTCAGTCGTCTATCCTCGGCGAGATGATGATCATAGGCCTCACAGCCGACTCCACATCCATGCTGGAGCTGCGGCGCCTGGCCGAGCGCACTTTGCGCCCCCGCCTCCTCTCGTTGGGCGGCGTCTCGCAGGTATCGGTTATCGGAGGTGACGCACCAGAGTATCAGATCAAACTTAATCCGGAGCGTATGCTCGCCTACGGAGTAAGCGTGCAGGATGTGGTCGACGCAACCGAAGGCTTCAACGCCAATGCCGGCGGAGGCGCAGTCTACGATTACGGCAACGAATACATAGTCAAAGCACAGATCAATACCTCCGACTGCAATGCACTCGGCCAGTCGGTGGTTCGCGCCGACGAAAACGGAATCATCACCCTCAGCGACATAGCCGACATAGAGATGGGCGGACGCTTGCCGCGCATAGGTGTGGCATCGGTGAAGAGTACACCGGCAGTGATAATCACCGTCACCAAGCAACCCGGAGCGGCCACCAAGAAACTTACCGCCGCAATCGACAGTGAACTCCAGTCAATCCGGGCCACATTGCCTGCCGACGTCACCGTATCGACCGATATTTTCCGCCAGAGCGATTTTATCGACGCCGCAATCGGCAATCTGCAGAGCTCACTTATCGAAGGTGCCTTCTTCGTAATCATCATCCTGTTCATCTTCCTGATGAACGTGCGCACCACCGTCATCTCTGTCATTGCGCTGCCTTTGTCGATCATCATATCAGTGCTGATCCTCCACGCATTCGGTTACAGCGTCAACACCATGAGTCTCGGCGGCATTGCCATAGCCATCGGCTGCCTCGTAGACGACGCCATAGTGGATGTGGAGAACGTCTACAAGCGTCTGCGGCAGAACCGGGCCTTGCCACCAGATGAGCGTCGCCCGATGACCGAGGTCGTATTCCACGCCTCGGCCGAGGTGCGCATGCCTATCTTCAACTCCACCCTTATCATCACCGCCGCATTCCTGCCTCTGTTCTTCCTGCAAGGCATGGAAGGGCGCATGCTCAAGCCTCTCGGTGTGGCCTTCATAGTCTCGCTGGCAGCCTCGACCATAGTGGCGCTTACACTTACACCTGTGCTGTGTAGCTTCCTGCTCGGCTCAGCCAAAGACAATGCGCGGCTATCGCGCGAGCCCAAACTGACACGCACGCTGAATGCCGCCTACAGCCGCTCGCTCGTATGGGTCGAGAAACACGGCAAAGCCCTGCTGTGGGCCACCGGTGGATTATTCGCCGTGGCCGCCGGGGTATTCCTCAGCCTTGGCAGTGGCTTCCTTCCCCCATTCAACGAAGGGTCGTTCACAATCAACGTCAGCACCCTCCCGGGCATATCGCTCGACGAAAGCGACCGCATAGGGCGCGAGGCAGAACGCATAATACTCGAGACGCCCGAAGTGCTCACCGTGGCACGCAAGACAGGCCGCGCGGAACTTGATGAGCACTCACTCGGCGTCAACGTATCAGAGATTGAGGCGCCCTACCGCCTCACCGACCGGTCGCGTCATGAAGTGAGCGCCGACCTGCGCGCACGACTCGCAGAAATACCCGGAGCCGTGATTGAGATAGGCCAGCCCATCTCCCACCGCATCGACGCAATGCTGTCGGGCGCCCAGTCGCAGATTGCCATCAAGATTTTCGGCCCCGACCTCAACACCCTCTTCGCCATCGGACGCCAGATAAAGGAAATTGTCGACGAAGTACCCGGTGCCGTAGATGTCAACATCGAGCAGCAGGTTGAGCGTCCTCAGCTCCTCATAAAACCGCGCCGTGAATTGCTTGCCCGCTATGGTGTGACGCTGGGCAACTTCGGAAGCACCATCTCGACGGCTTTGGGTGGCCGCAACGTGGGCGAAGTCTACGACGGCGGTTTCGCCTATGGAGTCACCGTGATTCTCGATGAGGAACACCGCACGTCTATCGACCAGGTAGGCTTGCTGCCGGTGGCCACCTCCGGCGGAGCTGTACCTCTGGAAAACCTGGCCGACATCAGCGTCTCCTCCGGCCCCAATACGGTCAACCGCGAGGGCGTCGAGCGCCGTCTCATAGTCAGTGCCAACGTAGAAGGCCGCGACCTTGTAGGCACCGTCGATGATATACGCAGCCGGGTGGCCTCCACCGTGAATATGCCAGAAAACTACTATGTGGTTTACGGCGGCCAGTTCGAGAACCAGAAGGCTGCCTCACGCACACTTATGCTCGCCTCATTGGGCGCACTGCTCATCATCTTCATGCTCCTCTACGGCGAATTCCACAGCGTGAAGGCCTCTCTGGTAATACTTGTCAATATGCCGCTTGCAATGATCGGAGGCATATTCATGCTCGCGGCCACAGGAGGTGAGGTGAATATTCCGGCCATCATCGGCTTCATCTCCCTGATGGGTATAAGCACGCGCAACGGCATGTTGCTCATAAGCCGCTACAATGCCCTCGAAGCCGAAGGCGTATCGCTCAATGAGCGTATTGCCCGCGGATCGGCCGACCGTCTTCTCCCCATCATCATGACGGCCCTTACTTCGGCACTGGCCCTCATACCGCTGGCCGTAAAGGCTCAGAGCCCCGGCAATGAGATCCAGGCCCCTATGGCCCTCGTAATTCTCGGAGGCCTCGTAAGCTCCACTCTGCTCAATATCTATATCGTTCCCATACTTTATCGCCTGATAAGCCGCCGGAAATAGTGCAGATTACTTATTTTTTTTGTAATTTTGCGCTACACACCTTGAATATTTAAATACCATGAAACGATATACCGGATCTATTGCAGCGGCCATGCTCATTCTGACAGCCTCCTGCTCAACCACAACAACCACCGAAACCTCGGTGCGCACCGATGCCCTCGATAACTCCGTCTGGGATAACTCAGAGTGGATTTCTGCCGCCGACGCGCCCGTAGTAACCGGAACGGTGTACGACGGAACACGCGCCGCCGACGGCTCAAGCTGGTTTGTAAGCACAGTCACCAACCCCCGCGAAGTGAAACGCGCCGTGTGGATGACCACCGGTCTGGGTGTATACGACATATATGTCAACGGCACCCTCATCGGAGAGGAAGTGCTGAAACCCGGCTTCACCCACTACGCGAAGACTAAACGCTCGTTCACCTACGATGTGACCGATGCCATCTCGACAGCGGTCGACGCAGCCAACACATTCTCCGCCGAGGTAACCCCCGGATGGTGGGGCGATAAAATCGTCACCCCTGCCGGAAACGAAGGTATGATAGGCCGTAAAACGGCATTCAGAAGTGTGCTCGAGCTCACATATGCCGACGGCACCAAAGAATATTTCGGCACCAACACCACCGACTGGCTCGCCGGTGTAGCTGGGCCTGTAAAACATGCTGCGATTTTCGACGGCGAAGATTACGATGCAAGCATGGCCGCGGGTCACCAAGCACCCGAGAAAATGTCGGCACCGGAGATCAACACCGAATTCTCCGGCGAGATTCTGCCCTCTGATGGTGCAGAAATATACTTCCGCGACGACCTCGCCCTCGCGCCGGCATCGGCCTATACCTGGAAGGGCACAAGCGGACAGACCGACACAGAATATGGCACAGTAAATATCTCGCGCGACTTCGCGCCGGGAGAAGAAATAGTGATCAACCCTGGCGAGACCTTGGTTGTGGACTTCGGGCAGAACTGCGCCGCAGTCCCCGACTTCGTATTCAGCGCCGCGCCCGGTACACGCATGGTGTGCCTGCCCGCCGAGCTGCTCAACGACGGCAACGGTGCCATGGAGCGCGGAATGGATGGCCCGGAAGGCAGTTGCCACCGTCTCAATCTCCGCACGCCCAACGAAGCCATGACCCTATCCTATACCTTCGGCAATCAGGAGGGCTATGTGAATTATCGGCCCCGTCATACATTCTTCGGCTACCGCTTTGTATCGATAAGCGCCGACGACATGCTCCGCATAAAGTCGATTCGCTCAGTGCCCGTAAGCTCAATCCGGCAGGATATGGAGACCGGCACAATCACCACCGGCCATGACGGTGTGAACGCCCTTATCTCCAATACCCTCTGGGGCCAACGTTCAAATTATCTCTCTGTTCCGACCGACTGCCCTCAGCGCAATGAGCGTCTGGGTTGGACAGCCGACACGCAGGTATTTGCCAAAACCGGCACCTACTTCGCCAACACACGCAAATTCTTCCACAAATGGATGCGTGACATGCGCGACACACAGACACCTCTGGGAGGCTTCCCCGGCGTGGCTCCACTGGCCCAGTACGGTGCGACCGACACCGACATGATGCGCCTCGGATGGGCCGACGCAGGTGTGATCGTTCCGTGGGTCGTATGGCGCCAATACGCCGATACCGACATTATCGACGAGAACTGGGAAGCCATGGAAAAATTTGTCGACCATATCTATGACACCAAATACGACCACCACGCCCTGAGCGCCGAAAACGGCAACTATCAATATGCCGACTGGCTCAGCTACGAGGCTCTGGAAAGCTGCGGCAGCGGCATATTCACCACCGACGCACACGGCAACAACCTCATCAAGTCCGAGGCATATGATTACTGGAACTATCTTAGCGCAAGCTACTGGCTTATCGACGCGGAGATGATGCGCGACATGGCCCGCGCCACCGGCCGCGACCACCAGAAATATGACACTATGGCCCAGGAGGCCCGCACTTATCTGCGCGATAATTTCTTCACCAAGGATGGCCGCTTCAAGACAGAGATACTCAACACGATGCAGACTCCGGCCCTCTTCGCGCTGAAAAACAAACTATTCGACGGAGATGCCAAAGAGGCTATGAAACAGAGCCTGCGCGACAACTTCGCCTCTCACGGCAACTGCCTCCAGACCGGTTTCCTCGGCACATCGATACTCATGCCCACTCTGACTGAAAACGGCATGACCGACATCGCCTACGAACTACTATTCCAACGCCGTAACCCGAGCTGGCTCTACTCTGTAGACAACGGCGCCACTACCATCTGGGAACGCTGGAACAGCTATATGCTCGACAAAGGTATGGGCCCCCAGGGTATGAACAGCTTCAACCACTATGCCTACGGCTGTGTGTGCGAATGGATGTGGGAGACCATGGCCGGCATATCTGCCGACACCTCCGAGCCAGGATTCAAACGCATCATACTCAATCCTCAGCCCGATCCACGCCTCGGCTACGTCAACGCCAGCTTCAATTCTCCGGCAGGACTTATCGAGAGTAACTGGCGCTACGACAACGACAAATGGATCTGGAACTTTACCGTGCCCGAAGGCGGCCTTGCCATGGTTACCCTCCCCGGAGAGACAGAGGCAAAGGAGTATGCCGCCGGATCGTACACACTCACAAAGTGAGCATACCTGCGAGCACGTGCGGGAGAACAATATGCGCGGCTTTTCCGCGTTAATGTATTACTATGAAATTTCTCCTGCACATATCTCTTTTTCTCCTCAGCATACTGGCTATGGCGGGGTGCATTGAAGACGGCTTCAGCACCTCACCATCCGACCAGCCCGTATTTTCTGTCGATACCCTCGATCTCGGCTATGTCTTCACAGCCGAGCCTACACCCACAAGCCGGTTCCTGGTGCATAATCCCCACGGCAAATCGCTGTCGATAAGCGACATCAGCATTTCCGGTGCCGATGCGGCCTGCTTCCGCATGAATGTCGACGGCATCTCCGGCACACGCTTCTCGGGTGTGGATATACGCTCCAAAGACTCGATCTTCGTCCTTATCGAGGCCACCTTCCCCGAAACCGACGACGTGAGCCGCAGCTATACAGCCAGTCTCGATTTCACCACCAATGGCGTGACGAGTTCCGTCCAGCTTGCCGCAACCGGCCTTAATGCAATCCGCATCACCGGCCAGACACTCACGGCCGATACCCGGTTCAGTTCTGAGAAGCCCTACATCATCTACGACTCCCTCAGTGTGGCCGAAGGGGCTACCCTCACGCTCGACGCAGGCACCCGTCTGTGTTTCCACGACAAGGCTATGATGATTGTGCGCGGCACCCTCATCACTGAAGGCACACCCGAAAAACCGGTGGAACTTTCAGGCGACCGCACCGGCGACGTCATATCGGGCATCACCTTCGACATCATGTCGCGCCAATGGACCGGGGTATTTTTCACCGCCACCTCTACCGGAAACAGCCTTTCGCATACCGTGATCCGCAACACAGAGCAAGGTGTCGCTGTCACTGGCGACCCGGAGACCGACTATACTGCCACGCCACAGTTAGCACTGCTTAACTGCCGTCTGCGTAATTCAGGCGACCTCGTACTCGAGGCCTACCACTCAGCCGTGAAAGCTGTTGGCTGTGAATTTTCAGAAGGCTCCAATGGTCTTGTATACCTCCACGGGGGCGCGCACAACTTCAACCACTGCACATTCGCCAACAATTATCTATTTACCGTCATCGGAGGCCCCGCCATACAGATGGCACATCTCAGCCCCGAACCATCGGGCCTCGACGACCTCTCAGGGCTGCCTTACCTGCGGGCCGAGTTTACCAACTCCATTATCTATGGCCTCGGCACCGACCTTTCGCACGGCGACCTCACCGGCACCGAAGTAGTATTCAACCGCTGCCTGCTTAAGAGTGAGGGCACCGACGATGCGAACTTCCTCAGCTGCCTCTGGGGCGAGGATCCGCTCTACTACACCATCCGCGACGAATACGTCTTCGACTACCGCCTCAAAGAAGAGTCGCCAGCCATCGGCGCAGGCTACCAGGCCCTCACCTTGCCGGAAGCCGCCACCGATGCATACGGATTAAGCCGCGGGCCGGTACCTGATCTTGGAGCCTACGTCTACTCAGCTCCGTGACGTACCTCTATGGTGCGCCTCAGCAACGGATACCATAGATAGGCACGAACATTCCTGCGGCCCAGACGCCCGAGCAGTGTGAGATAGTTCTCGACCTGGGCGAAATGCGTGGGCCGCGGTTCGGATGTGAATTTATAGTCTACGATTGTTGTGGTGCCATCGGGGGCGATCACTATACGGTCGGGGCGGAACGACTCGTCGGATTCGGCGACATAGATAGATCTCTCCGCAAAAATCTTGCATACCGGGTCAAACCACGTCTTTACAAGCTCTCCGCCCGACGCCAGCGCACAATTAAGCTCATCGAGATACTGCGCCTGAGTTTCGGGTGTAAGGCCAGCACGGCTGCCATATTCAGCTACAGCTGCCGGCAGGTCATCAAGCGTCCGGGTTGCGGCCAGAATCGCGTGGAGTTCATTTCCTCTGCGGGCGGCATCCATCAACTGCGCAGACGCACGCGGCCCCGGACGGTCGACAATTTCTTTATCTTCTTCCCCGCCTATATCCAGACGCGTCGAGAGGGCGTCGTCAATCGAGGTGAGTTCCCGGGCATCCTCACGGAATATAACCGGGTAGGCACCGCACTCCAGCGAGACCGTAGCCTTGCGGCCATTGGCCTCATTGCGGGTAGGCTCCCCGATTGTAAGAGTCATTGACTCCGCATTGAAATGCGCAGCCAGATCCATGCGGGCCGAGTCAGCCAGTTCGCCCGACACAGCTGCTGCGGTCACAGCCTCAAAGATAGGACGCCCGATCTCCGAAGTCTCGCTATACACAATCAGCTCGCGCCTTGCACGGGTGAAGGCCACATATGCGGCGTTGAGGCTATCTATCTTTTCGAGATACTCGTCGCGTGCAAATACAGAGGCGAACGGAGAACCCGGAGCAATCCGCAAAGGCGATTTGGCATTTGCCGATACACGCATCACCGGCGGCACGACATCCGGATCAAAACCCGGCAGCCCGGCCATAGGCACCCATGAGGTCTGAGGATAATGCACAATAGTCCAGTCGGCGAAAGGAATATGCACACACGCGCGCTCCAAGCCCTTGGACTTATGCACTGTCATTATCTCTACGGCATCAAGGTCAGACGATGCCTTTATGGCCCAATCGTCGATGTGCGCGTCATACTCTGAAATAAAGGCCGCCATCGACGGATCGGAGCCTTCGGCATGCTTAATGGCCAAATCCTGCAGCGCGGCCAGATAGGCATACTCTGTCGCCCTCTGGGCTTCGGGAACCTTATGCAGAATTATGGCGTCGATCAGCGCCACAAGGTTGGCCGGATTCTCGGCGCGTATCTCCATAATCTCCCTGTCGATCGCTCCGGCAGCCTCGCCGGCACGGTCGAGGGCGAGGCGCACAGCCTCGGCATTCTCATACCCCTCGGCCTTGAAATAATTGAAGCGGGTGATCATCATCGCTATATCGGAGCGCGACGCATAGGCCGGAGCATTGTCTGTGGCGGCTTTACGGCCAACGTATGAGCCTTCCACAAGCTTCAGCATGCTCATTACCGTACGCACAGCCGGAGAGCTGCTCAGCAAAAGAGACTCCGACGACAGGACTTTGATCTCCGGATGGACAGAGGTAAGATACTCAACCACCTGAGTCGCCTGCACACGCCAGCGGGCCAGCACAAGTATGTCGCGCCAGGCATACCCGGCCTCATGCTGACGCAGAATCTCCTGGGCCAGTTTTTCAAGCAGAGTCTCAACCGAAGGAACAGAATCTTTTGTAAAGAACTCCATCTTGACATAGGCCGGCTGCGAAGAATAACCTTCGCATGGGGTCTGAACTACATTGCCATAGCTTTTGGCACCCATATTAGCGGCCATGCGGCTGAAAATGGTGTTGTTGACACGCACTATATCCCCGGCACTGCGATGGTTGGTATTGTCGGCCGGATCAAAGCCCCTCGGGCAGAAATCGTTGGGAAAATCCCGTGTCTGCACTATGCTGCCCAGCAACTCGCTGTCGGAGTTACGGAAGCGGTAGATGGCCTGTTTCTCGTCGCCGATGATAAGATTGTCGTGCCCTTCGGCAAGGCTGTTTGCCACCAAGGGCTTGAGATTATGCCATTGAAGATGGGAGGTATCCTGGAACTCGTCGATCAGAAGATTGGTCAGCTTCATGCCCAGCCTCTCATAGATGAAAGGCATCTCGGCATCACTGATTATACGCTTGAGCAATTCACCTGTATCGGAAATAAGCACCATGTTATTGTCGCGCAGGTACTCGGCGAGCTTCTGCTGGGCCATGCCGAAAAAGTCGAGCAGCCCCAACTGTCGGTCAAGGTCAAGATACATCTCCGATTGGAGCTTGGCATCCACTATGAGGCAGGCGAAACGGTAGAGATGTTCGCAATACGCAGCCAGATCGGGCGCCTTGAAGCCGGATTTTTTGATTTTAGTACCCACCACCAGCGAAAGGGCATCTTTCTCGCCTGAATACAGTTTGGCCAAGGTGGCGCCAGTGACGTCGCCGATAGGTTGGCCGGCACATATCTGGGCAGCCCGCGTGCGCACGGTGGCGTTGAAAAATTCCTCATCGATGCCATCAGCGGCCAGACTGTCGAAGAATGCGCGCGCAGCCTCACGTGCCGGCTGAAGCACCTCCGAGGCCTTCTTGCGCAAGGCAGAGCTGAAGGCGGCTATGCGCTGCGGATCATCGAGATATTCACGCAGCTCATCGGCATATTTTCCATATGTTTCATCGAGGGCATCCGACGTGGCTTTGGTCAGGCTGGTGAGTATAGATCCGTCGCGGTGGAAAAAGTTATATCCATTGCCTCGGCTGAGCTCGCTCATCGTATACTGCTGGATCCAATCGTAAAGCCGGCGGGCATTGCGTGGGCGCGCATAGTTCAGCTCATCGAGCATGAGAGATATGCTCTGGCGCACGGTAGCCTTCGTGTCGAGCGACAGTTCATAGTCGCCCTGATGGTCGACTTCACGCGAGAACGTACGGAGCACCGTCTGAAAAAAAGAGTCGATGGTGCTCACATTGAAGTTGCCGTAATCGTAAAGCACCTCTGCGAGGGCAATGGCAGCCGCCTGGCACAATTCTTCGGCCGTGCAGCCGAAGGCCGCCCGAAGCCACTTGGAGTAGAGCGAGTCGGAGGCACCTTCTTCAGTTGCGAGGGATGCCAGCTCCTTCACAATTCGGCTTTTCATCTCCTCGGTGGCCGCGTTGGTGAAGGTTATGGCCAAAATTCCGCGGTGCCTGTTGGAGCGACGGTGACCCGAAGGAGTATACTTATCAGAATTAAGATGATACTGGCTTGCCCCGGGTTCTTTTACACCCAGCAGGGTTTTTATATATTCATACGCCAGCGTAAAGGTCTTGCCAGAGCCGGCTGAAGCCTTGTAGATTGTAAGCATCAGAATGCGTTTTTCTCACCGTGGACAGCGTTGAGCACCGTGCGTATCATAATCTTGATGTCAAGCAGGAAAGTCCAGTTCTCAATATACCATACATCGTGCTCCACACGGCGCTCCATCTTCCAGAGCTCGTCGGTGAGGCCTCGGTATCCATTGACCTGTGCCCAGCCGGTAATACCCGGTTTGACAGCATGACGCACCATGTAGCGGTCGACCAGGCGTGTATAGTCTTCGGTATGCTTGAGCATATGGGGGCGGGGGCCTACAATCGACATATCGCCACGCCATACATTGATAAACTGCGGCAGCTCATCAAGCGATGTGCGGCGAAGGAAATCGCCGACTTTGGTCTTGCGGGGGTCATTCTTGGTTGCCTGCTGCTTGTCGGAGTGCGCGTTGACACGCATGGTGCGGAACTTGAGGCACTGGAACGAGCGCCCAAGATAACCCGTACGTTCCTGCTTGAAATAGACAGGCCCCGGCGACGAGATCTTGATCGCTATAGCCACAGGGATATAGATGAGCGGATAGAAACAGAGGAAGATCGACGAAACAACAATGTCGAAGGCGCGTTTGAGGCCTCGGTTGACAATACTTTTCAGCGGATTGCGGCGGATAGAAAGAACGGGTATCGACCCAATATTATGCAACTCGAAGCTACGGCTGAGCGTGCGCGGAATCTGAGGCACATAGTAGAAGTCGACCACATGGTCGTCGGCAATCTTGATCACCTGACTTAGAGCCTCGTGATGGCCCGACAAGGTGAAGAAAATCTGACGTATCTGATGGCGAACCACAAACTCCTCAAGCTCATCGATGCTGCGTGCCCTCTCGGCCAGAAAACCTTCCGACGGATCATCGTCGAAGAAGCCGAGCACTCGATAGCCAAAGCCTGCGTCGGTTTCCATCGTATCATAAAGACGGCGCGCCGTAGGCCCGGTGCCAATGATTACCACACGGGTGAAATTGAAGCCCATGCGCCGGTATTGCTTAAGCGCGAAGCTGCCCGAGAGCTGGAACAACACCAGCGCCACCAGCATCATGGAGTAGTAAAAGACATATGCCCTCCCCGGCACGACCGTTATACCCAAAAAGGCAATGAGCGAGAGGAAGAACAGGGCATGGGTGCCGACGGTGAGCAGGGCCGAGCGCATCACATACTCCATGCGGATGGCACGGCGCTCGTGATGGTGACCCGAGCTCCATGCGAGCACGGGCAAATAGCTTATATTGACCAGCAACCATAGCTCACGAAGATAGTGTGCTCCTTCTTTTATCGTAGGAAAACACGTGATGGTCAGCCAGAAAAGTAGATTGACTATAGCGACATCGCCGAGGATGAACAGATATTGGATATACTGTCCGCGGCCTGGTCGAGCGGTGTTGGTCATGCGTGAGAGATAAGAGTATGATGAGCGGACGCACACACTGGAGCGCCCGCTCTGATGGGTTGTTCAGGAGTGGGCTCAGCCACCAATCTTACCGTCGAGCAGAGCGATTTTCTCCTCCAGCTCTGCAATGTCGGCCTTGAGGCGCTCGATGCGGCGCTCCATATCGCGGAGCAGCGAATCGCCCGACTTTGACTTCGACGAGAGGAAGCCAAGGTTATTCTGGTAGGTGCGCAGATCGGCGCGGCGGCCTTCGAGTGCACGCACCAGGCGCTCACGCTCACGGAATAGTTTGTTGCCATCGCCTTCGATTTCGGCAACCGAAGCTGCGAAACGCTGGCGGCGGGCACGCGATTCGGCAATGGCGAAGTGGTCGCGGATGGCGTCGAGCGCCGAGCGGTAAGCCTCGTAAAGCTTGTCTTTCTCGCGGAAAGGCACATGGCCTATCTCTTTCCAGCGATCCTGAAGACGGTGCATCTCGGCGAGGGCAGCCTCTTTCTCCACACCCTCGGCAGTGAGGGCTGAGAGCTGGCCGATAATCTCGCGCTTAGCCCGGAGATTGGCGCCTTCGGCATTACGTGTACCCGAGCCGGCCTTTTTCTTCTGGTCGAAGAAGTAATCGCAGGCGGTTGTGAAGCGTTTCCAGAGGTCGTCGCTGAATTTTTTAGGAATCGCGCCTATGGTCTTCCATTCCTTCTGCATAGCCACGAATTCATCGGAAGCCTTGCGCCAGTCGGTACTGTCTTTGAGGGCTTCGGCACGCTCCACGAGCTGCTGCTTGTGTGCGAGGTTGGCGGCAAGTTCTTCACGGGTTGAGCGATAGAAGTCGGCCTTGGCTGCGAAGAATTCGTCGCATTTCGCGCGGAAACGGGCGAAGAGCTGACGGTTCATTTTCTTTGAAGCGAAACCGAGTTTACGCCATTCTTCCTGAAGCTGCTGAATCTCGCGGGTCATCTCTTCCCAGGACGCGAATGTCTTCAGGGCCGAGTAGTCAAGACCTTCAATTTTCTCGCAGAGGGCTGTTTTGGCGGTTTCATTCTCAGCCTCACGGGCTTTGCGGGCCTCGAAGAATGCCTGGTAACGCTTGTTGACCTCGGCCGAAGCCTCGCGGAAGTTATTCCATATCTCCTCACGAAGTTCTTTAGCCACGGGGCCTATCTGGCGCCATTTATTGTGCAGATCCTGGAGACGGCGGTATGCACCGATCACGTCTTCCTCTGCGGTAAGATTCCGGGCCTCTTCAAGAAGAGCTTCCTTATCGCTAAGGTTTTTCTTGAAGTCGTAGTCGCGGAGTTCTTTATTTATCTTAAGATTATCGGAATAACGCTCACGGGCATCCTGGAACCGCTTCCATACCGAAGTCTCCTCTGTAGGATCTACGTCACCTACAGCGTTGAATTCGTCCTGAAGTTCACGGTAGCGTGGGAAGGTACGGTTTACATTATCTGTATCTTCAGCCAGAGCATTGATCTGCTCGATGATAGAGTTCTTGCGTTCAAGGTTGGCAGCACGTGCGGCCTCAAGTTCTGCGATATAGGCAGCCTTCTTGGCACGGAGAGCTTCGATGGTCTGCTCGAATTTGAGATCGTCTTCCGATGGTGCGGGAGTCACGGGCTCCTGACCTTCTTCTGCAGGCGCAGACTTATGGAGCATGCTGAAGTGCTGGCGCAGACGGCGTATCTCGTCATTGCTTATGTCGGCGGCATCTTTCTCCAGCAGAGCGAGCGCGTCGGCAAGCAGGGTCTCGGCAGATAATTCGCGGGCATCGGCTTTAGCCTCGGCCACTTCTTCGCCTTCGGTCATGATATTTTCTACCTCCACTTCGGCCTCAGGGCAGGGAGTTGCAGGGGCTTCCGCACAGTTTTCGATTCCGGCACCGGCTGCGGAGTCCGGCGCGTCGTTAAGGTTCTTAGCCTTGGGCTCCAGCTGAGACTCAAGGGTGGGATCTTGCATGTCCATAAGTTTATAAAAAAAAGGTTAGGGGCACTGCCGAAGAGCAATGCCGCCCCAAAAATACTAAAAATTCTTTATTCGCCCCATTTTTTTTGGGAAATTTCTATTTTATGCGCAAAAAATGAGGTTTTTTACGCATTTTGAGCCTTGGCTTACTTCTCAATGAGAGCTTCTGGCGGAGATATAAGGTATAATTTGCGGCGTGCGCGCGTAACGGCAGTATAGAACCAGCGGTATAACGTCATTCCGAGTGCGTCGTCGGGAATATATGAGAGGTCGACAAATACATTTTCCCACTGGCCGCCCTGTGCCTTGTGGCAGGTTACGGCATAGGCATATTTCACCTGGAGGGAGTTCCAGTATGGGTCGGTGCGGAGAGCCTTCAGGCGTTCGTCGACAGAGGCATCGCCATATCGGTCGTTGTCACCGAGCACTGAGTAATACAGCTGGTTCCATGTTTCCTGCGACATCGTGGCAGCCGGATCGGCCAAAGTATCAAGCATGATCTTGGCGTCGAAGACGGGCACCTGGTCGGGATCGGCGTCAGGATCGGCGGTAAGCGCCAGCTGCACGTCGGCGAAGCGCAGGCCATAGCGAGTCTCCGATCCATATACACGTGTTACGGTAAGGATGTCGCCGTTGGCGATGAAGTCAACTCCTTTCACCTTCTTGGTGAAATAATGGTTACGCGCAACGATGAGGAGGTCGCCGCGAGTGAGCTCCTCCTCGCGATAGAGGACACCGCTGCGTATGCCTGCGTTGTACTCGCATGCGCGCCGGTTGCTGCGGGTAATCATTATAGTGTCGGCGGGGCCTCGCTCCGCTCCGTCGTAGGCCTTGGTGAGCAGCTCGGGAAGATCTTCACCATTCACAATCACCACGTCGTCGAAGCCGCGTGTGCGCAACTTAGGCACAGGCACAGGGGCGCCCTCTGGAGCAGCCGCCGCACGAGCCATGGCTTTGCGAAGGCGGGTGGCGTTGAAGAGTATACCGGAGTCGGCAGCCTGACGGGCTGTCTCGGTAAGGGTGGCACGTGTCACTTTAAGACCTAAACGCCGGAGCACATCCGGATTCATGGCCGGCGACTTATCAGAGCCAACTGGAGGCAGCTGGGCTGTGTCGCCAATAAGAATCAGACGGCAGTTCTCGCCGGCATATACGTAGGTGATGAGGTCGTCAAGCAAGTTGGAGCCATCGGTATCGTTACCGGCAATCATAGACGCCTCATCTACGATGAACACAGCGTCGCGGAGTTTATTCTCGGCCGGAACAGGCGCAGTATAGACGCCGGGGGCAGCTCCCGGATTATGCTTGTATATCTTGCGGTGGATGGTGTAAGCCGGATGTCCGCCGGAATTAGCGCTGAACACCTTGGCTGCGCGACCGGTGGGTGCCAGCAGCATCACCTGACGCTTGTGAGCCTCGAGCGTCCGCACCAATGCACCGGTGAGTGAAGTCTTGCCGGTGCCGGCATATCCGTTGAGTATGAACACAGCTTCCTGCCTCGCTTCGGGATGGCAGAAACGCGCCAGCGCGGCCACTACCTGTACCTGCTGATCGTTGGCCGTATAGGGCAACGCGAGTAGAACTTCGGCGGCAAATTCGCGGGCGTCCATCTATATATGGGATGTTATACGGGGGAAGGTCAGTTGCGCTCCGAGTAATCGGCGAGCTCCTGATTATATTTGTCGAGCGATGCGTAACGCTCCTTATTTTTCTTATCAAGCAAGCCTTCGGCATCGGCCTGATATAGCGCTGACCCAAGAGTGAACATATAGCTGAATCGCTCCAGATATTCGGGGTCAGCCAGCAACTCACGCCAAGAGCCGCTTCGGTCGCCCTGCGGCTCCTCAGAAATCTCCTTACTCTTGTCGACCAGATAATGAAGGATGGCAGCATTCTGGCCTATCATTTCCTGATACTCTGCCTGGGTAAGAGAGTCGCGGTTTTCGATTTTGACAGCGAGTCTCTCGCATGTATCGGAGTCATATGGCGCCTCGACCCCGCTGCCGGAGCAGGAGGCGAGCATCAACGCGAGCAAGAGGGTGGCTAATGCGTGTATTGGTTTCATTGTGGTTATATAAGGCTTATGCGGCTGTACGACCGCTAATTATAAACCCCGCGGGAGGGCAAAGGGTTCACACGTGCCTCCGCTATGCAAAAAAATGCGTAACTTTGCAACCGCGAAAATACAAAAAACTTTTGAATAAGAAATGCGCATCGACATAATAACTGTACTTCCCGAGATGCTTGAGTCTCCACTCAACTGCTCCATCATCAAGCGCGCCCGCGACAAGGGTCTCGCCACTATTGAAGTACATAATCTACGCGACTATACCACCAACCGATACCGTAAAGTCGACGACTATCCATTCGGGGGTGATGCCGGCATGGTAATCCAGGTGGAGCCGGTCGACAGGTGCATTTCCGCCCTGAAAGAACAGCGGACATACGACGAAGTTATCTTCACCGCCCCTGACGGAGAGGTATTCAACCAGCGTATAGCCAACTCGATGTCGCTGCTCAACAACATCATCATTCTCTGCGGACACTACAAGGGCATCGACTACCGCATACGTGAGCATCTCATCACACGCGAGATTTCTATCGGAGACTATGTGCTTACCGGAGGCGAGCTTCCGGCAGCCATCATTACCGATGCCATCGTGCGTCTCATACCCGGCGCCATAGGCGACGAGCAGAGCGCGCTGACCGACTCTTTCCAGGATAATCTGCTCGAGCCGCCTATCTACACCCGCCCAGCCAATTACAAAGGATGGGAAGTGCCTCCGATACTCTTGTCAGGCCATCAGGCACGCATCGACGAATGGCGCCATGAGCAGGCCATGGAGCGTACGATGCGTCTGCGCCCCGATCTACTCGGTGAAGATTGAGCCCGGCCAAAGGCAGTGGCCCTCATGTGCGTAATGAGAAAATTTGTGGGAGGAAAGTAGAAAATAAGTGGTCTGAATGTGTTTTATTTAAAAAAATCTTTAAATTTGCACATATAAACCCTAATACCCTGTAGACTATGATAAGCCCTTTAGCATTCGTTGATCCCACAGCCAAGCTCGGCAAGGACGTTACCATCCACCCATTTGCATATATCGACGCAGACACCGTCGTGGGCGACGGTTGCGAAATTATGCCGTATGCCTCTGTTGTCCGCGGCTCTACCCTGGGCAATCAGGTAAAAGTATATCAGGGAGCCATCATTGGCGCCGATCCGCAGGACTTCCGCTGGAAGGGCGGCCGGTCGAAATGCGTCATAGGCGACCGTACAGTTATCCGTGAGCATGTGATTATAAACCGCGGCTTCCACGATGAGGAAGGCACCACAGTAGGCTGTGATTGCTTTGTTTTCGCCGACAGCCACATCGGGCACGACAGCCACATCGCACCCCGCTGCGTTGTGGGTAATGCCGTGACCATCGCCGGAGACGTAAAGGTAGAGGAAGGCTCGATCCTGTCGTCGAATGTGGTGCTCCACGAGCACTGCCGCGTGGGCAAATACGCGCTTGTAAAAGGCGGCACACGCATCAGCTCCAACGTTCCTCCGTTCGTAATCATGGCCCACAATCCGGTGACCTACTACGGCGTCAACTCGATTGTGATGCGCAAGCACGCCGGCTTCACCGATGAGCAGATCGACGACGTTGCCAAGGCATACCGCCATATCTATCAGTGCTCCACCTCGATTTTCAATGCCCTCAAGCGTATCGAAGCCGACATCGACGAGTCGCCCGTACGCGATGAGATCCTGCGGTTTGTTCGCGACAACAACATGCAGCTCGCCGGCGACCGCTTCCAGGCAGACTGATCATCAAGCAATACTTATAAATGAAAGTCAAAAAATTTTTTCTAACTATTTCGGCCGCGCTCCTGCTTGCAGGGGCGCCCGCTGCGTCGGCCCAGCTCAATCTCGGCCGCGCCGCCAAAAGTCTCGGTAAAGCCGCCCAGGCTGTAACTCTCACCGACGCACAGATGGTGCAGTATGTGAAAGAGTATATCGACTGGATGGATAAGAACAATCCCGTACTGCCTCCCGATGACCCCTATACCAAGCGTCTCGACTCCCTCACCGCAGGACTCACCTCTGTAGAGGGCATGCCACTGAACTTCAAGGTATACAACGTTATTGACGTCAACGCCTTCGCATGTGCCGATGGCTCAGTACGCGTATTCGCAGCGCTTATGGACATCATGGACGATGACGAGTTGCTCGGCGTGATCGGTCACGAAGTGGGCCACGTGGCACACAAAGACTCCAAGAAAGCCTTCAAGCAAGCCCTGCTCACCTCTGCACTTCTCGACGGCGTAGCCTCCACCAACGGCACTGCCGCCGCTCTTACCGACTCTCAGCTCGGTAAGCTCGGAGAAGCCCTCGTCGGCGCGACCTACTCTAAAAAACAGGAATCTGCCGCCGACGAATACGGCTACGAGTTCCTGAAGTCACATGGCAAGAATCCCCGCGCCATGGCCAAGTCATTCAAGAAACTCAAGCAGCTCCAGGAAGAAGCCGGCGCAGGCAAGAGCAGCAAGCTCAACCAGCTCTTCTCCTCACACCCCGATCTTGATGCCCGCATCAAGAACATGGAGGCCAAAGCTGACAAAGAAGGCTATTGAGCCCAGAGCAAAACCTTACTCTTAGCTGTTATAACTGATAATTACTAAAGACAACCGATATGATCATACATAACTTTGCCGAGCAGCCGTCGCTGGTAAGCCAGTATCTCACAGAAATGCGCGATACGGGCATCCAGACCGACCGCCTACGTTTCCGCCGTAACCTTGAGCGTCTTGGCGAGATCTTCGCTTATGAGATAAGCAAGACCCTCACTTACTCCACCGAGCAAATCACCACCCCTCTGGGCGTGCAGGCTCCCTGCCAGATTATCGCCGAACCCATAGTGCTTGCCACCATTTTCCGCGCGGGCGTGCCTTTCCACCAGGGCTTCCTCCGGTATTTCGACAATGCCGAGAACGCCTTCGTATCCGCATACCGCAAATATAAGGAAAAGGAGAATTTCGACATCTGCATCGAGTATCTCGCCTCACCCCTCCTCGACGGAAAGACACTTGTGCTCTGCGATCCTATGCTTGCGACTGGCGCGTCGATGGAACTTAGCTACCGTGCGTTGCTCACCAAAGGAAAGCCTGGCAAAGTCCATATCGCATCGGTTATCGCATCGCAGAAGGCTGTCGACTACATGGCCGCAGTCATGCCCGAGGATTCAGAGCTATGGGTTGGTGTTATCGACCCTGAAATAAACGCTCACAGCTACATTGTTCCTGGCCTCGGCGATGCAGGCGACCTCGCCTACGGCACCAAAGAGTAAGAACTGAACTGCAATAACATTCAAGCATAAAAATTCCGGTCGGCCCTGATGAGGACTGACCGGAATTTTTATGCTCTATATAATCTTTCAGGCAGGTGGGCTGCCCTGAATATATTTAAGATTATCGGAATGTATAGGTGATGCGGGCAGTCGACCGCTCAGGGGCCTTGTCATCATTACGGGTGAAGCGGTGGCGGCGTACCTCGGCCTTACATTTCTCAACCAAAGCAGAATTGGCTGAGGCCGGAGCCTTGCCTCCGATCTGCTCGACAGAAGTGACCTTACCATCGCGGTCGACGATGGCCTGAAGAATAATGCTGCCCGTCTGACGCGAATCTACCTTAGAATAACGGGGCATGATCCAACCGCCGCCTACGGTGCCGCTGCCCGTACCATTGAGGTCACTTGCAGCTCCGTCAGGATTGCCACTGTCGCCAGGCTCACGCCCTTTATTAGCGGTGTTATCGACGGCCTCCTCCGATGCCTTGAAGGCATTTGAAATGCCTGAGCGGGCCTTGCGACGGGCCTCCTCGCGTTTCTGAGCCTCTAAGTCGGGACCGGTCTTGGGAGGATTCTCTTTCTTCTTGGCAGTGACAGGCGACTGGCGCTCGGATGTGACTACCGGAGCCGGTGCGGCGGCCTCGCCAGCATCGGCAAGATCGGAGCCTGACGCCTTAGCAGGTTTCGACAGATTGGATGTACGCTCGGCATTATAAGCCGGCGACGGATTGGCCCGTACGGGCGCCGGCTCGAACAAATCTACAAACTCTTCCTCCATCTCCACGAGTTCCGTAACAGGGCGCTCAGGAGGAGGCCAGGCATCAGCCGACATGGTCAGCCGCCCCACCATGAGCAAGAGCAGTATAAGCACGGCCGCCAAGACCGTGACCAGTGCCGCGGCTATGCGTGAATCTTTCATTGCTGAGGTTGAGGAGTAACTTCTTCAGTAGTAAGGGGCTCGGGCTGCGACGGGGAAGCCGGTTTTGTGGCAAGCACCATCTTGATCGAGTTTTCAGCCCCGATATTGAGTACTTCAACCACCTTGCCATACTGCACCTCCGCATCAGCGTATACTGCAACCGCGCCAAGGGAATCGGCAGGGGCAATAGAGCCGAGGAAAAGGACAAGTGAGTCGGGAGCTACGGCCACAGGCTCGTCGGCATCAGGTGCGGCCACAAAATAGGCGCCTTCAGCATCAACAAAGACTCTGGTCGTGGGCTTAAGCGGTGTCTGCTGAGAACTCTGCGGCAGATCGATCTCCAGTGCTGTAGGGAATACGAAGGCCGAGGTGACCATAAAGAACACCAGGAGGAGGAAAACCACATCCGTCATAGAGGCCATCGAGAAGGTGGCCAGCATCTCTTGTTGGCGTTTCAGTGCCATTATGCAGCAGGCTCGTTAAGGAGGTCCATGAAATCCATGGTTCGTGCCTCCAGTCGGTTCATAATCTTATTGATTCTCGCCACCAGGAAGTTATACGCGAAGAGGGCGATAATGCCGACAATGAGGCCGGCAACCGTTGTCACCAGGGCGGCATAGATGCCTGAAGCGAAAGAATCGATTGTAGCCGAAGATCCGGCCTGAGCAATGGCATAGAATGCCTCGACCATACCGATCACGGTGCCGAGGAAGCCTATCATAGGGGCTCCGGCGGCAGTGGTGGCAAGCCAAGGAAGGCCGCGGCTCAGAGTGGCAATCTCGAGATTGCCGGTATTCTCGATGGCTACGAGGACATCGTTCATCGGACGCCCGATACGCGAAATGCCTTTGGCAATAAGACGTGCATAGGGTGTAGGAGTGGCATAGCAGAGGTTGAGGGCGCTTTCGGTCTCACCTTCATGCAGATAGCCACGGATACGCTTCATGAAATTCTCATCCTCATGGCTGGCCCTCGAAATGGCGATGGCACGTTCTACGAAGACGTATATGCACAGGAGGAGCAGCAGAGCAAGAGGTATCATGGTCCAGCCTCCCTGCAGGCAAAGATCCCAGAGGCTCATCGAGGGGGCTGCAATTGTTTCTTCCATCTCAGTATGTGTTTTATAGATCTTACTTAAGGCATTTACGGTAACGCTTCACAGTCTCTTCCAGACCCAGGTAGAGGGCGTCGCAGATAAGGGCATGACCAATCGACACCTCACTCAGGAAGGAGATATGACGATGGAAATACTCAAGATTCTCGAGGCTAAGATCGTGACCGGCATTGACTCCGAGGCCAAGTTTCTTTGCAGCGGTGGCCGCCTCCACGAAGGGTGCTATGGCCTTCTCCGGATCGGCTGCGTAAGCATCGGCATAGGGCTTGGTATAGAGTTCTATACGGTCGGCACCTGTAGCGGCAGCGGCGCGGATTGTGTCAACGTCGGCATCAACGAAAATCGATGTGCGGACACCGGCCTCCTTGAAGCGCTCTACAAGAGATGTAAGGAATTCGGCATTGGCAGCCACATTCCATCCAGCCGATGAAGTAAGTGCGTCCGGAGCATCCGGCACAAGCGTCACCTGTGTCGGGCGTACCTTGAGCACCAGGTCGACGAAGTCGGGCGAAGGATAGCCTTCGATATTGAATTCGCTCCTAAGGAGGGGCCTGAGGCGGTATACGTCATCCCGCTTGATATGACGCTCGTCGGGGCGGGGATGGACAGTGATGCCGTCTGCACCGAAGCTCTCGATGTCAAGGGCTACAGCCTCGACGTCGGGGCGGTTTTCACCGCGAGCATTGCGCAAAGTGGCTATTTTATTTATATTAACGCTAAGGTTTGTCATCAGAATGTGAAAATCCGCAGAATAATTCGTATATTTGTGGTTGCTTTTGAAATGAGGTGCTTCGGGCGCCTGATTTTCATACTGCAAAAATAGTCAGAAATTATAAAACCACGAAAGATTTTGCCCGCAAATAACAACAAGTTTCCAGAAGACGAATACTTCTTTCCGCCCGTGGCCGAAAGTTCAAGGCTGCTTGTGGGCTGTAACAGAGAAGATTACTCCGCATCGCGCATCGCGCGCGCCGTGGAGGACTGCGACGCGCATCTGATCAATCTCAACGTGACCTCGATGGGCTCATCGTTCGCGGCTGCGAGCGAGAATCCCGAAGGAGGGTCGCAAGGAAAATTTCCTGTGGTATTCGACCTTCGCGTAAACCTGCGCAATGCCTCCGGCATCAGCAGATCGCTTGAGCGCTACGGATATACCGTACTCAGCGCCCGCACCGCCGATGACTCCGACGACACCGACACTACCCGCCAACGCATCGACCAACTCTTCCGATACCTCGAGATATGAGAATAGCCATCTACGGCAGCCGCCGCCAGCAGGGTGCATTCAGCACCGTAGCATCTTTCCTCCGCCTGCTCGCCGACCGGGGCGACAGTGTGGTGATGCACCGTAAACTCTACCGTCACCTTCTCGAAGCCATCCCACAGGCCCTCTCAGGAGTGGGAACCGTGGTCGACGGCCCTGACTTCGAAGCCGATCTTGCCGTCAGCCTCGGCGGCGACGGCACCTTCCTGCGTACCGCTCTATGGGTCGGAGAGAAGGAGATTCCGATTGTTGGAGTAAATACCGGTCACCTCGGTTATCTGGCAGCCCTGACCATCGACCAACTGCCGGCACTGATGGATATGATCGCGTCTGACCAACTATGCATCGAGCGACGCAGCCTCATAGAAGTCGTATCGCCCGAAATGCCGCGCGAGGTAGGCCGATATGCCCTCAACGAAGTGGCCATTACCAAAGAGGAATCCGCCTCCATGATTCAGGCAGCCGTGCATTTAGGCGACACTCCGCTGGCCGACTACCGCGCCGACGGCCTGATTGTGTGCACCTCAACCGGCTCCACAGCCTATAATCTCTCGGTGGGTGGCCCCATTGTGCAGCCCACACTCGATGTATGCGTAATCTCTCCGGTGGCCGCCCACTCACTCTCCATGAGGCCGCTTGTATTCGGAGCCGGAACTCCCGTGACCATCGTTCCCGACAGCCGCGCCCACCACGTGCGCATCGCGCTCGACGGCCGCTCTACCCTACTCGATGTTGGCACACCGGTCACCCTCAGCCGAGCGCCCTTCAGAGTACTCGTGATGCAGCTTGCCTGCCACACCTTCGCCGATGCGCTCCGTGAGAAGCTGCACTGGGGAGAGAATTAGTAAAGACACCTATCCATACCAAGATTCATTTACCTATGATAAAAACCATTGCAACAAGCCGCTACCGTCATCCCGTACTTGGCAACATACATGTCAAAGTACATGGAACGGCACGCACGATCAAAGCCCGCTGGGTGGGCCAGGAGGTATGCGTCACAGTTCCAGCAGGGTGCCCTTACGACTATTACCTCCGGTTTATCGATTCGGTGCAGGCGCAGCTCGTGGCCATGCGCCCTCAGCCCGCATTCCATATCGGGCAGACTATCGACACTCCGCTGGTCGACTTCACCATACGCTACGGCGACACCGATCCACGCAGTGATGTGCGCATGGAGAAACGCACCACCGACCCACTCCGCGGCAAGCTGGCCAATTACACCATCAATATCAACCGGCGCCTCGAAGGCTGCGACCACACCGAAGCTCCAATACAGGAGTTCATGAACCGCTGCGTGATCAAAGCGGCCATAAATGCCGCCTCGACCTATATTGTGCCGCGAGCCCGCCAGTTGGCCGACCATATTGGCCGGCGCCCGCTGGGGTGGAACGTGAAAGAGACAAAGCACAGCCTGGGCAAATGTTCATCTACGGGCATAATCACATTATCACCCAGATTGATATTCCTCCCGGAAGACCTGGCCGACTTCGTGATATACCACGAACTGGCCCATCTCTCCGAGATGAACCACTCCGCGGCATTCCACGACCTCTGCAACCGCTACTGCCACGGGCGAGAGGCTGAATTGCACGCCCGCGTCAAGGCCTTTAGATTTCCGGTTTTCTGATGCCGAAAAGGTACGCCACACGGCGGGAATATATCTCGCCGGGGCGTAACACTACCGATTTAAACTCGGGTCGGTTGGGGGCATCGGGGGCGTCCTGACACTCAATCGCCACTCCGGCATGGTCTGCATATACGGCGCCTTGTTTGCCTGCCGGTGCTCCGGCAAGCCAATTGCCTGTATAGAGCATAAGGCCGGGCTGATCGGTATATACTCTCAGCGTGCGACCCGACAAGGGGTCGGACAGGAGTGCGGCTTCCCGGACAGCCACACCATCGGCTCCGTCAATTAAGAAATAATGGTTATATCCTTTGCCTGAACGCAGATTCTCAAAATCTGCGGAAATGTCGCGCCCGAGCGGCTTTGATTCTCTGAAGTCCATGGGCGTTTCTGCCACGGGCATTATACGTCCGGTGGGAATATCGGCCGCGTCGGTCTGGATGTAGCTTGAGGACGCCAACGTCAGCTCATGCCCCAGACAGCTGCCGGAGTCATGCCCTGCGAGGTTGAAGTAGGCATGATTGGTAAGATTGACTATAGTCGGACGATCGGCCGATGCCCGGAAGTCAATTGTCAAGCGGCAATCGTCATCCCACATATATCGCACCTCTACGTCAAGATTGCCGGGAAATCCTTCCTCGCCATCCGGCGACCTATAGCGGAATACCACACCGCCAGGAATTTCTTCATGAGCCCATATGCGGTTTTGAAATCCACCCGGGCCTCCATGTAGCGAGTTCGGCCCGTCGTTGGGAGTAAGATGATAAGCATGCCCGTCAAGAGTAAATGCAGCCCCTGAAATACGGTTGGCGAACCGTCCGGGAGTTTTTCCAGCACACGGAGAGTCGGCCATGTAGTCGGCTATATTCTCATATCCAAGCACAACATCGGCCATATGGCCTGCGCTGTCAGGCACAATAACAGACGTTATGCCCGCGCCAAGCGACGAGAGGATAACCGATGCCCCGGAGGCATTGGTGAGCTTGTAGAGCGCCACCTTACCTCCGGGGATGGTATGAAAATTTAGGTCTATCATACAGCTACGGCTTCGTCAGCCTTTCCTATAGTCGACAAGAATGCCTGTATGCCCTGATGGTTGATGTCGAGGGCAGCCACCTCGCCGTAATACCTGCGGGAATGGCGCATATCGCCCAGCCCGGCATAGCCGAGAGACATCATATACTTGCAATGAATCTCATTGCGACGGTTGAGGTCATCTTCCCATATCAGCAGGTCGGGCAGTGAGACGGCAAAGTAATCCATTGTCACGATGTCGTGGAGATGCTGCTTACCATAGTCAACAAGCCGGTTGAAGAGGCTTCGGGCCTTGTCCTCGCATCCGAGGGCGCGCCATGCGAGGCCTGCATAAAATATCTTATCAGGCTTGGCATCGTTGTAGTATAAGGCGGCTGCAGGCTCTGTCGGGCCTTCTGTAGCGAGCGTCCAGCACTCACGCGCCTTCTTCTCATCGCCCATCGCCTCATATGCCTTACCGAGAAGATAATAAAAGTCGTTCTCCTGAGCTCCGTGGAGCTTACCCTCGCCAAGATGCTCAGGGTAGACAAGACATTCGTTGAGCGACTCCACAGCCTCGGCTGTGCGTCCGGCTGCGAGGGCTTGCTTGGCCAGCTCCACACGGGCAAACTGATACTGGGCAGGCACCTTGCCTTCGCCACCCTCCCACGGATGGAAAATATGGCTGTCGAGGAGCTCGCGGGCTTCGGCAAAACGGCCCGTCTGGTTCAGCAGGGTGATTTTTTCGAGGACAAGATCGTCGCGGCGCGCAACCAAGTCAGGATATTTTTCAAGATTCGCAAGGCGCTCGGCATGCGAGTACTGCATGCGTTTGTAGAGCTGATCAAGCTCCATGAGAATACGGCTGTCGGTTGTGTCGAGGCTGAAGGCACGCTCCATATATTCCACAGCCTTAGCCATAAGACCCTTCTTGTTGAAATATGCCAGAGCCAGGTTACGCCATACAGTGGGGAAGCCCGGATCGAGCTTAGCGGCAGTCTCCCATGCCTCCATGGCCAGATCATACTGGCGCTTGTCATAGAAGAGGTTACCGAGATAGAATGGCGCACGGGCATCAGCGGGATCAATCGTCATGGCAGCGCGCAGGGCGTGTATGGCTTCGAGGCGGTTGGGGAAACAACGATCAGGGCATGCGGCGCGTCCGGCGGCAAAAGCCTCACGGGCCTCGTCGGTTCTGCCGGCGCAAAGCAGGGCCGCTCCAAGATAATAATAGGTCATTGGCGTGACAGCTCCTTCTGCGATAGCTTCGCGCCATAGCTGTGCGGCCTCATCGTATAGGCCAGCGGCGCAATAGTCAAGAGCTATCTCATCGTAATTATGAGCGTCGTGGCGCATAAGATCCGCCAGCGCCTCCATATCTTTACGCTCACCCGAGATAAGATATTTCTCATAGCGGCATCCGAAGTTGAAGAGGTCTATAGCCAAGGATTCATCGATAAGCTTGAGCGCCTCCTCTGTGCGGCCAGCACGGCGAAGCATGGCGGTGCGCAGAGCACGGGCCTTATGGTTGTGCCAGTTGCGGATCATTGAGCGGTGGGTTTCGTAGAGGGCATCTTCCGTGCGCCCCTGCATTGCCGAAATACGCGCACACTCGAAGTAAGCGGCATCCTGCCACGCACCATTCCATGTAGCTTTGTAGAACCGCGCATAAGCCTCGTCGATGCGGCCCTGATATTTAAGTGCGAGACCCAGATTATAGATCGGCTCACCATCGTAAGGATTTGGATTACGTTTCTGGAGCACCTTTACAGCCTTGGCAAGGTATTGCTCAGCTTTGTCGAAGCGACCGCGGCGCAGGTACCACAGACCGAGGGCATTGTTGCAACGCACGTCAAGCGGATCGCGGCGTAGAGCTTCTTCATAATAATCGACAGGATTATAGGTGGCATGGCGATACTGCTCGAGATGAAGACCGGTGAGATAAAGCTGTTCGCAGGTCTTGATTTCCTCCGGACGGAGGGCAGCCTCGGCCGCATCGGGAATAGGACGTACCTCATCTGGCTCAGCATGCCATGTGAGACACGTACGGCCATTCTCCGAGATGGAAAGATTAAGCTCACCAAACTCTGCCTCTCCGACCTCAGCGGTAAACTCCAGGATTGCCTCGGGTGAGATGTCATGCGCTGCACTATAGAGCAGGTCGCCGTTGTCGGTGCTCAGCTCCACTGTGGCACGGCGTGCTGAAGTGGCGAAAATCTTCACCACCACCTTTCCTTCACCGGCTTCCTCGATGTTGAGAAGGAAGTCTTTGCTGGCATTCTTCACCACACCCAGCTCACGATAGGGAAGGAAATACTGCGTGAACGATTTTTCCTCATAAGGTTGGAGCCAGGTAAAGTCGGGCTGATTCTCCGTATAAACCCCAGCCATGAGCTCGATATAAGGGCCATCGTCATCGGTCAGATTGCGATCCCATGCACGGCCGAAGTCACCATTACCCCAAGTCCATTGTTTCTTACCCGGCGACACATGGTGCGAAGCCACATGCAGCATACCGGCACGGGTATCGTTCTCATATCCACCCTCGAAGTCATATCGTGAGTTGACGCCCATGTATGAAGTGGGCACCTTGATATTGCGGTAGTTGGAGATGTCGACACCTGCCGAGTAGTCCATCTTGTAGTAAGTACCCGTTGCAATGGGGAAGGAGCTCACGGCACGCTTGCCATGATCGAAGACCGCATTTATGTCCGGCGGGAACACGCTCTGGTAGTGATCGTTGACAGCCACCGCAGGATTAGCCCACCAGAGGAAAGTCTGGGGCACATCGGTGCGGTTGTAGAGCACACCTTTTATCTCGAGATATGCGCAGCCGGGGCGGAGAGTGAAGCCAGCCATACCTTTCTGATGGAACATACGTTCAATCTCGCTCACCCATACGGTCACCGACCCATCGGCATGTTCCTCGATTTTGGTGTCGACGGGCATATAGGTGCTCGGGCGGTGATGCTGAGGCCAGTTGAACTCGATGCCACCCGAAATCCACGGGCCTGCGAGCCCGACAAGCGCTGGTTTGATCACATGGTTATAATATACGAAATGACGTTGCTTGATTTTGTCGTATGCCATCTGCACACGGCCTCCCAGCTCGGGGAGAATCATAATCTTCACGTACTCGTTCTCGATAAAAACGGCAGCATACTCGTGGTCGGTTTTCTCGTTGGCAATCGACTCGATGACAGGATAGGGATAGACTACTCCGCTTGAACCCTGATATACACGTTTCTCAAGGAAAATAGGATTTTTCTCAGGCTCTCCCACCTCATAGGTCGGGATTACCACTTTTTCTTTCCAGGCTTTTACCATTGTGTTATATAGTTTTATTTGTTATTTCTTGATAAGTTGAGACTCGAGTTCCTCCAGCGATTTGCCTTTGGTTTCCGGCAGCGCACGCAGAAAGTAGACCAGACCAGCGACACAAATCAGAGCATAGATCCAGAATGTGCCGGCACTGCCAAGCGCCGTGTTAAGCAACGGGAAGGTATAGGTCAGGGTGAAGCAGCCCGTCCATAAGGCGAACGTACAGCATGCCACCGCAACAGCACGGACGCGAGTGGGGAATATCTCGGCCAGGAGAACCCAGGTGACAGGCCCCAGAGTCATGGCATAGCAGGCTATGGCCGCCACCACAAGCACAATCATGAAGAAGCCCGTAACCTGATAATGGTAACATGTGCCGAGCACGGCATATATAAGCGCCAGCCCACCGGCACCAAGCAACATGAGGGTACGCCGTCCAAGCCGGTCAACCGTATATATTGCCACGAAGGTGAAAACCACATTAGTAATGCCAGTAAGCACAATATTGAACAGCATCTCGCCAAGGTCATAACCGGCCGAAGAGAAAATTTCCTGAGCATAGTTGAAGATGACATTGGTGCCACACCACTGCTGGAAGACAGCGGCCACAACTCCAAGCACCAACACCGGCACATATGGACGGCTCATAAGCAGGCGCAATGCACCCCGGGCTCCGCGGTTATCGTCGGGCGCCTCCATGAAGGCAGCCGTTTCATCGGCTGCATAAGCCGACCCTCCGATATGCTTAAGTATTGATGCGGCACTCTCCATACGGCCTTTCATGGCCAGCCAGCGCGGACTTTCCGGAATAAAAAATACCATCAGGAGAAATGCAGCCGCGGGGAAGGCCTCGCCCCAGAACATCCAGCGCCAACCCTCCTGACAGTTCCACGAGTCAAACGGGGCCTCAGTCACGCCTGCGGGCATTGGCTCAGCAATAAGCCAATTGGCCACCTGGGCCGCCAGAATGCCGAGTACGATTGTGAGCTGATTGACGGAGACCAGCCTGCCTCGGATGTGTGCCGGAGCAATCTCCGCGATATACATGGGCGAAAGGCCAGATGCGATGCCTATGGCTATACCACCCAGAAAACGTGCAACCAGAAAGGGGTTGAAATCATTGAATGCTCCGGTTGCATAAGCGGATATAAGGAATATTACCGCCGAAATCTGGAGCAGTGGCTTGCGGCCGAAGCGGTCGGCGAGCGATCCGGCGGTCATTGCACCGATGAGACAACCCGCGATGGCGATACTCATGGCCAGCCCTTGAGCAGAAGGATCGTTCTGTATATTGAAGTAAACCTCATAGAAAGGTTTGGCACCACCGATTACGACCCAGTCGTAGCCGAAGAGCAAGCCACCCATAGCCGAGACGGTGCAGATAAAATAGATAAATCGTTTATTGAAATTTTCCATAGTATTTGTTTTACGCTGCAAAATTACAGCTGCCCGATGGGTTGGGAAATGTCGTTTTCAAGGAAAAGAATGGACAATCCGATTATTTTACCTATCTTTGCCGCAAAGACCCAGCTCCAGCCATGAAACTCAAAGACGGATTCACCGGCGAACGTGCCATAGTGCTGCCTAAAGTACTTACCGACATGATGCGGCCCGACGCTCTGATGTCGGCCCTCTACATCACCGACATAGGTTACTATCCTAAAGCATTACACCATTATAGAGAACGCACGGAGCCTCTTGAGCAATACGTACTCATCTATTGTGTGGGTGGTAAAGGGTTCTTTCGACGAGGAAATACAGAGACCCGAATCTCGGCCGGACAATGTTTTGTACTGCCTGCCGGCGAGCGACACACTTATGGGGCAGATGACACTGATCCTTGGACAATATATTGGATTCATTTCGGTGGAACGCTCGCGCCTCAATATGCCGCCTCTGCCCAATGGCCCTGTACGGTAGCGGCAGCCTCCACATCGCGTATCAGCGACCGCATCGGTCTATTCGAGGAAATATTCTCAGTGCTGGAAGCCGGCTTCGGGATAGAGCGCCTCCGCTATGCCATGACCCTCTTCCATCATTTCCTCGGATCGATATGCTTCATAAGGCAATTCCGAGAAGGTGGCACCCATGCCTCCACCGATACCTCTCCGGTAGGTGCCATCATACATTATCTTGAAGAAAATATCGAAAGCCAACTCACCTTAGCCGATGTGGCGGCATATATGGGCCGATCAGCCCCACATCTGTCCATGCTGTTCAAGCGCGACACTGGCCACTCGGTGATGAATTATTTCAATCTTATGAAAATCAGGAGGGCCTGCGACCTTTTAGACAGCACAGACATGAAGATTAATCAGATCTGCTTCAAAACCGGCATCCCCGATCCATATTACTTCTCCCGCCTCTTCACAAAAATAATGGGCCTGAGTCCGGCAGCCTACCGGGCACGTGAGAAAGGATGAGGATGTTTTTTCCATATAATTCGATTTATATATCAATTTTTGTTCATACCTTTGTAATCAGGTGAATATCACCCATACAATAAAGCCAGCCAGAATCCTCGACATGAACCGATACATAACGCAGATACAGATCAACCAGCTATATCATCTACACGATCTAACTATAACTATTGGCGATGAGGCAGCCCCTCATCTGATTCTGACGGGCAAAAACGGCAGTGGAAAGACTGTGCTGCTCAATGCCATAGCCGATTTTTTGGACAAAATCAAGGAAAAATCCAATCTTCTATTCCTACAATATAAAGACTGGATAACAAATGATAAAGCACGCTTGGCTAACTTTGAAAAGGGCACCCCGGAATATCTTAATGCTGAATCATCATTAAAAGATAATCAACGACGATACGACGATTTTTTTGGAAAAGTCTCGCTGGAATTTAATGACTATAGTTTCATCAATGATTACCAGCAGGGAAACTTTATAATCGCTTTCTATCAGGCAGCCCGCAAGACAGATATTCATGAGCCCAAAAATCCGACTAAGCCCACCCTCAGCACTCGAGGCAGCTCCCGCGATAACCTGACATCTCAACTACTGAATTTTCTTTCCGACCTAAAGATACAGGAGGCATTGGCCCGCAATGAAGGACTGGAGCAAGATGCCAACAGAATCAGAGAATGGTTTGCCAACTTTGAAAACATTCTCCGCACATTTTTTGAGGATAAGGAACTTGAACTACGCTTCAATTACAAAGACTATTCCTTCAATATCCTCACCAACAAAAAATCTTTCAAATTCACAGAGCTTTCTGACGGCTTTATAGCCATACTTGACATCGTCGCCGACCTCATACTGAAAATGCAGGTCGATGGCACTCTGTCAACCGAGTTCAATAAGCCCGGAATTGTAATGATTGATGAGGTTGAGACGCATCTTCACCTCCAACTGCAGAAAATCATTCTGCCGATGCTGACCACCCTCTTCCCCAATATACAATTTATAGTAAGTTCACATTCCCCCTTCGTACTCAGTTCTCTGCCCAACGCCACCGCCTATGATCTTGAGCATCAGGAACCGATTGTAAATCTTACCGATTATTCTTATCAGGCGCTCACAGAAGGTTATTTCGGAGTCTCAACCGACTCTGACTATGCCCGTCAACGCTATGAGGAACTCGAGAACCTGCTTAAAAAAGAAGTTCTTACAGAGACGGAGCGGATTACAGCACAACAAATACTGATGGATTACAAAAAAATCCCAGAAGCCACGTCGCCTGAATTAGTAGGAGCTTACCGCAATCTTGAAATCAAGTATTACGCCAAAATAAAAGTCCTCCGCGTATAATGATACGAGTTTACAAACATCCTGTCGCTCCCGCCTCGTTAGAGCGACAAATCTCTTGGTCGGAGGAAGACGTTATTGCGCAGCTTAAGGAGGATCAACATAGTAAATGTTATTTATGCGAGAGGATACAGATTACAGATTTTCAAGTTGAACACCATAAAAGCCGGGCCAATTTTAACGGGCTTAGATTTGAATGGACAAATTTATTCTGGTGTTGCAGCTATTGCAATGGTAAGAAATCTTCATCGTTTGACAACCTGTTACATCCAGCCTCCGAAAATATCGAAGAACTGATCAATCAATCTCTGGATTTTCCGAATGCAAAGGCTCTATTCTCAAACCAAGGTGAGATGACAGAACCGATCGGTGCCACCATCACGTTCTTAGACCGTATATTCAACGGAACGAATAAATTACGCACGATACGAGAACAATCATTCTATGACTACGCCGTTTCTAAAATCACCACGTTTCAGGAGATGATTATCTCATGGCTTGACAGCTCCGACGAGACACTCAAAACAGCTATTATAGAGGAATTGGCGCTCACATCTGAATTTTTAGGCTTCAAATACTGGATTATCAAGTCGAATGAGACGCTGTGGGCAACTTTCGGAGAATATACCACGTGGCATCGCTGAAAAAACTATAATTTTAGGGGCGGAGGATTGCATAGGCGGGATTTTTTTATGAATTTTGTAAATTGATTTCACTCTTTCCTCACTTGATAATTATTGATTGTATATGCCACAAGTATCGCGCCGCGGCGACGAAATGCCCGCATCCCCTATACGACGCCTTGTTCCTCTTGCCAACAAAGCCATTGAGCGAGGTGTAAAAGTTTACCGTTTGAACATCGGTCAACCAGACGTGCCTACTCCGCCGGCAGCCTTGGAGGCGCTCAAGCATATCGACCGCAAAGTGCTCGAATACAGCCCGTCGGAAGGTCTTCTCTCCCTTCGGCAGAAGCTCCAGCAGTACTACGGCAGATTCAATATCGACGTCGATGTCGACGACATCATAGTCACCACCGGAGGCTCTGAGGCTGTGCTCTTCGCCTTTATGGCCTGTCTCGACCCGGGCGACGAAATAATAGTGCCGGAGCCAGCATATGCCAACTATATGGCATTCGCCATCTCCGCGGGTGCTAAAATCGTGACCATACCATCTTCTATCGACAACGGCTTCGAACTTCCGCCGGTCGAGAAATTTGAAGAACTGATCACACCCCGCACCAAGGGCATACTTATCTGCAATCCCAACAACCCCACCGGCTATCTCTACACAATGAAGGAGATGCTTCAGATCCGCGACCTCGTGCTCAAGCACGACCTCTTCCTTTTCTCCGACGAGGTATACCGCGAGTTCTGCTACACTGGGGCCCCGTATATATCAGCCTTCCACCTTCCGGGAATTGAGGACAAGGTGGTGCTTATCGACTCCGTGTCCAAGCGCTACAACGAATGCGGAATCCGCATCGGCGCGCTTATC
Source organism: uncultured Muribaculaceae bacterium (assembly GCA_910586595.1). Lineage (GTDB taxonomy): Bacteria > Bacteroidota > Bacteroidia > Bacteroidales > Muribaculaceae > CAG-873. Next base: position 11,247 of record CAJUJB010000016.1, on the reverse strand, counting down.
ACCAAGCATAAGGAACTTAAGGCCAATGTAATGAAATTCTGCCAGGCCCGTCTGAGCCCTCCATTGCTTGGCCAGCTCGTGGCAGAGGCTTCTATCGACACTCCGGCCGACTACATGCTTGAGACTTACAACGAGTATGTCGAGCGGCGTAAATTCCTCATCGACCAGATCAACCAGATACCCGGATGTTACTCGCCCATACCTATGGGTGCATTCTACACAGTGGTACGACTGCCGGTCGATGATGCCGACCGTTTCTGCCGGTGGTGCCTCGAAGAATTCGACTACGAAGGAGAAACTGTGTTCATGGCGCCGGCCTCCGGCTTCTACACCACCCCAGGCATGGGTCATGATCAGGTGCGAATGGCCTATGTACTCAAGAAAGAAGATCTTGCCCGGGCCATGCTCGTGCTCCGCAAGGCACTCGAAGCATATCCCGGACGCACAATCTGACACCATACATGGAAAAGAAAACCATACGCGACATGGGCCGGGATACTATAGAGCAGTTCAAGGCCCGCAAGAAAATCCCCGTCACCGTCGTTCTCGACAACGTACGGTCGCTCAACAACATCGGCGCCATATTCCGTACATGTGACGGCTTCGCAGCCGCTGGCATGGCCCTATGCGGAGTATCTGGCACACCACCGTCGGTAGAAATACACAAGACGGCCTTAGGAGCCGAAGACTCGGTAGACTGGCGTTATTTCTCCACCACGGCAGAGGCCGTGGCTACGCTTAAAGCCGAAGGCTGCACTATAGTCTGCCTCGAGCAGGTGAAGGAGAGTGTATCGCTGGCCGACTTCCATACCGAGCCCGGCAGGGCCTACGCGCTCGTTGTAGGCAATGAGGTTGACGGTGTTGACCAGGCTATCGTAGATGCGTCCGACATATGTCTTGAAATACCGCAGAGCGGCACCAAGCACTCGCTCAATGTGTCGGTGTCGGCAGCCGTCGCGCTATGGGAATTTTATAAACAGCTAATCTGTGCAATATGAGCCAGCAAAACATCATATTTCCGGCCCCGCTTAAGAAGGGCGACAAAATAGCAATATGCTCACCTGCCGGCAAAATCAAAGAGCAGGTTGTGACAGATGCGGCCCAGGTTCTCCGCGACCAAGGTTGGGCCGTGGAAATAATGCCGCACGCGCTCGGCGACAACGGCAATTTCAGCGGCACAGCTGATGAGCGCTTCGCCGATCTCAAGGCCGCCTTCTCCGACCCCGAAGTGCGGGCCATACTATGCTCGCGGGGCGGCTATGGCGTGGTGCATATCATGGATAGGCTCAACGAGCTGCCACTCGAAGACGATCCCAAATGGGTGATAGGCTTCTCAGATATTTCGGCACTGCACGCACTGATGGCCCGTAAAGGCATTGCGAGTGTGCACGCCTCCATGTGCGCCCACATCAAGGAAGGCGCCGATGACCCCGACAACCGCGACCTCTTCGCCATATTGCGCGGTGAAAAACCGGTCCATGTCTTCGACAGCCACGACTACGACCGCCAGGGCATAGTGACAGGTACCCTCCGCGGCGGCAACCTGGCAGTGCTCGCCGAGCTCATCAACACACCCTACGACTTGCTGCAGCCCGACTCCATCCTATTCATTGAAGACGTATCGGAGCCCGTCTACAAAATCGAGCGTATACTTTATCAACTCCGTCTGAGCGGTCTTTTAGACAAGACCCGCGGCCTTATCGTCGGCCAGTTCACCGACTATAAACCCGACGCCAACCATGCCGACATGGAGAGTATGATCCGCGATGCCGTGGCCGGCTATGACTTCCCGGTGGCCTACAATGTACCCGTTGGACACGTAGACCACAATGTTCCGCTCATCGAATCGGCACAGGTAACTCTTAAGGTAAGCCCCTCGGGTCGCAACAGCATAATCTTCCACCGTTGAGATGAAATTCATTCCGACCGAATTAGAAGGGGTGTGGCTGATTGAGCCGGTGCGGCACCGCGACACCCGCGGCTATTTCTGCGAGACCTTCCGGCGCGACCTCTTCGAGAAGGCTACGGGTCTACGCCCCGACTTCGTTCAGGAAAATGAGTCGCTGTCGAGCCAAGGGGTAGTCCGCGGCCTCCATTATCAGGCAGGCTCAGCCGCCCAGGCGAAACTCGTGCGTGTGAGCGAAGGCACCATAGTGGATGTGGCGGTCGACCTCAGACGATCATCGCCCACCTATGGCCGACATATATGCGTGGAACTTTCTTCCGACAACGGCCGCCAACTATTTATCCCCCGAGGATTTGCCCACGGCTTCGCAGTACTCTCCCCGCTGGCTCGGTTCCAATATAAGGTCGACAATGTCTACTGCCCTGAGGCCGAGCGCACATTGCGCCTCGACGACAAAGAAGTCAACGTAAAATGGCCTCTTGACCGGAGCGCCATGATTCTCTCACCCAAAGACGAAGCCGGCCTTTGCTGGGAAGACTGCGAGAAATTTGATTAATACACTAATTAGCGATAAGCTCCCAGGTAAAACTATTATCGGGTGCTACGCGAAGCAGGCGGAAGCCTTTGGGGCGTCCGTCGAAATTTTTGCTGGTGTTCTCGGCATTGAGGATGTCGATGCCAGCGTGCGTATTATGACTCATCACATGGGTGTGGCCTGCGAGCCATAGAAAGACCCCTCGGTCGGCGAATGTGCGCAGCATTGCATCGCGCGTAGCAAGCGGAAGATTGAAATATTCATCGGCCTCATCCACACTCTTGGCGAAGGGAGGAATATGCGACACCAATATCACAGGACTCCCCGTAGCGTGTGCATTGGCGAGCTTCTCATCGAGCCAAGACTCGCAGGCCTCCACCTCTTCAGCAGGGCCTGAACGCATGAGCATGGAATTGAAGGCCAGCAATGTCCGCCCCTTCACATTCATCACGGTATAGTCCGACCCGAAGGCATCGCGGTAAGCCGTCAGCCCGGCTTCCGTGACCGGCTCGGCTATGTCGTGATTGCCGGGAGTAAGCACAACCGGCGCCTCAATATTTGAGGCAGCCTGCTTGAAAAGCTCGATGGATGCCGGAGTCATGCGGTTGACCATATCTCCGGCGATAACCACCACATCCGGCTTGATGCGGTTTACTTTATCGATGGCGATATAGAAATTTGCGAGGTCGTCCTCTATACCGCCCCGGCCGAAACCAATCTGCGTATCGCACATATGAGCTATGACCAGCGTGTCGCTGTCAAGCGATGCCTTGGCCGGGAAGAAAGATAAAGCGAGGAAGAGGCAGAGAAATACGGTTTTATACATAATGTGTGCTCTTTTGGTGGCAAAGGTACATTATTGCAGGCAAAAGATATGTTAATTTAACGTTAAGATGCCATGCAGGCGCGCGAGAATGCTTAATTTTGCGGATTGAAGAGGCTTATGGCCCGCTCATTATCACGAATTATGAAGAAATACAATATTGTCAACAACGCCCTCGGGTGGCTGTGCTTCGTCATAGCGGCCGCCACCTATCTGCTCACACTTGAGCCAACGGCGAGTTTCTGGGATTGCCCGGAATTCATTCTGCAAGGAGCCAAACTTGAAGTAGGACACCCGCCAGGCAACCCTATCTTCATGCTTGCAGCCCGATTCTTCATCACCATCTTCGGAGGCTCGATGAGCACGGCAGCCCTCGCAGTCAACACCATGTCGGCCCTTCTGAGCGCCGGCACCATCCTGCTCCTGTTCTGGTCGGTGACCCATCTCATACGGCGCCTCATCATCAGGGATGATGCCGAGGAGATCAGTCCATGGCAGATGGCCCTCATCATGGGTGGCGGCATCTGCGGTGCCCTTGCCTATACCTGGAGCGATACCTTCTGGTTCTCAGCCGTCGAAGGCGAAGTGTACGCATTCTCTTCATTCTGCACCGCGCTGGTTGTATGGCTAATGTTCAAATGGGAAAACCGGGCCGACCAACCTCACTCCGACCGTTATCTCGTCCTTATCGCCTATGTGATAGGCGTTTCGATAGCCGTCCATCTTCTCAACCTTCTCTGTATTCCGGCCCTTGGCCTTATATTCTACTACCGCAAGTATAAGAATGTCAATGCCGTAGGATCACTGATCGCCCTTGCCGTATCATGCGTCATAGTCGGAGCCATCCTCTACGGTCTTGTACCAGGCTTCGTGCAGGTGGCACAGTGGTTCGAACTCTTCTTCGTGAATGTCTGCGGCATGTCGTATAACATGGGCGTGCTCATATATGCCATTCTCCTCACGGCGGTGTTCATTCTTTCAATACGCGGCCTCTACACCAAGCCCGACAAAGGCTCGACCCGCTTCCTCACCATTCTCGCCATCGCCCTCTCCGGCATGCCCTTCATCGGCCACTCAGTGCTGATCGGTGTGCTGGTCATCATCGCCATGGCAATATATGTCTACGGATTCTGCAAAAAGGTACCTGCGCGCGCATTCTCTCTCATCGTGCTCAGTGTGTTTGTGATCTTCATCGGCTACTCATCGTATGCCCTGCTGCTCATCCGGGCCACCGCAAACACCCCCATGAACCAGAATGCGCCCGACAACGTATTCGCCCTCGCTTCATACCTCAACCGTGAGCAGTACGGCGACCGTCCGCTCTTCAAGGGCCCGGTATTCGCCGAGACCTTCATTGAGGAAGAATATCCCGAAGGCTCAGGCAACTACTATGTGCCTGTGGATGAATACGGACGTCCTCGCACACGCACCCTCGACGGGTATCTGCGCGACGAGAACGGTGGCGCCTTCAATTCTCCTGAGAAGGTTTACTCAAAGGTTGCCAAGAAAGATCCTTCTGAGCCCGACCGCTACGTGCAGGAAGTGGAGCGCCCCAACTACCGCACCATGCCCGACCTCGACATGATCTTCACACGCATTTACAGCCAGACTCCCGACGGCTCGCATGTGGCAGGCTACAAGTCTTGGGCCGGATATGTAACCCCCGACATCAACGATATACCCCAGAGCGTGCGCGCCAACTGGGCTAAGCAGGGTTTTGTTCCCAAATATGAACTGATGCCCTATCTGAGCAAACTCGAACCGGTGACAACCAATATCGACAGCCGCACCGGAGCATCCCTCCTGGAGACTCCCGTATGGAAACCCGGCTTCGATGTCAACCTGCGGTATTTCGTCAATTACCAGCTCAACCACATGTACTGGCGTTACTTCATGTGGAACTTCGCCGGACGCCAGAACGACATCCAGGGCAATGGCGAGCCCCATCTCGGTAATTGGATTTCAGGAATCCCGGCCATCGACAATGCCCGTCTGGGCGACCAGTCGGCCCTTCCCGACGAATTCGGAAAAGGCAACAAGGGGCATAATGTATTCTACATGCTGCCGCTTATCTTAGGCATCATCGGTCTGCTTTATCAGGCTCTCTACAACCACCGCAACAACCCCATGCGCGGCATCCAGCAGTTCTGGATCGTGTTCTTCCTCTTCTTCATGACCGGCATAGCCATTGTACTCTACCTCAACCAGACACCCGGCCAGCCCCGTGAACGTGACTACGCATTCGCAGGCTCGTTCTATGCCTTCGCCATCTGGATCGGTATGGGCGTGCCCGCCATCGGCATAATGCTCCGCAATCTGCTGGCCAAGAAAGAGGCTGACGGAACACGTGTGGCCTCGAAAGGCGTGACCACCGGCACCACAGCCCTCGCATGCATCATCGGCCTCGCGGTGCCTCTGCAGATGGTGAGCCAGACCTGGGATGACCACGACCGCTCGGGCCGCTATACCACCCGTGACTTCGGCTTCAACTACCTGAGCTCGCTCGACCCGGGTGCCATCATATTCACCAACGGTGACAACGACACCTTCCCTCTGTGGTATGCACAGGAAGTTGAAGGTTTCCGCACCGATGTGCGTGTGGTGAACCTCTCCTACCTCACCACCGACTGGTATGCCGACCAGATGCTCCATCCCACCTCCGGCGCTCCGGCAATCAAGATGAACGTGAAGCCTACCGACTATGCCTACGAGCGCATGGCCTACAGCTTCATTGTGCCTCAGTCGAACGCTAAACCCCTCGACTCGGCCTTCGCCCAGATGCCCGAGAACCTGATCGGACATAACGGTCGCCCCGTAACTCCGGCTCTCAAGGCCCTTGACGAGCTCTACAACTCGGATGCCCGCATCTACGGAGCCCCCGTACTCTCGCATCCGAATGTATATATGCCGGTCGACCGCGACGCCGCCATGGCCCGATATACCTCAGGCGACGCCACTACCGACAGTCTGTATCTGACTCCCTATCTTACCGACATCACCACCGACCTGGCACAGCTCGGCTCGGGTCTCAACCAGAGCCGCGTACTCTCGCTCGACATGGTTGCCAACTCAGTGGCCGGTAACTGGGAGCACCCCACATACTTCGCCACCACTGTGCCCACGTCATATTATCTGGGCCTCTCGCCCTTCCTCTCTGCCACCGGCATGGCCTATGAGGTGACTCCATTCTATGACGCCGAATATAACCCCACCGCAGAGAAGGCTTACCGCCGTATCGTGGCCGACTACCGCTGGGGAGGCCTCGACGCCCCCGATGCCGACCGTCTCTATCTCGATGAGACCGTCCGCCGCATGGTATCGTCGATGCGCTCGGGCATCTACACCGTGGTTGAAAACCTCATGATGACGCCCGGCGTTGAAGCCACGGCAGAAAGCCGTAAGGTCGCTCAGGAAAATGGTCTGGAAGCCCCGGCCACACATGCCGACATGGCCCGCCAGCTCCTCAACCTGATGGAAGCCAAAATGCCGGCTTCTGTAGCCGCCTACGACAGCATGCTCGGCCTGTACTTCGCCCGCACTTACCTCGACCTCTACATGGTGTCGGGTAATCCCGCCGACCTTGAAGCAGCCGACGCCATAGCCACCGCCGAGGCCGACCGCTTCGCACAGCTTGTGAAGTATGCCACCACACTCGATCCTGTGACCCTCTCGCAGCTCGGTCGCTCGGAAACCTACGCGCTCCAGTATCTCGGCGAGGCCATCGCCCTGAAGAACCGTGCCGCCATCTTAGCTGCCAAGCCCGAGATTCTCACCAACCCTGAGTATGCCGACATGCGCCGCTCGCTCGAGGTTCTCGGTCTTGAGGCCGACCTCCGTCTGGCTCCGCTGGTATTCATCCAGGGCTATGACTATGCAACCCTCGAGAACGAACTCCCGTCATTCTCCGACAAGCAGCAGATCGTGATCCGCAACGCCATGGCACTGCTCAAGGCTAACGAGGCCGCAGGCATCGACCCCATGGCCGTCAGCCGCGAACTCATGGACCGCTACGGCTTCTCTGCCGCAGAATGGAACTATGTGATTAACTAAGCATCCCCGCAATGCTTATCGAACAACCGCCATATCTATATCGCCTCCTTTTCCCGGAGGCGATTTGGCGTATAAAGCAGCGTGGCGGACGCCCGGTGGTATATCTGACCTTCGACGACGGCCCCATACCGGAAGAGACCCCCTGGGTTCTCGATCTGCTCGACCGCTACGGCATAAAGGCCACATTCTTCATGGTCGGCGACAATGTACGCCGCCATCCGGAGCTGCTGGAAGAAGTACGCCGACGCGGCCACTCCTACGGCAACCACACCATGCACCACCTTCAAGGCATGAAGGTGAATGCCCGCCGTTACCTGCGTGATGTTTCGGAGGCTGCCGCGCTCATCGACAGTACCCTCTTCAGGCCTCCCCACGGCCTCATCCGCTGGCATCAGGGCAAGGCTCTGAAAGAGCATTACAATATTGTGATGTACGATCTGGTGACCCGCGATTATTCGCGCAAGCTCACAGGTGAGCAGGTATTCGACAACGTACGCCGATTTGCCCGCAATGGCTCTATAATCGTATTCCATGACTCTCTCAAAGCCTCGGCCAACATGAGATATGCACTCCCACGCGCCATTGAGTGGCTGCTTGAGCAAGGATATGAATTCCGACCCCTACCTATGTAAGGCCGACCTTGTGCGGCTATGCGAGGAGGCCGGCGCCTGCGCCGTAGGTGTAGCTGCCATCGAGCCGTTGGCCGACGCCGACTGCGCACTCTACGACGCATGGCTGGCCCAAGGGCGTCATGGCTCGATGTCATATCTGGAGAACTACCCCGACCTGAGGGCCAACCCTGAGGGATTGCTGCCCGGCGCAAAAACCATTGTGAGCTGCGCATTCCCTTATGGGGGTGGCGAGCGGTCGGACTTATTTGCCGACTATGCCGTCGGCTCCGACTACCATGAGGTGCTCAGGAAATGCCTCGCACCCGTGGCGGCCTATCTCGATTCAATCAGCGAAGGCACCCGCATATGCATCGACACCGCACCGCTGCGCGAGCGGCTGTGGGCTCAGCGTGCGGGCATAGGCTTCATCGGCCTCAATAACCAACTGATTATTCCCGGCATCGGCTCGCGCGTATTTCTGGCCGAGATTTTATGGACAGGCACCCTGCCGCCTGATACCCCCATGACAGGCCGGAGCTGCCTCGGCTGCCGCGCCTGCATTGCGGCCTGCCCCGGGCATGCGCTCGACGGTGCCGGAGGGATGGATGCGCGACGATGCCTTTCGTATCTTACCATCGAGCACCGCGGCGAGTTTCCAGACGACCTATCATTACCCGGCCGCATATACGGCTGCGACATCTGCCAGGACGTATGCCCTCACAACCGGGGCACACGTAAAGCCGACGTACGGCCCGAATTTGCTGCACGGCCTGAGGTCTCGGCTCTGACCATCAACAGGATTGCCGCGATGGAGCAAGCGGAATTCTCACGAATATTCACACACTCCGCAGTAAAGCGCACAAAACTATGCGGACTGCAGCGCAATGCCGCAGCCCGCAGAAAAAAGTAAGCGGGAAAATGCGCTTGACGCATCTTCCCGCCGAAATCTTTAGAGTGAAAGCTTAGGCTTTCTTCACTACGCGACGCTCTTTGATACGGGCCTTTTTGCCAGTGAGGGCGCGGAGGTAGTAGAGCTTAGCACGACGTACCTTACCGTATTTGTTAACGGTGATCGAGTCGATAAAGGGCGATTCGATGGGGAAGATACGCTCAACACCGATGTTGTCGCTCATCTTGCGGACGGTGAAACGCTTTTTAGCGCCTTCGCCAGAGATGCGGATAACTACACCACGGTACTGCTGGATACGCTCTTTGTTGCCTTCTTTGATGCGATAAGCCACGGTGATGGTGTCGCCGGGGCCGAATTCGGGGTGCTGTTTGCCGGTAGCGAAGGCTTCTTCGGCAATTTTAATCAAATCCATTGATGTGTAATTGATTTAGAATGTTAACATTACTCGCAATATTCGCAGGCTGCTTGTCCTGCCAGAGATTACGAAATCGACTGCAAAGGTAGTATTTTTTTCTCAAACCACCAAATATCAATCGAATAATGCTCAGCACATTTTTCTACCGCAGCAGCTGTGAGGGGGAGCGTGCCTGGTAAGCGGATTGGGTCGAAACGCCGAATCGAGGCCACCCTGATGTCTCCTGTTGGAGCGCCGGGATGGAGGGTGTTTTGCAGAGAAGAAAAATTTTGGGGGAGGGGTGGTAGTTTTTTAGCGGTGCGTGCGTCTAATTGGTAAATGGCGGCCAAACGCTAACTTTACCAAATGGAACAGAATCAAAAGAATTTTGAAAGGATAATCAGGGAGCACGAGCAGGGCATCTATTCTATCTGCTATATGTATTCTCAAAATAAGGAGGATGCCAAGGATCTTGTGCAGGACACGCTGATGAATCTTTGGAACGGCTTGACGCGATTCCGGGGAGATTGCTCGATGCGCACATGGGTGACACGCGTGGCAATCAATACGTGCATATCATACAAGCGGAAAAAGAAGATCGACACAAGCGACGAGAGTTATCTGCCTCCACTGAGCGAGGTGTCGGCCGAGGCGGGGGATCAGATAAAGTTTCTGCACAAGCGATTGCAGAAACTGGATTATCTCGACCGTGCAGTGGTTCTGCTCTGGTTGGAGGATATGGCGTATGATGAAATCGGTGCCATTGTGGGTATGTCGGCAAAAAATGTTGGCGTGCGGCTTGTGAGAATTAAGGATAAACTAAAGAATATAAAAGACGATGAATAAGTATAGGACACAAGAGGATTCTTTTGCGGAACTCCGTGCGGGAATGGACGCGCTCAAGAGCAGTCTGCCGGCCTCGGGATTGATCAGCGACAGTGAAATGCGTCGGGCGATGCGCAAGAAAAGCCTGTGGCTCAATCGTGTGGTAATCGGAGAATTAATCATTCTACCATTGATTGTGGTTTTTCTTTTCAGATTAGCCTATGTGATGGATATGAATCTGTGGCTTGTGGTGACCTTCGTGGTGTGCGCACTTCCGGATGCTGTGCTCGATTTCCGCACGTTGGCGGTGTCGAAGAAGTGGATACAAGATGATACTCTGGTGGAACTGAGCCGGAAGTTGATACGCCAAAAAAAGGAACGCCAGTATCAGACAATCATATCGACGTCTTTAATGGTGCCTTGGTTGATATGGTGTGTATACGAGTTTCTGAAGGGTAGTATAGATTATTTTCCTATGGATGCGTTTTTGTGGACGTGGGGCGGCATGTCGGTATTCTGCCTGATTGTGTCGTTGTGCATCATCATATCGATCTATAGAAAGGCTCAACGCACCAATAATGAGATGATTGCAAGCCTCAGGGAGTTTGTTGAGAACGAGTGAGGGGCAGTGTATCCTCTCCGATTGCTTTAGCGCAAAGGAGGCGTCCGGCAAGGACGCCAATTTCCAGTAGCCGGGTACACCGCAGCCGAAGGCGGAGGTGTGCCCGGTAAGCGGATTGGGCGGAAACGACTGTTGTCAAGGCGTTTACATCCAATCGGCGTCTTTCAGACGCCATTCTTTTCCCCCACGCGTACCCCCCCACGCCTCCGCTGAAGCTTCGGCGTGGAGGGCTACTAGAGATCGGCGTCCTGGCCGGACGCCCTCCGGCGGGGCGATATTTTGGCGATATTGCGCGATATTTTGCGTCGAATTTCGATTTTTATGTCTGCAATATTTTGTAAATGAATTATTTTGCATATCTTTGCGAACGAGGCCCATTAAATCACCAATACTTCATACCATGATAAAGCGTATTTATATTTTTATTCTGTTCTTCACGCTGACGTGTGGAATTTGTCTGGCCCTTGCTTCGTCATCCGAAAATGTGGAAAAGAAACCACTAATTATCCATCCGAAAAGCAAAGTAATCTCAACCAATCCTGACAGCATAAAGGTGATAATATATGATGAT
>CAJUJB010000015.1 GCA_910586595.1 uncultured Muribaculaceae bacterium | reverse complement strand
ACCACTTCCCAAGTTCCATTATTAAATTGGCCAATGGGTTCGCGGAAAGTGCTATGTTCAAAATCCAAACTTATGCCAAATGTCATCTCACCATTATCAAGTATATAATACGGATATACTTTAGGAAGATTAACCGATGACGTCGCTTGTGTCGACTGCTCAGCCCACACCAATACGGATATAACAATACATAAAACTACGATAAATCCTTTTCTCATTGCGGTTCGGGTATTAGAAGTGAGGTCCTTCGCAAAGATATACAAAATAATGCATTTACAAAACATTGCAGACAAAAAAAATCGAAATCCGACGCAATATCGCCAAAATGTCGCTCCGCAACGCGGCATCCAGCCAGGACGCCAATCTTCCGCATCCCCTCACACCTTCGCTTCCGCCACGGCTGATTGGTCGATTGGGCGTAAACCTCTCTACATCTTTCAAACCGTCTTTCCGCTCGACACTCATGTTTCTCTCCCCCTCCCCCGCTCTATTTCCAAAAAAAATTCTTACTTTTGCATCTTGATTTTACCATAACAAACACACATTCTTATATAGCCGATGAGAAAATGGCGTATTGAAGACAGCGAGGAGCTGTACAATATTACCGGCTGGGGCCGGAATTACTTCTCTATCAACGACAAAGGTCATGTCGTGGTTACTCCCCGCAAGGGCTACGCTTCCGTAGACCTCAAAGACGTCATCGACGAGTTGCAGGTGCGCGACATCTCAGCCCCACTACTCCTGCGCTTCCCCGATATTCTCGACAACCGAATCGAGAAAATTTCCAACTGCTTCAAAGAAGCGTCGGAAAAATACGACTACCAGGCCCAGAACTATATGATTTACCCTATCAAGGTAAACCAGATGCGACAGGTCGTCGAAGAAATCGTCAGCTACGGTAAGAAATTCAACATCGGCCTCGAAGCCGGTTCTAAACCCGAGCTACACGCCGTTCTCGCCACCAACATTGCCGAGAACGCACTCATCATCTGCAACGGTTACAAAGACGAATCATATATCGAGCTCGCCCTGCTCGCACAGAAAATGGGCCGACGCATATATCTCGTAGTCGAGAAACTAAACGAGCTCCGCATGATCTCCGACATCGCCAAGCGCCTCAAAGTGCGGCCCAACGTCGGAATCCGCATCAAGCTGTCCAGCACCGGATCCGGCAAATGGAGCGAGAGCGGGGGCGACCAGAGCAAATTCGGCCTCAACTCATCTGAGCTCCTCGAAGCCCTCGACATCCTCGAGCGTCGCGATATGAAAGACTGCCTCAAGCTCATCCACTTCCATATCGGCAGCCAGATCAACAAGATACGCGTCATAAAGAACGCCCTCCGCGAAGCCACCCAGTTCTACGTCCAGCTCTCAAAGCTCGGATTCGGAATCGACTTCATCGACATCGGCGGTGGACTCGGAGTCGACTACGACGGCACCCGAAGCTCCTCAAGCGAAAGCTCTATGAACTACTCCATCCAGGAGTATGCCAACGACGCCGTTTCGGCCATAGTCGATGTCTGCCAGAAAAACGACCTCAAGCAGCCAAATATAATCACCGAGAGCGGACGTTCTCTCACCGCACATCACTCCATCCTCATCTTCGAGGTGCTCGAAACCACCCAGCTCCCTATCTGGAAAGACTCCGAGGAGATCGACGACGATGCGCACGAACTCGCAAAAGAACTCTACGACATCTGGGATAAACTCGACAACGCTCGCCTCTTCGAAAGCTGGCACGACGCACTCCAGATCCGTGAGGAAGCCCTCGACCGCTTCAGCCTCGGCATGCTCGATCTCAAGACACGCGCCCAGATCGAGAAGCTGTTCTGGAGCATCGCCCGCGAGGTTGGTGAGATTGCCGCATCTATGAAGCACGTGCCCGAAGACCTCAGGAAGATTGCAAAGATGATTCCCGACAAATACTTCTGCAACTTCTCCCTCTTCAAGTCGCTCCCCGACTCATGGGCCATCGATCAGATTTTCCCGATCATTCCCATCACTCGCCTCGATGAGAAACCCACCCGCACCTGCACTATCCAGGATATTACCTGCGACAGCGACGGCAAGATAGCCAACTTCATCTCTGCCCAGGGCACCGCCAACTCCCTCCCTGTCCATCCCCTCAAAGCTGGCGAATCATACTACATCGGCGTATTCCTCGTAGGCGCTTATCAGGAAATCCTCGGCGACATGCACAACCTCTTCGGTGACACCAACGCCGTCCACATCAGCGTTTACAAAGACCACTACGAGATCGATCAGGTTATCGAAGGCGAGACTGTCGACGAGGTTCTCGACTACGTTCAGTACAACCCCAAGAAACTCGTCCGCAATCTCGAGAGCTGGGTAACCGCATCCATGAAAGCCGGAACTATCACCCCCGAAGAAGGTCGCGACTTCATCAGCACCTACCGCTCGGGCCTCTTCGGATACACATACCTCGAGAAGTAAGCCGCAATGCGCTGGTTCATGAATCTCAGCTACCGGGGCGCCCCATTCCACGGATGGCAGCGCCAGCCGGGAGCCGTCTCTGTCCAGAGCACGCTCGAAGATGCTCTCGCAACCATCGTCAGGCAACCTGTTCCCGTCACCGGGGCCGGGCGCACCGACGCCGGTGTGAATGCCCGCATGATGATCGCTCACCTCGACCTCCCCGATAGCCTCGATCCTCGCGAACTTCGTTTCATCAGAGCTCTCAACAGCATCGTCGGCCGCGACATCGCCATTCATGGTTTCCGACCCGTTGCCCCCGATGCTCATGCCCGCTTCGACGCATGCGAGCGCTCATACCGATATTTCGTCCACACACGCAAGTCGCCTTTCACAGGCGACTTGTCGTGGTTCGCGCCTTCGGGCCTCGACTTCGACGCCATGAACTCCGCCGCCTCTCTCTTGATTGGCCGACGCGACTTCACATCGTTTTCAAAACTTCATACCGACGTCAAAACCAATATCTGCGATCTCCGCCGTGCCTTCTGGCACTGCACCGACCCCGACGAAGGAAGATGGTACTTCGAGATTGCCGCCGACCGCTTCCTCCGGAATATGGTGCGCGCCGTCGTCGGCACCCTCGTCGAGGTAGGCAGAGGGAAGATACCCCCCGAAGGCATCATCGACATCGTAAATAAACTCGACCGTTGCGCTGCCGGCACCTCTATGCCGGGCGAGGCTCTCTTCCTCTGGTCGGTCGAATACCCCTATTGATCACATCCCGGCTTCTATCCGGGGCGGCTTTTCGACGCTTGCCAGCAGGGTTGCCACCCTGTCCAGCGCATCGTCGGCCAACTTATTGTACCTGTTTGCGAAATTCACATCAAAGCCCGTCCAGAGCGTTCCGTAGACCTTGTTGATAAGCACATTCTCAAGCGTGCTTCTCAGCGCTGGCAGCCAATCGGGCCGCGACCTTAATTCAAGATCTATCGTTATCACATCCTGCTCATCATCCTCGTCCAGTATATTTGTCTCCACCGCCGGCGGAGTCATCCGGTACACTATCTGAGCCGTGCAGTCAAGCACCATCCGGCGCAGAGCCTTGCGGTGGTCGGTGCCGAGCACCGGACGATGGCGGGCATTGAAGTGGTCAAGGGCCGACATGGCATAGACCGACTGAAGAATACGCTCTATCGAAATTGCGATTGTTGTCATCATGGCATTAATATATTGTCATTTTTAGTAAGTGGTCAGCCGCGTCTGACCGTGATTGAATATCTTACATAGGGCTGCAGTAGGCGCCGTGCCATCGGAGGCGAGATATAGAATTTCTTGGGGCGGCAGAAGTTAAGCGTAAATGATAGAGCTTTCGAAAAATCAATTCCGGCATGGCGCTGCATCACCTCCTCGACCTTCTCCTGCAACTCGGTCCACATTTCACGCGCCGGCTTATCCACCACAGCCTTCTCGAGCCCCACACGGGCGATACTGCGCAGTTTCCTCGCGGCACAGTCATACGACATGTAGTAGGCTCGCGGCTGGCACTCAAGCGCCTCTTCTATCACTCTTGCAATCGGCATCGGGGCCGAATCCTGGCTGTGCCGTTTGAGAACAGCCGCACAGCATTGCACGAAATTCGCATTGCGAAGTTTTGTTAAGGAATCTGTTTTCATTATCATTAGCAGTTTATAAGTGACACAACAAAATTACAACAATAATTTGCGTTTGTCAAGTTTTATTGCAAGAAAAATTGAATAATTTCATCTTTCTACAATATCCTTATCGATACTCCAACACCTATATACGGCTGGAATCCTCTGGGTGTCAGGCCATACCCTGCCTGAATGCCTACGCTGAACCTTGACTTGGTTGCCACTGTCCGCGTCACTACCGACTCCCGGCGCACGATCTGAACACTGTCGAGCCTCGGCATGTAGCCGCTCACATATGCCCGGTAGTCCTCGCCTGCATACACTCTTTGCTCTTGAGGCACAAGCACTTCAACCGAGTCTCCGTCATCATCCGCCCTTGCAAGCACCTGCTTCTCGGGCGCAAGTTTCTGTATCACCATTACTTCCGGCACCGTCACCCGCACCGTATCCATGCGGGTAAGAACCTTCACATCCGGGCCCTCCCTCATTTCCCCGGGGCCATGTATCACGTACCCGGTGGCAAAACCTACAGCGGCAGCAAGCGCCATCTTAAGACTTGCATTCATCATTCAAATATTGAAATATTTCAATATCGCATCAACATGAAGCGCCACTATCGCCTCTTTTCCTTCCTCTGAGGCAAGAAACTCCACATCCTTCAGGTTGTCCTGAAACATATTCTCAGTCAGCACTGCCGGGCACACGGTGTCGCGGCAGATGGCAAGATTTGCCGTCCAGTACCCCGATGGCGGTCTCGCCCGGTTACCACCGAGTCCGCACCTCAGACTTTCCTCCGTAAGCAAGCCGGCAAGCCTTCTCGAAGCAGCCGAAGCATTCCCCGACACAAACGCACACCACCCCGAGGCCTCAAGCCAGCGGCTCCCATCTCCGGCTGCGTTGTTATGTATCGATATAAGCACAGCATCCTTCCCCGCTGCGGCCTGATTGGCCCGTCGGCAGCGCTCCGCCAGCGGCACATCAGCATCCTCAGTCACAAGCAGCTGCGTATCAAGACCCCGCTCACGAAGCTCATCCGCAAGCCTGCGGGCAATCTCGCGAGTCCATTTCCATTCACGGTGTGAGCCGTCAGGGCTGCATTTTCCACGTGTTTCGGCTCCGTGGCCGTTGTCAATCATCACAAGTCGGTTTTTCTTAGTCTGGTTTGTCATAACTTATAGTGTTTGAGATTCATGTTGCAAAGTTACAGCCCCCCAATCCGGGTCTATCCTCACTTTTGAAGATTCCGTAATTTAATCCAAAAACCCCGCAAATTTGTTGTTATACTAAATCACGTTCAACTATTGAATCATCCACCACTATGCATCACTTACGAACTCTCATTATATTCGCGGCAATAATCGCCGCCCTGGCAGGGCAAAAAGCCGCGGCCGCCGATGAAATCATCGCCGAATCAATACAGCTCGTCGACGTCGCCATGCCCGTGGCGCCTCCCGACTCCGTCCATATCGACATGGCTCCCATCGTAGCCATGCAACCCTATATGTCGAAGCCCGGCAGAATATCCATCTATGAGCTGCCATATTCTCTCACGCTCAATTCCTACAACTGGAATCGTCTGTGGGTCAACACCGCAGTCCTCGCCGGCGCGTACATCGGCACCCTCGTGGTGCTCGAGTGTCTCCCCGAAGACGCCACCAGCTGGAACCGTTCTGAGCTCCAGAAAGACCCGCCACTGAAAAGATGGTACCAGAACGTGTTCAAGAAAGGCCCGGAGTGGGATCACGACAACGCCATCTTCAACTATGTTCTCCATCCATATGCCGGCGCCGCTTACTTCATGACGGCCCGCTCGTGCGGCTTCAATTTCTACCGCTCACTGCTCTACTCGGCCTGCATCTCAACAATCGGTTGGGAGTTTGGTATCGAGGCATGCATGGAGCGCCCGTCAATCCAGGATATATTCGTAACTCCTCTTGTGGGCAGCGTCATAGGTGAGCTGTTCTACAAATTGAAACGCAACATCGTCGCACACGATTACCGCCTTTTCGGCTCACCGGTCATCGGCAATATCGTGGCATTCCTTGTCGACCCCGTGAATGAGGTCGTAGGCCTCTTCGGTGGCAATGACGCCCGCAAGCTCCACCTTGGCCGCAAGCAACCCCAGGTCATCTCTTCATTCATGCCTACCATTGGCAAGGGGTCATTCGGATTCGCTTTTTCCTGTACCTTCTGACACCTCTCCCGGCGCAAATTACAATTTTGCTACAAAGTAAATAAAATTGAGATAAAATCAAGAAACACCCCTTGCGGACCATGATTTTTAAAATACCTTTGTGGCGAAATGAAAAAAGTAATTCTGCGCCCTTATTTTTTCTGCGCCGTCATCACTGCATTGGCATCCTTGCTTACGCTCCAATCATGCTCCGGCACACACACCCACGACAACTACGGCATTACCGCGGCTCTTGACTCCATTATAGATTCTGAATTTCAGAAAGACGCCCCTGGAGCCGTGATAATGGTCACCCATGCCGATACGGTAATTTACTCAAACGCAACCGGCCTCTCCCGACTCGACAGCGTGGCATCTCTCTCCGAGAACACTATGCTCAACGCCGCGTCGTCTACCAAGACTTTCACCGCAGCTGCAATCCTCAAGCTGGCCGAGCAAGGCAAACTATCGCTTGACGACAAATTAACCGACTATTTCCCCAACTTCAACAAAGACGTTTTCGGCGGAATCACATTGCGCCACGTCCTTGCTCATACATCCGGCATTCCCGACGGACGCCCGGCCAACAATGAGCAATGGGAAAAATATATCACCGAGACTGCGAGTGTATTTGGCTACGGCCCCGACTTCCGCATCTACGGGCGTGAGAAAGAACTTACCCGCTTCCTCGAGTCACTCGACTCGCTCGCATTCGAGCCCGGTACTGAATTCGACCGTCAGGATCCTCCTTATATGCTCTTGCTCAGCGTCATAGAGCAGGCCTCAGGCGAGCCGTTCGAGAAGTGGATGAAAGACAATATCTTCGCACCTGCAGGCGTTACACGCTTCGCATACATCGACCCGTCAAAATATATCCACGACATGGCCCATGCCTACCGTAGAGCCGAAGGCCCCGCAAAGCCAAAAGTATTCCGGAGCAAAGATGGCCGCTGGGAAGAGTACGATTACGGCGAAGCAGATTTCTTCCTCACTCGCGCCGACCGCGGCCTCTATATCTCTCCGGCCGACTTCACCAAAGCCCTCCATGCCCTCCATGCAGGCAAAATAATCTCTCCCGAATCCCTCGCCCTCTTCCACGTGCCACTGGTAAGCACAGGCAACCCGGGTGAAGGCTACAGCCTCGGTGTGAATATTTTCCAGGATTCCTCCGGTCTTGAGAAACTGTATCACCGCAGCACACGCGGCGGCTTCGTAACCGTCGAGGCGGCCTACCCCGCAAAAGATGTCATTTACGTCATTTTCTCAAACCGCAACGACTGGGATTACAACACCTTCTCAGCAAAAGTAGAAGAGATTTTAACACAAAAAGGCCTTATCTGAAAAGATGTCGCTCTCCTCACATATCCGTATCATCATTGCTGCCGTCATGACCGCAACGGCCTTTCTCGCGCTTGAATGCACCACGCCTGCGGCAACTCCAGCCAAGCAACCCGACGCCGGCATCGCAGCACCTCTCGACTCTGTTTTCGACTCCATTTTCACAGGCAAAGCCAACCCCGGCGCCACCATCGTGATAATGAAAGACGACTCCATTGTGTACTCCCGCAGTTTCGGCATGGCGCGTCTCGACAAGCCCGCACCGATGACCGACAGCACTCTGCTTAACGTCGCATCTGCCTCCAAGACATTCACTGCCGTCGGACTAATGAAGCTGGTTGCCGACAACAAAGTGTCGCTCGACGAACCTCTCTCCACGTTTTTTCCCGATTACAACCGGGAGGTTTTCAGCCGCGTCACCCTACGGCATGTGCTGTCGCACACCTCAGGCCTCCCCGACCTGCGGCCGCGCACCAACGACCAATGGAAAGAGTACATCAAAGAATACCCGTCGTCGTTCGCGCAGGCTCCCGACTACCGGCTCTATGGCCGTGAGGAAGAGCTGGCTCGTTTCTTCAGCACCGTCGACTCGCTGCGCTTCACCCCGGGCACTCATTTTGAGTACAACGATGCTCCGTACCTGCTCATTCCGCAGATCATCGAGCGCATTACAGGCGAATCATTCGAGTCATGGATGAAGACGAATATCTTTGCCCCGGCCGGCCTCACAGAAACATCATATTACGACCCGACAAAGCACTCATCCCGGATGGCACATGCCTACGCACCGGCGCGCGGCGAAAAAAAACGCGGAGTCTTCCGGTCGAAAGACGGAGCTTGGGATGAATTCGACTACGGCGAGGCTGAGTTTTTCCTCACACGCGCCGACAACGGCATCTTCACCACTCCTCGCGAATTCATGAAGTGGGTCAGCGCCCTCTATAACGGACGCGTAATTCCACGCCAATACGTTGATTCTGCCAATACAAGACAGATCGACACCAACGTACGCAATGTAGGCTACGGTCTCGGGCTCTTCCTTGAAGAAGCTCCATCCAAACCGCTGAAGCCATTCCACAGCACTTCAAACGGCGGCTTCGGCGTATTTGAAGGCGGATATCCCGACTACAATATTTTTTATCTGATTTTTGCCAACCGCCCCGACTGGAACCGTCTCGAGACAGCTACAAAAGTCGACAGCGTACTTCTTGCCAAGGGGTGGATTCCATCTACTGACAAATGAAGCACTACGCGCTTTTTTACTTCGCTGTTCTCCTTACCCTTCTATCATCATCTTGCCGACACTCCGCCGCCGAGACAACCGTCGACACAGCCCCTACGAGTCTGTCAGCCCCGCTCGACTCCTTATTCGGCCACATGTTTGCCGAGAATGATCCGGGCGCGATTGTGCTCGTGGCCAAAGGCGACTCAATAATATATTCGCATGGCTTCGGCCAGGCGCGGCTCGACACACACCAGGCAATCACAGATTCGACTCTGTTCAACATATGCTCCATCTCCAAGCAGTTCTCGGCCATCGCCGTGCTGAAAATGCAGGAACAAGGCCTGCTCAATCTCGACGACACTGTAGCGAACTTCTTCCCCGAGTTTAAATCTCCTATCTTCAAGGAGATAACCCTGCGGCACCTCTTATCCCATACATCAGGCATTCCTGATTCGCGCCCGCGCACAGAAGCCGAGTGGAAAGACTACCGCAAGAAACATAAATCGATCTATGCCACCGTACGCGACTATAAGCTCTATGCCCTCTGCGCCGAATCTTTGAGTTATCTCAACCAGCTCGACTCACTGGCCTTTACCCCGGGTACGGCTTATGAATATCAAAATCCTACCTACCAGCTCATACTCCCTCTGATTGAGCAGATTACCGGCGAACGCTACACCGCATGGATGCGCGACAATATATTCGCACCCGCAGGTATGGTGCAGACAAAATTCTTCGAGCCTAACGAGGCACTCAAGAATTTCGCGCACGGCTACAAAGCCGCTGAGGGCGAGAACATCTACAAGTATTTCCGCTCGGAAGATGGCCGCTGGGAGGAGTGTGACTATGGCGAAGCCAATTTCTTCCCCACTAAAGCCGATGGCGGCCTCTACACCTCAGCCCTCGAATTTTTAAAATGGGAACGCGCCCTCTTCGACGGTAAAATCGTAGGGGATTCATCGCTGCGCATGGCATTCACTCCCGTGATTCATACCGACATACCGTTTACATCTTACGGACTCGGATTCTTCATCGAGCAGCGCCCCGACCGACTCAAAAAAATATACCACACCGGCGACAACGGCGGCTTCTATACTTTCGAGGGATATTACCCCGATAAAGAGATTTTCTATCTGATATTTGCCAACCGACCCGACTGGGATAGAGACCAGACGGTGGAGAAGGTAGACAGCATACTCACCGCCGACGGATGGATCTGAAACTCCAGATATTGGTATGTACCTTCGGGCAACGGCTGCGGAGCATCGATGTCTCCGGCTGGCCAATGTTGCCAGGGGTACAATATGTCATATCTTGTCAGAATCCCGACCATCTCGACCTCTCTGCCACTGCCGCGGCTCTTGAAGCTCGCCCCGACATTAAAGTACATTTTTTCTTTGACCGCGGGCTGAGCCTTAACCGCAACCATGCCATCGACCTGGCATCGGCACCGCTCATCTTCATTGCCGACGACGATCTGAGCTTCCGCACCGATGGCCTTCTCCGCATCATTGATATTTTCGCGCAAGACCCGGCTCTCGACGTGCTTACATGCCGCTCGGAGATGCCTGAAAAACGCACCTATCCTCCCGACGGCCACAATCTCCGCAAGCCCTGGCCCTACTATTGGACTATTTCTTTCGAGATTGCCATAAGGCGCGACGCCATCGCCCGCGCCGGTCTGCGGTTCACGCCCTTAGCCGGCATCGGTGCCCCCTATCTCTCGGCAGGGGAAGAGGAACTTTTTATGCTACGCGCTATCCGTGCCGGCCTCACCTGCCGGTTTACCGACACTGTTGTGGCCATCCATCCAGGCTCTACCACAGGCGTCCGCGAAGCTCTTCGGCCCGGTGTGATACGCGCTAAGGGTTGCCTGATGTATATGCAACGCGGGCTGGCAGCGGCCCTGCCCCGCCTGCCCTTGGAAGCCTACCGCAACCCGGCTCCGTTCCTGAAGGCGCTGCGCCATCTCACTCAGGGAATGATCTACGCCATCAAACACCGCGACGAGCTATGAAGATTCTGCTGTTAGGCGACGCAAGCAATTACCATGCGACCTTGGCCTCCGCATTGTCGGCCAAAGGCCACGATGTGACCCTCGCATCCGACGGCAGCCGCTGGATGAATACACGGCGCGACATCGACCTCACACGTCGCCCCGGCAAAATAGGCGGGGCAATACTCTATGCGCGTATGTCGACTGTTCTGGCCCAGCGGATGAAAGGCTTCGACGTCGTGCAGCTGGCATCGCCTGGATTCGTGCAGCTCCAACCAGCGCGGCTTGAAAAAATACTCCGCAGGCTCAAGCGCGACAATGACTCCATCTATCTCACAGCCCTCGGCACAGACTCGGCTTACGTGCGCAACCTTACCGGGCCAGCCCCTGCCCTCGCCTACTCGGAATGGCAGATAGGCCACAGCCGCACTCCGTGGAGCCTCGATGCTCGGTCGGAAGCCGACCAGTGGCTTGCGCCCGAGCTTCAGCGATATACCGACGCGGTCTATTCAAGCATCGACGGAGCCGTCAGCGCCCTTTACGAATACCACCGTGTGATCGAGGCCGAGTATGCGGCCTTGCCCCTGGCGTATGGTGGCATACCCATCGATTTTTCCATTCTGCCGGCTTCCCATCCACACACGTTTGATGATAAAATACGCATACTCTATGCCTGCCACCGCGGACGCGAGCAGGAGAAAGGCGCCGACATTCTGCTGCCCCTGCTCCAACGCCTCCAGAGAGAATTTCCCGGAAGAATAGAACTCCAGAGCCCGGCCAACATGCCATTTGCCGATTTCGTAAAAGAACTCGCAGCCGCCGACATCGTGTGCGACCAACTATACTCTTACACCCCGGCGACCACAGCACTGATGGCCATGGCGACCGGCGCTGTGCCTATCAGCGGAGGTGAAGACGAGTTTTATAAATTCATAGGAGAACCCGACCAGGCTACCCGGCCCATCATCAATCTCACACCTGGCGACACAGAGGCTGCCTACAGCCAGCTCAGAAACATAGTCTCCGACACCGCGCGTCTGCAAGCCATGAGCGCCGCCGCCCCAGACTTTGTAAGGCGCCACAACTCGGCCAACGTAGTAGCCGACCGCTTCATCTCATTCTGGAAAGCCTGATTCAGCCACGGTATTTTGCGGCCAAGGCCGATATGGCCTCACACATCGCATCGTAATTCTCTTCCATACTCTCTAAGAGCCGGTACTGCGCCCGCGCCCTCACAAGATTATGATCGGCATAGGCCGTCTTGTAGTAATGGTCACCGTCGATATAATCCATCAGGAATCTGAGCACCTGCTCGTAGGTTATATACAGAGCCGAAAAAGCCAGATAGTCAATTTCGGACTGAGTGAGCGTGCGCGCCTGCTCCGACAGGTAGCCGTCGGCATAAGCCTCGAACATTGGCATCGACACCCCGACCCGGCTGAGGTCGCGGTCATCCTCCGCTCCGGTATTGGCATACGAGCGTATGGCATCGCCAAAATCATTGAGCGCCGGAGCCGTCATCACCGTATCCAGATCTATCACACAGAGCACACGGCCACTACGGTCGAAAAGGATGTTGCTTATCTTGGTGTCGTTATGGGTGACACGTAATGGTATCGTACCATCATCGACCAATTTCCGGAACTCAAGCATCTTGGCCCGACGGCTCTCGATCCAACTTATCTCAGAGGCCACAGCCGATACGCGCCCTGCTCTGTCAAGCTTCAAGGTCTCATCCCACTGCTCAAAGCGGTGGCGTATGTCATGGAAGCCCTTGATTGTCTCGGCCAAGGGAGAATGGAAGTCGGCAAGCTGCGACTGAAAACGGCCTATGCCGACTCCGCCCATGCGGGCCAACTCGGGAGTATCAGCTTTGCTGTAGGCAAGAGTATCGGCAATATAGACACACATAGCCCAATATTCTCCGGCCTGGTCGCAGAAACAGAGTTTGCCGTCGCGGGTGGGCACCACAGCAAGCACCTCCCGGGCCGGATCACCACCTTCGGCTTCGACCTTCTGCCGGAGATGTGCCGTGACCTTGGCTATATTATCCATCATCGATTCCACATCAGGGAAGATCGATTTATTCTTACGCTGGAGAATATAGTCGGGCGTTCCTTCGCCGGTGCGCACTATAAATGTGTCGTTGATAAAACCCTCTCCAAGAGGAGCCACCGAGCAGACTTCGCCTTCGGTTGCAAAATGGGATATGATATTCTTGAGGTCGTTCATGGCATAGAGATATAAAAATACGGGCCGCAGTGCAAAAATAGCACAAACGGCCCGTATGACCAAATTCATATGATTAAATGCTCATCGCACAGTCACAGAAACGGAGGGAGGCAGGTGGCGAAGAGTTTCAGACCATGCCTCGCCTTCAAGCTGAGGCTCATTGCGGTTCCACGCAAATCCCCAGTAATAGTCGAGGGTATCGGCGGGCGCAAGCTCCGTATAACCAAGTATGTGGCCGGCAGCTTCGGCAGTACGGTCAAAGCCGCCCGGCAGCACAAGGCCGAGCAGAGCCTTACCATTGTCGGGGCCCTGGGTTGGATCGGCATAAGCGATTACTCCCGAATTGTCGAGCGTAGCCGGGCTGTCGTCGCGACGGGGGAAACCAAGCGCGATGGTGCATGGCTCGCTCAGACCCTCGTAATGCACACGTGTGCGGTTGAGATACGAGCGGCTGTCGAGCGAGATAAGACGTGTCTCCACCACAGCGCTGTCGGAGCCGAGTGCTCGGGGTGCGAATGTGAGGCCGACGGTAAAACGCACAGGGCCATTGTCAAGCACATCGGCCGTCGAGTAACACCATGCGAAGCACAGCGAGTCGTTGACAACCGGAATATTGACACCGGCACCGGCGGTGGGGCCTACAGCATAGCAGTCCATTCCCAGACCATGGTCAAGATGATAGGTAAATGAGCGCTCAAAGTCTGCGGCCAAAGCCGGATCGATTTTGCGCAGAGAGT
Organism: uncultured Muribaculaceae bacterium; assembly: GCA_910586595.1. Taxonomy (GTDB): domain Bacteria; phylum Bacteroidota; class Bacteroidia; order Bacteroidales; family Muribaculaceae; genus CAG-873. The sequence continues at coordinate 46,487 of CAJUJB010000015.1, read as the reverse complement.
CGACTTTCGCCCAATTCTCCGATGAAGTCTGGGCACCGTAGAGAGTCTCGAGCACAGGCTCGGGAGTACGGTGCTTGAAGAACAGATCGTAGCCGAAGGCGCGTTCACCGCGGGCTTGGGTTGCAGGGCCGTAGATGCGGAAACCGCCTTCTTCATTCTCCCATGCCACATCGTCGGCACGCTCAGGATAAATGCGGCCCGACACGAGGCGGGGATATACACCGGCAGTATCGGCGGCGGTGATGGTATACACCTCCGTGGCACAAGAATCGAGCTCGGCAACGAATACGAGCAAGCTGTCGTAAGTAATCTGAGAGGGAATCTCGCGCCCTTGCGAATCACTTACCACACAGTAGGAACTGCCGAGACGGCCGAGAATATCAGCGGCGCTAAGCTCGACAGTCGCGCAGGAGGCAGCATGCTCATTATTCTTCACTTCCACCTTTACAGCGGAGTCATGCCCAGCGCAGGAAGCGAGCAAAGCGGCTGCTGCGAGAGGGGCAAAAAATTTGGCGCGCTTCATCGGGTATACGAAAGAGCCTCGCGGCATTTATCGGTCACATACTGCCAGTCGGCGGCCTCAACGCGGTCTTTTGGGAATAACTTCGAGCCCATGCCAACGCAGAAAGCTCCTGCACCGAGCCAGCCCTTCACATTCTCCTCGGTGGGTTCAACCCCACCGGTAACCATAAGTTTCGACCAGGGCATGGGAGCCATGAGGCCCTTGACAAACTTGGTGCCGAGTACATCGCCGGGGAATACCTTGCATACCTCGCAACCGGCCTCCTGAGCCGCACCGACCTCGCTCACGCTGCCGCAGCCGGGCACATAGGGCACCTGGCGGCGATTGCATACGCGTGCAACCTCAGGGTTGAAGAGGGGGCCGACCACGAAGCAAGCACCGAGCTGCATATAGAGAGAAGCCGTGCCTGGCTCAACAACCGAGCCAACACCCACAGCCATCTCGGGGCACTCGCGGGCTGCGAATTTCACCACTTCAGCAAATACCTCGTGCGCGAAGTCGCCACGGTTGGTAAACTCGAATGCACGCACACCGCCTTCGTAGCAAGCCTTGAGCACTGCACATGCCGTGGCGGCATCTTTATGATAGAACACAGGCACAACCGGAGCTTCAGCGAGCTTGGCCACCACTGCCTGCTTATAAAATCTTGCCATAAATATTCAGGTTTTAAATTAGCGTTGAACGCGACCGTTGGCAGCACCGCCGGCGAGCGCCTTGACTTCTTCAGCCGACACGAGATTGAAGTCTCCGTTGATGGTCTGCTTCAGAGCCGAAGCAGCCACGGCAAACTCGAGGGCGTCGGCCATCGAGGGCATGGTGAGGAGGCCATGGATAAGACCACCGGAGAACGAGTCACCACCGCCTACGCGGTCGACTATCGGGTTGATGTCGTAACGCTTGGACACGTAGAAATCCTTACCGTCGTAGATCATGCCCTTCCAGCCGTTATGCGAAGCAGAGAATGACTCGCGGAGAGTAGATGCCACATATTTGAAGCCAAATTCAGCAGCCATAGCCGCGAAAATGCCCTTGTAGCCTTCGGCATCTGTATTTCCGCCTTCAACATCAGCATCGGGCTTGAAGCCGAGGCAAAGCTCGGCGTCTTCCTCATTGCCTATGCATACGTCGACATACTGCATCAAGGGCCGCATCACGCTCTGGGCTTTCTCGCTTGTCCAAAGCTTCTTGCGGAAGTTGAGGTCAACACTCACGGTGACGCCGTGGCGCTTGGCAGCCTCACAAGCGAGGCGGGTAAGTTCAGCAGCTTTATCAGAGATGGCCGGAGTGATTCCGCTCCAGTGGAACCAGTCGGCACCTTCCATTATAGCGTCGAAATCGAAGTCGGAAGCATCAGCCTCAGCGATTGCCGAGTGGGCGCGGTCGTAGATTACCTTCGAGGGGCGCATCGACGCACCGGTCTCGCAATAGTAGATGCCTACACGGTCACCGCCACGCACGATGTGGTCGGTATGCACACCATAGCGGCGCAGCGCATTTACGGCAGCCTGACCGATCTCGTGCTTGGGGAGCTTCGACACAAACCATGCGTCGTGCCCGTAATTGGCGCAGCTGACGGCCACATTGGCCTCGCCGCCACCCCAGATGGCATCGAAAGAATCTACCTGAACAAAGCGCTTGAAGCCTTCGGGCGAAAGCCTGAGCATAATCTCGCCCAATGTAATGATTTTCATATACCGTAAGTATTATTTCATTTCAAGATATGTTACCTTATCCATGTCGCCATAGTCAAGGTTCTCGCCACCCATGCCCCAGATGAACATGTAGTTAGACGTACCTGCGGCAGCGTGGATCGACCACTCGGGGGCCATGACAGCCTGCTCGTTATGGAGCCAGATGAGACGGTTTTCCTGCGGCTCGCCCATGAGATGACAGATGGCGTTGCCCTCGGGAACGTTGAAGTAGAAGTAAGCCTCGACGCGACGGTCGTGTGTGTGCGCGGGCATGGTATTCCACACCGATCCGGGTTTGAGCTCGGTAAGACCCATCTGAAGCTGGCAGGGGCCTTCTTCAAGCACATTAGCCACAATGAGCTGGTTGATGACACGGTCATTGCTCTCCTCCATCGATCCGGCAGCGAAAGAATTAGCCTTGAGGCTGCCCTTGCGTCCGTCGATAGTGATGAGCTGGGTCTTGTACTCCTTGTGCGCTGGAGTTGAGTTGATGTAGAATTTAGCAGGGTTGGCAGCGTCTTTCGAGCGGAAAGTCACCTTCTTGTTGCCGCGACCCACGTAGAGGGCGTCTTTGAAATGGAGCTCATAGTCCTTGCCGTCGACATTCACGATGCCGTCGCCGCCGATGTTGATCACACCGAGCTCGCGGCGCTCGAGGAAGTAGTTGGCTTTGAGGGGGTCGATGGTCTCCAGCTCAACAGTCGACACGGGAATGACGCCACCGTAGATGAGACGGTCGTACATGGAGTAGGTGAGATTGATCACATCTTTCTCCATCACCGTAGGCATCATGAAGTGCGAGCGGAGCTGCTCGGTGTCGTAGCCTTTCACATCATCGGGATGACAGGCACGGAGTATGGTATAATTTGTCTTGGCACCGGCGCTGAGTGCGGCCAGAGCCACAGCAAGAGAGATGAATATCTTTTTCATACGATGAGAATTATTCGATAGTTTGAAGTTCGTCGGAATTACGCTCAATCATGAGCTTCTGATTGCGGATAATATTGACGCGGTTCCACCACATCATGCCCATGGTGATGAGAACGAGGAGGCCCGAGCCGATCCACTTGAGATTTTCGGTGCACTGGAAGATGACCCAGGCGAGCGGACTACCGGCAAAATCGAGGCTACCGCCGCTGAAGCCTTCGGGGATGGCTACGGCGCTGTCGCCGGTGACGGCGTATACATCTTTAGCAGCGAGGGTGAACCACGACGAGAGGTTGGTGACCATATACAGGCCGAGCACCATCACAACCAGACCGACAACAAAGGTTTTGAACACATTACCTTTGGTGAAGGGGAGCACCAGGGGGAAGACGTAGAACATACCGGCGAGCGAAGCCAGAGGCAGGAACTGGTTGCCAGGCAGCACAACCGCGAGGAAGAGGGTGACGGGAATGAGCAGGAGCGACACCACGAGGGTCGTCGGGTGGCCGATGACAAGTGCGGGGCTCATGCCGATATTGAGACCGTCGGCGCCCTTGAATTTGCGGGCGATCAGGCTGCGGGTGGCATCGCTGATGGGCTTGAGGCCCTCGATGAAGAGGACGGTGACGCGCGGAATAAGTTCCATCACGGCACCCATCTTTATACCGAGGCCGAGGATATAGGGAATCTTATCAACGATCTCGGCCCATGAGCGGCATGTGAGGCAACCGATGGCTATGCCTACAATCACACCGAGGAAGAGAGGCTCGCCGAGAAGGCCGAATTTCTTCTTCATGCCTTCGGCATCAATCTCGAGGCGGTTGATGCCCGGAATCTTGTCGAGGCCCTTGTTGATGGCCCATGCGAAAGGAACGAAACCGGCGCAGAAAGGCTGAGGAATCGAGATACCGTCCATATCCTTGTAGTAGCCCTGGAATTTCTTAGCCGTGATGTCGGCCAAAATAAGGGTGAGGATATAGCATATGATGGCGCCGAAGAAACCCCAGGCCAGCGAGTCGGACGCGAAATAGATCACAGCGCCGATAAAGGCGAAGTGCCAGTAGTTCCAGAGGTCGATATTGACCGTGCGGGTTGTCTTGGTGAGCAGCATGAGAATGTTGACGCCAAGGCATACCGGAATGATGAATGCGCCGACGGCAGTGTTGTAGGCCACAGCGGCAGCTGCCGGCCAGCCCATGTCGAATACTTTGAGCTGGAGGTCGTAGATGTCGACCACGGTATTGAGCGCCGGGCCCAGAGCCGATGTAAGCAGGGCTGTGACGATGGAGAGGCCAATGAAGCCGACACCCACCTTAAGACCCGACTTGAGGGCGTCGCCGAGGCGGATGCCTATGCACACGCCGAGCACGGTGAAGATCACCGGCATCATCACGGCGGCCCCGAGTCCGATTATATATGAAAAAACGTCTTCCATGGCAGATGCATCACTTGGGCTGCTTGCCTATGTAGGCGAGAATACCGCCGTCGACGTAGAGCACATGGCCGTTGACAAAGTCGGAAGCGTCAGATGCGAGGAATACAGCCGGGCCCATGAGGTCTTCGGGTGTACCCCAGCGGCCTGCGGGAGTCTTGGCGATGATGAACTGATCGAAGGGATGGCGGCTTCCGTCGGGCTGGCGCTCGCGAAGAGGAGCTGTCTGCTCGGTGGCTATGTAGCCCGGGCCGATGCCGTTGCACTGGATGTTGTGCTCGCCGAACTCAGAGCAGATGTTGCGGGTGAGCATCTTGAGGCCACCCTTGGCAGCTGCGTAAGCGCTGACTGTCTCGCGACCGAGCTCGCTCATCATCGAGCATATGTTGATAATCTTGCCATGGCCCTTGCGGATCATGCCGGGAATGACAGCTTTGGCACAGATGTAAGGAGCCACGAGATCGACATCGATTACACGGCGGAAATCTTCAACAGCCATTTCCTCCATGGGGATGCGCTTGATGATGCCGGCGTTGTTGACAAGAATGTCGATAGTTCCTACTGTAGCCTCGATGTCGGCCACCATGGCACGCACGGCTTCTTCGTCTGTTACGTCGCACACATAGCCTTTGGCATCAATGCCGAGTTCTTTATAAGCGGCCAGACCGCGGTCTACGGTCTCCTGACGAGAACAATTGAACACAATCTTGGCGCCAGCCTCAGCAAATGCGCGGGCGATGGCAAGCCCGATGCCGTAAGCGGCACCTGTGACGAGGGCAACTTTACCCTCAAGCGAAAAATTTACCATAGTTGCACTGTTTTTTATCTATGGCGATTGCCGGGCTGCGCAGATGCTGTGCGCGGCCCGGCTTTCGCGGATGTTTCTGTTATTTAAGATATACCTTGAAGTTTTTCAGGGCACCTGGAGCACCGGGCTCCATGCGGGGAAGATACTGGATGGCGGTGAGGGTGACGGGGCGTCCGAGGTCAATCATGACCATGTGGGGGAACTTGACACCCTTGGCCGGAGTCCAGTATGTCGACTCCTGGAGGTCGAAGATCTTGTCGGCAGTGCGGTTCACGCCGTCAGTATCCTCGGTTGAGACATATTCAACATTCCAGCCTTCGCGTGGCATGCGCTCGCCTTTGGCATCGAGCACATACATCTCGGCGATAGCCACGGCGTCGCCGCCATCGTGTGCGTCGAGGGCCTCAAGGATGAGGTAACGGCCTTTGGCGGGAGCGGGGAAGTCGATCTGTTTCCAACCATTGCCACCCTCGAAGGCTGCCGAGACTGCGGGAGTAAGCTCAGCCACTGCGGGAGCTTCGCCACCGGCTTTGCGGCGCTTGTAGGGGAGGCGGTCGTAGATAGGCTCGCGGAGACCTTCCGAAGCAGCTTCGCGCGGGCCGACGATGTCGAACACGAGCACTTCGTTCTCGCCCTTATTGAGCCAGGGGCCGGGCATATAGAGGGTCTGTTGCGGGCCAATATCCCAGATGCGGCCCATGGGGTGACCGTTGACATAGACAAGGCCTTTGCCGAATGTCTCGAAATTGAGGAAGGTGTCGCCGGGCTTCTTGAGGTTGAAGGTCGCGCGGTAAACGCCGCGGGGGAGCTCGCCATTATTATACGATGCCACAGGCTTGAAGTCCATAGCGGTATAGAAGGCATATTCATCGGGGAGATTGTATACCTGCCAGTTCTTGAGCTCGCACACGAAGTCGTGACCATCGCGGGTCTCGGTTACGGTAACGTTGTCGGTTATACCTTTGAAGTCCTTGATCGCGCGGCCGAAGTTGATGCGGCCCATGGCTTCAACGAGGATGTCGATTGTATCACCTTTAGCGCAAGCGGGGAGCTCGAGTTCCTTCTCACCCATGCGGCGGTCGAGCTTGCCGATATACTTGCCGTTGACAAATACCTGGGCAAAGTCGTGCGCATCGTTTACGGTAAGGACGGCACCATCGGCAACTGCCGGGAGAACGGTACGGTAGAGAATTGATCCGAAACCTTGGTCATATTCCTCCATGGTGCGGATAGCCGCGTCGGTCTTGGCCTCGGGGAGATTGCCAAAGAGAGGAGCTACCTCGGTGAAGGCGAAGCGGGGAATAGAGATGGTGGGGATAGCCTTGGGCACAGCAGCCTGCTTGCCTTTGGTGTAAGGCGCCATGGCCTCGCGGAGCGCCCAATACTTGGGAGTGGGGGCACCCTGCTCATTCACAGGGGCATCGTAGTCGTAAGAGGTGACGTCGGGCGCGAAACCGGGCGAGTTGGCACCTGCCCAGTGGCCGAAGCTTGTGCCACCGTGAGTCATGTAGAGGCTGAAAGAGATGTCTTTCGAGAGCATCTCGTCGATGCCGGCGATCATGTCGGCTGCAGGACGTGTCTCGTGGTTGGCACCCCATTTGTCGAACCATCCGCTCCAGAACTCAGAGCACATGAGGGGGCTGTCGGGGCGAGCCGCACGTAGGGGCGCGAACTGCGAGTCGATGTCGGCACCGGTGCCGAAGTTGATAGTCCAGGTCAGGTCGGGCAGACCGTTGTTGAGGAAGTTCGACGACCAGTCGCACTGGAAGAGGGCAACATCCTGGCCGAAATTCTTGCGGAGCATATCGCGGATGTCGGCAACATAAGGCTTGTCGATGCCGTAGGAGCCGTACTCATTCTCAACCTGCACCATGATGATGGGGCCACCGTCGGCCACAGTGAGGTCGCCCACCTGGGCAGCCACGGCTTTCTGGAAATTGTCGACGCGCTCAAGGAAGTAAGGATCCTGCTCGCGGAGACGAATATCTTTCTTCTTCAGGAGCCACCAGGGCAGACCACCCATCTCCCACTCGGCGCATACATATGGGCCGGGGCGAAGGATGACCTTCATGTCGTTGGCGGCGCAGAGCTTGATAAATTCGCGGAGGTCGTTCTGGCCTTCGAAGTCGAACTGGTCGGGCTTGGGCTCGTGAGCATTCCAGAATACATAGAGGCATACGGTGTTCATGCCGAGGGCCTTGACCATCTTGATGCGGTGATCCCAATACTCGCGGGGGATACGGGGATAGTGGAGCTCGGCAGCCTTCACAACGAAAGGCTCACCGTTGAGCATGAAGGCACCAGTGCCAGCTTCAAAGCGGCCCTTATCGGCGAAACCGTCGAAATTCACGGTCTCGCGCCAGGGAATAGTGGGGGTATCGCCTTCCCAGACGATGGGCAGCCATACATAGCGTGAGTTTTCAAGGTCGGTCTTGTTCCAGCGGTCGAAGAGGGCGAGGTAACAGTCTTCCTTGCCATGGACGGGCTGCACATATGTGCTCTGAGCATAGAAGGTCTTCTCAGCCTCGGGGCCACGGCAGGGATCGCCGATCACGGTCCATTCACCCATTATAGAGTCGGCCACGGCAATCTGGGCGCTGTTGGGATCCCAGCCAGAGCAACCGGATGTGAGCACATAGTACTTGCCGTTGCGCTTGAATACGGCGGGTGCCTCGCGGCTGGCTCCGATGAAATTGCGGGTATAACGTCCGGTGGGCCGGAGATAATCGTCGGTTAGCTCGTTGATGTACATTGTCTGGTTGCTCTCCGAGGATGCGAACTGATATGCGCGGCCGTCGTCATCGACAAAGACAGTCTGGTCGCGGCTCATGGCATTGTTGGGGCGGAAACTTCCGAGGTATTTGAAGGGGCCTGTGGGCGAATCGCTGACAGCCACGCCGGCAGCCGCCTTGGAGTAGTCGGCACTCTCGACATGGGCCCACATCACGAATTTACCGGTCTTGGGGTTATATACCACCTTCGGGCGCTCGAGCACCTTGGAAGGATGGAGGTCGCTGTCGGGATTATCCTCAGCCTTGAGGACAACGCCTTCGAACGTCCAGTTGCGGAGGTCGGGAGAGGAATAGCAGCCTACGCCGGTGACGTCGGTGCGGTAGCACTCCCAGGTGGCCCACTCCGGAAGAATGGTTTTTCCCACCTTGTACTCTCCGTAGAGATAATATTTTCCATTGTGATAGAGCATGCCGGCACCGTGGGCGTTTATGGGATTGCCTTCGGTGTCGAGCCAACGCTCACCCTGCACCATGGGCGCCTCCACAGCCGCGGGCTTGGCCGCCGGGGCGGTCACCGCTGCTGCCAGAAAGGCGCCGAGCAGGAATAACTTCTTAAAAACAGTCATGGGTATGATAATGTTAGAGTTCAATTACGCTAATCAGAGTCGGGGCAGCACCCTCGACAACTTTTTCGCCGTCGCCCTGATGGGTAGGCTGGGCGAAGATATGAAGACGGCCAGTCATATTCCACAATGTGCGGTCGAAGGTCGGCTCCCAGGCATCAACACTATAAGGGGTGATGTCGGTGATAGTCCACTCCGACGAGCCAGCCGGCAACGACGCCACGCTGATACGGGATGCCCGCTCGGCGTCGCGGAAAACCATCTTCACACCATCGGGGCCACAGACAGCCACCGGACGTGCAATCGGAATCATTTTCGTGCCGCCTCCGCTGAGAGAGAACGGCTGCGTGCGGCGCCCCACGGTAGAGGTCTGCCAGGAAGAACCGTCATGCCACACGAGGCGATACTGGGGCACGGAGCTGTCGGCATCACGCCAATATGTTGCGATATACGGATTTCCGTTGGCGTCGGCGCTCATGGATGTCTGGTTGATGAGCTCGGAGTTCTGAGGCACGGCAACTGCAACCTCGGCGTCTGCTGCTGTGATGGACAGACGGTAAGGGGTGCCGTCGCTACGCTCCCAAGTACGACCTCCGTCGCGCGAACGCGCATAGCACAGATCGTGGTTAGTTTCCACCAGCCATGTCTCACGCCAGACCCAGGAGAGATGTATGGTGCCGTCGCTGGCTGTGCACATCTGCCAATAGGCATTGCGCTCGCCTTCGCCGTCGATCAGCACTGAGTGGACGCGGCTCCATGTGCCCGCAGCGGTTGAGTAACGGTTCATCACCAGATTGCCTCGGCCCGAAGCACCCGAGCGGTAGACGAAAAGGAGGTCGCCGTCGGCCAAGGTGTAGAAATCGGGATAAGTGACATCGCTCTCGTCATCGCCTATCATAGCCTCGAGGGGGCCGAAGTCAAGGCTGCCCGGAGCTATGGCACGACAATATCTGAGCGGATGGCCGTGATGGTCAAACGAAAGATGCAGGCGACCGGAGCCATCGATGCCGAGAGAGATGACATTGTGCGCGTCGGCCACATTTCCCTTATACTGGGTAGTATGGAGAGTCCACTCATCGGATCCGTGCGAGCGGCTGCCCACCACTACCCTGCCGTCGGGATCATAATAAGCTATGTACTGGTGGAGGCTATCGGATACGAGTGAGCTTCCACGGAATACAGCTGTATTGACAGATGTGGCGGCGTAGCCCTCGGCAACTTTCACCTCACGCACCTGGAGGGCGTGAAGCGAGAGGGCCGAGGTTGCCAGAAGGGCAAGTATAAGGTGACGGAGATTCATCGTGAGAATCGGTAAACGGTGAATGACATCGGAGGCAGCGACACCGACCACTCTTTGGTTACGTCGATGTCGGCCACGGTGGTTACGGGCGCGATCAAGCCGGGATTATCGAGGCTGTTCTCGGCGTCACCTTCCGGTGCGGTAAGGCGGGTTGCGGTGAGGGTGGTGAATGGCTGCTTGGCCTTCACACCCTTGATGTCGAGGGCGAAATCGCGGGCCTCATCCGAGGTGTTGGCGACCTTGACGATAATGTCGGAGCCATCGGACACAGCACTTGCGAAAAGACCGTCCTGACCGTCAAGACCAGCAATGGGCTTGCCATCGAGAGTAAGAGGCAGTACGCGCTCGCCAGGGTTGTGGGCGTAGAGCTGCTGTACGTAATAGCTCGATGTGCGCATAGAGCGGGAGTTATCGAACCAGATCATGTCGGGGCGCCACTGCCAACCTTCGACGTGCGCGAAGAGAGGCGCGTAGGTAGCCATGTGCACAACATCGGCGTTGCGCTCGAGACCGGTCATGAAGGCTGCTTCAAGCAGGGCTGCGTGGAAGTGGTTCCATTTCTTGCCTTTTCCATGGCAGGCATATTCGCCAGCAAATACTTTCGGGCCCTTGCGGGGATAGCTGTCGTAACGTGTACCCTGCGAGAGGAACCACGACTCAGGACGGTAGAAATGCTCGTCGACGAGGTCGGCGCCAAGGCGACGCATCTCGGGCCAGAGGTAATCGAATTTATCGCCTTCCGAGTCGGGGCCCGACGAGCCGATGATTTTGATCTCGGGATGCTTGGCGTTCAGTTCTTTTATAAATGGCTCGAGGCGCTCGACGTACTCAGGGCCCCACTGCTCGTTGCCGATGGCCATGACCTTGAGATTGAATGGCGCGGGATGGCCCAGCTCTGCGCGGAGGGCGCCCCAGGTGGTAGTTGTGTCGCCGTTGGCAAACTCGATGAGGTCGAGGGCGTCGTCGATATACTGACGTAGGCTGTCGGCAGGCACGTGGGCATGCAGGTCATTGTTCTGGTACTGGCATACGAGGCCTACATTGAGCACAGGCAGGGGCTCGGCGCCAATGTCTTCGCTCAGCTGGAAATACTCAAAGAATCCGAGGCCTCCCGACTGATAATAGTCGGGGAAGAGGCGATGGGGGAAGGTGTAGAGCCAGCGGTTGAGGTTGGTAGGACGGTTCTCCACCGGGCCGACGGTGTTCTTCCACTGGTAACGGTCGGGGAGCTCGGTGCCCTCGACTATACAGCCGCCGGGGAAACGGAACACACCCGGCTTCAGGTCGGCGAGGGCCTGCGCGAGGTCGGTACGCAGACCATTCTCACGGCCCTTCCACGTATTTGCGGGGAAGAGAGATACGTGCTCGATGTCGACCGGAGTCTTATCGGGCTTGGCAAGATATACGCGGAGGACGCCCTTGTCGAAGCCCTGCCAAGGCTTGAGCTCGGCAGTATATTTCTTCCACTCACCGGAAGTGACGTCGATGGTCTGCGCAGCGTAGACCTGAGTCTCGCCGGTTGAGGCGGGGTCGCAGAGCTCCACACGGATGCGTGGAGAGCCACCCTGAGGTGCGCGCAGCCAAGCCGAAAAACGGTAGACAGAGTCTTTTTTCACCGTCACGCCGAAGTAACCTTCGTTCTCGATGCCGGTGTGCTTCTCGCCGTGGCTAGCCGGAAGGAGGCGCACATAATGCGGATTGCGGTCGAATGGGCCGTCGTCGAGCACTTCAACGCTTCCGTAGGCACGCCAGCCCAGCAGAGCCTGTGGGAACTCGAAAGAACGGTTCTTAACCATCTCTGCATAGAGGCCACCATCGGCACCATAGTTGATGTCTTCAAAGAAAATGCCGTACATGGTAGGCTGGACCACTGCTCCGGGCTTGTCGGCACGGAGTACGGCTGTATGGGTCGAAGCCATGGCTCCGAGCGATCCCAGAGCCATGGCAAGTATAGTAAGTTTAGTGCGGTTCATCATACAAGTTGGTTAGAAGAGATCCCATGTTTGGATTTCGTCGCGCCAGTGGTGGTCTTTCGGGAAGGGCTTGGAATCCCAGGCCTTACGCGAAGTCCAGTCTTGCTCGGCGTCGGTCCAGAAGGGGTGCGAGGCGGGGAGGCCGAGGGGGAGGAATGCGAGCGAGGTCATGTAGAGGCTACCGTTGTTGGTATACCAGTCGGCCACATTGGGCTGACGGCCTGTAAAGCCGATGGTAAGGAAGCCGCCTTCGTTGAAATTCTCTTTGCCATCGAACATGCGGTGCATAACAGCGGTGAGGGCTCCGCGTACCTGGCCGTTGGTGAGGCCGGCAGGAAGTTTCTCATACCAGGCCATCAGAGCCAGAGGCTGCATGGTTGCCATACGGTAAGGGATAGAGCGGCCGAATACGGGGAAAGTACCCTCGGGTGAGATGAGACGCTCAAGCACGATGCTGAATTTCTGGGCACGCTTGAGGGCACGCTGATGGTATTTACCGTAATGGATGCGGGTGTAGCGGCCAGAGTCTTTCATGCCCTGGAGGGTCTCGAGGTACATGGGGTGGAACACATAGCTGCTGTAGTAATCGAATGCGAAAGAGGGGCCGTCGGCATACCAGCCGTCGCCTGTATACCACTCCTCAACTTTGCGGATGGCCGAGTTGATGCGGTATTCGTCGCAGGGGGCACCGGCTTTTGCCAGGAAGCTCTCGATGGTAGACGAGAAGAGTACCCAGTTGGTGTAGGGAGGATCGACGCGGCGGAGCTGTGTGAATTCCTCCACATAGCGCTGCTTGGTGGTGTCGTCGAGGGGCATCCAGAGGCTGTCGTAACCACGGAGGAAGCTCTCGGCGATATAGGCTGCGTCGACGAGGGCCTGGCCGTGTCCGCGCCAGCCGAGGTAGTCGGGCGACTCAGGATCGACTGCATGCTTGTAGCTCTTGAGGGCGAGCTCGCGGAGCTCGGCGCGACGGGCTCCTTCGGGGGTGCCGTCGTCGGGCAGCGAGATCCAGGGGGCAATGCCGGCCATGAGTCGGCCGAAGGCCTCCATATAGGTCACCTTCTTGTCGCGGCCATCCCAGTTGGGGCTTACTTCAACGAGCATGTTCTGCTGGAGTTTGCCTTCAGCCATATTGCTGAGCACGGGGTGTGCCATCTTGTAAGCGAGGTCGGCCCAGTAAGCACGGTCGGCGCTTGTGCCTTTCTCGAGGTAACGCACATACTCACATGCGGCGAGCAGGAAGGCGCCCACGCCAAAGTCGGCAGTCGAGGTCTTGTCGACCACCTGACCGGGGATAGCCTTTTCGCCGATGGGCTGGACGTAGCCGATTGAGCCGTCTTTCTGGAGGGCCACCTTGCTCAGATACTGCCAGCCTTTGAGGGCTGCGTCGGTATATTTGGCATCGTTGAGATAGCCGTTGTTGATACCCCAGAGGAGGCCGTAGGTGAAGAAGGCTGTTCCGCTGGTTTCGTAGCCGGGAGCCATCTCCGGGTCGGCCATCGAGCGGCTCCAATAGCCTTCGGGCTGCTGGAGGGCGATGACGCCATCGGCGAGACGGCGGAATTTATTCTCGAAGAAGTCGCGGTGCTTGTAGTCGGCGGGGAGGTCTTTCAGCACTTTGGCAAGGCCAGCGAGCACCCAACCGTCGCCACGGGCCCAGAAGTCTTTCTTGCCGTTGACGGTCTTGTGCTTGGGATAAACATATTTTCCGTCGCGGAAGTAGAGGCCGGTCTCGTTGTCATACATTATGCTGTCGCTGACGGTGATGTATGAGTAGAGTTTCTCGAGATATTTGTCGTTTCCGGTGATGTTGTAGAGTTTGGTCATCACGGGCATGACCATATAGAGGCCGTCGGCCCACCACCAATAGTCGTTCTGTGGAGTTGACATCTGGTATTCCATGACGTCGCGTGCACGCTTGATGCGCGAGTCGTCGGGAAGGATGTTATAAAGGTCGGCATATGTCTGGAAGCAGATCTGCCAGTCGCCGAAGAGGACGTGGCGGTCGGTTTCACCGTAGTCATATTTCCATTCGCGTCGGTCGTCGCTCTTGGCTCCTTTCCACTGGTTATGCTCGGCCCAGGCCTGCGAATAGTCGAGATAATCCTGGTTTCCGGTGAGGAAATAGGCCTCCATATTGCCTGTATGGTAAGCTGCGTTGTGCCAGAAGGGAGTACCTTCGGGGCTGTGGTTTTTCTGCCAGTTGCTGTTGACTTTGTGTATTATCTCGCGTACCTGGGTGGCTTCATTGCCCTTGGGGGCCGCCTGGAGGGCGAGAGCCGCCGTTGCCGACGCGAGTACCAACATTACTTTCTTCATGGTCGGGGTTATGGTATGGATTGGTTTTTGATGATTGCTTGTAAATAAAAAAATAAATCTCGGGAATGCTGAGCTATGTCTTTTCCATTGCGCTTAAATATCAGAGTGGTGAATGTTGAGTTTAATTTAAAATATCTTCTCCTCCGGTACAGCACCGGAGGAGAAGACGGGTTAACCTAAACAATCCTTACATTTCAATGAAACCGGGATTTTTCGGTAAGCTTCCCGGAGCCATACTCCGGGAAGGTGGAACGTCATTATTTAAAGTGTGATCAGAGAACTACTTTCTCCGACTGGTTGCCGCGAACGACGATGTAAACCTGGTTGGTGCCACGGAGAGCCTCAACAGAGTCGGCTACGCGGATGCCCTGAAGGTTGTATACGCCGGTCACTTCAGCGTTGTTGTCAACAGCTACAGCAGCTACGCCGGTCTCGCCGTCTTTGAGCTTGAAGTTAGGCTCAGAGATAACGTCGTCGACAGAATATGTAGCCTTGCCGTCAGTACCTACCTTCTGATATACGCGGGCGTAGTCAACGAGGTAGTAGAGAGGACGGGGAGTGTTGGCAAGCGAACCGCCGTTGTTACCACCGAGGGCGAGGTTGAGCCAGAGCATGTGGCGAACGTCGCGGAAGGGGTTACAACCGTTGCCGTGGTCGTAGTCAGCGTCGGGGATTGCGTTCTGGGTGGTGTCGAGGTCGATGTTGTTTACAAGGATGTCGTCGCACCAGAGCTCCATGTGGTCGTAATCCCAAACCATGCGCCAGGTGTGGAACTCATCGCCCCAGCCAGCGCCGAGCACATTGTCGTGAACGGTTGCGCTGTTCCATGCGCCGGCCCAGCGTTGTCCGTTACCCCAGCATACATTGCCATGGATGCAGTGGCCGTAGTACTCCATGATGTCGATTTCGCCACCGTAGGGCCATTCGTACTGCATACCGGTTGACCAGATTGCGGGCCAAGAACCTACGTACTGAGGAACTTTAGCGCGAACTTCGTAGATACCGTAGTTCCAGGTGTAACCGCTGTTCCAAGAGCCCTTGGTCTGCATAGAGCCGGAAGTCCATGTGAGGTACTTGCCGATGCGCGAAGGCCAACCTGTGTTGAAGGGATCGTATTTGGGGTTCTTGATCTGCTGGTCGAGAACGTTGCGGCCTTCGATAACGAGGACACCGTCCTGGATGTAGCAGTTCTTGTCGCCATTGTAGTACTGGTCTTCGTTGTTACGCTTGAAGCCTTCCTCGAAGTTCCAGATGTCGTGGTCGGGAGTACCTTCGCCGCTGAACTCCTGAGCGAATACGAGGCGGTAGCCGTCGTAAGCGTTTGCACGTTCGTCGGTGATTTCGGCTTCGTCAGCGTAGAAGTCAACTGGAGTAAGGTCGTAAAGAGCTACGTTGTTGAGGTAGAGATCCTGGTTCATCCACCAAGCGGGCTTGGTGCTGTTGAGGTAGAAACGGATGTTGAGCGAAGCAGATGCGGGTACGAAACGTACGGTAGCCTTCTGCCACTCGGTATCCTGAGTGTTAGCGGAGAATTCTTTGAGAATACCGCTGCCGTCGGCGATGCGGTAGCCCCAGTTGTTACCGGCAGCCGAAGCATGCTGGTAGTCGAACACGAGTGCATATTCGTGACCGGGGATAACCTGGAGAGCCTGGCTTACAGCAACGTCAGCCCAGCCGTCGCCCTGGTAACCTGCGAGAACGAGGTAATTGAGGCTATCGGTAGCCACGATGCTCTGGGCGCCGTTCCAGGTGTCGCTTGCCTGGATAGTCCAGCCGGGGAGCTCGCTAAGACGCATCTGATTTGACTCGGGGTCAGCTTCCTGTACGTAAGCGGGATCTTCGAAGTCACCGTTGACCATAAGGTTATCAAGGCCTTCGGGGATAGCTTCGTCATATTTCTTAGCGGGTTCGATGAACCAGATGTGTTTTTCAGCGTCTTTACCGTTCTTGTCGGTATATACCTTTGTATCGGTGTTATAGTTGTCGGTACCCATGAAGCCGTTGCGGCCGAGGTTGCGGAGAGTCACATAGTGCTCGTCGGCATCAGATACGGCGATTTCGTGCTGCGAATAAGCGATGTTGCGCGAAATTGCAGTTGAGCTCCATTTGCTGTCGGAACCAACGAACATGCCAGAGTTGACACGCTTGATGTTGTATACGCCTTCCTGACCTTCAACGGGGAGGAACTGGTAGATCTGGGTGTTGCTTTCCTCGAAGGGCATCACACGCGATGCGAAGCGGGCGTCGGTGAGATAGAGGCCGCTTGCGTGGCGGATACGGTAGTATTTGTCGGCTGAAGGAGTGAGCACAGAGGTGGGCTCGGCAGCCACGGCGATGGTCCAGCGGAAAGTAGCCTTGGAGTCGTCTTTGTCGGTGAAGGTGTTAGAGCCGTCGGCGTCGCTGTCGCAGCCAAGGCCTTTGTTATTACCTACGCATACGAGGCGGATATATTCGGCGTCAGCTTCAGAAGCGACAATCTTGAACTGAGCGAAAGTGTCGGTTGAGTCGGTTTTGTAAGCGACAGTCCATTTTCCATCGCTACCGATGTACGAACCGTTGGCCATCTTGATGTTGTAAGCGCCCTCGGTGCCGTCAACTGCAATAAACTCGAATCGCTGGTTATCGTCTGTGGTGTCAAGATCATGAAGGTAGAGAGAGTTGTTCTCTGCCGTCATGTAGAGACCGGTAGCATTCTGGATAGTGTATGCTTTGCCGGCTTCAGGAGTCATAACCGATGCTGCTGAAGCGGAGAAAGCTGCCAGAACGGCAAAACCAAAAAGGATTTTTCTCATGGTCAGTAGGGTAAAAATTGATAATGGGATTTTTACGGAAAGCCCGCCATCCCGCACGACGTATGCCATCACTGCGGAATGGCGGGCAATATGATTTTTTAATCTGTGTTAGGAAGTAAGCAGATTAGAGAACAACTTTGCTTACCTTGCTGCCCTGACGACGGATGAAGATACCGTTTTCGGGGTTAGCAACGCGGAGGCCCTGGAGGTTGAAGTATTCAACGGGAGCGTTTTCGGTAGCTACAGCAGCTTCAACACCGGTGTCACCGTTGGGGTCTACGATAGATACCATGTCGCAGAGCATCCAGAGGTTGTCTTTCTTGTTCTTGTCACCGTAGGTGTTAGCCATGTAGATGCGAACGAATACTCGGCCGTCGGCGGGAGCTTCGAAAGAAACGGGGCCAGCGTTGAACATGTCGATAGAGCCATTTTCCCAAAGAGAGTTAGAGGCGAGGTTGGCAGAGGCAATCTCTTTACCAGCGATTTCGTTGCCTTCAGCGTCTTTGTCTACTTCAGCGATAGCGTAGCCGAAGTTAGGATCGGGAGCCCAGTTGTTAGCGGTTTCCTCAGCGGTCGGGAAACGGGCAGCCACGAGGTAGTCGAAATCATAAGAAGTACCAGGGGTAAGGCCTGTTACAACCTGAGTGATGGCAACGTTAGTCCAGCCGTTGTCGTTGAAGCCGATGAAACGGAGAACGTTGAGGTCGTCTTCGGGGCGGGTGAAGCCGTCGCCGATCCAGTCATCGCCAGTGAGGACTTCAATACCGCCGTTCCATTCGCCACCGGTAGAGAGGTTCCAGCCGGGGAGAACAGTGAGGTAGTTCTGCTTATCCCAGGGATCCCAGGTGTAGCCACTGGGAATAGACTGCTCGTAAGCGGGATTTTCGAAGTTGCCGTTTACAACCATGTTGGGGCCTTGAGCGTAAACGCCTGCTGCGTAAGCTGCAGCTGCTGCAAGAAGTAAAATCTTTTTCATTACAGTAAGATTTGATTGGTTAACAATTATTTGGGTTGATTTTGGTTTTCAGTTATGATGAGATGCAGCGGAGAAGCCGGGGAGGATTCCCCGCTGCATCCAAGTTTAGGAATTTACTGCTGGGCAGGAGTTGAGTGCTCGGTGCCCCAGTAGGGATTTTGGTATATGGGGGAGGTGGAAAGATCGCTGCCGTCAGCGGTCATCACGAAGTGGTGCTCGGCGATGGGGCTGAGGTAGTGTGCCATGCGCCAGCTGTAACCGCTCTTATACCAGTCGTTGACACTTGATACACGCTCGAGGCAGAGGTAGCTTGCATCACCATTGAATCCGCCTTCGGTGTCGTTGGGCGAAGAAACGTTGTTTGCAGTGGGGTCAGCCTGGTCGTACTTCACGAAGCGGGCTTTGCCACCGGCCTGAGGCTGCCATTCGAGCATCGGGCCGAAGAACTTACAGCCATGACGGAAGTAACGGTTGGTCTTGAGCTGCTCGAGAGCACGCCAGCGGATAAGGTCGTCCATACGCATGCCTTCACCCATGAGCTCGCAGCGACGCTCTCGGCGGATGTTGTAGAGAACCTTTGAGTTAATGCGTTTGCCGCCCGAGTAGAGAGCGAAGTCGTGGCTGGTGAGCTCTTCCTGATCAAGATCGGTTGCTGCGATGGTCACGTTGGCATCGGCGGGTAGACCGGCACGAGTGCGGAGTGCGCTCCAGTATTTCCAGGCATCAGCGTCGAGGCCGTCGCCATTCTTTTCCCAACAAGCCTCCATATAGATAAGGTATGCTTCGGCAGCGCGGAAGATGATGGCTGCTGAGACGTCGTAGCCACCCTTGTTCCAGGTTGAATTTGTGCTCCAGCCTTTGCCCTTCTGGTAACCGGTGGGAGAAGTAAAGTCCGCGTAAGCGGCAGAAACAGATACACAATTAGGAGCCTTGAGCTCGGCGTCGAGTTTGTTTTTCTTACCGGTACCGATACGCATGTCGGCATTGTCGGCGTAAACATATTCACCCGGGGCCTTCATGAAGAGACGCCAGCGCCAGTCGCGGTTAAGCTTTGTATCGGCAACGAAATCGTCGCCTGCATAGCCAGAGTTGGGGGCATAGATGGGGAGACCGTTGTCCATAAGGAATACGTTGGCAAATTCCTGGGTATAGCCACGGCCACTACGGATATACTGGTTCAAGGTGTGACCACCAGAGATGTCGAAGTCGTAAGAACGGTACATGAGAGCCTCGTCAATCTTGGAGGGATCCTGAGTGGTGAAGAGATCGTAATACTGGTTGGTAGAGAAGCCTGTAGCCGAGGTGCCGTTCATCTTCTTGCTGTTGGTAGCGAGAGTAGGATGGTTGTCGGCAACGATCTTGGCTTCCTTCATAGCCTCAGTAAGGAAGAAGTCAACTTCGGTAGCGTTGTCGTAAACAAAGTTTGCGTTGTAGTCTTTGCTTGCACCGGGCCAGCCTGCGTTTTTATCGGGTACGAAGGGAGTACCGGCGAAATATCTCTCGAAAGTTGCCTCATAAAGAGCCACACGGGCTTTGAAGAGACGGGCAGCATCCTGTGTCATGCGGTTGCGACCACCAGTGAGCGAGCCATCAGAGAGGAAGTTGATGGCAGTATCCATGTCGGCGAGGATAAAGCGGGCCACCTCGTTGCGGGGGCGACGCTTAGAATGATCAGTCAGAATCTCATAATCCTGGGGCTGACATTCTGTAAGAATGGGGAAGTCGCCGAGCGCACGGAGTTTAGCGAAGTACTCAGTCGCGCGGAGCATGTAGGCCTCACCGATATAGTGACGTACCATCTGGTCAGCACCATTGATTGCTCCGGCCTCATACTTAGGCATAACCTCGCGGATGAAGTAGTTGATGTTGTTGATTGTGGTAAAGCTCCACGCACCTCCGTCATTGCCTACAGTGTAGTAAGAATTGCCGTCGTAGAAGCGGTTATCGGTACCGTTTTCGTTATCGGTGCCCTGGTCACCATCAAAGAATGTGACATACGAGCTACCTCCGAGACCATGGTGGGGGAAGGCGTTGCTGCCACGAGAACCATCAACACCGCTGCCGGTGTATAAGTTGATAGTATATGCGGCCAGCTGATCTGCGGTAGAGAAGTAGGCTTCAGGGGAAACCTCAGAGGGAGGAGTGATGTCAAGATAGTCATCGCACGCACCCAAGGCGAGGGCCATTGCTACGGCGGAGAGACCGCAGGTGAGTTTGCTATATTTGGTTTTCATTGTTGTTCAGATTTATTTGGTGGTCATGAATCAGGAGTTGCCTCCTGATTCATGACTTCGCTAAATTTAGAAGTCGATAGTGAGACCGAAAGAATATGTCTTTGCGATAGGATAAGAAGAACCAGACTTCATCGATGAAACTTCGAGAGACTCGGGGTCGAGCACCTTCGAGAGCTTGGTCCAAGTGCAGAGGTTTTCGCCAGAGAAGAAGATGCGGAGGTTGCTGCAGTAGAATTTCTCGGTGATGCTCTTCGGCAGAGTATAACCAACCTGGAGGTTCTTCAGACGGAGGTAGGATGCATTCTGCATATAGCGGTCCTGGAACTCACGGTTCTTATTGGTGTAGTAGAGAGGACGTGCGTAATATGCATCGCGGTTCTCACCAAGAAGACTTGTTTCGTCGCGCCAGTAGTCGAGGTGGTCAACAAGGAAGATTGATTCCCAACGGCCACCGGTGGTAGCTCCCCAGAACACTGCACCCTTGCCGGCAGTACCTTGACCACCATAGGGAGAGAAGTAGTAGTCGCGCTTGCAGACGCCCTGGAAGAATGCGGTTACGTCGAAGCCTTTCCAAGAAGCGAAGAGGTTGAAACCGATGCGGTAGCGGGGCTGGTTGTTACCGATTTTCTTAAGGTCACCGAGGTCGTCGAGACCAGTACCCTTGGTAATTTCACCGTCACCGTCGATGTCGGCATACATGATGTCGCCGGCCATCCAGTTAGAACCGATTTTATCCTGGTTTACATTAGCAAGATGAGCCTGCATCTCTTCGTCGGTCTTGGCAACGCCGAGCGAAGTGAGACCATAGATATTACCGATTAACTCGCCTTCAACATAAGCTATGCTGTTAAGGTCATTAGTATTGAAGAGACGGTCTTCGTTACGGAATTTGAGGATTCGGGTCTTGTCGTCAGAGAGATTGACCTTAACAGAGTAGTTGAAGTCATTGATATGATCCTGCCAACCGAGAGAAAGTTCCCAACCATAGGTGCGCATTTCCAGGCTATTTACAGGTGGAACGTCTGCGCCAAATACAGCAGGAAGGTCTACTGCTTTACCAAGCATGTCTGAGTTGGTACGCCAGAAGTAGTCGAACGAACCAGTGAGACGGTAGCGCAATAATGAGAAGTCGACACCTACGTTGGTATTCTTAATCTTCTCCCATGTAAGTCCTTCATAAATCAGCGCGGGGAAGGAAGCGGTATTCTGCTTGCTATTGTCCACAAGCCAGTTGCTCGCTTGATTATCAACTGTAATAATACGATAGGTTGGATACCAACCACGAGTATTCTGGTTAGAGAGGTGACCGTAAGACGCACGGAGCTTGAGGGCAGGGATTACAGGCCGAAGAGATTCCCAGAAATTTTCACGGTCGATATTCCAACCGATAGAAGCTGAAGGCGACCATACCCAGCGTCGGTTAGCGCGGAAACGTGAAGAACCATCGTAGCGGAGGTTAAACTCAACGAGGTACTTGCTGTCGAAGTCGTAGTTGATACGGCCGAAGAAACCTACAGTACGCCACAGCTCATATGCACTTCCCAAATCATAAGTTTCCTTGGAGCTTGTAAGATTAAGAACAGGGAGGTCTTCAACAAGCATGTCGTTACGGCTTGCACTGAGGTTGCGGTATTTGTTGTCCTCAGACTGGAAGCCGAGCATTACCTTGAAGTTGTTGCGCTCAGCAACATTGAAGGTGTAATCAGAATAGATATTATAGTTGATATAAGTCTGACGATAAGCATATTCATATACACTATTGTGTTCACCCGAGTCGAAGGCGATGTGAGTTGTCTCAGAAGAGAGGCCCTCGAGGTCGTCGGCATCATGAGCATATACAATATTGGAATCCTGATGAGTCCAGTCGCTGTTGACCTTAGTATTGAGCTCGCCGATGATGTTCCAGCCCTTAAGAGGAGTGATGACGAGTTTTACCTGATTGGTAAAGAGGTCGTTCTGTTCCTTGTGGCGACCACCATTCTCGAGGTGCTCGATATAGTTGTAGTCGGCTGCGATATAACCATTTGGGTCATACTTGGGGTTGGTAGGCGCGAGACGGCGGATAACCTTCTCGTAGAAACCGCCCGACATGATGGTAGGACGGTCGTAGTCAGTACGGATCCATTTGCCAGTGTACTGAACATTGAGCCACTTGGTCAGCTGTGCGCTGAATTTGCCCATGAGTGAGAAGCGGTCGTAGGCGTCGTTACCATATTTAAGGAAGCCGTCCTGATCGAGGTAGTTACCGCTGACATAGTAGGTTACTTTGTCATTACCACCAGTAAGGGTGAGGTTGTGTTCCTGAGCGAAGGCAGACTTCTTATAGAGCTCGTCGACCCAGTTAACGTTGGCAAAAGTACCACCGCACTCACCAGAACCCCAGCGGCGATAGTCGCCTGACCATACATTCTGGTAGATGAAGTTGTCGCTCTGGCCTGTATAGTAAGCGTAGGCACCTTCAACGAAGTCGTCGCTGAATTCCTGATTACCCGGCTTGGTGTAACGGGCCACGTCGTTGAGATAGTTGATGTACTGCCAAGAGTCCATCATCTTCATCGGGGTAAGAGGCTCGTTGAAGCGGAAAGAGTTAGAGTAACGGATCTGCGACTTTCCGGCAGTACCGGCCTTGGTGGTGACGAGGATCACACCGAAGGGAGCACGAGAACCGTAGATTGAAGATGCAGCGGCGTCCTTAAGAACCGAGATGCTCTCGATATCGTTGGGGTTGACCGAGTTAAGGTCACCTTCAAGACCGTCGATAAGGATAAGGGGAGAACCATTCGAGCCCTCACCGATAGTGGCTGTACCACGGATATTTACCTGCTTGGATGAGTTGAGCTCACCACCAGATGAAGAGTTCGAAATGTTAAGACCGGGAATCACACCCTGAAGAGCTGCAGCGGCATTCTGCACAGGGCGGCTCTCGATGTCTTTTGCAGATGCGGTACCTACCGAACCGGTAAGGTTGACACGCTTCTGAGTGGCAAAACCTACGACTACAACGTCTTCGAGAAGGTTATTGTCAGTTTTCAGAACTACTTCGATCGGGTCACCGGGATTAGCCTTAATTGTCTGGGTGGCAAAACCGATGTAAGAGATCTCGAGAGTAAGAGGTTTGCTCGATGTGATGTGGAAACGTCCATCGAGGTCAGTTACCACCGATAGTTTTTCATTTTCCTTGCACTTGACTGAAGCGCCGATGGCTGGCTCGCCTTCGTCGTCATAGACCACGCCAGTGATGGCGTTAGCTGACGTCGTAGCCTGGGGAGCGGGATCAGCAGCCGCGAAAGCTGAGAAACCCGGAGCTCCGGCCGCTAAGAGCGACACTGCCAACAAGCGTGCGATTGTAAGCTTGGTGAATTTCATGGTTTATAAAGAAATGAGCTAATTGGTTTTTTCTAAATGGATTGGTTTGAGAAGATTCAGAGTAGGAAGAGGCATCAAAGCTCGCCCGGCTTCCACTCCTGCTGCCACTCGACGGTGGGTTTTCCGTCGGCCCAGGAGATGGGGAGCCATACATAGCGTGCATCCGATGGATGCTTGGGGCGCCAGATGTCGGCCATGAAGATAAAGTTATCGGTGCCGGGCACATTTAATATATATGTGCTTTGACCGCCGAAGGTAAGCTCAGCTTTGGGGCCACGACATGGATTTTTGTGGCGGGTCCAGGGCCCCCAGATGGAGGTTGCCGAGTACATACGGGCTTCATTGGGATCCCATCCGGTGCAACCGCTGGTAATCATCCAATATGTGCCGTCTTTCTTGAAGATAGCCGGAGCCTCGTTCTGATCGCCGGGAGCCACACGGATGTAGCGGCCGGTATGAGAAGTGTAATCAGCTGAGAGTTCTGCTATTACAAGTGTGAGATTTTCTTCGGAAGAGAAGATATGATATGCTTTGCCATCATCATCAACGAAAACCGTCATATCGCGGGCCATCTGGCCGGATACGATGTCGCGCGCATTGAACATGCCGAGACGGACGTCAGAGCGCCAGGGTTCACTCCAGGCTTCAGCCCAAGGATCGGAAGCAAGACGAGGAAGGGCGGCTGCCTCGCGGCGCTCGGCAAGACTCATATTCTCAGGATAGATGCCGGGGAGCACACGGCCGGAGCGGAGGTATGTGAAGGGGCCTTCAGGATTATCTGCGGTTGCGACGCCATAGCGTGCG
Organism: uncultured Muribaculaceae bacterium; assembly: GCA_910586595.1. Taxonomy (GTDB): domain Bacteria; phylum Bacteroidota; class Bacteroidia; order Bacteroidales; family Muribaculaceae; genus CAG-873. Next base: position 21,987 of record CAJUJB010000015.1, on the reverse strand, counting down.
GCAGCATAGCCTTTGCCTTTAAGCTCGAGGTGGAACCACATCACATATTTTCCGGTGAGCGCATTGTAGACCACTTTAGGACGCTCGAGAACGCATCCGCGCTCGAGATCGTGGCCTTCAGTGTCGACAACCTTCAGGGCAACGCCGCAGTTGGTCCAATCAGAGAGATTGTCGGAGCTGTAGCAGGTGACGCCCACAAGAGCCGAGCTCGTATGGTCGCTTTTATGCTCGCCGTACCAATAGTATTTACCGTCATGCGCAAGCACGCCACCTCCGTGCGCGTTAATATGCACACCCGTATTGTCGGGCCAGATTTCGCCCGGACGTATAGAGCCATCGCCTGCGAAGACGGGAGCCTGCGCAAGCGGGAGTGCGGTGACGAAAGCTAAAACATGGGTAAGCTTCATAAAGTATTTCAAAGGTAGTTTTAGGATATAGGCACGCAATTGCCTTAGATTTTCGGTTGCAAAGTTAGCCAATGAGGCGAGAAAAACACGAGAATAAATTCGCCCATTAAAGGGCGGTTTTCGTATTTCTTCACAAATGTATGAAAATTTTGTGTCAAAAACTGACAAATACGAATTATCACCTCCTATTTTACGAAAATCGCCCTGCATGATTTTCGCTCAATTTTGCCCGAAATGGGAATATTTTCGTAATTTTGCGCAAGAAACCAATCTAATTCCCACCTCTCCAACTTCGTGAAAAACGTCCTTTCACCATGAAAAGCTCAACCATCAGGCTTATAGCACTATTGTTCAGCCTAATCGCTGCACACTTTTACTCCGAGGCTACCACAACGGCTCCGGCGACTACATATTTTAAGGTGTTCGACATGTCGGCCGGGCTACCGGACAACTCTGTAAACGACATAGTAGAAGACGATTACGGCTTTCTGTGGGTTGCAACATGGAATGGATTGGCACGATTCGATGGTAAAAATGTTGTACATTACCGCCACATAGACGAAAGCCAGTCGCTATCCAACAACATGGTGAGATGCCTTCTGGCCACGCCCAACGGCATATGGGTCGGGTCGGATTTCGGCCTGGATTTCTTCAGATTCAGCGACAGCCGATTTTTCCCCTCGAGAATGATAGCCGAAGATGGCGCCGAGTACGCGCTCAACACCCGTGTAAGCCGTATTATGGGTCATCAGGGCAATATTTTCATCCTCTCGGTGGACGGAGAGATACTCCGTCTCGATCCAGAAAAGTCAAATTCTGATGGCTCTGTAAACGTTTTTAGACAAATTCCGAAGCCTCTCAACCGCACATACGCCGACTTCACCGGCTTCACACGAGGGCGCGTGATGGCTCTTTCTAACGAAGGCATCACCATACTCTCGGCAGATGGCGAGCGCGAACTGCTGCACAACCGCTTCAGCCGTCACTTCGATTCGAACATGAATATCTACTGCGACACCATACGCGGCATAGTATACGCAGGCGCAGGCATCGGCAGTCCGGCCAGAATATTCGAGGTAGTTTCGCCCGACGGACGACTCAACCCGGCGCATGATCCAATCTCGATAAACAGCCTGATGCGGATCTCTCAATCGAAAGGTGTGCTATATATGGCAACCGATGGCGACGGCCTCTATGCCCTATCGCAAGGAGGGGAGCTGGTGCACTACACACCTTATAATTCCTCGTTGCCGTGCGACGCGATATACACCGTGTTCACCGACAGCCACAGCAACGTATGGTGCGGCACATACCGACATGGTCTGTGCATGCTCTCGCACGAGCTAAATGCATACACACTGAACAATATAGCGTCGGGGGCACTCTCCTACGACATTGTAACCGCCATTGTGCCTCAGGGTAACCTGCTCTACTTAGGCCTCGACGGCGGCGGTCTGGACGTATATGACTCGCGCACAGGCCACTACAAAAACTTCAATGTCGCAAACTCACAATTGCCAGGCAACAACGTTGTGTCGTTGCTCAGCGACGGCGACATGCTCTGGGGCGCAGTATACTCAGGAGGCCTCATCAGTCTTGATCCGCAGACGAGCCAAATCACTACTTACCAAGTTGATACAGGTGACGAACCTGGTAATAAACTATGGATAATCGAAGACGATAAAGAAGGCCACATATGGGCCGGAGGAGTATCGCTGCATGTTTTCAACAAGAAGACCAAGAAATTCAGAGCTATTGACGGCTGTGTAAACATAGGTATCATGTCGATAGCCGACGACGGTAAATATATGTGGGTGGCCACCCGCCAGGCCGGCGTACTGAAAATAGACAAATATACATATAAAATAGAGGAACGATACTCGACCAGTCCGACTCCCGGAGGAGTTGTGCTGCCCGGCAACCACTCATCATTTATCTATCTCGATTCGCGCCGCAACCTATGGATCAATATGGGCAACAAGACCTTGCTCAGCATCAATATTGATTCTCCGGGCGAGGCTGTGAGCTACGGCTCCCATCAAGGCCTGACCAACACACACGTATGCTCAATGGCCGAAGACCAAAGCGGCAACCTCTGGATCGGCACCGACGACGGCCTATTCAAATACATACGGGAGAGCAATCTTTTTGTGAGAAAGAAGGATTCGCGTGTGCCTCAAACCTATACGCCCAACGCCACCGCCGTGATAGGAGATACGGCTTACTTCGGCACCACCGGCGGCATGCTGTCATTCCCCATGACCGCATTACAGCCCCGCAGCCGCACGTCGCCAACAGTGTTCACATGCCTGACCATACTCGACGAAGAGCGCACAAACATCCCCCTCTACACCCAGGGAGATTGTACCGTAGAACTTGATCATGACCAGAATTTCTTCACCGTATCGTTTACGGTGCCCGAAATGTCGAATCCCGATCAGATGCAATTCGAGTGCCGTCTCGAGGGCCTTGAAGACGTATGGCGCGACGTATCCAGCACCCGCTACGCAACATATACCAACGTTCCTCAAGGAACCTACCGCATGTTGGTGCGACATACCAATCCCGACGGAACATGGAATGAACCAGCCTCGATGGGCGTGCGCGTACGCCCCGCGTGGTATTCGTCAGTATCGATGATGTCGGTATGGGTATTTCTCATCATAATCGCGTTCGGAGCCATGCTCTACATATGGCAGAAATACATTCAAAATCAAGAGAAAACGAGAGTTGTAGAGCTCGAACGCGACACGCTGAAGCAGCTTAACGACGCAAAGCTCGACTTCTATGCCACCATCTCGCACGAACTGCGTACGCCGTGTTTCCTTATCTCTGCCCAGATTGAGGAAATACTCGACTCCGAACGTCAGACAATTCCCGTAGCGAGCCTAAACGGCATCTACCGCAACTCCGCAAAACTGAACAAGCTTATCAATCATATCATAGATTTCCGCAAGAACGACACCGGACTCCTCAAGCTCTACGCACGTCCGACCGAGCTTGTGAAATTCCTGGGCGACCTGACATACGACTATGAACAATTGTGCCGCCAAAAATCGCTCGAATTCTCATATGAGCACGACAATCCGCCTATTGAAGCCGTTGTCGACCCCGACAAGCTCGAGCAGATTGTAACTAACCTCATATCAAACGCATACAAATACACCCCTAAAGGTGGTAAGGTTAGTCTTTCAGTAAAAGACGTCGGTAGCGAAGTGGCTGTCATCGTGGCAGACACCGGCATCGGTGTGGTCGACAAACTTCAGACGGCTATCTTCCAGCCCTTCTACCGCACTGAACGCGGTCAGAACACCAGCTCAGGCGACGGTATCGGCCTGGCATTCGTCAAAGAACTCGTGGAGATGCACAATGGGCATATAAGCCTTGAAAGTCATGTGAACGAAGGCTCGGTATTCACTGTAATCCTGCCCAAGGAACAGCCAGACGCCGCCACGGCTCCCGTCGCCGCGCCACGCATGCAGCCCTCTCCCCAGATAAATTTACAGCAACCCACCAACCTGAGCACCGAGATTATCCATAATCCTACGGCGACACGCTCGATACTGATTGTAGACGATGACCCCGAGGTGACTTCGGTTGTTGCGCGGGCATTCGAAGACAACTACCGCGTATGGCATGCGGCCAACGGGGCAACCGGTATTGAAATGGCCTCAACGGGCGATTTCGACGTGATAATCACCGACTTGATGATGCCTGAAGCCGATGGACACCAGCTTGTAAAGAGCCTTAAAGCCGATAAAAAGACACGGAAGATCAAGATTGTGGTCTTCTCGGCGCTGGCAGCGGAAGAAGATATGGTCAAAGCATTCGACGAAGGCGCCGACGCTTATCTTACCAAGCCAACACCGCTGAAAGTTCTTCGCCGGCAGGTCGACAGATTGTTCGAGACTTCAGAAGACCCCGAGACAATCAATTCGGGCCTTCCGTCGGGTTCATATAACCGCGAGGAGCAAAAATTCCTACTTGAGTGCCGCCGAGTGATCGAAGAATGCATGACCGACGAGAACTTCGGCATAGAGATGCTTGCGGCAAAACTCGCCATGAGCCACTCGACTCTCTACAAGAAAATAAGGAAAATGACCGGAATGTCGCTTATAGATTTCATAAACGAATACCGCATATGCAAAGCCGTCTCACTTTTCCGCAATGGCAACACCAACGTGCAGAAAGTATCTGAGCTATGCGGCTTCCGCGATATAAAAACATTCAGAGAAACATTCAAACGCAAGATGAACATGCCTCCAAAACAATATATCTTGCAGATAAATCAGGAATAGACCATGAAACTGACAGCCAAAGCCTTACTGGCAACTATGCTGCTGACTCCGACCGTGATCAGCGCAGCGACGCCAGCGACCACACTGATTCTCCACCCCGAGCAGGCAACCGATACAATCTCACGCATGATATACGGACAATTTGCCGAGCATCTCGGCGGATGCGTATACGGCGGAATATGGGTTGGCGAAGATTCGCCCATTCCAAATACACGCGGCTACCGCAACGATGCCATCAAGGCAATGAAGGATCTCGGTGTACCTGTATTGAGGTGGCCCGGGGGATGCTTCGCCGACGATTACCACTGGCGTGACGGCATCGGTCCACGTAACAAACGTCCTACACTGATAAACAACAATTGGGGCGGCACAAAAGAAGATAATTCCTTCGGTACGCACGAATTCCTTGACTTCTGCGAGCTGGTTGGCACCGAACCCTATGTCTCGGGCAACATGGGCAGCGGAACCGTGGGCGAAATGGCACAATGGGTTGAATATATGACAGCTCCGGCCGGCCCAATGGCTGACGAACGCGCTGCAAATGGCAGATTAGAGCCCTGGAGAGTTAAATATTTCGGCATCGGAAACGAGAGCTGGGGCTGTGGAGGAAATATGAGGCCTGAATACTACTCCGATAACTATAGAAGATACTCCACATACCTCAGAAACCAGCCGGGAAATACCCTCTACAGAATCGCCAGCGGAGCAAGTGACTACGACTATAACTGGACAGAAGTGCTGATGGACCGCATCGGAGCAGGACGCATGGACGGTCTGTCATTACACTATTATACAGTCACCGGCTGGAGCGGGCCAAAAGGATCGGCCACCGACTTTGACTCCGACGTATACTACCGCACCATCGGTAAAGCCGTAGAGATTGACACTGTGATATGCAAGCATATAGCCATTATGGATCGCTTCGACCCCAAAAAGAAAGCCGGCCTGCTGGTTGACGAATGGGGTACATGGTTCGACGAAGAGCCGGGCACCATTCCAGGCCATCTCTTCCAGCAAAATACCATGCGCGACGCGATTGTGGCTGCCATCACCCTCGACATATTCCACACACACGCCGACCGCATCAGAATGGCCAACATAGCCCAGTTGGCCAACGTTCTGCAGGCTATGTGGCTGACAGAAGGGGATAAGCTAATCCTCACGCCCACTTATCATGTCTTCAAGATGTATGCGCCGCATAAAGACGCCCTGCATATACCAATATCGTACAATGCTGAAATTCTCACTGACTCCAATGGTCGCCCCTACCCTACCCTGAGCGCGACAGCATCTAAAGCCAAAGACGGGTCGGTGAGCATCTCTCTGACCAACACCTTGCTCGATAAAGCTCAGGAAATAGAAATTCCCCTCGCAGGATTACCCTCACATATCCGTCAGGCAGACATACTGACCGCTGCTGACATCAAGGCGCATAATACATTTGAAAATCCCACCGCTGTAACCACAGCCGACTTCAAAGGCGCCAAGACTGCCGGAGGAAAACTCAAGGTCTCACTCCCGGCTATGTCGGTAGTGACAATAACCCTCGATTAATCCCAATAAAAATTGAGATGGCCGCCATCCAGACTATTCCGGATGGCGGCCATCTTGCAACTTATGACCTTAATCAGCAGCAAGATCCCGCAACGGGAATCTTGTCGATGCGGCGCTGGTGGCGGCCCCCGTCAAATGGAGTCGAAAGAAATATATCGACAATTTCAAGCGCCAGTTCCGGAGCGATAAAGCGTGCGGGGAGAACAAGCACATTAGCATCATTATGCGCCCTGGCAAGCCGAGCCAGCTCAGGAGTCCAGCAAAGCGCGGCACGGATGCCCTGGTGCTTGTTGAGGGTCATGCCTATACCATTGCCTGAGCCACACATAGCAATTGCAGGGTAGCATTTGCCGGCTTCAACAGCCAAGGCACACGGATGCGCATAATCGGCATAATCGCAGCTTTCAACGCTGGCAGTGCCAAAATCCTGATAGGAGATACCTTTAGACTCAAGATACCCCTCGATGATACACTTCAGTTCGTAGCCTGCGTGATCGCTGCAAAGCCCAATGGGCAAATTATCTTTCAATATAGTCATTTTTCTGAAATTAAGTCGATTAAGTCCTCTCTGCGGAATTACAAAAGAGAAATCATACAAAAATAACAAAAAAAATCGGCTGCAAGTGCACACAATTGAAAAAAAATACCTAACTTTGCAACGCAAAAGCCCAGGTGGCGGAATGGTAGACGCGCTCGTTTCAGGTGCGAGTGCTGCGAGGCGTGCAGGTTCGAGTCCTGTTCTGGGCACACCATGAAATCGCAAGTAGTTGTAAATCAATTACTTGCGATTTTTATATTCAGAAATTGTCTGCAAAATGTCAGCGAGCCGCGAAAAAGTCAGCGATTCAACCCCGCTGAACCGCCCTGAATTCCACTGAATGAATCGAATTTGAATTTATTAACTTTCTTTGATGCGCCGCCCGTAGCAGTTACGCAGTGCCCTCGCCTCTCCGTAGCTAGTTCCTCCATATCAACCGACCTCTGCATCGGCAGCATAAACCATCGCAACAAATCCTCTGCGGCATTATTCTTCTCGCCACCCATCTTCCCATTACAATTTTTCTTTTCAGTAGCCTATGTATAAGTTCGGTTTAGGTCGGGTAATATTACCCGACCTAAACCGAACTTATACTGCGAACATGATTGATATAACAAAGGCTGAACCACTTCGTTCAGCCTTTGCATTTACCGCTATGTATATTTGACCTTATCTGATAATTCGCTTGATGGTATTACCTTGTGATATGATTATGTATGTACCCGATACAAGATTTGATTCCGAATATTTGCCTTCGTAAACAAGAATTCCACAAAGATTATAGATTTTGACGAACTCATTGGAATCTACCTCAATATGATTCATGCCGGTTACCACATCTACTACAACAGCGCACGTGGCTGATATTCCAGAGCCATCGGTAGCAGACGCTTTTATTATTGCATTGCCATTGGTATGCAATGTAATAAGACCATCTGAGTCAACAGAGGCTACTCCCGAATTGTCGCTCGACCATGCTAATGCCTTATCAGAAGCGTTCTCAGGCGTAACAGTGACCGTGAGTTGATAGGTCTCACCAACTTTGCCTGTGATAGCAGTTGGGTCTATTGTTATAGAAGAGATTAGTACCATAGGCTCGAATACTTCAACATTACATATTGCGGATAAATTTGTACCGTCTTGGGAAGAAGCAATAATTGTTGCCGTACCAATTCCCTTTGCTGTTAATTGGCCATTGGAATCTACTATAACGACCGATGGATTTGTTGAGGACCAGTTTATGGTTTTATTTGTCGCGTCGCCAGGCGTGATTTGTGCTTCTAAATTGAATGTTTCACCAACTGCTAGTTTGGCAGAGGATGGACTTATTGCAATTTGAGTAATTGAGACAAAGCGACTGTTTACAGAGATTTCGCAAATTGCAGATAAATTACTTCCATCTGTGGTCGAAGCAATAATTTGCACATCGCCTTCTTTTATAGCAGATACAAGGCCCGATTCCGATACAACAGCAACATCAGTATTGGTTGAAGTCCAACGAACATCCTTATTAGTCGTATTTTCAGGAGAAACGACCGCTCTTAACTGGAAAGTCTCACCAACCGTTAGATTTGCAATTGTTGTTGACAAAGTTAAAGACTCTGCAACGATAACCTTGGCTTTAACCGTGACCTTGCATAGAGCAACAAAGCCACCGTCAACCGTAGTTGCCATAATTGTAGCTTGTCCTGGTTTAATTGCATAAACAGTTCCATCAGGAGAAACCATCGCTACACTTACATCTGAGCTCGTCCAGTTGACAGATTTATTTGTAGCGTCATCAGGTGTAATCAATACTGTCAATTGCTCGGAATCATCTTCCGTCAATTCCAATGCCGATTTGCTCATAGCAATACTTGTTATCGGCTGAATAACAGTTATTGCGCACTCATCGTTGATTTCCGGATTCTCAACAGAAGAAACAATAATTGTAGCTTCTCCACCTTTTATGGCCTTTATCTTGCCATTATTATCAACGGTTGCAATAGTGGCGTCCGATGATTTCCATGTAACATTTTTGTTATCGGCAGTTAAAGGAAGGATAGTTGCGGATAATATTTTCGATTCACCAGTCCTTAAAGAAAGTGTGTTTTCAGAGAGGCTAATAGCTTCAACGGGTTGTATCACAGTAATTGCACATTTGTCATATAAAGACGGATTATCGAGTGAGGTTGCCGTTACTATTGCCGTGCCCTTGCTCATAGCCACGATGCTCCCGTTTTCAGATACTTTTACAACATATTCATTAGAAGATACCCATTTTACGGATGGATTATTTGCATTATCTGGTTGAATCTTAACTTCCAACTCTTTTGATTCACCAATATTCAAATTTAATTGATTGGGAGTTACTATTATAGTTTCAACCGGTTGGAGTACTGTAACAGTACATTCATCCTTAATCAATGGATTATCTTCCGAAGTGGCAGTAATAATGGCATCTCCTCTTTTCAGAGCTAGTATGTTACCATTCTCATCTACCCGTGCAACACTTTCATCTGAAGAACTCCAAACAACAGTTTTGACATCAGCATCCTTAGGAGAGACAGTGGCAAATAAATCGTATGTATTATTAACCTTGAGGAACAGGGTTTGAATATTTAGACTAACACTTTTAACACTTATAGGGGCAATTATTACAAGGTGCTTAAAGATTGAGTTCTCGTAAAGCTCTTTAGTGTCATTAGGGGCATATACAACGCCGTCCGTTAAAACATCATTATACCATTTATTTGATCCCGCATATAAGTTGTCAGGACGGATAATCTTTGAGTATATTTTCACCTTTGGCGTACCCATTCGGCTATTGCCATATAACGAGGTTAAAGATGCTGGCAGATGAACGCAAACGGAATCCGTATATTTTTCATAATAGTCATCTGATGAGCCAGGGAGTCGATTCATATATTTTGATCCCCAATACAAAGATTCTACACCTTCTCCAACATATAAATAAGATGGTGTGCCTATACCATTACCTACAGTTCTCAAGTTGGGGCATTCTATCACCAAGCTATCTGCATTCAAATTAGGATAACAAGTCGCAGTTCCAGCAGATCCATTCGCCACGTAATAACTACCATCATTCCATGCGGTTATTGTTCGAGGTAAAATTAATTTGCGGAGTCGCTTAGATGTTTTAAACATCATAACATTCAGAGTGTTGTTAGAAGATGAAATATAGCTACTGCCGTATCCTGAAAAGCGCCCTCCAGAAACGATATTCACTTCGGCCATATCCAGAACTCCCGTCAAATTATACTTTGAATTGAGTTCATCAAGATATTCGAAGTCATCAGCATTAACTTCTCCTATCAACTTGAGATTCTCAACAGTTAGTTTATCATCATATAGAATGCGCTGTGATAGCGTTCCAGCTACTTTGTTGTCGACCGTCAGAGAGGTCGCTTGCGCTCCGCACAGCATATAGCTGAATATTAGAGCAAGGAATGTGAGAAATTGTTTCATGTTATTTTGTGATTTTGATTTTTAGTATTTCGTTTTCAGCGTTCTCCAATTCTTTGGAAAACAGCATCAGCATTTCAGAAACTCCTTTGTAGCTGTCTATGAAATAAGTTTTACAGGTTCCTCTGGTGCAAAACACCGGATGCGAATTTGCCAAAGTACTGATTAGTGATTCTCGCGCCTCAGTTAGAGTTCCATGAACTAGATAGTTACGAAATTCACGGAGGTTGTTGTCTATTAGAATGACAGCTGAGGGCAACTTACCTCCGTATATCATTTTGAGATAATCGCTTGCACCAAAATTCTTAGACTTTTTGGATTTACGAGCATTTTCAACCATCGCTGGAATATGAGTATTGGCGATATTCATCAAAGAGACTTCCCAAAATGAATACAAGCCAATAAAGACGGATCGTCTGATTCTGATATGGCGTTCTTCGAGTTTGTGGAGTTCATTTGACAATGGATATTTTAACGAAGATTTCTCATCCTCAGATATTGAATAATCTGTGATGATGTCATATAGATGGGCCTTGAACACATTCTCTTGCTCAATTTGAGAATCTTCTAATATTTGCAATTGCTCTCTGTAACCTTGTAACACAAGGTCTCTTTCTGTTTTGCAATCTGTTCGACCTTTGGCAATAGCCATAATTTACCTAATGCCTTTAGACTCTCCTCGTTGGCGATTGATTGGTTTATAAAGAAAAAGCGTGAGAGCCGTACTGTTTACTCGTTCCACTCATCGAGGCTCTGGAATGCCCATCTTCGTTGAACGAGCAAACTTGCAGAGCCTCACGCAGAATATGCTATACGCTCATACCCAACGCTCACGCGCCGAGTGCGAACGGAATATACATATCCACTTAGGCATCTACCGTTTGCTACATTCTTGACGAAGATTGAAATTTTCCAGATTTCGATGAGTCAAGAAAGAGCGTCTAGTAAACGCTTTTCGTATGTCCGCCGACCCACCCACATTGCCCTTGACCGGGCTCTGCGATGCGGTCTGCAATGCAAAATTACAAAAGGCTCTGGATATAACAAAATAATATGCTGCATAACATATAAAAGCGGTTAAACATTACATCAATATTATTGGCAAGTTAACGATTACAATACCTATGCGAGAAAAAAACACTTAATCTGCAAAACTTATGTAGGATAAAGAAGCCTCGAATAATCGCATTTTTACGTATCTTTGTAATATCGCTACAGATATGTTTTCTTGTATCGAAGTACATAATCTTCCCTCTTTCAAAAATGTTCAATACATGATTCGTTGGCTCCACCTATCAGATCTACATCTCGGAAACGAGGATATGTCTTCCTCTGAGATGCGCGCACGTCTTCTTGATTTTATAAAGAAAGATGTCGGCACTATCGATTATATCTTCCTCACAGGAGATATACTCACAGCAGGGCCTCGGTCATCAGGCTATACACCAGAGATGGCGGAGTTTCTGCAATCAATATGCTCGGCTTGCGGGGTAGACTCTGATCGATTGTTTATTGTAGCAGGTAATCATGATGTAAATCGGGATGCACCTCAACGCGATGAGGCTATCCGACGGGTTAAATTCCAATGGAATGGATATTATGACCCGATGAATGGGGAAATTCAGGAAGAGGATCGTAAATTGATATGGAATGGGCAGAACGATTTCAGGGCATTTCTTTCAAGCATATATACACAGCCCCATCTGCAATTCTATCTTCAGCCAGAAGCTCCGCACTTTTCAATAGAGACAGAGCACTTCAACATTCTCCACCTCGACTCCACTCTTTCGTACACCAAAGACCAGGAGGCGTCTAATTTAATTATCGGAACCAAATATCTACAGAATGTACTGAAAGGAATCAACAGTAAGAAACCTACGATTCTTCTTTCGCACTACCCCATCACCTCCTTGCTTCAGGATGAGAAAAAGGAGGTAGGTATTCTCTTGCAACATTATGGCGTACGTCTCTGGCTGGCTGGTCATGAGCATGACCATTGTCTGATGCCATACCAGTACCTTCACCACTTGCAGGCTGGAGAACTACGCTACGAGAGAGGCGCCACCTCATCTATACTGATCGGATCTTACGACCCTATATCACACGGCTGTCAGGTCAAGGCATATAAGTGGTACAATGAAGGTTGGGCTACCTATCCGTTCGTAAATCTTGACTCAGATGAAAAAGATGTATATAAATTTGAACTTAAACCTTACGAGAATAATCCACTCCCAGCGTTGACCAAAAAGACGCGCCTTGTCAACGAGCCAGCGATGTACCGCCTGACTGATAAGCTGAATAAATCCCTTTTTCCAAGGATAGAATCTCAGTTTGATAAGTCCGACATCCAGTCTCTGCTTGATTGCGCATGGCAATCCGGAACAAATGGACTCATCCTGATTGGAGAAGGAGGAATGGGTAAGTCGACTATGTTGCTGTCGTTCTGCAATGAATCGACAAAACCTGCTCTATATGTAAGTGCCGAACAAATGGCCTCCTTAGGCTTTGGCATTGAGGAATATTGCATCGACTCGATATTTGACGGTGATGAAAAATCGTACAGGGCGGCTACATCTATACGATTCAAAGACCAATCACTTATTATAATAATTGATGGCTTGAATGAAGTTGATGCCGACAGCGAAGGCCGGCTTATCAGAGACATCCAACGGATGAATTTCTTAAAAGGGATTCAGATTGTGATTGCCTCACGAGTCGATTTTACTTTCCGCTATAATCTCAATGGGTACTGCAAGGCATCGGTGGAAGGCCCTGGAGAAGACGCTCTGCAACGATTCTTTACAGCCAACGAATGGGCTACTATTTGTAAATCTCCCAATCTCAGAAGACTGCTTCAAAATCCGATGCTGGCGACAATCTACAAAGAAGTATGCTCGATAATCGAAGATTTCCAGAACGTGGAGTTTCTGACATGGAGACTTCCTATCTCCACCAGTACCGATCTATTTTTCAACTACTACCTTGCGCAGATTGCCCTGATGATGAAAAGGCAGGGAATTTCAGGACGCAAGGTATTGGAAGCGATATACTGCATTGACGTAGTTTTGCCTGCTATAGCATATAGATATGAAGAGTCATATAGCATCAATAAACTCAACGAAGATTTCCGCAGCATTCTATCAGGAATGAATCTGAGCTTCTTTATCGACGAGGATGAATTGGAGGCTGCCCGTGATTACTTCTCAATGAGAAAGCCAATCAAAATGACTTCTGGCACCATTTCAGATACGCTTATCAACGAACTTCATCTGATGCATCGGGAAGGGAATACCACCTCTTTCTCACATCAGATGTATCGCGATTACCTCGCAGCCAAGTTTATACTCAACGAGTCGACTTCGCAGGAGAAGATAGGCGGAATGTGGAATAGACGTCTTTTTGCCCATCCTCTGGCCAGGCACATATGCAATGGCAGTGGAAAATATTGGTGCGGAACGGCTCTCGACGTCAAGAACTGTGCCTCGACTCTCGCAACTCCAGCCATGATCATAAAGAATATTTTCAATTGTTTCCCTTCGTCCGCCGAAGGTGGAGTGGCTGATTTTTCCAATCTGGATTTGGAGGATACCCCACTACCTGATGCACCAGCATTGCCTGCAAAAATTTCACTGAAAGGCTCCTCTATCAATTTTGCATCTCTTGGATTAGATATAGGTAGCCCGGAGGTCTATAGACTTTTAGCATTCTCTGAGGATCAGAAATTTTTAGCAGCCGCCACTGTAAACCGCATCGAAATATTCGATATCAGAAACAACCAGTCAGTGTTTACTTTTAGGATAGGTCTAAGGGCTGTCAATATGATATTTTATCATAATTACCTGTTGGTAAATGCGGGCTCTGTCATGGTATTCGGTCTGGACGAAAAATGGCGTTTTATCGGTGAAATTTCACCCCGAACCGGCAGAATATCTAACCGCCAGACCAAATTCATAATTGCCCAAGACAGCAGCCTCTATATTGGCTATAAAAACTGCTTGATGGAGTATAATCTGGAAAATTGTCTGCTCATCCGAAGTATACCAGGCAGCCACGACCAAATTAATTTCTCCGGAAGCACTTCCCTGAATCAACTGAAATGCAACCTTTGTAATATAAAAGACCCTGGCTTAAGCAACCAAGAAATAGCTGTAGCTACCCTCGATAAGCTATGCGCCAAGTCGTATATCGACGGACGCATAGAGATATATCTCGATAAAGAGCCATTCATTACTTTTGGAAGGAAGGTAACTGTACTTCAGGACGCTGCAATATCTGATGCCGGAAATCTTATTGTCACCCTAAGTTCCGATATTTTTGCCGATGGGCGTAGGCTGCAAATATGGGATGCCGATAAGAACCTCAAACTGGAAGAGAGATTCTGTGATTCGGCAATCGAGAAAATAAACCTTTCTGCAAATGGAAAATGGATACTCGGTGTCGCCCAAAAAGGAACGTGGATATTTAATCGAGCGACTGGATGTGAAGAATGGTCAAAGGAAACGTTCGTTTCAAACCAACACGGAAAGCTTATCACAATCGGAGATACTATTTTAAGAAAAGACCGTTCGACAGGCAGATTGGAAAGCCGGGATTTAAAAACCGGCAAGGTTGCCCAGATGCAATGTACCGTGGAGAATCCTTCGATTGTGTGTTTACTCAACAACCAGGAGATTGCTGCGGTCGACAATCACAGTTCTGCCCTATATTTTCCTAGCGACCGAACTGGGAGACAACTCCGGATTTATAATTCTGGTGAGACAATTCAGGCAGTACAAGCATTTAAATCCCAGCCTTTCATTGCCGTGGCAGCATCAAGCGGAATGGTTAGCATATATCATACCGGCACCGGACAACGAACGCGAAAATTAGACAACAACTACTGTCACGTGCATATCACTGCATGTCACCCTACCAAAACGATTCTCGCGCATACAGATGGGCGCCGACGTCTGTCTCTCGAGTTTTACTATGAGACAAATAGATATGGAAAAAAGATAGGCTGGTGGCGAAGCTATTCCTATCAGAACAATTTAGATAGTCGGATTTTAGATCTGGCTTTCAATGCCAGCCAGAGCAGCCTGATTGTCATACTCGCCAATGGTAGAATACTCTACCTTACCGAAGACAAATGCGAGTATCTATCCTCCTCTCGAATCATAACATCCTTCAACACAGATGCATATGATTTTACAGATGTGCGTTGCAGCAAGCAAGTCGCTGAAGTACTGACCCAAAACAAATGCCTTCAGTAAATATCATTACCTCAGTTTGCCGAACCAATCTGCAATGATGTGGCAAACCTCATCATGATAGATAAATTTTGGATTGGCACCCCAGCCGTGATTACCGGTCGGGAAACTTATCAGTGTAACCGGAACTCCAACCCGGATCAACGCCGAGTAGTAGGCCAGGCTATTGCCCGGTGCGACCACAGTGTCGTCGCTGCTCAGCATGAGCAGAGCGGGGGGAGTTGAAGTTGAGACATTCAGATCTGACGAATATTGCCGTTCGAGCACCTCTCCGCATTCCTGACCTAATAATTTATTATGCGATCCCATATGCGTAAGGTCGGGCGACATGCTTATCACTGGATAGAAGAGAATCTGAAAGGCAACCGGGTGACGCTCGTTGTTCTTCATGGTCGCCATACTCGACGCAAGATGACCACCTGCCGACGAACCCATAACTCCGATAGAATCGGCAGAAAAGCCCCAGACAGCTGCACTATCGCACATCAGTTTATAAGCCGCCTCTACATCACCTAAAGGAATGCGAGGATCGCCTTCCGGCAAGCTGTATTCGAGCACGGCATACGCAAGCCCGAGCTTATTGAAAAACGGAGCCCAATCAAGTCCTTCATGGTTCTTAGCCACGTAGCTGTAGCCTCCACCCGGACACGCAAGCAGAGCTTTTGACGAGGCTTCTGCACTATCCGGCAGAAACACGGTTAATTTAGGCTGATCAAACTCAATTACGCGGGCCTCCCGCTGCGCACAACACAGCGCAGAAGTGATTACCACGGCCAGAAACAATGTCAATATATTCTTTCTCATTCTCGAAATAGAAGATTTACTGCAAAGGTAGCCATTATTGCGGCCATCATCTATATTTTTTGCTTAATTTTGCCCATAGAAACCCAACTATCTATGAAACCAATATATCTGATTCCATTTCTTGCGATGCTGGCCACCGAAGCATGCTCAAGCGGCCAAGATGAATCGCCTGCAGACTCCCCGGTAATCGCCGCCTATGTGTATTACAACCACGATAGGGCGATAAATGCGGCGTATGTCAATCAGATCATCTACTCATACTTCTCGGTATCTGACTCCCTCACGACTCTGATTGTGAACAATCCCGAACGCTTACAAGCTATTTGCGACCTTAAGAAAGATTATCCTTCTCTTAAAATTCTCGGATGCTTCGGCGCCCCGGCAAAAAATCTCAGCCTAGCCTTCCGGTCTGATTCACTTCGGGCCATGCTTATCGACGACAGCCAGCGTATTCTTAAAGAATATGATCTGGATGGCTACGACATCGACTGGGAATGGCCAGGTCGCGGAGAGTGGGCTCTATCGTTGGAGGAAGAAACCGACAATTTTGTGAAGGCTCTATCAGATCTGAGGGCTGCCATGGGCCCCGACAAACTTCTCACCATCGCGGTTGCTCCAAGCGGCTACGGCGTGGATTTTGAGCGTATGACTCCACTGGTTGATCAGTACAATCTGATGAACTACGATCTGGGATATGCCCCCACCGGACTCAGCACTCCTCTCTTTCACTCTGACAAGGTAAATTGGCTGACAGGCGATGATGGAGTCTGCAAATTTATCGAGAATGATGTACCCGCAAGTAAAATAATATATGGTCTGGCATTCTATGGTCATGGCTGCGACGCATTCGAAGATTTCACCGAATGGCGTGATATATCTGTCGCACCCGACATGACTGTCATGCGCGACACCATTGCAGGCGTGCCATATATAGTCGACAAAGAGGGTAAAATGATCCTCACATATGATGATCCGGAGTCACTCACACTAAAATGCAGGTATGCCCGCGAGAAAAATCTCGGCGGTGTAATGTATTGGCGCTTCGAAACCGATGACGACAGCCTATCGCTAAGTCGCGCAGTTCATACAGCAATGCTTGAGCAATGAGATTTTATCGCCTTTTCTACTAAATTAATGGCACATCACTCCACTAAACGCAAAATAATGTTAAACCCATGCAAATTTCTCGAGTAAAACTATGTTGTAAAACATATATTTTCTAATTTTGCATCAGTTTTTCATGGTATTAGATTTAAGGTAAAAGGATTATTCGTCGTGACGACGAGTAATTTTTTTTTGCCCTTACTTTTACCACCAGATTTCTCAACTTATCTCCAAAAAAAAGCGGCGTCTCCGAAATAAATCGAAGACGCCGTTGAATTTTATAGCGTTCCTAAAAGATGAGCTTATTCAGCTACAACTTCGAAGGGAACCTCTACAGAAACTTCTTTGTGAAGTTTGATAGTGGCAACGTATTCGCCAACTTCCTTCACAGACTCCTTGATGTCGATGAGCTTGCGGTCAACATTGTGGCCGAGCTTCTCGAGAGCTTCTGCAATCTGGATGTTGTTAACAGAGCCGAAGATAGTACCGGTGGCGCTGGTCTTGGCACCGATAGTAAGCTTAAGACCCTGGAGAGAAGCTGCGAGAGCTTCTGCGTCGGCTTTGATTTTTGCGAGTTTGTGAGCACGCTGGCGCTGGTTCTCAGCGAGAACTTTGAGAGCCGATTCGGTGGCAATAACGGCCTTGCCGGTGGGGATGAGGTAGTTACGGCCGTATCCGTTCTTTACTTCAACGACGTCGTCCTTGTAGCCGAGGCCCGAAACGTCTTCTTTAAGAATGATTTTCATAATTTATCCGTCGGTAAGGGGTTATTTCATCAGGTCGGTTACGTAGGGCAGGAGAGCCAGGTGACGGGCACGCTTAACAGCCTGTGCCACACGACGCTGGAATTTCAGCGAGGTGCCGGTGATGCGGCGGGGGAGGATTTTACCCTGCTCGTTGAGGAATTTCTTGAGGAACTCGGGGTCTTTGTAGTCGACGAAGTTGATGCCGAAACGTTTGAAACGGCAATATTTTTTCTTTTTCACGTCGACCGACATGGGGGTGAGATAGCGGATTTCTGATTGTGACTGTGCCATGGTTTAGTCCTCCTTAGTTTCTACGGGTTGAACCTGGGGTTGAGCGGCACGGCGAGCGCGACGTTTTTCGGCGTACTGTGCTGCATATTTGTCCTGACGGAAGGTGAGCCAGCGGAGAACGCGCTCGTCACGACGATAGGCTGTCTCGAGCTTGCGGATCACCTGGGGGTCGGCGTTGAATTCGATGAGGCTATAGAAGCCGGTTGACTTCTTGTCGATGGGGTAAGCAAGTTTGCGGAGACCCCACTCTTCGCTGTTAACGATTTCTGCACCGTTGTCGGTGAGAACCTTTGCGAATTTTTCTACCGCTTCCTTCATCTGTGCGTCAGACAAAACGGGAGTTAAAATGAAAACGGTTTCGTACTGCATTTTTGGTTGATAATTAAAGTGTTAATTGCGGAAAGATTTTTCCGGCTGCAAAGTTACTAATTTTATTGCTTATACACAAATATTTGACTCGTAAATAATCATCATTTATGCCAGTACGACACCCCATGGAACTCAGGATTGCCATCCAGAACCTCTATACCTATTGTTGACGGGCCGAATTCAGCTACCGGCACAGGCGACAACTCTCGTCCGTCGACAAATATATGGAGCTTGTCGCCTTCGCGCACAGCCCTCAGATTATAGCTGTCCTTGAAAAGCTCATGCATACGGATATCGTAGATATGATGTCCGCCGTCAGATGGATCGCGGTTGATAAAGCGGAGACGCTTAGCTTTGACCGGTGCGAAGGCCGCTTCATTGTAGAGCGGATGAGCTGCAACTCTGGCGCCATCCGTCGGCAGATTGATCCACGATCCATCTTCGGCCTCATATGCCACGTCCATCAGGTCGAACATATTATCAACAAAAATCTCCTTGCCGGCAACTGTAGGAGTGTCCTTATCGAAGCGGTTGTCGGTAAATACATTCCGGTTGGCCACATCATAGCGTTTGAGATATATCTTGTCGAAGGTTGTCGGGCAGTCGAGCACATATCCCTTCTCGTATGAATCGGTGTATTTCACATCATAATATAACGTGTTCACATAGTCGACCGGAATGACGCTGCGGTCTTTCTCCGCACCATCCACGACTACACTTACTACAAGCGCCCTTGCCGGAGCATCCAGCAATGCCTTCACATAGTTATTCTCGTCCTGATAAAGCGCGTATATGCCAGCCTTGGCCTCATCGCCCAGGTTCGAGACCTGGCTTACAAATTCATAATTGCGTCCAGGCTCGCCTTTGAAGGCCTTCATAGGCCTCGCAGCGCAGGCGCCTCGCTCAGTCGTCAATAACGACCCTTCAGCCATATCCCAGCCATTCATGCGGTCATTGCCATCATCAAATCCGATGGTGTATATCAAGCCGTCATAGGCCGCCTGCGACGCCGCATATAAACCAGGCACAGCTGCTGCAGTCAATGACGTCTCTATCGGAGTTGAATTCCGCATCTCATCGATTGATAGAATAAGGTCGGCCCCATCACGCTCCACACGGAGCTGATGATATACACCCCATCTGAAGTCTGGTCTGAGCGTCACACCTGCTAATTTCTTTGTCTTGCCTTTGATTGTCTCCAAGACCTGACATTCTCCCGCCGACTGGTCGAATACAATCTTTACATTATTCTTGGCATCCTTCCAAAGCGCGTAGATGCCTGCCGAGGATTCAGGCTTAACATTCACCTCCCATAGATACGACTTAGCCGCAAGAGAGGGCGCCAGCACGGGATTCTCTCCAGCGCCAAGATGAAGCTCACCATCTTCAATCTTATATTCTCCGAGAGAAGCTGCGGCCCACTTCGACAGATCAAACTCGCCGTCGAAAGTATCACCATAAGCCGGTGCAGCCGGTCGTGGATGGTAACCACTGTGAGCTCCATGCGTGATGCCGTCAACCACCATTTTATCTCCGTGGAAGTATACACGGTCGACATATTGGCTCCTTGACTTACCATTATCATTAGCCATGTAGATCAGCCACCACTCCATTCCATTGGGCCCACGGAGAATATTGGGCTGCCCTGGCGTCCATACAATCTCCGGATCTGCCGTCTTATCCTGCATATCGAATAGCTCAACATTAAGGTAAGCTCCACGCCGTCCTGCCGATGCACACTCCACTGCAAGCACATTTTCGCCTTCACGCAATGCCCGCTTCATCTCGGGTGTTAAATTTATTATGCGGTACACGCCACGTTCTTCTGCGTGGACTTCGGTTCCGTTGAGATAGATCCGGCTCGGGCCTTTGGCCGTCAGGCGCAACGCGAGATTGGTAGACGGATTATCAAGCTTGAAATGTTTCCTCGTCCAGATTGTATCGCCTTCCCAGCGTGTACCCATACGATACACTGTGCTGCCCCGCTCGCCCTTCCGGGCAAAACCTGGCAGCCCTTCGCTCCAGGCGGAGTCATCGAAGTCAACTCCGGTCCATCCCGATGCGGGTCGCTCGGTTACGTAAGCGAAAAGAGGATCATATTTCCCCGTGGAAAACTTGAGTATATCCACATTATCATCTTCCAGTGCCTTCTGGTTGGATAAGACTACCGGATGTGAATACTTATTACCGTTATTGAAACCCATCGGAGTACGTGCTTGCGCAACACCGAGCTGGTAGTTGCCCCACTCGCCTCCCGTATGGTTGGCATTGTACATCATGTAATATTGACCATGGTATTTTATCACCCAAGGCCCTTCAGCAACTGCATTATCCATCCGTTCCCACGTATTGGGAAGCGAGGCGAACTGGCATACAAAACCATCCGGATCCTTCTCGTCGAACTCCCTCCAGTTTTTCATCTTGCGGGCCCATATAGTGTTGCCGTTGGTAAATCTTACCATGTACATATACAATTGGCCGTCATCGTCACGGAATATTTTCGGATCAATGCGGTTATCCATCCATCGGTCTTTCACAGGCTCAACATACGGGCCCATCGGATCGGCAGCTTCGGAATGCACAATATGCACAGCATGCTTGTCGCGCCCCCAGTAATTGACCGACCAATATGCATGTATCGTTCCGTTGTCGTATAGCATGTCATTGGCATGGATCTGATTGTTTCCACATCCCGATCCCCGGCTCCAATCATTGTCCATATCTATCACATGCACCGGGCCTGTCCAATTCACAAGATCGTCAGAGATGTAGAAATCGCCGTCAGTCCGGCAGCCGCCAAGATAGTATTTCCCATTATACTTCATCACGCCGATATCCGCAACATTCGGTATCACCGGATTTGGAATATTCCCCTCGGCTGAGGCAATGGCAGCGACCATAGTTATGCCCATCGGCACCAATAAGAGTTTCTTCATAATTTAAGGCTAATGTGTTTTACGCTGCAAAAATACATTCCTCATGGCAGACAGTCATGTACTTTTGTCCAATATACCAGCACATTACTCCTTATTTAGACAATCTTACCTCCCTATAGACAAAAACGCTGGTGCGCATAATATAATCATTGAAGGCTTCTTTGCGGATATATATAAAAAAAGCCCCGTCGGCTTGTGGCCTTCGGGGCTTGAGAGGGGGCGGTTA
>CAJUJB010000014.1 GCA_910586595.1 uncultured Muribaculaceae bacterium | reverse complement strand
CGATGAGGTGCCGTCGGTGCAGCGCAATCCTTACCGGGGCTATTCCTGGCGATATGATGAAGCTGGAGACTCGATGCTGGTGATTTTCCTCCGCGACATCACCGTATATCCTCCCCTTAAATTCAAGAATAAGAAAGAGGAGGAATACTATTGGCGCACCGTCCGTGACGTCAAACTCACACTCCCGTATGCAAAGCTCATAGCTGAAACGCTGGTGGAGACCTACGAGTATATCGAGACTTTTCCCACTCAGAAAGAACGTGAAGATTATCTCAAGAGCATGGAGAAGGCTCTGTTCGAGCAATACAAGCCTGTCCTGAAACGATTCTCCAAGCGTCAGGCCAAGGTGCTGATAAAGCTTATCCAGCGTGAGACCCATCAATCGAGCTACGACATTGTAAAGGCGTTTCTCGGTTCGTTCAGGGCAACCTTCTGGCAAGGTTTCGGTAAATTATTCGGTGTGAGTCTCAAGAGCAGTTATAATCCGAAGAAAGATTCAACCGACGCTACGCTCGACCGCATAGCCCGGTGTGTGGAGCAAGGTACGATATGACAGCCTCACCAATCGACGTCTACCGCAGTATCCGTCCGCACTACGAGGCCTTCCTCATGCTTGAGCGTGGGCTCAGCGCAAATACGCGCGAGGGCTACCTGGCTGATGCCGACCGGCTCGCCGCTTGGCTCGCCGATGCTGGTGTCGATGTCTGCGCTGCCACCCCGGCCAACCTTCACGACTTTGTATTCGCCCTCCACGATCTCGGTGTGGCTGCCCGCACCCAGGCCCGCGTTGTCTCGGGCGTGCGCTCGTTCTACCGTTACCTCATCACAGAGGGCATACTGGAGAAAAATCCTTCTGAATTGATAGAAGGCCCCAAGATAGGCCAGCATCTGCCGGAAGTTCTTACCATCGACGAGGTGAGGGCGATGATCGATGCGGTCGACCTTACATCTCCGCTGGGGCGCCGCAACCGTGCCATAATCGAGGTGCTGTACGGATCTGGCCTGCGCGTGAGCGAGCTATGCCTTCTTGAGCGTAGGCGTGTTTCATTCGACGAAGGTTATCTCATAGTCACCGGCAAAGGGTCGAAAGAACGTATGGTGCCTATGAGCGAGGCATCTATTGAGCAGATACAGCTCTACCTTGATGAGCGCTGGCAGCGGGGAGATCCTGTCAAGACCGGAGAAGAGGATTATCTGTTTCTCAACCGGCGCGGGGCGCACCTTACTCGCGTGATGGTGTTCTATATCGTTCGCCAGCTCGCCGAGGATGCCGGTATAAAGAAAACTATATCGCCGCACACACTGCGGCATTCATTCGCAACACACCTCCTTGAGGGAGGCGCCAATCTGCGAGCTATCCAGGCTATGCTCGGCCATGAGTCAATAGCCACAACCGAAATATATCTCCACCTCGACAATACCCGTCTGCGCGAAGAGATTCTGCTTCATCATCCCCGCAACCGATTTTCTGTAAAACGTAAGTCATGAGACTCCTCCCTTCCTTAATCGCACTTCTGTGCGCCGCCTCGCTGCAGGCTCTTCCTCCGGCTAAATTCGACATTGCTTCGCGTGCACGTCTTGTTCTCGACGGCAAGCCTGCCTCGCGGACGTCTGCCTCAATCTCTGCAATAGTAACTCTTGCCGACGGTGCCGATGCGCTTGCTCTGGAAACTTATGGCGTCGGAGTCTCGCCTATCGGTCGCGGTATGGCTGTTGTGAGAGGCCCTCTGAGCTCAATCGAAGCTTTGGCCGAAGATGAAATAGTGCTCCGCATATCCCTCTCAAGAGAGGTGCATGAGGCCAACAATCTTTCGCGCGCGGCCATCGGCGCCGATCTTATTCTTGAGTCACCGGGTATCGAAGGTCGTACATATACCGGCAAGGGTGTGCTTGCCGGCCTTTATGACACCGGGTTTGACTTCAAGAATCCGGCCTTCCGTACATCCGACGGGCATAGCCGCGCCTTGAGGGTATGGGATTATACTGATGGATGTGCGGTTTACGACATCCCGGTCATGATTGACGCCCTTGTCACTGAAAATGCAGAGAAACATCATGGCAGTCATGTACTCGGCACCATGGCCGGTAATTATCCCGGTAGTGAGTATAACGGTATGGCTCCCGACACCTCTCTGGCCATCGCTTGCGGCACGCTTGACGATGCCTCCATCAGTGCTGGTGTCGCAGCCATAGCTGCATTGGCCCGCGATAAGGGCATGCCGTGTGTGATCAACCTTTCTATTGCAGATTTTTTAGGGCCTCGCGACGGCACAGACGATTTCAGCCGGGCGCTGGCGGCTGCCACATCTGAGACAGAGGATGCCATATTGGTAGTCGCTTCCGGTAATTACCGGGGGCTTGGCCGGTCGCTCGGTGTCACATTCTCTGAAGCCGAACCTGCCTTGCGCACATTTCTCGTACCGGAAGGCTGGATTGGTAAAGGTGCCGGAGCCGTTGCTGTATGGAGTGGTGACACCCGTCCACTCGCCTTGACTTTGGTCGTGATGGACTCGACCACCGGCAACACGCTGGCCTCATATAAGGTCGATCCGTCGGAAGACTCCGCGCTTATGCTTGTGACCGATAACTACGAGGGCCAGATGCCGGATGAAGACGATGGAATTGAGCTGGTGGCCGACAAGGCTTTTTCTGCCGCTTACGACAACAGCCACGCAATCGCATTCTATGCCTCCAATGAAGATACAAACGGGCGCCCGTGTTTCTATATCAGTTTTGACCTGGCTGTGCGCAAGCCCGATAACCAGAGCCGGCGCACGGCTCTCGGCCTTATCGTGGAGGGCGAGGATGGTCAGTCGGCCCTACTTTCGCTCGATGGCAGCACTACAGAGCTGCGCAGCCTTTGGGTCGACGGATGGAGCGAGGGGCGTGACGATAATGCCATTTCATCCATAGCCTTCACCGACGGAGCCGTGTGCGTTGGCGCCTATTGCACACGTCTGGAGTGGGAAACCCTTGCAGGTGAAGTCGAGGATCTATCATCACAGCAGACCCTCGGCGATATAGCCTCGTGGTCGTCGCGTGGCGTATCGGTAGATGGAACCCGGCTGCCTCATGTGGCCGCCCCGGGGTGTGCCGTGGTGTCGGTTATGTCCACTCCTTACCAGCAGCTCTTCCCTGGAGGCGACTGGCCCGTTCTCTCTCTTGACACCGATACGCGCACCGACTACTGGAGCGCGGCCATCGGCACATCTATGGCCGCCCCTGCCGTAGCCGGAGGCATAGCTTTATGGCTGGAAGCCGATCCATCGCTCACTTATCGCGATGTGCTCGACATAATCTCTCACACAGCCGATACAGATGCCTTTACCGAAGCCTCTCCCGATGCCTTCGGCGCCGGAAAATTCAATGCGGCCGCCGGGCTGCGCGAGGTGCTTGCGCGCCGGGCTGCTTTGGCCGGGCCATCAGCGGTTTTGCCGTCTGCTATAGATATTGTTACACGGAACGACGGATCGATGGAAGTCTCTCTTCCCGGTGTCGATGCCTTCACGGTTATTGTTCACGACCTTTCGGGTCGTGCTATGCTTAGCGCAGAAGCCGGCGGAGGGGTGGCCATTATACCTGCCGGACGTCTGGAGCCGGGTGTGTATATAGTGTCGGCAGATAGATTTTCAAAAAAAATATGCGTGCGTATGTAACGTTTCCTATGGTCGCTGTGTCTAATAGGCAGAATGACCACCCGAGAGTTTGAAATACTGGCCCGCAGCCTGCGGCCACGCCTTCTGAAAGTAGCCCGGCAGATTGTCGGGAGTCTTGACGATGCCGAAGACGTAGCCCAGGAAACGATGCTTAAACTCTGGAGTCTGCGCGATAATCTCGGTGAATACCGGTCGGTTGAGGCCTTGGCAGTGCTTATCGCCAAGCGGATGGCGATTAATACCCTGCGAAGTAACCACTCGGCCAACCGCGCCGAGTTGACCGAGGCTGTAGGCTCGGAGCCGTCGGCTGAAGATGTGATTATCAACCGCCAGACTATAGAGTATGTCGACTCGGTGCTCGCCTCATTGCCTGATACCCAGCAGACTCTTATAAGGCTCAGGCATATTGAAGGCTACGACAATGCATCGATAGCCCAGTTGCTCGGAACAAGTGAGGGCGCGGTGCGCACAGCTCTCTCCCGAGCGCGCCGTCGGGTGGCCGAAGTGTTTAATGTAAATCCAATGCGATAGATATGGATAAATCTGTAATCTCTCTTCTGATCGACCGCTTCTTCGCCGGAGAAACCTCGCCTGCCGAGGAACGTGAGATCTATGCCTATTTTGCATCGGTCGACGATGCCGGAGAGCTTGAGCGTTACCGCCCGATGTTCGGCTGGTATGAAGGTCTATCCGGTCATAAGCCTATGGCTGTTCCGCGTTCCCGTCGCCGTCGGTGGCTTGCCGTTGCCGGAGTGGCCGCAGCCGTGGCCTTGGCGGTTGGCATCTCCTTCACGTTTTTCACGCCCGCCGACCGTGTGCCTGATGACCTCTATGCCGTATATCAAGGCAGCTATGTGATGCGCGATGGCAAGCGTGTGACCGACATCAGCCGCATATATAACGACCTTGTCAAGGCTGAGGCGCTCGCCGACAGTCTTGGTAGGCTCGACTCCTCCATGCCCGATGAGGCGATTGAGGAATCGCTTGTAGATAATGCCCTCCGCGGAATCTCTGACCCCGAGCTGGCTGCACAGATACGCCGCGATATTCTTGGAAACTCCTGAAAAAACCCGTTTGGACTATGAAATATATAATTTTAGCTTTAATTTTCGCACTCTCCGCACCGGCAGTTTTCGCGCAGGCGAAAATCGATAAGGTTATAAATGATATTGAGAACCGGAAGGACGTGACCGGAACTTACACCGAGAGGCGCACCGTGAAAGGGAAAAAACTATACCGCACCACCAAAGTGCTGAGCTTCACCAATTCGCAGTACTACGACCGTCTGGCGAAGGCCTTTGAGGACGAGCGCTCTAACTCTGTTTCTGCAACCTTGAGCAATGGCACCCGCCACTATAGATTCATAAGCAACAAGACCGATTGCTCATATACGTTGAGCGAGGATAATGGTGTATACTGCGTGGTTATGAGTTGGCGTGATACGTCGATTGATGAGGACGACGGCAGCTATATGGCCGATCCTGTAGGCCCGACATTCTATGGTGAGCTAAGCCGTGAAGAAATAGCCCGCCTCCAGGAGTGGGGCCGGCAGGCTCGTGAGCAAGCTGAGCAGATAAGGCTTGAGGCTGAGCAGCGCAAACAACTCGTGTCGATGCGACGTCAGGCCACTAAGGAGAGGCGCGAGCAAGCTGTCAAGCAACGCCAGTTGGCTGCCAAAGAACGCAAGGAGGCCGCCAAGGAGAGGCGTGAGCAAGCTGTCAAGCAACGCCAGCTGGCTGCCCAAGAACGCAAGGAGGCCGCTAAGGAGAGGCGCGAGCAAGCTGTCAAGCAACGCCAGCTGGCTGCCAAAGAACGGCAGGAGGCTAAGGAACGTCGTAAAATGGCGAGCGAGCGACAAAAAGCCGCCCGCAACGCATATACTATCTGAGAATAAGCCCGGTACTTAGTACTGCTCGTTCTCGTTGGGGAAGTCGGAGGTCTTTACATCGTCGATGTAATGTCCTACGGCTTCATTTATTACAGAGGCAAGGTCGGCATAGCGACGGAGGAATTTAGGCGAGAAGCCTTTGTTGATGCCCAGCATGTCGTGCATCACAAGCACCTGACCGTCGACACCACCACCTGCGCCGATACCTATCACAGGGATGGTGAGCTCCGATGCCACACGGCGTGCGAGTTCTGCGGGAATCTTTTCAAGCACAAGTGCGAAGCAGCCGATTTCCTCAAGCATATGAGCGTCGGCGAGCAGTTTCTCTGCCTCGCGTTCCTCTTTGGCGCGCACTGCGTAGGTGCCGAATTTATTGATTGACTGAGGGGTGAGACCGAGATGGCCCATCACAGGTATGCCTGCGCAAAGTATACGCTCGATTGATTCACGTATTTCCGAGCCACCTTCCATCTTCACGGCTTCTGCGTGGCTTTCTTTCATGATGCGGATTGCAGATGCGAGGGCTTCTTTTGAGTTACCCTGATATGTGCCGAAAGGAAGGTCGCATACCACCAATGCACGTTGGGTGCCTTTTATCACGCTCTTGGCGTGGTAGATCATCTGGTCGAGAGTGATAGGAAGGGTGGTCATGTTGCCGGCCATCACGTTAGAAGCCGAGTCACCTACGAGAATCACGTCTATTCCGGCTTCGTCGATGAGCTTAGCCATCGAGTAGTCGTAGGCGGTGAGCATGGCAATTTTCTCGCCGCGCTGTTTCATTTCGGTAAGGCGGGCGGTAGTTACTTTGCGTTTGTTATCTACAGTGTTGGTTGACATTTCTTTTCAAGAAGATATTAAATTGAAGCCGCGCTGTATACGGGCTACGGCGCGGCAAAATTAAGCAATATTTTTGAAAAGGCAAAACCGGCAGAATTACCGCAGCCCCAATTGGGCAAGCAGCTCTATGGCTTCTACGGCCGAGAGGGTGCGGCGACGCGTGAGGTGATCGGCGAACCCGTCGGCAACCGACCGTATGCCCGAGTGGCGGAAAATGCGGTCGACATAGCGGTAACAGCTGTCGAAGAGGCGGTCGGCCTCGTCGTCCTCAAGTGAGCAGTGCTCGTGAGCCTCGGTGCGTACTGCATCGCGGAGGCCATCGGTCTCTTCCTGCGACAGGCCTTTGCCGGCGAGAATGTAGCGTCGGCAGGCAAGATTACCTAATGCCATCGATGTGGTGATGCGCAGATCTTTCAGTGTTTGTTCCCATACGATTTTGGCTGACATGCGCGGATTGCCCTTGAAGCCGAAGTCGTGGGTCATTACCATGCATTCGCCTGGCTCGGCGTCGAGATGGATTTCAGCAAGCAGGTGCTCGCCGTCGCAGGCCACAAGTGTGATGGCCATGCCGGCGATGCCATATGATTTGTCGCGCTCATCAGTGTAGCGCAGTGAGGGTTCGTTCATCTTATAAGTTCTTTAAACTATACAAGGGGATAACGTTTGCATACTCGGGTCAGTTCACAATCATTATCTTCGTTACAGCTCCCGACGAGCTGCCGCTGTCGTTCTGTGAGGCGAATACGAAGTAGACGCCGGAGCGTACGCGCCGTCCGTCAGGGCCGCAGCCATCCCAGGAGATCATGCCGCCTTCCGAACGGCCCTGGTAGAATACATTTCCGGCTACGTCGGCAATTTTCACCAGCGAGTTATCCATCAGGCCGGCCACGGTGATATATCCGGTATAGTCTGGCCGTACGGGGTTGGGATATGCATATACCTCCGAGTAGTCGTCGGCCGCCGGAGAAGAGTCGCTGTCGAAAGCCACAACTCCTTCGGGTGTGCCGAAGTAGACGCGGTTGCTGAATGGGTCGCATGCCACACTCTCCACTATGTTGGAGGGGAGGGAAGAGTTCTCTGCCGTGTAGTGGGCGAGTATTTTGGTGCCGTCGGCATTGACGAGATAGACACCCGACGACGCTGTGGCAAGCCACTTGCGGTTCGACGGATCGCACGCGATTCCGAATACCGATTCACCTTCGAGCAGGTAGTCGCCGTAGATCGTGCCGTCGTTGCGGGGCACGATGGGGCGCTTCACCCGGAAATCGGCATTGAAGGCTTCGGCCGGATTGGTGAAGTAGAACACGCCTTGGTCGGTGCCCATCCATATATATCCGTTGGCATCTTCTGTGATTGCCTGGATATAGTAGGGGTCGATGGTGTTGCCTTCGGTGTCGGTCCACGAGGTATGCTGGGTATAGGTGTCGTCGGTGAAACTGAGGTAGGTTCCTCCGGTGTTGTAGACCACAAAACCGAAGCTGCCTTCTCCTCCTGCAAAAATTGCGTAGCCGGGCCATTTCTTCAGGAAGACTGAGCGGCCATCGCGGGAGAGGAAGGTACCCGACTGGAACATGCGCGGCACGGCCAGCCAGTCGGCACGGGTAATCTTGGTGAGGTCGCCACGGCGTTTGGCAGCCGGGAGTACGGAGTATGATTTATATCCTGCAGGCTCATAACCAACGCCGAGCCACAGGTTGCCGTCGGGATCGATGTTGGTGTCGAGCACGCGTGTACGCCACCATTCATCGCCATTTGCCCCCGTTGTAGGTACCAGTGAGTTGGTCTTGTTGAATACGGTGACGATATCGTTGTCTTTCACAGCCACAAGCCCTACACCGTTGCTGGCTATATAGTAGATCGACGGATCGTCGGGGTCCTCGACCATGCGCGTGGTGCCGCCAAGGCGTCCGGTTGCGCTGTCGTAGGTGAGGTCGGGGTATGTGTAGCGGGTCACGTCGTGTACGGCCACATCGCTTATGGTGCCGTTCTCCACTTTATCTACAAATGAGGGAGACGAGAAATTGTCGCCAACATTCTGGTAGATGAAGTTTGCAGATATAGAGGTTACGTACAGACGTCGGCCGTCCTTGCTCCATACCATCTGGCTCGGCTCGTCGGCAGTAAAGCCTTCGGGGCGGGGAACCGATACGATACGAGACGGGGATGCTGACGTGAATGCGTATCCTTCTACACCGGCTGCGGTGCCGAGCCAAAGACGGTCGGCCGAGGCTCCGCCATGTACGGTGAGAGCTTCTTCCGGAAGTGTGTAGGTGTTGACACCCGTCTCGGTGATGTAGTAGGCTGTCTTGCCCTGGAGGGCGGTGACTCCTACCAGACCCTGAGTCAGATGCGCCCTGAAGGGGAGGGCATCCTCGTCGCGGCCCCAGCCTCCCTCGAAGCTCATCTTACGTGTCTGTACCTTGCCGTTGTAGACGTAGACAACGCGCCCATCGGGTAGTATGGCTACATCATTGTCGTAGCCGGTGTCGGCATACAGCGCTCCGATCGGAGTAAAGACGCTGTATTGGTTGTGACGGCCCGAGACCGGTGCGAAGAGAAGTTTTTTTGTCGCGTCCTCCCGTATCATGATGTAGTCGCCTATAACGAAGATATGGGAGATTCCGAGGTCGAAGAGCCCCGACTCGATGACTTCGTGCTTCTGGTCGTCGTATATCACTATACCGAATTGTGCGGCCACGTAGATCTTGCCATCGCTGAAAGATACGTGGTTGATGCCGTGCCCGGTGGTGAGTACGGCGTCTTTTATTTCGGGCAGGTTGACCACTTTACCGTTATCATAGATGAGGTCGATATTGCCGTTCTCATAAGCGGCCAGGAGGTATTTGCCTTCCTGGTTGTAATATATGCCGGAGATACGGCCTCCCTCACTGAGGCGCGCGCCCGTGTAGACGTAGAATTCATCATCGTCGAATGAGCGGTGCGACAGAGTGCCTCCCGACAGCATGTATACTTTGTCGGGAGTCTCAAGAATGTCGGTATAGGTATCGGCCACTCGTGGGTATACGATCCAGCTGCCCATCTTCTGTTGTGCGTATAGGCTGGGGGTAGCTGCCGAGGCAAGCAGGGTGAGCAGGAGAAGCGTTTTTTTAATCATAGTCAACAAGAGGGGATGAGGAGGGTGGATAAAATCAATGATGTGCGAGATAGTCGACTAATTTGGCCACGGCCTGGCCGCGGTGGCTGATGGCGTGTTTCTCTTCGGGCGTGGCTTCGGCAAACGAGCGGTTCCATCCGAGCGGCTGGAAGAGGGGATCATAGCCAAAGCCGCCAGCACCGGCGGGAGTATGCATTATGTCGCCTTCGACAGCTCCGCAGAAAATCTGGGGTTCGTCGTTCCCGCGCAGCAGGGCGATGGCGCAGCGGAAGCGTCCGCGGCGATTGGTCTTGCCTTCAAGCTCGGCGAGGAGCTTGCGGTTGTTGGCTTCATCGTCGCCGTGGGTGCCGGCATAGCGCGCACTCATGATGCCCGGAGCGCCTCCCAATGCGTCGACCTCAATGCCGGAGTCATCGGCAAAGCAGTCATATCCATATTTTTCCTTCACCCAGCGGGCTTTGATCAAGGCATTGCCTTCGAAGGAGTCGGCTGTCTCGGGAATATCGTCGTGGCAACCGATGTCGGAAAGAGAGAGGAGCTCGTAACGCCCGCCGAGCATCTGGCGGAGCTCGGCGAGTTTATGGGCGTTGTTGGTGGCAAAAACTATCTTTTCCATCAAAGGATTAACGTAATATCAAGTGTGTTTATTGTGCCTGTCAGCCTACCACGATGTTGACGATCTTGCCGGGTACGACGATGACTTTGCGTACGGTCTTACCTTCGAGCCATTTGGTGGCGGCAGGATCGGCCATGGCGGTCGCTTCGACGTCCTGGTTGCTTGCGTCGGCAGGCACGGTGATGTTGAAGCGGGCTTTGCCGTTGAACGACACAGCCATCGTCACGCTGTCTTCCTTCAGGTAGTCCTCGCAGACTTCGGGCCAGCGTGCATCGCAGATGGTGCCTTCTTTGCCGAGAGCCGAGTGCCAGAGTTCTTCTGCCACGTGCGGCGCGAAGGGGGCGAGCACGATGAGGAGGTCTTCGAGCACTTTGCGTGAGCGGCATTTCTGCTGTGCGAGTTCGTTGATGCAGATCATGAAGGCTGCCACGGAGGTATTGAACGAGAAGGCCTCGATGTCGCCGCTGACCTTCTTGATGAGCTTGTGAAGGCTCTTGAGGTTATCGCGTGTCGGTTCTGAATCGTCGACGAGCAGTGTGTCGCCTTTCCAGAAGAGAGACCATAATTTCTTGACAAAGCGGTATACGCCGTCGATGCCGTGGGTATCCCAGGGCTTGCTCTGTTCTACCGGGCCGAGGAACATCTCGTAGAGACGGAGTGTATCGGCGCCATAGCGCTCGATCATGTCGTCGGGGTTAACGACATTAAACATCGACTTCGACATCTTTTCTACGGCTGTGCCGCAGACATACTTGCCGTCTTCGAGTATAAACTCGGCGTCGGCGAACTCGGGGCGCCATGCGCGGAAGGCGTCGGTGTCGAGCACGTCGTCTTTCACGATGTTGATGTCAACGTGGATAGGGGTGGTGTCGTATTGGTCTTTGAGACCTGCGCTTACGTATGTATTGCTGTCTTTTACGCGGTATACGAAGTTGCTCCGGCCCTGGATCATGCCCTGGTTGATGAGCTTGCGGAAGGGCTCGTCGTCTACGATTTCGCCGTAGTCGAAGAGGAATTTATTCCAGAATCGGCTGTAGATGAGGTGGCCGGTGGCGTGTTCCGAGCCTCCTACGTAGAGGTCGACGCTCTTCCAGTATTCGTTGGCTTCCTTCGATACGAGGGCTTCGTTGTTGCGCGGATCCATATATCGGAGGTAGTAGGCCGAAGAGCCTGCGAAGCCTGGCATGGTGTTCAGCTCGAGCTGGTAGCCCTCGGGGGTCTGCCAGTTTTTGGCTCGGCCCAGTGGCGGCTCGCCTGTTTCGGTGGGGAGGTATTTGTCAATTTCCGGGAGCTCGAGAGGAAGTTGATCAAATGGTGTGGGTATGCCGTCGACATAGCATACAGGTATAGGCTCACCCCAGTAACGCTGGCGGCTGAAGATTGCGTCGCGCAGACGGTAGTTGACCTTCACGCGGCCGATGCCGGCAGCCTCGATGTGTTTCTTGGCGGCGGCAATGGCTTCTTTTACGGTGAGGCCGTTGAGGTTGAGCGAGGGGCCTTCGGAGTTGATCATGATGCCTTCTTTGGCGTCCATTGAGCTTTCAGAGACATCGGCCCCCTCGATAAGGGGAATGATGGGGAGGTCGAAATGACGGGCGAATGCGTAGTCACGGCTGTCGTGTGCGGGCACGGCCATGATGGCACCTGTGCCGTAGCCTGCCAGTACATAGTCGCTGATCCACACGGGCACTTTTTTGCCTGAGAGGGGGTTGATGGCATAAGTGCCGGAGAATACGCCGGTGACGCGTTTGTCGATCATACGCTCGCGTTCGGTGCGGTGCTTGATCGAGGCGAGATATTCGTCGACGGCGGCACGCTGCTCAGGTGTGGTGACCTCATCGACGTACTTGCTTTCGGGGGCGAGAACCATGAAGGTGACACCGAATACTGTATCGGCACGGGTGGTGAAGATCTCCAGCTCCAGATCGTCGCGGCCGTCGATCTTGAAGCGCATCTCTGCACCTTCCGAGCGGCCGATCCAGTTGCGCTGGGTTTCTTTGATTGAATCAGACCAATCGATCTTGTCGAGGCCTTGGAGGAGTCGTTCGGCATAAGCAGACACACGGAGGCACCATTGCCACATTTCTTTCTGTTCCACCGGGTATCCGCCACGGATAGAGAGGCCTTCGCTGACCTCATCGTTGGCAAGCACAGTGCCGAGCTTGGGGCACCAGTTCACCATCGAGTTGCCCAGGTAGGCTATGCGGTAGTTCATCAGCACGTCGTTCTGGGCCTTCTTATCCATGGCCTTCCATTCGTCGGCTGTGAAATTAAGTTCTTTCGAGCATGCAGCGTTGACACCTTCTGTACCTTTGGTTTCGAAGTGAGCAACAAGTTCTTCGATGGGTTTTGCGCGGTCGGCGGTGCGGTCGTAATACGAGCCGAACATTTTAAGGAAAGCCCACTGGGTCCACTTGTAGAAATCCGGGTCGCAGGTGCGTATCTGGCGGCTCCAGTCGAAGCTGAATCCGATGTTGTCGAGCTGGCTGCGGTAACGGGCTATGTTCTCGCGGGTCGTCACCTCGGGGTGCTGGCCGGTCTGGATTGCGTATTGCTCGGCAGGAAGTCCGTAGGCATCAAATCCCATGGGGTGGAGTACATTGAAGCCTTGCAGACGTTTGTAACGTGAGAAAATATCGCTGGCGATATATCCCAGCGGGTGACCTACGTGCAGACCGGCTCCCGAGGGGTAGGGGAACATGTCGAGCACATAGAATTTAGGACGCGACTTGTCGATGTCGACGCGGTAGATATCGCCGTCTTTCCACATTTTGTGGACGCGGCTTTCTATTTCTTTATGATTGTATTCCATTGCGGTGATATTGTTTTCGTGCAGGTTAGGGGCTTGGCTCATTTCGAGAGCTCGAGCATGCGGGCTATGGGGCGGAGGGCACGCTCGGCCAAGGCCTCGTCGACCTTGACTTCCGGAGCTTCATTGACCAGGCAATCGCGCAGCTTCTCGAGGGAATTCAACTTCATGTATGAGCAGTCGTTACATCCGCATGTGCTGTCGGTCGGAGGCACGGGTATAAACTTCTTGTGTGGAGCTCCCTTGCGCATCTGGTGGAGGATACCACTCTCGGTTGCCACGATAAATTCGTCGGCGTCACTCTCAAGGGCGTATTTGAGGAGTACGGCAGTCGATCCGACCTTGTCGGCAGTGAGTACCACCGGACGCTTGCACTCAGGGTGTACGAGCACCGGTGCGTTAGGATGAGCTTTTTTCAGCTCCATGATTTTCTCTGCCGAGAATCGCTCATGCACATGGCATGCGCCATCCCACAGCAGCATGTCGCGGCCAGTGACAGAATTGATATATGCGCCCAGGTTACGGTCGGGGCCGAATATCAGCTTGGCATCTGCCGGAAAACTCTCCACAATCTTGCGGGCGTTGCCGGAGGTGACAAGAACATCGCTTAGGGCCTTGACCTCAACCGATGTGTTGACATAGGAAATTACGGTGTGGTCGGGGTGGCCTTTGACAAACTCCTCGAAGTCGGCTGCCGGGCAGCTGTCGGCAAGTGAGCAACCTGCCGTATTATCAGGCACGAGCACCTTCTTGTCGGGGCACAGCACCTTCACAGTCTCGCCCATGAAGTTTACGCCGCACATCACCACGATGCGCGCGTCGGAGCACGCTTCAGCGGCTTTCTGGGCCAGAGCGAGAGAGTCGCCAACATAATCGGCTATATCCTGAAGGGCGCCGTCGACATAGTAGTGAGCCAGCACCACGGCCTTCTTTTCTTTTTTCAGACGCAGGATGTCGGCCTTAAGGCTCTCGCCCGCGGCATCCTTGCTGCAAGTACTTGAACAGTCCATAAATGGTCTCAAAAATTTTTGATTCCGCAAAAATACGAATAAGCGAGGGCAAAACCAAATTTATTTAGGTTTTGCCGAGCGACTGAGGATTTAGGGCGTCAGCCAACAATACGAATAAGCGAGGGCAAAACCAAATTTATTTGGGTTTTGCCGAGCGACTGAGGATTTAAGGCGTCAGCCAACAATACGAATAAGCGAGGGCAAAACCAAATTTATTTGGATTTTGCCGACTCGGTCATCTTAATATTGTGGGCCAATTTTGAGAACTATATCAGTTCGTCTCTTGCTCAGCCCCTTCGGCGAGGGCTTTTACCAGCACTGAGGTTTTTGCAGGCCCTATTACTGCCGCGATTGCTTCGGGAGAAGCCTCGCGGATACGTTTAACACTCTTGAAGTGCTGGAGGAGGGCCCCAGCCGTCTTGGGGCCAATTCCCTTTATTCCATCGAGCTCACTTACAAGCGCGCTTTTGCTGCGGCGGTTGCGGTGGTGGGTAATGCCGAAGCGGTGAGCTTCATCTCGGAGATGCTGTACTACCCTGAGCGTCTCTGAGTTTTTGTCGATGTACAGAGGCACGCTGTCGCCCGGAAAATATATCTCCTCAAGGCGTTTGGCTATGCCTACCACGGCTATTGTGCCGCGCAGCCCCATCTCCTCGAGAGCCTCAACCGCAGAGCTAAGCTGTCCTTTACCGCCATCGACCACTATGAGTTGAGGCAGGCCTTGGCCCTCCTGCATAAGCCGGGTGTAACGGCGTGTAAGAACCTCTTTCATCGAGGCGAAGTCATCAGGGCCTTCAACCGTTTTGATGTTGAAATGGCGGTAGTCGCGTTTGGCCGGTTTCCCGTCGCGGAATACCACGCACGACGCCACCGGATTGGTGCCCTGGATATTGGAATTATCGAAGCACTCGATGTGGTGTGGCAGCTCGGAGAGGTGGAAATCCGACTTGATCCGTTCGAGCAGACGCGACGTACGTTCTTCCGGATTATGACGCTCCATGTGCTTGAGATCGTCGACGCGGTTCTGGCGGGCGTTTTTCTCCGATACTTCGAGGAGTTTGGCCTTGTCGCCGCGACGAGGAATGGTGAATGACACATCGCTCATCTCAACCTCCGGCGCCTCGGCAACGATTATCTCGTCGTATTTGACACCGAGCGACTGGCGTATCTCCTCCATGGCATAACCGAGAATCTGCGCACGAGATTCTTCGAGCGATCTTTTATAGCGGAGGGTCACACTGCGCACCACCGCACCGCGGCGGACGTGCATGTAGTTGACATATACATCGGCCGAGCCATCGTCATCGAATCCGAATACGTCGACATCGCCTACCGTCTGACTCACGATGACACTCTTCGACCGGTAGTTTTCGATCAGCCTGTAGGCGTTTTTAAGCTCCTGGGCTTCTTCGAACCGAAGCTCGGAAGCCAATTTCTCCATCTCGCCCTTGAGATAAGTCATCAGTTCCTGTGTCTCACCGCGTAGAATCTGCCTGATACGGTCGATATAGCCGGCGTAGGTCTTCTCGTCGATCTCGCCGGTACAGCAACCGCGGCATTTACGGATATGGTATTGCAGGCATAAGCGGCCTTTGCCCTTTTTGACATACTCCGGGGTGATAGGTATGCGGCATGTACGCACAGGGTACAGCTCGCCTATGAGGTCGAGCACCGTGCGCGCGACAGCCGTATTGGTATACGGGCCATAATATTTAGAGCCGTCGCGGATGTGCTGCCGCGTGAGAAATACACGCGGGTACATCTCGTTGGTCACCACTATCCAGGGGTACGATTTGTCATCTTTGAGGAGGACATTGTAGCGGGGCTTGTACTCCTTGATCATGGAGTTCTCGAGGTTGAGCGCGTCTTGCTCGGTAGGAACCACGATATA
Source organism: uncultured Muribaculaceae bacterium (assembly GCA_910586595.1). Lineage (GTDB taxonomy): Bacteria > Bacteroidota > Bacteroidia > Bacteroidales > Muribaculaceae > CAG-873. Next base: position 44,916 of record CAJUJB010000014.1, on the reverse strand, counting down.
CTTCATGTCGGCGATATTCCGTACCAGCAGATTGGTGCGGAGCACGTCGTGGGTGCGGTTGAAGTACGACGATACCCTGCGTTTCAGGTTTTTGGCCTTACCGACATAAATCACCGTACCGGCAGCGTCGTAGTACATGTAGACGCCCGGTGTGTCGGGGAGAATGGATATTTTCTCCTTCAGCTCTGGTGATTTTTCGTGTCTGGCCATAATTAATCTGTCAACCGAAGAGGCCGAAGTCATCTATGCGGTTTTCGCCGAGATGCTCGTAGGCGAGTGGTGTGACTTCACGTCCGCGGGGTGTACGCTTGATAAAACCTTCTTTGATGAGATAAGGTTCGTAGACTTCTTCTATAGTGCCCGGATCTTCGCCAAGTGCGGTCGCTATGGTGGTCAGGCCAACCGGGCCGCCTTTGAATTTGCGTATTATGGTGCCGAGAATCTTGTTGTCGATCTCGTCGAGGCCATAGCGGTCAATGTTTAGCGCCTCAAGCGCATAGCGGGCGATGTCGAGGTCAATTTCACCGGAGCCTTTTACCTGGGCGAAGTCGCGCACACGTCGGAGGAGGGCGTTGGCGATACGTGGGGTGCCACGGCTGCGCATGGCTATCTCGGCGGCGGCCTCCGATGTGCATGGAACCCTGAGCAGGGCGGCTGAGCGTAGCACAATTCGCTCCAGCACCGGGTGATCGTAGTACTCAAGGTGACACTTGATGCCGAAGCGGGCGCGCAGAGGCGAGGTGAGCAGACCGCTGCGGGTTGTGGCTCCAACTAATGTGAAGGGGCTGAGGGTGAGCTGCACGGAGCGTGCACCGGGGCCCTTGTCTATCATTATGTCGATGCGGTAGTCTTCCATCGCCGAGTAGAGGTATTCTTCCACCACCGGGCTGAGGCGGTGGATTTCGTCGATGAATAACACATCATTTTCTTCCAGCGAGGTGAGGATGCCTGCCAGATCACCCGGCTTGTCGAGCACGGGCCCTGATGTGATTTTTATGCCTACTCCGAGTTCGTTGGCCACGATTCCGGCAAGCGTAGTTTTGCCAAGTCCGGGAGGGCCGAAGAGCAGTATATGGTCGAGGGCTTCAGAGCGGAGCTTAGCGGCTGCGGTGAATACCTTCAGGTTCTCGATGATTTTTTCTTGGCCATTGAACGACTCAAAGCGCCCCGGGCGGAGCGCTTTTTCAAAATCGGTCTCAGAGCCCGAGGCTGCCTGATTGCGGATGTCGAAATCTTCCTGTTGCATAGGCGGGTATTATGGGAGTTTACCCATTATCTTGTTGAATACAACTTCCGGGCGGATTGCCGTGAGGCATTTGTAATCGCCGGTCAGGCAAGGCTTGTTGCCGTAGACCGAGCAGGGGCGGCACGGCAGAGGCAACTGGATGATGTCGGCATCGCTCAGACGCCAGCCTTTGAAGCCGCAGTAGGGGTGGGTGGCACCCCAGATGCTGATGGTTGGAGTGCCGGCGATGGCTGCGAGGTGCATATTGCCCGAATCCATCGAGAGCATTACGTCGATATGGTTCAGAAGACCCAATTCTGCCGGGAATCCGTATTTTTTGCCGGCAAGAGATGTCGCGCAGGGGTATTTTTCCGCCCAGCCTGCGAGGAGGTCACGCTCCATATCGCCGCCTCCGAAAAGGAATACGCGCAGATTACGGCCTTTGTCGGCTTCTGCCTGGAGTTTCTGGACGACTTTCTCCATCTGTTCGGGTGGATAGATTTTGCCGCGGTGTGCAGCGAAGGGGGCGATGCCTATCCACGATTGGCCTGCCGGTGTTGGAGCGGTAATGGCTTCATAGAGGCGCGCGGGCGCTGTGTTGCGGTCGCGGAATAAGCCGTCGAAGCTGTTGGTGATGCCAAGACCCGCGCGGCGGAAGACATCGCGGTAACGTGCGCGCTGTGTCTCCATCGGCTCCATAATTTTGTTGTGCTGGCGTGTGATTGCCTTGCGCTGTGCACGGGGCTTGATGAGGTGCACTGCCGGCACACCTCTCAGGCGGAGGAATATGGTGAGCAGACGTGTGCGGATGACGTGATGGAGATCTATCATCACGTCGGGGTGGTAGTCTTTCACCAGCTTTGATGCGAGACGGCGCATGCCGTTCACACCGGCATATTCACCGTTTACGTCGGCCCCGATAACCTCCAGGTTGGACGGCGCGTTGATAAACAGACGTGTCAATCCGGGGCGTGTCACCATCACGAAGCGCACGTCGGGGTAACAGCGGCAGGCACTGTATACTGCGGGAATGGTCATGGCCACGTCACCCAGTGCAGAGAAGCGGGTGATGAGCGCCGTGCGCATGCCCTGACGCATATTTTTTTGCTTATTTTGCGCCATACAGCACGGGATTGGTGTCGGTGTCGTTGTACATCTTCATCTGTCGGTAGACCTTCATGTACTTCCGGCCTGCGGCAATGTCGTCGAGCAGGGCGTCGATTGCTGATATGAGGTCGGTACGCTGCTCTTCAAGCACGGCAAGCTTGGCTGCGCAGCGGGCGCGGTGTTCGTCGGAGGCGTCGCTGCGCGAGGCTTCGGCGGCCATGTGGTAGATCTTCAGGGCGAGGATTGAAAGACGGTCGAATGCCCACGCCGGACTCTCGGTGTTGATGGTGGCGTCGGGGAGAACTTTCACGTCGGCATACAGCGAGCGGAAGTAACTGTCGAGTTCCTCTACCATATCGGTACGCTCCTGATTAGAGCGGTCGATACGGCGTTTTAGCTCAAGGGCTGCTACAGGATCAATCTCCGGATCGCGGATTATATCTTCAAGATGCCACTGCACGGCATCGATGCGGTTTTTTGCATAGAGCACTCCTTCTACGGTGGAGGTGTCGTAGGGATTGCGGGTCGGGGCATCTACATCATCGTCAATGTGATAGTCGGCAACCGACTGCTCAAAAATCTTATAGCTTTTCTCTGCGAATTTCATAGCGTAGAGCGGATTCGTTAGTTTATTACACAAAAATAAAAATAAAAAACGATACCGACAAAAAAATCAGTATTTATTCGTAACTTCGTGCTTCGATTGACTAACATAAGCCATGGATAATAAACTGACTACCTTCCTATCTGTTGCCGGCCTATTTTTATCTTTGCCAGTGTGCTACGCTCATGTCACTCATGTTGCCGGAACGGTAGCTCCCGGTTCGGGAGTCGATACGGTATTGCTTGTGCAGGATGGCCCTCATCCCTTCTATACTCCGCGCGTCGCTGTGCCGGTTATCGACGGTAAATTTGCCTACGATATTCAGGGCGACCATGCCCGTTATTATTATCTCTGCACGGAGACCCAGCCGCGTAGTTTTTCAGCAGAAAACTCGTTTTTCTCCGAAGATGGATCTATCAATTTTGATGTGAAGGCTGTCGACGGAGAAGTAAGGGTTACGTCGTCGACCACAATGCCTGAGACCGTGGCCTACTTCGGCCGCATGGCGTCGGTGGAGAATATGCCCGAGTATAAGGAATACGAGGCTTTATGCGACTCGCTCTATCCCGCCAATCTGGATCTTGACCCTGAGTACCTGGCGTTGCGTGAGAAAAGCTGGCAGACAGCTGATGATGCGGAATATGCCGCTCTGAGGGCGCGCATGGACTCGCTCGACCGCGCCGGGCGAAAGTACTCCGCCGCCGGGCGGCGGCTCAACGAATTGTCGGATCGTGTTGAGACACTTATGGAGGATGCCGACTCGGCCTTTGTGGCAACGAATGTGTCGGTAGCCGGGCTGCATCGGATTGCCTCGAGAATGTGGGTGCCTTCCACCGGGCGCCAGTTGCTCTATGCCGACCTTTACGAGAAATATTACCGGGGCCGTTTCGCCGGGCATCCATATGTGGAGTCAATCGAAAAGTTGATTCCGGTCTATCGCCATGAGGTTGCCAACGTAGGCACCCGCTACACCGATGTGGAGGCTCTCGACGCCGACGGTGAGATGAAGCGTATAAGCACGTTTATCGACGGCAAAGTGGCGCTAATAGATCTCTGGGCCTCATGGTGTGGCCCCTGCCGCCAGCATTCGCGTGAGCTTATACCGCTGTATGATCGCTTCAGTCCGCTCGGATTCACAGTCATTGGCATCGGACGCGAGTTTGAATCGGATGAGGCCATGCGTGCGGCTATGGTGAAAGATGGTATACCGTGGCCCTCGTTAGCTGAGATAAACGACTGCAACATGATATGGACTCTATACGGCAACCCGGCTTCACCGAGCCGGACGGTGCTTGTCGACCGGAACGGCATCATACTCGCCATAGACCCTTCGCCCGACGAACTTGAGCACATGCTTGCCTCACTGCTTGAATAATTCAATCACAATCTATAAATTTAAAACACCCGATCGTATGCCACGTATTATCGCTCCAGGCCTGGCTCTGCTGATGTTGCTGAGCTCCTTCTCTGCCGGAGCAAAAGAACTGATCTTCAAGTGTAATGTCAAGAATCTCGACGGTGCGGAATTGCTCTATTGCCGTTCGCATGGGGGAATTTTAGTGTCGGACTACATACCTGCTACGCTTGATGCCGACAGTTCTTTCACATTGTCGTTAGATGGCGCGCCGGTTGAACGTGTGAATGTGCGCCTGGTTGCAAAAGACAAGACCTCGTTCAAGCCCGTCTATCTGTATAATGGAATAACCGAGGTTTCGGTCGATCCACGCGCCGACGATGCGATTACCGTAGTGTCTGGAATGACCGCAGCCGACCAAGCGGCAGTTGACGAGGCCGATAATGTCGCGTCTGACTTTTTCACGCTTGCAACGCGCCGCCAGGGGCCTCGCGCGGTCGAGCAGGATAGTTCGGCTGCCACGGTCTATTCAAAACTCCGCACATATGCCGACAGTGTCATCAGTCTGTTGAAGCCTGCCTCCAAGCCTCTCCGTAAGGCTCTGCGTCAGGATGTAGCCGTAAATGTGATGCAGATGTATGACGTGTGCCAGTCTATTTCGAAGCGCATGCATCCGGCTTCCTTTGATGAATCAGAATGGGCTGACTCTTACCGCCGCTTGAAGAAATGGGCTGATTTCGACGAGGCGTCGACGGCCTTGTCGTTCTATTTTCCGCGGGTGGCGCAAAGCGCCTTCTATTCCTCCTGCTCAGGAGAAAATATGGTGTCGCGCGATAGTCTTCCCGCCGAGCTTACCCGGTTTTATGCCAAGGAATTCAGCGGTAAATCAGCCGAAGCACTCATAGGCTTGGCCATTATAAAAGACAGCGATGGCAATTTCAGTACGCTCCAGCCAGAGCTTGCCGCAGGCTTCGAAGCGGCCTATCCTGCGAGCCAGCTGTTGCCCTTGGTTCATAAAGCTGTGGCGCTTAACAATAAGGCCAATGCCGCCGTGCCCAATCCCGACATCCACTTTATCGAAGCCGACGACAGCACGTCGCTCGCCGATGTACTGGCCCGCTTCAAGGGGCGCCCTGTGGTGGTTGACTTATGGGCAACCTGGTGTGGGCCGTGCCGCAAGGCCTTTGCTGAGGCTCCGATTATGCAGGAGTTTGCGCGAAAGAATGGCGTGGAACTTCTCTATATCTCCATCGATAGCCCGTCGGAGGCCGCTGCCGTCCGCAAACTCGTGAATTTCAATGAGCTTAAGGGCTACCATGTGCATGCGCCCGAGAAGTTGGCCAAAGAGGTATTTGCCACCTTCTCCTACGCCGACGGAAATCTTGCCATACCTCATGTGGCGCTCTACGGCTCTGATGGCGAGTTGCTTGTGAAACGATTCGAGGAGTCGGAGCGCATGCCTGACCTTGTCAAGGCTATCGCGGCAAAATTGCCGGCCCGGCCCGTCAAAGTCTGCGGGCAGGTGAAAAATCTCGGAGAGAACTCGGCCCGAGTCATTGCTCCGATAGCCTGCAACCCAGACCGCAATTCAAGCCGCTATGCCGTGGAGCTTGATCCGGAGGGTAAATTCTCTGTGGAGATGGACTTGCCTTACGCCCATAATTTCACAGTGTATTACGACCGCCGGTTTTATGGAGCCTATGCCGAGCCGGGCGACTCTCTATACTTCGAAATCGATGCGTCAGACCTCGACTCTGCCCCTGTGTTTTATGGCGACCGAGCAGCCTTCAACAATCAGTTCAGCCGGGCCTACACCGCGATGGCTCCGACCTTTTACAACGAATTTTCCCGGCCAGATGCCCCATTGGCCGATTTCCTCACCGAGTTGTACGGCAAGGTTGAGCGCAACGACTCGGTAATAGATGCCTACGCCGACTCGATGTCGATAGAGGCCGCCGTGCGTGACCTGCTGAAACGCGAGGCCCTATTCACTGTAGCCAACGCGGCCCTCGACTATCCTGGCCGGGGAGAGGTGCGCGTCAAGCTCATGAGCGACCCTATCTGGAAGCTCGACGACAGCCGCAATGCCGCGGATATGATGTTCCCCTATCATGTCTCGGCCTATGTCAATGCATTGGAGGACGAGGTGGCGTCGCCTGAGGCCTTGATTGACACTATAGCGGCGCGGCATCCGCTCGGGATTGCCCGCGACATAATGCTGCTCAAGGCAGCTGAGGATGGAGAGATGACCGACGTAGCACGCAATCTTTTCGCGCTGGAGAGTGTCTACCGTCTTGCTTGCCCAGCGGAGCCAGAGGCGACCGATGTACCCGCTGTCACCCTTCCGGGCGCAATATATGCGTTTGAGGATGGAAAAGCCGTGGCGGTGCCGTATACCGATCTGGCCTCCTTGTTGGCAAAGGAATATGCCGGCAAGACTGTTTACCTTGATATGTGGGCAACATGGTGCGGCCCGTGTCGGGCTGAGCTAAAGGCTCTCCCGGAGGTGGCACGCTTCATGACCGGCGACGATGTAGTGTTTGTCGGGGTAGCCCTCAAATCGAATATGAAGGTATGGCCCGAGCTTATTTCCGGGCTGCCCGCTAACTGTCATAATTACTTTGTGAGTGACGACGATGCCTCAGAATTGATTATGACCGCCTTTTCAATGACAGGCTTCCCTTCGTACCGCCTTATTTCTCCCGACGGTAAAGTGGTCGATGCCAATCCTCCGCGCCCCATGAGCCCCGCCATCTTCGAGTATCTCAAATCGGCTGTGAAGAGGTAGGAATATTGCATTGGGTACGATGAATTTTATTAATAACAGCTGTTAAGTAACAATTAATTCTCAGGCTAATGAAAAGAAATGTAAAAGCTCTTACCTTTGAAGAATCTGTAAATCTACTTCCAGAAGACTTTTCCCCGTGTCAAATATTGCTTGGGCGTAAAAAGTTGATAAAGACCAAGAAAGGTTTAGTCGCTTTTCGTCATTCGTCACTTCTCTCTTGTGGCGAGTGGGAAACCAGCTATAATGAAGATGATATTAGAACTACGATTGATTACCTACTTTACGCTGTTGGGTATGATGGAGTCTTAGTATTATCTCGAGAAGTTCTCCTATCCTTTGAAAAAGAGAATTACAATGGACGATGGGCTAACAAAGGTTATCCTATTCATGTATACAAAGAGAATGGGAGGTATATTTGGCGTGGCATGAATGGAAACATGAAGGATTTAACGGACTATTTCATCCCTTCCGATTTAGTGTAAAATATGCCCATTCTTTTTTAACCTAAAAACAAAAGAACCGCGCGAAAAAAATCGTTTAAAATTTGGCCGATAGCTGGAAAATGCGTAATTTTGCAACGCTTTAGCCCGCTAAATGTGGTGGGTTGAGCAGACAGGATAGTCTTATGGTGTAATGGTAGCACTACAGGTTTTGGTTCTGTCTGTCCAGGTTCGAATCCTGGTAAGACTACGCAAAAAATGCTGACATGCAGGCTCGCGCCGATGTCAGCATTTTTTGTGTATATCAGAGTCAGAATACAAGTCCTACATTGTCGACCCAGAAGGTTGAGCCGATGGTGCCGGTATATGGCTCGCCGCTGCCCGACGAGAACATCACGATAAGATGTGTCGGGGTGGCGTCGGCACTATCCCATCCGACTTCCTCCACTGGCACCATCTTGCCTTTAGAGTTGCGGGCATAGTAGCTGTTTTCTGCCGGGATGAGGCCCATGCGGTCGTTGTAGCCGGCCTGCTTGGTGATGTCGCCGTATTTCACGGTCACACGGTGGTCGTTGATCCAGCCGTTGGTCGATCGGCCGAGCCGCTCGCGGCCTGTGCCCACACGCTTGGCATAGATGTGGCCGGAGGCATCTTCCCAGCGACGCTGGAGTATGATGAGCACGTCGGCGCGGTCTTTGCCGGGTATGGTTTTCTGTTTACCAAAGCCGCTTGAATAAATCATGTCGGCGTTAGGGATGATGAGTTTATAGTCGTAGCGTAGAGCCTTGGGCTTGCGGGTGAAGGGAATGCCCATCTCCATCTTGGAGTAGGGGTCGGAGGTTGATTTGACCGGCTCGAGCATCTTGCCGAGGAAGATGGTGCCTGCCACGAGCACGTCGACGTCGACTATGCCCATAGCCTTGCATTCTTCCATCATTGTGGTGAGCTTGGCGCACTTGTTTCCGGCCGACCGTTCGTCGGGAAATACAGCGTTGCTGACCTTGGTCACGCCCATTACCTTGGCCATGACATTAGATGAGGCCCAGGGTGAGCCGCCGGTGTTGGTGTATGGTTTGTCGCCGTTGATGGTGACGGTCGGGCCGATGGCGTAACACTGTTTTTCGTGTCCGCCGATTATGCGTGATTCTTTTATATTTCGGGTAACCCAGTTGTTGAAGTCGCCGAAGGGGAGCATCTCAACCTTCTGAGCGTGCAGGCCCAGGGCTAACGCCAATGTGATGAGTGTGAGCAGAGACTTTTTCATAAGACAATCTTTTTTAAACCTTTTGTTTGAAAACACTTTCGGTGTGGCACTGGTTCAGCGTCTGTCGACCAATAGGCCAACATTGCCGACCGGCAGACCCGTGTTCAAACCAAGATGGCGCCCGCTGTGTTGATTAATTATGAAGCGTTTCAACTGACCCAGACTATGGATGACATATTTATCATACTATTGCTTATACTTCTCAACGGTGTCTTCTCAATGGCGGAAATCGCGCTGGTCTCCGCACGCAAATCGCGTCTCTCGGCCGATGCCAAAGATGGAAGCCGGGGTGCGAAGACGGCATTGAAGCTTGCCGATGATCCTGACAGGTTTCTGTCGACGGTTCAGATCGGCATCACCTTGATCGGCATTCTTACTGGTATATTTTCTGGGGCCGCTTTGGCCGACGAGGTTGGTCAGTGGCTGCATAGTGCAGGCCTCGCTCCGGGGGTTGCCCGCATGGTGGGCAGGTCTCGATTGTGGTTATAGTGACCTATCTCTCGATAGTGATTGGCGAGCTTGTGCCGAAGCGTATCGGGCTGTCGGCTGCCAATACTGTCGCTAAACTGGTAGCCCGACCGATGTACCTCCTGTCGGTGGTTGCAATGCCGGCGGTGTGGCTCCTGTCGAAATCAACTGGCGTGCTGACGCGTTTGCTCGGACTTCATCGGCAGTCTAACCCTGTTACCGAAGATGAGATAAAGTCGATAATCAACGATGGCGCCGAGGCGGGTGAGGTGAGGCGCATTGAGCAGGATATAATGGAGCGGGCTCTGGTGCTTGGCGATCTTAAGGTATCTGCCATAATGACGCCTAAATCCGAGGTCGGGGCACTGACACTCGATATGGACTCTGCGGCTGTAAGGGAATGCCTCTCGGCTGACCTCCATAACTCATATCCGGTCTACTGTGATTCGTCTCGAAAATCGGTGTGCGGGGTGGTGTCGCTGAAAGATCTTATACTCACACTCGGCAATCCCGGATTTTCATTGCGGAACGTTGTGCATGAGCCGGTATATTTTCCTGAGTCAATGAGTGTGTATGATGCCCTGGAGAAGATGAAATGTTCGGCCGTCCATTTTGCCCTTGTGTGCGATGAGTTCGGCGACCTGGCGGGTGTGTTCACCCCGGCAGATATTCTAGATGGGCTTGTAGGCGAATTGCCCGATGATGCAGTCTCTTCACCGGTTGTCGCATTGCCGTCGGGTAAAGCATGGTTGGTCGATGCTTCGATGCCGTTCTACGATTTTCTACGGTATTTCAACCTTTCTGACCGGTTCCGGCCAAGTTCTTACTCGTCGGTAGGCGGGTTTCTGCTCGATGAATTGAAGAGTGTGCCTGCGCGTGGTCAGAGCTATTGCTGGGAGAATCTCTGCTTCCGTGTGGCGGAAATCGACGGGGCTAAGATAAGGAAGATTCTGGTCACAGAACAACAATCGCCGTCACGCTGAAATGCATGACGGCGATTGCCTGTGTATCTTGTAGGCCTGATTAGCCTATGAAGTACATGTTGATGGAGCTGTCGGCGGCGATGTTGAGCAAGCTGCTGTAGAAGAAGCTTACGATACCGAGACCGAGGATACCTGCAACGGTGATCCAGAGGCCAAGGCGCTCGCTGCATGAGCTGCGGAAGCTGGGAATCACGCATTCGTCTTCGCTGATAAACATTGCCTTCACAACAAGGAGGTAGTAGTAGAGCGAGATGATGGTGTTGATAAGTGCGATGAGCACGAGAACGTAGATGGCCACGCTGCCCTGGTTGATGGCTCCGGTGAAGATGAAGAACTTCGAGAAGAAGCCTGCGAAGGGAGGAATACCGGCCAGTGAGAACATTGCCAGCATCATGGCTACCGACAGACGGGGGTTGGTGCGATAGAGGCCGCGGTAGTCGTCCATCGATACTTTGCCGGTGGCATTCTCGATTGCGCCGATCACGCCGAAGGCTGCGAGGTTGGAGAAGATGTACACGAGGATGTAGTACATCAGGGCTGCCATGCCCATGGCGTTGAAGGCAATCACACCGAGCATGATGTAGCCGGCCTGCGAGATAGAGGAGAAGGCGAGGAAACGCTTCATGTTGCGCTGGCGGATGGCGAAGAGGTTACCTACGGTGATGGTGAGAATAATCAGAGCGTAGAGCATCCACTCCCATACCTGGCTGTAGAGCGAGCCGAATACTTGAGCCATCACAACGAGGAAGGCGAAGGCTGCGGCACCCTTCGAGATTACCGAAAGGTAAGAGGTGACCGAAGTGGGGGCGCCTTGGTAAACGTCGGCAGTCCAGAGGTGGAAGGGTACGAGCGAGAGCTTGAAGCCGATGCCGGAGATAACGAAGGCTACCGCGATGACGAGCATCACATTGAGCTGGCCGGTGAGGGCGTAGTAGATATTCTCGAAGTAGAGTGAGCCGGTAAGACCGTACACAAACGACAGACCCATCATGAACACTGCCGAAGAGAATACGGCGGTGAGGATGTATTTCACAGCGGCTTCATGGCTTTCGTAGCGGTTCTTGTCGAGGGCGACCATAGCTGCCAGAGGCAGAGAGGCGCTTTCGAGGCCGATGATGAACAGAAGGAAATGACGGGCCGAAATCATGAGGTACATGCCGAAGAGGGTGACCAGCAGAAGCTCGTAGAACTCGCCGCGGCGCATGATCATGCCTTCGCCGTTCGACCATTTGATCGATTGGATGAGGACGATCACCACACCTACATTGAGGATGCCTTTGATGGCGGCGATAACGGGAGAGGTTTCATACATGCCTGAGAAGGCTACCATATTGCTTGCCGAGCCGAGGCAGCAGCTGCAGAAGCCGGCGGCTGTGACGATGAGCGTCAGCACGGCGGCGAAGGCGGGCAGCCCTTTCTGCGTCGATTTCGGCATGAAGGTATCGTAGAGGAATACCAGCAGGAAGACCACCAGAATGGCAATCTCTTGCTTCATAGCTAAAAATTGTGAGTAATCCATTGCAATTATTCCTGAAGGGGTTTACATGCCGAGAACCGCGAAGATCTCGGGAGTGAAGGTTGTTTTGATCAAGTTGGCGAAGAAATTGGGGAAGCAACCTATGGCAGCCACGCAGAGGATGAGGGCTGCGGTAGAGAGGCGTTCCCACCAGGTGGCGTCGGTGAGCGTGCGGTGGTGGTCGTCATAGACCGGGCCGAGGAGGAGCTTGCCCACAACGCGGAGGATGTAGACCGCGGTGATTACGATCGAGCAGCAGGCGATGATGGTGAATACCAGGCGGAGCGAACCTGCGCCGCTGAGGTAGTTGGCCATACCGGCTTCGAACGAACCGACGAAGATGGTCATTTCAGCTACGAAACCGCTGAGGCCGGGAAGACCGAGCGATGCGAAACCTGCAATGACGTAGCATACCGAGAGGTAGGGGAGAATCTGCATCATACCGCCCATCTGGGTAATCTCGCGGGTGTGTGTACGGCCGTAGATCATACCGATGAGGGCGAAGAAGAGGGCTGTCATAAGACCGTGCGAGAGCATCTGCATGATGGCGCCGGTCATTGCGGTGGTGTTAAGCATCAGGATGGCGAAGAGCACCAGGCCGCAGTGAGATACTGATGAGTAGGCATTGATGTACTTGAGGTCGGTCTTGACGCATGCGCAGAACGCACCGTATACTACCGAGGTGCCGGTAAGGATGAGGAAGATCCATGCGAGTTCCTGAGCGGCGTAGGGCATGAGGTAGATGGCTACACGGAAGCATCCGTAACCACCGAGCTTCATAAGCACGCCTGCGTGAAGCATCGACACAGCTGTCGGGGCTGACGCGTGGCCGTCGGGGCTCCAGGTGTGGAAGGGGAACATAGCGCCGAGCACGCCGAAACCAACGAAGGTCATCGGGAAGAGGAACGACTGCCAGCCGTGGGGGATTGCGTCGTGGGCGGCAATTTCAAGAATGTTCCAGGTAAGGGGCTCGCCGGCGGGTGCCGAGTGGTAATAGATACCGATGAGGCCGAGCATGAGGAATGCCGAGCCACCCATCAGCATAAGGGTGAGCTTCATCGCGGAGTAGTTCTTGCGGCCTGAGCCCCATACACCGATGAGAAGGTACATAGGGATAAGTGCCACCTCGTAGAACATGAACATCGTGAAGAGGTCTACCGAGATAAAGAAGCCGAATACACCGGTCGAGAGAAGGATAAGCCAGAGGAAGAACTCCTTGGGCTGGGCGATGGTCCACGAAGCGAATGAACCTGTGAAGAGAATCACTGAAGAGAGGAGGAGCATCGCGATTGAGATGCCGTCGACACCAACTGCGAGGTTGATATGGAGCGGCTCGAACCATGTCCACGAGTCGGTGAAGAGCATCGGGGCTGTCTCACCGGCCGCGCGGAGGTCAAGATATTGCAGCAGTAGCACCACCGAGAGGGCGATGAGGGCTGTGGAGCCTACAACGGCCACGGCACGGATCTGCCGGATGTTGCGGCACAAGCCTGTACCCGCGAGCATCAGCAGCGGGATGACTACAAAGTAGATTAATATATTTGAAAACATCGTGAGTTACTGATTTTATGTGTTTGCACCGTTGGTTATAAATCAGATCAGGCAGAGCACCGTGATGAAGCCGAGGGCGAGTGCGCCTACCAGATAGTACCATACGTACATCTGGATCTGGCCAGACTGCAGGGGCTTGATTGCGTCCGACGCCTTGTTGGTAACAGTGGCGAAGGAGTCCATCGTTCCGTCGATGATATGGCGGTCAAACCATGCAAGAGGACGGCAGATGCTGTTGAATATGATTTTGTGTGTGATGAACATGTAGAGTTCGTCCCAGTAGAAACGGTGGTAACACCATGTCCACAGAGCGGGGAGGGCATTGCGGAATTTCTCGGGGAGGGCGTTCTCTTTGCGGTACATCACAGTTGCGAGGCCGATGCCAAGCAGTGCGATGATGAGGCTCACGGTGGCTACGCTCCAGTCGAAGTGTGCCATGAAATCGTAGGGATGACCGTTCCAGGTCACGAGGTTGCCGAAGGGGATGAACCCGGCTACGCAAGATACGGCTGCGAGGATGATCAGAGGCAGGCTCATGGTCCAGGGCTGGTCGTGGGGTGCGTGGTGGCCTTCATGTACTTTGTGGTCTTTCCACCAGAAGATGAGGTAGTAGAGACGGAACATATAGAAGGCGGTCATACCGGCGACGAGCGACATCCATGCATATGCAACCCAGCTATAGCCTACGCAGCTGCTCAGGATTTCGTCTTTCGAGAAGAAGCCTGAGAAGGGAATGATACCGGCGATGGCAAGACAGCCGATAAGGAATGTCCAGTGGGTGATAGGCATGTATTTGCGGAGGCCGTGCATGGCGGTGTAGTCGTTCGATCCGATTGCGTGGATGAGGGCACCGGCACCGAGGAAGAGGAGGGCCTTGAACATTGCGTGGGTGAAGAGGTGGAACATCGACGCCATGTAGCCGAGACCTTCGTGTACTTCAGGACGGGCAACGCCGAGCGACACCATCATGAAGGCAATCTGAGAGATGGTTGAGAAGGCAAGTACGCGCTTGATGTCGACCTGCACACAGGCAACCATCGCTGCGTAGAAGGCTGTCAGGGCACCTACGACGGTGATAATCTCCAGGGCTGACTCTTCCATGAGGTAGAGGGGGAAGAGGCGGGCTACAAGATATACACCGGCCACAACCATGGTAGCTGCGTGGATAAGTGCTGATACAGGGGTCGGGCCTTCCATAGCATCGGGGAGCCAGATGTGGAGGGGCATCATAGCTGATTTACCCATACCGCCCATGAAGATGAGCACCAGAGCCCAGGTGAGGACTGATGCGCCCATGAACATCGGGGCTGCGCTGTTCTCGAAGATGCTGCGTACTGCGGCTGCGGTGCCTTCGTTGACCTGGGTAACACCTGCGATGCCTTCAACAGGCACAGAGGTGAGCTCGGTGAAATTGAAGGTGCCGGTATAGAACGACAGCACGAGGATACCGATAAGGAAGCCGAGGTCGGCGAAGCGGGTAACGATAAATGCCTTCTTCGATGCCGATACTGCCGAGGGTTTTACGTAGTAGAAACCGATGAGCAGGTATGAAGAGGCACCCACGAGCTCCCAGAAGATATACATCTGGAAGATGTTGGTGGCCACAACAAGGCCGAGCATCGAGAAGCTGAACAGCGACAGGAATGCGTAGAAACGCTGGAAGCCGTGTTCATATACGCCGTGATGGTCGCGCATGTACCCCATGGAGTAGAGGTGAACCATGAACGAGATGGTGGTGATGACCACGAGCATCATGGCCGAGATGGGATCCAGAAGGAAGCCCAGTTTGATTGCGAGTTTGTCGTAGAACTGGAGCCAGGTCTGGTCGAAGACGAGATACTGGAGGCGTTCGCCGGCAGCGTTGATAAATTCGGGCGCACCGCTGAAGAAATACTTGAAGGCGGTGAGGTACGATAGCACCAGGACGGTGCCCATGCCGAGTGTGCCGAGTGTACCTGCGAGCTTATGGCTCATCTTCATGCCGCAGAGGCCAAGAAGAAGGAACATAAACAGCGGTATGGCAAGTATCAGGATAGGAATTGTCACTTCCATGGCGCTTAGAATTTCATTTCGTTAAGCGAGCGCACGTCGATGTTCTTGGCGGCTCGGAAAATGTTGATGATGATGGCAATCGCAAGAGCTGTCTCTGCTGCTGCGATGGCGATGGCGAAGAGGGTGAAGAACATGCCCTCCATCTGCTCGGGATAGAGGAAGCGGTTGAAGACCACAAAGTTGATGTCGACCGCATTGAGCATAAGCTCAAGCGAGATCAGCATGGCGATCATGTTCTTGCGTGTGATGAAGCCGTAGACCCCGCAGCAGAACATCACCAGTGCGGGAATGAGGTAGTAAATAGCGGTTATTTCCATAGCTTTCAACGTTTACGGGCAACTACAACGCCACCGATTATACATGCGAGCAGCAGCACGCTCACTGCCTCGAAGGGCAGCAGATACTGGCCGGCGCCGGTGCCAAGAAGGGCGGTGCCTAAAGCCTCCATATCGGGTGCTTCCATTGCGGGCTTTGATGCGAACACCATGCAGCGGCTAACCAGGGCATAGCCTGCGATAAGCAGGGTGGCTACGGCTGCAAGTGCACCGAGTACGCGTGACTTGGAGGTCAGTCGCTCGGTGTTGTCGCCCGGACGGCTCGTAAGAAGGATGGCGAACACGAAGAGCACCACTATACCGCCGGCGTACACCGCAATCTGAACCGCACCGAGGAACTCATAGTCGAGCATGAAGTAAGCCACGGCGGCGGCAAAGAGGGTGAACAGCAGGTAGGTGGCTGCACGCAGTATCTTGCGTGTGGTTACGGCCATCACTGAGAAGACTATCATCGACAGAGCGACGATAAGGTACAAGATTATACTTCCTACTGATTCCATATATTGGTTTATTTATTTTCTTCTTTGTTGTCGGCTTCTGCCTTGGGGGCGGCGGGAGCTTCGCCGGCAGCTGCGGCTGCAGCGGCTTTTTTAGCTGCGGCGGCTGCTTTGGCGGCAGCTATTTTGGCCTGGCGTTCTGCCTCGATCTTGGCCAGTTCCTCGGGGGTTGGTTCTGGCTCGGGTTTTTCAGGCAGATAGTTGAGTTTTTTCACCAGTTTTGAGCGGGTGAAAACGGCCTGCTCGAAGTCGTTGTCGAAGTCAATGGCGTTGGTCGGGCAATTGCTCACGCAGAGCTGGCAGAATGTACAGCTGCCAAGGTCGTAGAAGTAATTGTCGAGTTTCTTTTTCTTTGTACCTGCCGGGGTGGTCACCATCTTGGTCTCGAGGGTGATTGTGCCGTTGGGGCAGTTGCGCTCGCAGTTACCGCAGGCAATACATTTGTGGTTGCCCTCTGCGTCATAGATGAGTTTGAGCTCGGCGCGGAAGCGCTGGGCCGGATGGTGGGTGAGGCGGTTTTCGGGATAGCACTCCGTGATTTTTGGAGTGATAAATTCCTTACCGGTCACTTTCATGCCTTTGAGAAGGCTTGCCACACCGGTGCCTAACGATGAAAAGTATTCTTTTACACTACCCATGAATGTGATATTTCGATTGAGTGTTGGTTTATTGTTTTCTTATATGGAGTTCTGGCCGGCTTGTCAGTCGCGTACCTGGCCGCCGACGATGTCGAGCAGCTCGGTGGTGATGCCTTGCTGGCGCAGTTTGTTATATTCAAGCTGAAGTTGCTCGAGGAGCTTCTGGGCGTTGTCGTTGGCGCTTTGCATTGCCATGACACGGGCTGCCTGTTCGCTGGCGCGGTTTTCGGCGAAGGCTTCCTGCATCACCGAAAGGAGATACATCGGCAGCACTGTGGCGAAAATTGTGGCGGCATCAGGCTCGAACAGATACGGGCGCCCGTCTTTTTTCTGGGTCTCGGTGCCTGCGAGGGCCTCCTGGGCGATGGGAAGATAGGCGTCTGATACAAGGCGCTGTTTACCTGCTGAGAAGAAGTGCATGTACTGGAGGATGACTTTGTCCAGTGCGCCCGAGAGGAATCGTTCTTCGAAATTCCGGGCGAATGTCTTCACGGCTTCTCCGTCGCTCTTGGAGTCAATGTCGCCGCATTCACCTAAGGAGAGGTGCGGGTCGGAAGAGATGATTTTTTCTACGGCGCGGCGCATTTTTTTGCCTACAGGTACAATCTCAATCATCACATCTTCGCCGGCATCCTTGCGGAGTTCCTCGATGGTACCGAGGAGGCCTTTGAAAATATTGACGTTGTAGGCACCACAGAGGCCGTCGTCGCTGCCAAGCACCACTATGGCGGCGTGGCGGATGGCGGGTCGAACCGCCGTCAGGGGCGAGCTGACGGCGGCATCTGACGAGAGCAGATTGCCGATTACCGTCTGCACGCACTGGCGGAAGGGTTGCAAACGGCGCAGCACGCCCTCAGCCTTGTGCATCTTGGCTGAGGAAATCATCTTCATCGCTCCGGTAATTTTCTCGGAGGAAGCTACAGAGCCGATTCGGCCTTTGAGTTCGCGTAATGTTGCCATTTGCTGGGGTTGCTGTGTTGATTCTTAGCTGTTGCTAATATCGTCGTTACTGTGTTTATACTCTTTCGTTGTGTGGGGTCTTTTTTTTCAGAAACGGGCTGCCACGTCTTTAGCTGCTGCTGTAAGCTTTTCGGCCACGTCGTCGGTAAGCTTGCCAGCTGCGAGCTGCGCGAGGACGTCGTCGGCGTGCTTGGCTTCGAGGAGCTGGAGCAACTGTTTCTCAAATTCGGCTACTTTTGCAAGAGGTACGTTCTCGAGCAGACCGTTGACGCCGCAATAGATGATGGCGATTTCCTGGCCGACAGGCATCGGGTGATACTGGGGCTGGATGAGAAGGCGTTCGTTTTTCTGGCCCTTGTCGATCACGCGTGCGGTAACGGCGTCCATGTCGCCACCGAACTTCGTGAATGACTCGAGCTCGCGGAACTGAGCCTGGTCGATCTTCAGTGTACCGGCAACTTTCTTCATCGCCTTTACCTGCGCGTTACCACCTACACGCGATACCGAGATACCTACGTTGATGGCCGGACGTATACCGCGGTTGAAGAGGGCTGTCTCAAGGAAGATCTGGCCGTCGGTAATCGAGATTACGTTGGTCGGGATGTAAGCTGATACGTCGCCGGCCTGTGTCTCGATGATAGGGAGGGCGGTGAGCGAGCCTCCAGCCTTTACGAGAGGCTTCAGAGGTGCGGGAAGGTCGTTCATCTGTGATGCGACTTCCTGATTGTCGATAATCTTGGCGGCGCGCTCGAGCAGACGCGAGTGGAGGTAGAAAATATCGCCAGGGTATGCCTCGCGGCCCGAAGGACGCTTGAGGATAAGCGACACCTCACGGTAGGCTACAGCCTGCTTCGAGAGGTCATCGTATACGATAAGGGCGTCGCGGCCGGTGTCGCGGAAATATTCGCCGATGGCTACACCGGCGAAGGGGGCGAAATAGCGCATGGCTGCCGACTCAGATGCCGTGGCGGCCACAATTACGGTGTAGTCGAGGGCGCCATGCTGGCGGAGTGTCTCTACAAGCGCGGCGATTGACGAGGCCTTCTGGCCGATGGCTACGTAGATGCAATATACGGGTTTGCCTTCCTCATAGCCTTTGCGCTGGTTGATGATGGTGTCGATGGCGATGGCTGTCTTGCCGATCTGACGGTCGCCGATGATGAGCTCGCGCTGTCCGCGGCCGATGGGCACCATTGAGTCGATAGCCTTCAGACCCGTCTGGAGCGGCTGGGTTACGGGCTGACGGTAAATAACACCGGGAGCCTTGCGCTCGAGCGGGAGACGGATAAGGTCGCCCGATATGGGGCCGCGGCCGTCGATTGGTTCGCCAAGGATATTGATTACGCGTCCCAGCAAGCCTTCGCCCACGGGGATGGAGGCAATTTCGCCGGTGCGGCGCACGGTCATGTTTTCGGTAACCTTGTCGACGTCGTTGAGCAGAATAACGCCGACGTTGCTTTCCTCAAGGTTCATGGCCACGCCTTTTACGCCGTTCTCGAACTCTACAAGTTCGTTGGCGCCGACTTTGTCGAGGCCGTAGACGTGGGCAACGCCGTCGCCTACTTCAAGGACTGTGCCTGTTTCTTCGAAGGTAAGTCTTGAGTTGACGTTCTCGAGCTGTTGCTTCAATACTTCTGAAATCTCGCTGGGATTTATCATTTAATGTGCGTGAGCTTGCTGGTTGATAAGATTTGTTGGTGAAAGGAGTGGTAGGGCTGTCAGTCGACGAGCTGGAGGCGCAGTTGCTTAAGTTTGCTGGCCACAGAGGCGTCGAGGCGCTCGGAGTTGACTTCCACGGTGAATCCGCCGATGAGCGACGGATCGACCGTGTAGTCGTATTCCATTGTGCCTTTACCTATGTGGTGCGAGATTACATCTTCGAGGCGTTTGCGCTCGGCTTCGCCCATGGGGGCGGCGCTGACGATCTTCACCCGGTAGATGCTGTGGCGCGTGCGGTAGAGGTCGATGAACGCACGGGCTATGTCCCACGCCATGTCGAGGCGACCGTTCTGGGCCAGAAGTTTGAGGAAATCCTGGAAGGTTGCGTCGCTTGTCGCACCGGTGTCTCCTGCTGCGTTGGTGAGCAACGTGGTTTTATCGGCTTCAGACACGAATGGGTTGGCGATAGTTGTGGCGAGCTTGGGCTCCGCTGCGAATGCTGCGCAGAGATTCTGCATAAGGCCATAGAGCGTGTCGTTGGCCTTGCGCTCTTCACCTACCTCATACAAGGCTTTGGCGTACCGGCGTGGAATGAGTCCTTTGTTCATAGATTACTTATTGTTCTTTTCAATCTCGTCGAGCATGGAATTGACCAGACGATCCTGTGCCTGATCCTGCTTCATTTGGTTCTGAACGATTTTTCCGGCAATCTGGATTGCGAATTCGCTTACCTGGTTGCGGAATTGTTGCTGGGCCTCTTTTTGCTGCTGCTGAATCTGGAGCTTGGCGCTGTCCATCACCTTCTGTGCTTCAGCCTGAGCTGCCACGCGTGCCTGCTCGATGATCTGTGTTTTCATCTTGTCGGCGTCACGCAGTATGTCGGCCTGCTGGCGACGGGCGTCGTTGAGGTAAGATTCGGCCTCTTGCCGGGCGTTGTCGAGTTGTTCTTTAGCCGCCTGAGCATATTCCACACCCTTGTCGATAAGGTCGGCGCGGTTGTCGACACCCTTGAGGATCATCGGCCAGGCGAACTTCCACAGAACGAGGAAGAGTACGCCGAAGGCGACGAACATCCAGAATATCAGGCCGAAATCGGGAGTGAATAGTTCCATTTAATCAGCTTGGGAGGGTAGATTAGAGGAAGAGCGAGAGTGCGCAGACAATCACTGCGAAGAGAGCCACACCTTCGACGAGGGCTGCAATCACGATCATATTGCTTCGGATGTCACCGGATGCTTCGGGCTGGCGGGCGATGGCTTCCATGGCTGATGCACCGATTTTACCGATACCGATACCTGCGCCGATTGCTGCGATTGCTGCGCCGATCGAGGCGCCGAGTCCCAGGACGGGAGCGATTTCTGCTAAAAGACCTAACATAGTTTTTGAGTTTTAATATGTTTGTTTTTTGTATTATTTATTTCTGTATTATACCAGGGTGTCGACTATCTCTTTGCCGATTTCGTGCTTGGCTTCGGCCTCATGTTTCTCATGTTCGCCTTCCTGCGCTATGCCGATGAAGATGGCCGAGAGCATGGTGAAGACGTAGGCCTGGATGAAGCTCACCAGAACGTCGATGAGGAGCATGAAGATAGAGAAGATAAGGGAGATCACTGTAGAGGCGCCGCCTGCAACAGGATTGATCGCCGAGAAGATGAAGATGAGCAGGGTGAGTGTGATCACAATCATGTGGCCGCCCATCATATTGGCGAACAGACGCACGGTGAGCGCTGCAGGCTTGGTGAACATGCCGAAAATCTCGATAACGGGCATGATAGGTATGGGCACCTTGAGCCACAGAGGCACATCGGGCCAGAAGATTTCTTTCCAATAGTGCTTGTTGGCGAAGATATTGGTGACAAGGAACGTGCAGATGGAGAGGACGAGCGTCACGGCTATATTGCCTGTAAGGTTGGCACCACCGGGGAAAATCACAATCAGGCCCATGAGGTTCATCACAAGGATGAAGAAGAACACCGTCAGCAGATAAGGTGCGAAACGCTTAGCCTGGGGGCCGAGAATAGGCTTCACAACACCGTCGTATACGAAAGTTACGCAGACTTCAATAGCTCCGAGGCCTTTGCGGGGAGCCTTATTGGGATGGTTCTTCAGGAATCGGCCGAGCCATATGAGCAGACCGGCAACAATGATGATTGTGATGAAGAGGGCACAGACATTTTTCGTAATCGAGAGGTCGATCGGACGGCTTTCTTTGCCGTCGACAATCTCCACGATCTTGCCTTTATGGTCACTGTCGGCACCCGCGATGCGGAACTGACAGTTGCCGTCGGTGTATGTCTGTCCGTCGGTCACACGGGCCGACGAGAAGCAGTGAAGACCGTCGGTGCCGAATACGATGATAGGGAGCGGAATGCGGTGGTGATGGTCGAAAGGAACCTCCCAGCCGTAACCGTCGCCCAGGTGCTCGAAGATAATCTCCTTGGGATTGATTTTCTTCTGAGCGCCCTCGCCGCCATCCTCAGTGGCGAATGCTGCCGAGGAGCCTATGGCGATAAGCAAGGTGAGTATTATGAGTCTTATCCGGGTCATGGCGGAATTCAATATACACATACCGAAATTACGTTGTTGTCGACGTCGGCAATCCCGCCGGTGATTACTGTCTCTGCAGTGGTGCCTGCGGCGTCGGTATAGCGGATCGTGCCTGGGGTGAGGGTAGCCAGCAGTGAGGCGTGGTTACGCAGCACTGTGAACTCGCCCATTGTGCCGGGCAGCGTCACCGAGTTTACGTCGCCTGTGAAGAGCACTTCCTGTGCCGAAATGATCTGTAGCTTCATTGTGGGATTGCGTTTCCGGTAGGTTGGTGATTGCTGTGTTATTTAACTTCTGCGAGGAGTTTCTTGCCTTTCTCGATTGCGTCGTCGATTGTGCCGACGTTGAGGAAGGCCTGCTCGGGATATTCGTCCATCTCGCCGGAGAGAATCATCTTGAAGCCGCGGATGGTCTCGCTCAGAGGAACCATCACACCGGGAAGACCGGTGAACTGCTCTGCGACGTTGAAGGGCTGCGAGAGGAAACGCTGGGCGCGGCGCGCACGGGCAACGACGAGTTTGTCGTCATCTGAAAGCTCGTCGACACCGAGGATGGCGATAATATCCTGAAGCTCGTTGTACTTCTGGAGAAGCTGCTTGACTGCCTGGGCGGTCTCGTAGTGTTCCTGACCGATGATGTTCGGATCGAGAATACGCGAGGTCGATTCCAGCGGGTCTACTGCGGGGTAGATACCGAGCTCGGCAATCTTACGCGAGAGTACGGTCGTTGCGTCGAGGAAGTTGAAGGTTGTGGCCGGAGCCGGGTCGGTAAGGTCATCGGCGGGCACGTAGATAGCCTGAACAGAGGTGATGGAGCCGTTCTTCGTCGAGGTGATTCGTTCCTGGAGTGCACCCATTTCAGATGCAAGTGTAGGCTGGTAACCTACGGCTGAAGGCATACGGCCGAGAAGAGCCGATACCTCAGAACCTGCCTGGGTGAAACGGAAGATGTTGTCGATGAAGAGGAGTACGTCCTTACCACCTGCGCCTTGGTCGCGGAATTGTTCTGCTACGGTAAGACCCGAGAGTGCCACACGAAGACGTGCGCCCGGCGGCTCGTTCATCTGGCCGAACACCAGGGTTGCCTGGGAGTCTTTGAGGTGGTCGACATCAACGTCAGCGAGATTCCACTCGCCTTTCTCCATGCCTTCTTTGAATTTGTCGCCGTACTTCATTACGCCGCTCTCGATCATCTCGCGGAGAAGGTCGTTACCTTCGCGGGTACGTTCGCCTACACCGGTGAATACCGAGAAACCGTCGTGGCCCTTGGCGATGTTGTTGATGAGCTCCATGATGAGCACGGTCTTGCCTACACCTGCACCGCCGAAAAGACCGATCTTGCCGCCCTTGCTGTAAGGCTCGAGAAGGTCGATGACCTTGATGCCAGTTGCAAGGATTTCGGTGCCGATTGTAAGGTCTTCAAATTCGGGCGCGGGCTGATGGATCGACCGGAGATTCTCGCGCTTGAGGGCGGGAAGTTTGTCGATTGCCTCGCCCACCACGTTGAGCAGACGGCCTTTTACCTGGTCACCGGTAGGTACGGCTATAGGACGCTCGAGGTTGGTCACCGGGAGGCCGCGGCGAAGGCCGTCGGTACTTTCCATGGCCACACAGCGCACGGTGTCCTCACCGATATGCTGCTCGACTTCGAGGATGAGTTCAGTTCCGTCTTCACGGTCGATTTTTAGTGCGGTGTAAATAGGCGGGATGATGGTGTTGTCGCCTTCGAAGGTGACGTCCACTACCGGGCCGATTACCTGCGCGATTTTACCTGTTGTATCGCTCATTGTTGGTGGGTATCTTAGGGGAGGTTGATTTTCTGTTTAGAAGTGCCAGTTGAATACGATGATGAGCACCATCAGCACGAGGTTGACGAGGTTGATGGGCAGGAGGTATTTCCACTCCAGTGAGAGAAGCTGGTCGATTCGCAGACGGGGGAATGTCCACTTGAACCAGATGATGATGAACGAGAGTACGAAAGCTTTGCCAAGGAACCAGATTACCGAAGGAATGTAGTCCATGATGTGGTTGAAGCTTTCCCATCCGGGGATATGGAAGGGCATCCAGCCGCCGAAGAAGAGGAGGGCAGCCACTCCGGATACGATGAAGAGGTTGAGGTACTCTGCGAGGTAGAAGAAGCCGAAGTGCATACCTGAATATTCGGTATGGTAGCCGGCTGTAAGCTCACTTTCGGCCTCGGGAAGGTCGAACGGGCCACGGTTGGTCTCGGCAGTACCTGCGATCATGTAGATTACGAAGGCGATAATGGCGGGAATGTGACCTTTGAAGATGAACCAGAGATTCTGCTGCTCGGCAACGATGCCTTCAACCGACATTGTGCCGGCAAGACATACCATGGTGATTACAGAGAGGCCGATCGAGAGCTCATAGCTGACCATCTGGGCTCCGGAGCGGAGCGAACCGATGAGGGTAAACTTGTTGTTCGATGACCAACCTGCAAGCAGGATGCCGAGTACGCCGATCGATGATACGGCGATGAGGAAGAAGATGCCGATATTGAAGTTGATGATCTGGATACCGTTACCCCAGGGGAGTACGGCGAAGGCCAGCATCGAGGCTATGATCACGAGATAGGGCGCGAGGCCGAAGAGGAATCGGTCGATGTGGTTGAGGTGGATAATCTCCTTGATGAGCATCTTGAACATGTCGGCGAAGCTCTGGAGAAGGCCCCAGGGACCTACGCGGTTCGGGCCAAGGCGGCACTGGAATGCGGCGCACAGCTTGCGCTCGTAGTATATATAGAATAGAGCCAGCAACGCGTAGACGAGCAGCAGCCCTACGCCGATGAGCAGACATTCCACCGTTACGGTGAGCCATCCGGGCATGAGTGCGCGGAGCGAGTTGTCAATCCACGTGAAGATGAATGATAAATCTTGCATGATGCTTTATTGATTACTGATATGCTGTGATTCTGTGTTAGTCGCGGATGGCTTAGCGGTCGATGTCGGGTACGATGTAGTCGAGTGAACCGCCGATAGTGATAAGGTCGGCAATTTTCTGGCCGCGTGTGATGTGGTCGACCACTGCTGCCTGGGGAAGACAGGGCGGAGCGATCTTGAGACGGTAGGGCTTGGTGGTGCCGTCGCTCTCGAGGTAGAGACCGAATGCGCCGCGGCAGCCTTCGGTAACCTGGAACCAGCTGCCTACGGGGAGCTTGAGCATCTTGGGTACCTTCACGCAATATTCGCCGTCGGGGATGTTGTCGACGAGCTGCTCAAGTATCTTGGCCGACTGCTCGATTTCGCGGAGACGGCATTTGAAGCGTGCCATTGAGTCACCCTCGGTTGCTGTAATCTCTTCGAAGTCGAGTTCAGGATAGATGCTGTAGGGCTGGAGCTTACGCATATCGCATGCCCAGCCTGAAGCGCGGCCGGAAGGACCGGTGATGCCGTATGCGATTGCATCCTCACGGGTAAGGTGACCGACCCCTTCCATACGGTTGCGGGCGATTACGTTGCCGGTGAAAATTTCGTTGTATTCCTTGAGGTTGGCGGGGATTACTGCGAGCAGAGCCTTGACGTCCTGAACAAAGTCGGGAGCCAGATCCTGCATAACACCACCGATGCAATCGTAGTTGAATGTCATACGTGCGCCGCAGGTCTTCTCCATGATGTCGAGAATCTGCTCGCGGACACGCAGTGTGTAGAAGAGCATGGTGGTGGCGCCGAGGTCCATGCAGTAGGTGCCGATGAAGAGGCAGTGCGATGCAATACGTGAAAGCTCGTCCATCATCACGCGGATCACCTGGGCGCGACGGCTGATCTCGATGCCTGCGGCCTTCTCGATGAGCATGCACAGCGCATGGTGGTAGTTATGGGCCGAGAAGTAGTCCATTCGGTCCATGAAGTGGAGTGTCTGCGGATATGTGAGGTTCTCGCAGAGTTTCTCGATGCCGCGGTGGATATAGCCGCAGTATACGTCGATTTTCTTGATAGTCTCGCCATCGACTGCGGTGCGGAAACGGAGCACACCGTGGGTTGCGGGGTGCTGCGGGCCGATGTTGACCACAAAGTCTTCTTTCTGGAAGATGCGTTCCTGGCGTTTTTCCACTTTGCCGTCAGCACCGAGGGTGTATACGTCGGTGAAGTCGGTCTGACGTTCGCTCTCGGTCGACACAGGGTTGATGTCGGGATTCTCGTCGTAGTCTTTACGCAGAGGATAGCCTACCCAGTCGATGTTGAGGAAGAGACGACGCATGTCGGGGTTGTTGAGGAAGATGATTCCGAAGAAATCGAATACCTCACGCTCGTAGAGAGTGGCAACTTTCCATACGTCGGCTACGGAGGGGATGGTGGGCTGCTGACGGTCGCCTGCTGCAAGCACCTTTACTCCGATTATTTTATTGTACTCGGTAGACATCAGATAGTAGATGGCTCCGAGGTTTTCAGTCCAGTCCATGCCGACGATGGTGATGAGATAATCCATCTTCAGCTCGGCGTCGTCGCGCAGCGCCAGTGCAAGGTCGTGCCACTGGTCGTTGGCTATCGTCACCACAGGAGTGGTGTCGCCCTCAATGACAGCCTGAGGGAACAGCTTGCTTATCTTTTCGGTGATGTTGGCCATAATAAGTAAGAATGTCGGTGAGGGTTAGTCTTCGACGCCTTCCACAGGGTGGGCGGCAAGGAATTCTTTCTGTTTTTCCTGACGGTTGACACCGCCGAAGAAGCGTTCTACCTTAATTTTGCGTGAAAGCTGCATGATGCCGTAGATCATGGCTTCGGGGCGGGGAGGACAGCCGGGAACGAAAACGTCGACGGGTACGATGTCCTCGATGCCTTTGGCCACGTGGTAGCTCTTGCGGAAGGGGCCGCCTGAGATGGCGCATGATCCGCATGCGATCACGTATTTAGGCTCGGCAAGCTGGTCGTAGAGACGGCGGAAGACAGGCACCATACGGTGTACGATTGTGCCGGCGACCATCATGAAGTCGGCCTGACGTGGCGACGAACGGGCAACTTCCCATCCGAAGCGGGCCATGTCGAAGCGGGCAGCTCCGAGAGATACGAATTCGATGCCGCAGCAGCTCGTGGCGAACGTAAGAGGCCAGATAGAGTTTGAGCGGCCCCAATTGATGAGCTTGTCGAGCGAGCCGACAATCACGTTTGTGCCGCTGTCCTGAAGCTCTTTCACGAGCTTCTCGATGTATTCGTTGTCTTTGAATGCCTCGTAGGGCATGCTTTTTGTGGTTACTTCCATTCAAGAGCTCCTTTCCGCCAGGCATATACAAGACCCAGCACCAAGATGCCGAAGAATACGGCGATGCTTAACAAACCATTGACGCCAAGTTCACGCATACGCACTGCCCAGGGGAAGAGGAATACGGTCTCGACGTCGAACATTAGGAACAGGATTGCGAAGAGATAGTATCCGACCTTGAACTGCGACATACTTTCGCCGCGTGTAGGGATACCGCACTCGTAAGCTTCCCCTTTCTGGGGGTTGAACGACCGGGGCGAGATGAGCTTGGCGATCCAAAGTGCCAGGAACACAAGCGCTACGCCGGTAAGCAGGGCTGTTATGCCCAGCAGGCCGTTGTTCTCAATTCCAAAAATGGCTGATGATATCATATTATTACTTATTTATTTTCATCAAGGCTGTGATAATGCCCGGTTTAGGCATTGTGTGGAGCTGAATTTGCTGATTGCTAAAGGCTTAGTGCCTTTCATGGCGACATACGGACACATAGCGCCCGCAATCGTGCTGCAAAGATACGATTTTTTTCGCATTTTTTCAGCGAAATATTAAAAAATCTTTTTGAGGCGCGATGGGCTTGCATGGCAAAAAATTACATAACTCTATACCAGAGGGCTGCATTATGGAAAGATTGACTGATTTCGCCTTCCCATATCGGATTTCAAAAGGACAGGCAAAGGAAACCATTAGGACAGTATAGAACGCAAATCCACCAGGGCCGCGAGGAATCTTGAGACACTCCAGCCAATCGTCCTTTCATTGTTCTCAATCTGGGGGGGACGGAAGAAACTCTCTGACAAGGTTAAAGGCATGGCAGGACTCATGAAATCTGTTTCAACAGGCTTTACAAACTACTACATTCCCTATCACAAAAATAACAAATTTCAATCCCTTAGACTAAGGATAAACATCTAACATACAGCATATAAAAATTTACCCGACTCGCTTTGAGTCGGGTAAAGACAGTATGCGTCCATATAAAATTTAAATGAAGGAGACGTGCCGATGGGATAAAATTATAGAGTGGGATGATCGAGAATTCTCTGATGTGTCAGTTGAGGGGAATCATGTTTGCAATACGGATGTCGGCCGGTGTCTCTCCGTCGATACGCAGTGTGTTGTCAGGTAGAATTGCACCGAATACGCTCGCAGCGTCGCTATAGCGCAAGCCGGAAAATGCTATTTCGGGTGAGTCGATATTAGCGGAAATCTCGTATGGCTCATAGTTAGGGAACGAAAATCTCTCGACACTCCAGTCTGCAAGGTTCAACTTTGTGAATTTGTTGTCTTGCCTAAAATACCAAGCTTTGCTTGTTTCCACATGGGATGGGTAGCCTGTATAGAAGTCGCGCAGACCGCTTTCAACTATAGAATTATCTATCAGCGCCAACTCTTTGCCATTGAATTCATAGAACAAACTTTGGTCGGTGATAAGCACAGACTTCCTGACATAGTTGTATGCCGTACTCATTATTTCAGAGTAAATGGGGCTGACAAATGCGGCAACCTCGGTAGAGGCGAGTCGGCCGGAAGTTTCAGGAGTCCATTTGTAGAGCTTCGTATCAGATGCACTGTAGATTTGGTTGTCAAACATGAAAAGAGAGCCTTCAATAATCTGTATGCCACCGGAGGGCAGAAGCACCTTGCTACGGTCGAATATCACATAACCATCTGACGATACGCCAACGTTTGCAAGCTGATTGGCATGTTGACCTTCTGGGAGTACCGACGATATGGAAAAGTCGCGGGTGTTGACTTTCAGAATATAGCCCATGCACTCACCGCTGTTTGCTGCCGGATAGAAATAAATGCTTCCGTCAGAAGTTATTGCAACTCCACCGGTCTCAAACAATGCCTCGGCCACAATGTCGAAAGTTCCGTCGTTGTAGAGCATAGCCGGGTTTATGAGATATATCTTGTCGGTTCCACGATCGACAAAGGCATAGAAAAAACCATCGTATTCCCCTACTTCTTCCTTCAGTTCATTATTTGACGGCATAAAGATCATAAAGCGGTCGCTGATATTGCGAATCCAGTCAATACTGATGTCGGTGGTCTTTCCTTTCTCTCCCTTAATCACAAGTTTAACCTCGTTGCCGTTTACATCGAGTTTGAAGTAGCCGGTCTCAACTGAGGAGCGTGCGCGGCCTGCTTCTTCTTTGCGGTAAATCATGGTGGCGTCCGACACATTGAGTGTGCCGAAGCGCTCTTTTACTTGTTGGGCGGCATCATTCAATGATTTGGGGACATCGCTGCATGAAGTCAAAGCTCCTAAAAGCAATGCGCTAGTTAATAGGATGTTGTGAATTGTTTTAAAACTCATGTTGTTTTATTGGTTGATATTTTACACGTTGTCGGGTTGTAAAAAAGCCCAAATACAGACTATTCGTCAAACCTTATAAATGCAAAGCTAATAATAATTTCGCTACTTAGTGCATTAATAACCAATTATCTTCCTCATCGTGCACGGCTCAGTCATTTCCACCAGGGGTGCGAGGAATCTCGACACACTCCAACGGATCGTCCATTCGTTGTTCTCTATATGGAGAGGAAGTCGTAAAAAACTCTCTCACAAGGCCAAGGGTATGGCAGACCTCATCAGGCATGTGTCATCGAGCATTACAAAACTGCTGCGATTTTTATCTCAAAAAAAGAAATTTCATCATTCAAACTAAAGATAAATATCTAACATACACCATATAAAATTTACCCGACTCGCTTTGAATCGGGTAAGGCCATTATGCGATTATCTTTTTTTAAATGAAAGAGCCGTGTCAGTCTTGACATAATGCAGCCGCCCGTTGTGATGTACGGGCGGCTGATCTTAGATAACTATGTCGTTTGGCTTATTTAACTATGTATTTCTTGCCAGCTGCTATGTAGAATCCGGCAGGAAGGTCGATGGTAGTTATGCCCGGTTGAAGCTCGGTGTTTACGACGGCAACTCCGGTCAGGCTATAGACGGTGAGGAGGGTAGGCTCTGAGCAACTTGCGCGCAGGCCTCCTGCAACGGCTGTGAGGCTTAGGGGTGCCGACTCGGGCGTCTCCACATTGTCGAAACCAGAGGTTGAGAATCGGGCTTCGGCATGATACATGTCAAGAAGTATCTGCATCTGGCCACCTTTCCAGTCAGGGAAGCTGTATGAAGCTTTACCTCGGGTGAGATAGAGCGACTGGTCGTTGATCCATTCAAATTCTATGGGCTCGTCATTTACTGCCGGACCGAAACTATTGACATCCCATCCATACAAGCCCTGGTAAAAACGGAACATCGCCTCTCCCTCTGCGATATAGAAGTCGCCGTAATAGAGGCCGTTGCCAGCCGGTGTCAATCGCCATGAGCTGTAGAACTCCTTGTTAGAGGAACTGGGCTCTGCCCATCCCGTAGGCACTCCGACCAGGTATATACCGTTATCCGGGGCAGATATGTGTGTGGTGAGTTCTTTGGTGTTTGTGTCGAAACTCATCTCAAAGGGAACTTCTATTACTGTGAGCGGAGTCTGCCACCATGCAGCTTGATCCTGTGCTAACAGAGAGGCTGGCAGAGTTGATACGCCGTTTGCCGTTACAGGGAGCTCGGTATTTTCGGTGGGCGCATATACCTTCTGGTCGGGGCCTACGAGGCGGAAATACGTTCCGCTGCTGTAGCTTATGCTGGCTGAGAATACGCCGTTTACTGCCGTGCGGGTCAAGTAATCGACATTGCGGTATACATATTGGAAGTTGTCGGCTGTAACTTCCACGAAATCATCGGGTGTGCTGATGACGAGCACATCATTGAAATCTGGTCGGGCCGGTTCGCTTACGCTGGGATTAGGTTCAGGCATATGAGCTTCATCGGTAGTGACCGACACGGTCTGAGTTGAAAAATCGAGCACCACTTCGGCGTCGGCGCTCAGTCCGTCTTTGATTTGGAAGTTGAAGCCGTTAGTCGCAATTGTATAGCATATTTTTCCATCGGTATATTTTACCGCGCCGCTCCAGCCTAAGTTTGTGTTCCAGTCAAGTGCGCTGGTTATCTTGAATTCTCTGGTGCCGGCAGGAAGTGTAGCCGTGAATTTCTGACCGTCTGACGACTTGGTCATCTCTTTCGCTCCATCGAACGACCACTCGCAGAAGTCACCGATGAGATATGCCTGTTCGTACGCAGCTACAGAGGTGTCGAATTCAGTGTAGAAACGGCAGTATACGTCGGGCGAGTTGGCAGATATAACTTCAAAGACACCACCTTTGAAGTCGTTGAGCTCGAATAGTCCTTTTCCTCCGTCGGTTACTCGGAGATAAGTGTGCGGCTCAACAGAAATGACGGTGTTCTGCTCGGGTGCGAGTGACGTCTGTCTGTAAAGGTCGTAGAACGATATGGTGTGGTTGCCCGGCTCGATGAATGCCTTGCGGGAAATCGGTGTGAATTTGTCGGCTGTTGAAGCGGTAGGCACTTCTTTTGTGTCGATGAGCGTGAATATGGCGTTGTTGGCCACGATGGTCATCGTACTGTTGTTCAGGTTGACGGTGAATCGAAGATCGTTTGCATTGTAGGGCAACTCTATTGAGAAAGCCGGGGGATTAGCTAAATACTCATAGGTCTTGAATGAGGCTGTGTAGACGCCCGTCTTACTTTTCAGAGTGTTATCCTCTTCAGATCCAATAGGAACGATCACGTTTCTATCCCAGGCATCTGTGGAACCATCGGGGCTTAGCGCAGTTGCGAATCTGAACCACCACCATGATGAATAGGCAGAGGGATGCTCGAAGGTTCCTTCGAAGATGTTGCTGCCCGGAGCAGTCTCAAAAAGTCGGTATTGCTCGTAGTGTGAGCTGTTCGATTCGATAGGTTCAACCCAGTTGTTGTCACCTCCGAGGAGATAGATGCTCTTGGCTTCATTCTGTGCGTGCACAGATATTGCCGCAGTGATGCTCAATAGGCACACTGCGAGCCAGCGCAGAGAGAGTTTTTTCATATGTTAAATATTTATGGTTAAAGTCGGTTAGTGTCGGGCGATGAAGTCGAGTATCCTCCGGCAGGCGTTGCCGTCGCCATAAGGATTGGCAATCAAGCTGTTGGCTGCGTAATATTCCGAGTCATCGATAAATTGCGATGCTTCGTTTACAATTTTGTCGGCATCGGTGCCCACAAGGCGTATGGTGCCGGCCGCCAGTGCTTCAGGACGCTCGGTTACTTCGCGCATCACAAGCACGGGCTTACCCAGAGAGGGTGCCTCTTCCTGGATACCGCCGCTGTCGGTGATGATTAAGTATGCCTGTTCCATCATGTATACGAATGGCAGGTACTCGAGCGGCTCGATGAAAAATACATTAGGGAAATTTTTACCCTCGAACATCTCGGCTATTGGCCTACGTACATTAGGATTGAGGTGCATCGGATATACGAAGTCAATCTCAGGATATTTCTGGGCAAGACGCTGTAGGGCCCGGCATATATTGAGGAAGCCTTCTCCGAAGTTTTCGCGGCGATGGCCAGTAAGCAGCACCATGCGGCGCTTGCCGTCGGCGAGGCGCGCTGTGTCATATCCCATTGCGGCTACATCGGCACGCAATTTC
This sequence comes from uncultured Muribaculaceae bacterium, assembly GCA_910586595.1. Taxonomy (GTDB): domain Bacteria; phylum Bacteroidota; class Bacteroidia; order Bacteroidales; family Muribaculaceae; genus CAG-873. Next base: position 12,156 of record CAJUJB010000014.1, on the reverse strand, counting down.
TCGGCCAGGCTTGGGTCACCCTCAATCTTGCCTACCACGGTATGAAGGGCGTCAATGACTGTGTTGCCTGTGATGGCGATAAATTCGTCGGCTACGTTTTCTGCCCGCAGGTTGGCGGCAGCCATGTCGGTGGGGGAGAAATGGTAGGTGGCTATGCGTCCGGTAATGCGGCGGTTCATCTCTTCTGGCCAGGGAGAGTAGATGTCACCTGTGCGCAGGCCTGCCTCTACGTGTCCAACCGGAATCTGAGCGTAGAAGGCACTCAGGGCAGCGGCTGTCGATGTCGATGTGTCGCCATGTACAAGCACAAGGTCTGGCTTGCTCTCGGCCAAGACAGAACGCATACCGGTGAGTATGCGTGCCGTTACGTCGTAGAGGTCCTGGCCCGGCTTCATTATGTCGAGGTCGTAATCTGGGGTTATATCGAAGAGGTGGAGCACCTGGTCGAGCATCTGGCGGTGTTGGCCGGTGACGGTTACGATGGTCTCGAAGCGGGCGGGCTCAGCCTGAAGGGCCTTCACAAGAGGGGCCATTTTAATAGCTTCGGGTCGGGTGCCGAAGATAAGCATTACTTTTTTCATAGCTTTGTCAGAATCAGAACTTCTTTCTGATGAGCCACCAGATGAAGGTCACGTACTTGATGTTGCGCTTGATGCGCTTCGGTTGACGGAGAAGGCGGTAAGCTGCCTCCAGGTTATGGTCGAGCCACCATTGTGGTGCCCGGTTGACTTTGCCGGTAAATACATCGAAGCTGCCGCCAAGACCTTGATATACGGCCTTGTGGCGTGCGAGCATCTCCGACATGAGTATTTCCTGGGCTGGAGAACCCATGGCCACAAATACAAAATCGGGCTTTGTGCGTGCAACGTCGTCGATAAGGGCTGCCCTCGCATCGGCTGTGCGGAGGTAGCCATCGCGGTGGCCTACGATATTGATTCCGGGATAGAGACCCTTGAGTTTCTTTATGGTAGCTTCATGCACTTCAGGAGTCGCGCCAATAAGATAGAAACTGCGGTTGGCGTGGTGACGGTCGATAATTTTCAGCCATAGCTCACACCCGGCGATTTTTTCGCATACAGCACCTTTCTGGCGGGCGGCTTTTACTGCCCCGGCACCGTCGCAGTATGCTATACTGCTGTTGATTATGGCTTTAGTCTTTTCGTCGCGGCTTGCGTTGACTATCTTTTCAGCGTTGATGGCCACGAGCATGCCTTTGTGCTCGTCGGCGTAATCGATGAGGGCGTCTGCGTCGGAAAAAGGGAAGACCCTCAGTCCACGCAGCTCTACCGGTTGGATTGAGCTTGAATTATGGTTTGGGGTCATGTTTAACGCTTGAAGATGCCGCAAAAGTCAAGAATGACTTTGTTGTCATCCCATGTGAGCGATTTGAATGGGGTGTGTGCCGTGAGGAATACCACAATGTCGGCATCCTTATATGCAGTTTCGTAAGGTGTCAGCTTAAACACATGGTGTTCTTTCACATTAGGCTCTACCACGAGTATGTGAGCGTTGTTGCTCCGCTGCATGACTTTGCTTATGATGGCTTTTGCCGGGCTCTCGCGGAGGTCGTCGATGTCGGGCTTGAAGGCCACGCCCATCATGGCCACCACGGGTTTGCGGCCGTGCTCAATCTCGAAGGTGAGCATGGCGTTTATCACCTTTTCGGCACACCAGTCGGCCTTATAGTTGTTGATGGTGCGGGCATCGGCGATCAGACGAGACTCCTCGGGGAAAGCCGATGTGATGAAGTAGGGGTCGACGGCTATGCAGTGACCTCCTACGCCGCATCCAGGCTGGAGTATATTTACGCGGGGATGCTTGTTGGCCAGGCGTATGAGATCCCATACGTTGATGCCGGCCTTGTCGCATATGAGCGAGAGCTCGTTGGCGAAGGCTATCTGTACGTCGCGCGAGGAGTTCTCGGTGAGCTTGCACATCTCGGCTGTGCGCGCGTTGGTGGCATGGAGCTCGCCTTTCACAAATTGAGCGTAGAACTCTATGGCTTTGCGGGTCGAGGCTTCGTCGATACCTCCGATCACGCGGTCGTTGTGTACGAGTTCGTAGATCACATTGCCGGGCAGCACGCGCTCGGGGCAATATGCGATGTATATCTTTCCTTCCAGTTCCGGACGGGTGCGGAAGATAAGTGAGGCCATCAGCTCGGTGGTGCCGACGGGTGATGTTGACTCAATAACATACAGATCCCCTTCTTTGAGGAAGGGAATGACGGCACGCGTGGCGGCCTCGACAAATGAGATGTCGGGTTGGTGGTTGCCCTTGAAGGGGGTCGGAACCACTATAAAGTAAGCATCGGACGTTTCTGGGGTAAGGGTGGCGTGTAATGCGCCGCTACCGATGGCCTGACGCAGCATTTCGGCGAGACCGGGCTCAACAATATGCAACTCGCCGGCATTGGTCTTTTCGACTACCGACGGGTTGACATCAACACCGGTTACTTCCACGCCATTTATGGCAGCGATTATTGCCGTCGGGAGCCCAATGTATCCCAGGCCCATGAAGCATGCTTTCATAATTCTTGCGGATGGTTAGGTTTTACGGCTGCAAATGTAAGCATTTTTTTCGATTTGGCCAAGCGCGGCATTTTTTGTATCTTTGCAGCAGAAAAATGGGAAGAATATTGGCCATAGACTTCGGTCGTAAACGTTGCGGCATAGCCGTCACCGACCCCCTGCGCATAGTTGCGTCGGGCGTCACCACTGTACCATCAGCTCAACTGATTGATTTTGTGAAGTCTTACCGTCGTGATAACGGGGTGGATTTCATTGTCGTCGGCGAGCCCCGCGACATGCAGGGGCGTCCATCTGAGTCGACGCGTTTCCTCCGGCCGGCTATCGACCGTCTGCATAAGGCAATTCCCGATCTTGAGATTGTATTTTTCGATGAGCGATTCACATCTGTGCTTGCGCACAAAGCCATGCTCGATGGCGGCCTCGGCAAGATGGCCCGCCGCGATAAGGCCCTCGTCGACGAAATCTCTGCCACGATAATACTCAACGATTTCCTGTCAAGCAGGTTATATCAAGACTATAAAGACAAATGAAACTCCCTGTATATCTCTACGGACACCCGGTGCTCCGTAAAATTGCCGAGCCGCTTGAGCCCGGTTATCCCGACCTCAAGAAACTTGTGGCCGACATGTATGAGGCTATGTACGACTCCGAAGGCGTGGGCCTCGCCGCCCCCCAGATAGGAAAAAGCATACGCCTGGTGGTGATTGATGCCGACCCGGTCAGCGAGAATTTCCTCGAGTGTGCCGGTCGTAAGCTCACGCTTATCAATCCCGAGATCGAGATTCTCGACGGCGACAAGATTGTCCGTGCAGAGGGCTGCCTCAGTCTTCCCGGTATTTCCGAGAATGTACCCCGTGTGGAACACATCCGTCTGCGCTGGCTCGACGAAGACTTCCAGCCGCACGAAGAGGAAATCTCAGGTTTCCTCGCACGTATCGTGCAGCATGAGTGCGACCACCTCGAAGGAAAGGTTTACATCGACCATATCTCGGCTATACGCCGTCAGCTCATCCGTCGCAAACTCAACGATATAGTCACTGGCCGCGTGGCTGTTGACTACCCGGTGCGGTATGCTCCGGTTGCCAAACGAAAATAACCGAATCAACCAATAATCTCATCAATGGCTGACGATAAGAAAATAATATTCTCGATGGTGGGCGTGAGCAAGATCTACCCCCCCCAGAAGCAAGTTCTCAAAGACATTTACCTCTCGTTTTTCTATGGTGCTAAAATCGGCATCATCGGTCTTAACGGCTCTGGTAAATCGTCACTCCTCAAGATTATAGCAGGTATCGACAAGGAATATCAGGGCGAAGTTGTATTCGCGCCAGGTTATTCTGTGGGATACCTTGAGCAGGAGCCTAAGCTCGATCCTGACAAGACCGTGCTTGAAGTTGTGCGCGAAGGTGTGCAGCCCATCATGGATCTGCTCGCTGAGTTTGACAAGGTCAACGAGGCCTTCGGAGACCCCGATGTGCTGGAAGATCCCGATAAGATGGACGCCCTGATTGCGCGTCAGGCTGAATTGCAGGATAAGCTCGATGCTGCTGACGCATGGAATATCGACAGTAAGCTCGAACGCGCGATGGACGCGCTCCAGTGTCCGCCCGACGACCAGAAAATAGCCACCCTCTCTGGTGGTGAACGCCGTCGAGTTGCCCTCTGCCGTCTCCTTCTCCAGCAGCCCGATGTCCTCCTCCTCGACGAGCCTACCAACCACCTTGACGCTGAGTCGATCGACTGGCTCGAGCAGCATCTCCAGCAATATCCCGGCACGGTAATCGCCATCACGCACGACCGTTATTTCCTTGACCACGTTGCAGGTTGGATTCTTGAGCTTGATCGCGGTGAAGGCATACCCTGGAAAGGCAACTATTCTTCATGGCTCGACCAGAAAACCAAGCGCATGGCTCAGGAAGAGAAACAGGCCTCGAAGCGTCGCAAGACTCTCGAGCGCGAGCTGGAATGGGTGCGTATGGCTCCCAAGGCCCGTCAGGCCAAAGGTAAGGCACGTCTTAATTCCTACGATAAACTTCTCAACGAAGACCAACGCCAGCGTGAGGAACGTCTGGAGATTTTCATTCCCAACGGCCCCCGTCTGGGCAATAAGGTAATCGAGGCCACCCATCTGGCAAAAGCCTTCGGCAAGAAACAACTCTTCGCTGATCTTTCGTTCTCCCTGCCCCCTAACGGCATTGTGGGCGTAATCGGCCCCAATGGCGCCGGCAAGACCACACTCTTCCGCCTTATCATGGGCCAGGAAACTCCCGATAACGGCACATTCGACGTCGGCGAGACCGTCAAGATCGCCTATGTCGACCAGACTCACCACGATCTCCTGCCCGAGCGCAGTGTATATGAAGTGATTTCGCAGGGTGTTGAGTCATTCCGTATGGGTGGCCGCGATGTCAACGCTCGTGCATATCTGTCGCGCTTCAATTTCACCGGTGCCGATCAGGAAAAGAAAATCGGAGTCCTCTCCGGTGGCGAGCGTAACCGTCTGCACCTCGCAATGGCTCTTAAGGAAGAAGGCAATGTGTTGCTGCTGGACGAACCTACCAACGACATCGACGTCAACACCCTCCGTGCGCTTGAGGAAGGTCTCGAGGATTTTGCCGGATGTGCTGTAGTGGTTAGCCACGACCGCTGGTTCCTCGACCGTATCTGCACACACATACTTTCGTTTGAGGGTGATGGCAAGGTCGTGTTCTACGAAGGCTCGTATTCCGACTATGAGGAATACAAGAAACGCGAGAATGGTGGCAAGGAACTTCCTCGCCGTCGTTATCGCAAACTGATGGAATAAGCAGTCGGTTTTTTTCCCTGAATAAATTTAAAGCCCTTTTTCTCAGGCCTGCGCGCAGAGAAGAAGGGCTTTTCCTGTGAGCTCGATGCTCCGCATGACTGCCGGGAGCAAGGCTGTGTGACCCTGTCGCAGGGTGAGGGTACCTCCTGGGTAATTCAGGGTCACCTCGCCTTCGAGGCACATGAGGGCCGTGAACGAATCACGTGAGAATGTGTAAGTGTGAGGGCCTTCGATTATGAGACGTCGTACAGTGAAGTGCTCGCAGGCGGCAATTTCGCAGTTTTTCTCGTCGGGAGATGGCGATGGGCTGCGGTAAGTGTCGCGTACCTTATAGTCGATAGCCTCGCGGGCCATGTCGGTGTGAAGTTCGCGGGGCCTTCCGGCCGAGTCACGGCGTCCGTAATCATAAATGCGGTAAGTGATGTCGCTCGACTCCTGGATTTCGGCCAAAAAATTGCCCGGGCCTATGGCGTGAACGCGGCCGGCGGGTAGGTAAAAGACCTCACCCGGCGCGGTCTCGTATTCTGCTAATACGTCGGTTATGGAGCCTTCGAGCAGACGTTGCTCGTATTGCTCCGGGGTCATGGCCTCAGTAAGGCCTGAGTAAATCTTGGCACCGGGCTCGGCGTCGATGATATACCACATCTCGCTCTTTCCCAAGCTGCTGTGACGCTCTGCGGCCATCTTGTCGTCGGGATGTACCTGAACGGAAAGACGGTCGTTGGCATCTATGAATTTTATTAGCATGGGGAATTTGCCGCCGTAGCGTTTGAGCACGCTGTCGCCGAGAAGCTGTGCTCCGAATCGGTCGGAGAGTTCCTGCAGCGTCATGTCGGCATATAGGCCACCATCCACTCTCGATTCCTGACCGGGAAGAGCCGAGATCTCCCAACTCTCGCCAATATCGGTAGCATCGCTGGATATGCCTTTGTAGCGGCATATTTTCGATCCACCCCACAACACGCGTTTGAAGTAGGGGCGGAAGACTATCGGGGCGGCCAATATCTGATCGTCTGTGCTGGTCATAGAGCGGAATCGGCGCCTTTTTCCTTCCTTACCGGCACACGTGACCATGACATAAGCGCCGTCGCAACTCTTGGATGGGTTGTGACGATATTTGCAAGTGTATGTATGTCAGAACTGTAGCGTGTGTGCATGTAGTGCGGCAGGAGGCCTTGATGGCTTCGTGGATGTGATTTACTTATAAGTCGGTCACGCGAAGTTACGCAAAACTTTCAAAACAGCCAAGTATTCGGCCCCTTCACTGCGGTTACAGTGTTATTTTTTCCTTCTGTGAGCCAATCAAGGATTGTAGAGGTCTTTGTTGAAAAATGCCATTATTTCGTGAGCCTGCTCAAGTGCGACCGCAGCCTCGGAGCCTGGATCAAGTGCGGCAGCCTGTTCGTAAAGAGTTATGGCGTCGGTTTTCCGGCCTTGTTTCCAAGCGATACGACCGAGCATGTAAATCGCCCACGGATCATTCTGCGCAGCCGGGGGCGCCAGAAGAGCTGAGGCTTCTTCGAGTTTATTATCAAGGTAGAGCGCTTGTATTTGTTCCTTGTTCATTGTCTGCGTGTTATTCTGCGCGCTGGTGCGCGGTTGATTATCAGAGGTGCTGTTTCGTAGATTACAGAGCTTGTGTCGAGGCCCATGGCTTCTGCATCGCCTATGCCGAGGTGACGTAGCCACCCGTGGAGACGCATAAGGGTTGTGGCCCGCTTGCCGCATGTGCTCGATGGCGAGAATATGCGGTGGAGAATCATGAATTTGAAGTCGCCGGGAATGCCGTTGCGGTGTAGCGACGGATAATTGCTGGTAAGATCGAGGGCTCCCTCGGCCACAAGGTCTTCAACAATCTGGCGCAGGTAGACGCTGACCTTGGGGTCTACACGGAACCCAAGCCGCATTGTCACGAAGTATATTGTGTCAGGCACCAATATGTCGACCTTGTATTCAAGCGTGTCTGGTGCGTCGACGTGATCGATATGTATAAGCCAGTAGTGGTCGGCGCGCTTGGGCGACTTGTTGACAATAGAGTAGAGCAGTTTACTTTCAATCAGTGAAGTGTCGGCCGAGCGGCTGAAGTATATCACATTCGATGCGAAATAGGGTATCTCTTTGTCGGCTTTTATGGCCGAGATGAGGCCCGTGCGGTCGGCTGTCTTCTCATACTCTATGAATGAGGCTCTGGTGCGGATGGCATTGTACCATATCATCATCACTGCGCATACAATTCCGGCGATGATGATGGTGAACCAGCCACCGTGGACGAATTTGGTGAGGTTGGCGGCGAAGAAAATTCCCTCTACCGCAGCAAAGAATATGGCGAATGACGCGCATATCCATCTGGCGACACCTTTATGGCGAAGATACAGCGTGAGCAGAACGGTTGTCATAAGCATAGTCACCGTAATGGCCAGCCCATAGGCTGCCTCCATATGGCTTGATGAGCGGAAGATCAGTACGGTGCAGAGACAGCCGGCCAGCAGGCACCAGTTGACAGCGGGGATGTACAGTTGCCCCTTGCTTGTAGAGGGATATTTGATTCTCAAGCGTGGCCAGAAGTCGAGATTTATGGCTTCGGAGAATAAGGTGAAAGATCCGCTCAGCAGTGCCTGGCTCGCGATGATGGCCGCACCGGTCGACATGATGATTCCTACCGGAACAAAGCCTGATGGCATAATGGCGTAGAATGGGTTGACCGCTGTAAGCTCTGGCATGCCTCGGTGTGCTATGAGCCATGCCCCTTGGCCGAGATAGTTGAGGATAAGCGTCAGCTTGACGAAAATCCAGCTAAGCGATATGTTCATGCGTCCGCAGTGCCCGAGGTCGGAATATAAGGCTTCTGCTCCGGTTGTGCAGAGGAACACTGCACCGAGCACGAGAAACCATCCCGGATAATGGGTGAGCAGCTTAATGGCATACCATGGATTGAAGGCCTTTAATATAGCCGGATGATGACATAGGGCTATGCCACCTAATATTCCAAGCATGAGGAACCACAGCAGCATGAAGGGCCCGAAGAACCTGCCTATCCGCCCTGTGCCCGCTTGCTGCATGAGAAAAATGCCCGTTATGACAAGCAGCACAATCGGTACCACCGGCACCGAAGCACTCAGCGCGGTCACACCTTCGATGGCCGACGTTACCGTCACGGCAGGGGTGATGACTCCATCGGCAATCAAGGTGGCGGCTCCGATGGCTGCAACGATATAGAGCCTTCGTGCCGGTTGCCGGCGCAGCAGAGAGTAAAGGGCAAGTATGCCCCCCTCGCCTTTGTTGTCGGCCCGTAAGGCTATCAGTACATATTTAAGAGTCGTCTGGAGTGTCAGAGTCCATATCACACACGACACCGCACCGACAATATAGTCGGTGTCAAAGTCGGGGTTTACCCCGGTGATTGCCTTCATTACATAGAGCGGAGAGGTGCCTATGTCGCCGAAGACGATACCCAGAGTAACAAGCAATGACAGGGCGCTTATCCGTCGAACTCCATCCGAGGGTTGAGTCATAGTCGAAACATTTTTCCTATATAACACATATGTGGTGTCAATAAGGGCTTAAAATTAGCAAAAAAACATTTTTCGGGCAAATAAAGGGCGCCACCACGCCCTTACAGGCTCTTTATTATTCATTATTAATTATTCGGTGCCCGTGCGTACGGGCATTTTTTTGTAACTTTGCCGAGTTAATGGAAAAAGAATCTTGAGATCTCTCATCATATATATAGCTGTTGTGGTGGCTGCCTTGTGCGCCTTGTCTGTCTCAGGCTCTCCCGGGGCTGCTCCCGACGACGCATCCGAGGCTTTCAAAGCTATGCCGGATACCCCGGCAATGGCGGCTGCTGACCCTGATACGGTGGTGCCCGCCATTGTTGCCGATGGGGTAAACGACTCTTTGCTTATTATCCCCGCCCGTCAGGCTCCCCAGATTTCCGGTTCATCGAGGGTTAAATATGTGCGTACCGACCTCGATGCCGCCGTTATTTTTTCCTCTGCCGATTCAATGCTCATAGTAAGGCGTGACTCTGCCTACATGTACGGAGAAGGATCGGTTGCATATGGCGACATCAAGCTCGATGCGGCTGAGATCCAGATGGATCTAAGTGATAATACGGTTTACGCTGTTGGCCGCCCCGACTCTACCGGCGAAATCGAGGGTAAACCTGTATTTACGGAGAGTGGCACCGAATATGAGGCTGCCACGATGCGCTATAATTTCAAGAGCGAGAAGGGCTATATCACAAATGTGGTCACCCAGCAAGGCGAGGGTTACCTCACCGGTGGTACAACAAAGAAGGGTACCGACGACGAATTTTATATCGCCGATGGCCGCTATACCACCTGTGATCACCATGATAACCCCCACTTCTATTTCCAGCTTACCAAAGCCAAGGTTAGACCTGGAAAAAATATTGTGGTCGGCCCGGCCTACATGGTGCTCGCCGGTCTGCCTCTACCTTTAGCTGTGCCTTTCGGTTACTTCCCTTTCACCGATAAATACGCTTCAGGCGTGATTGTGCCAAGCTTCGGCGATGACTATAACCGAGGCTTCTATCTCAGCGACGGTGGTTACTATTTCGCAATCAACGACAACATCGACCTCGCATTGACTGGTGAGATATATACCAAAGGCTCCTGGGGTCTTAACGCACGCTCGAGTTATGCCAAACGATATAAATTCTCCGGCTCGTTCGACGTTTCCTACCTAAAGACAATCACTGGTGAGAAGGGGTCGCCCGATCACTCAGTGCAGACTAACTTCCAGGTGTTGTGGAGCCATACGCAGGATACCAAGTTCAACCCCAATATGTCGCTGTCGGCGAGTGTCAACTTCACCACCTCGGGATATACACGAAATGACCTTAACTCATATTACTCGCCGGCATTCACCGAGAACACAAAGAGTTCTACGGTCAATATGACCTACCGTATACCTAATTCGAAGTGGAGCTTCTCGACAACCTTCAATGTCACACAGCGTACGCAAGACTCTACGTTAGCCGTGTCTTTCCCCAACCTTACGCTCACCATGTCGCAGGTCTACCCCTTCAAGCGTAAGAGGGCTGTCGGTGCCGAGAAGTGGTATGAGAAGATTAAATTGTCGTATACGGGTCTTTTCCAGAATTCTTTGACGGCCAAGCAGAATGAGTTCTTCAAGAAGAGTCTGATTAAGGATTGGCGAAACGGCATGAGCCATACACTGCCTATCTCGGCTACCTTCAATGTGCTGAATTACATCAACATCACACCGTCGGTACGTCTTGTCGACCGCATGTACTCCAACAAAGTACGCCGCCAGTGGGATGAGGAACGGGCGACCGAGCTTATGGATACCACCTACGGCTTCTATAACGTGTGGGATTTCAACGCTTCGGTATCGATGGATACGAAGGTCTACGGCTTCTTCCAGCCTCTCGGATTCCTTGGCAAGAAGGTGAAGATGATCCGATATGTGATGACGCCGTCAATCTCATTTACAGGAGCCCCTGACTTCGGCTCGAGCTTCTTTGGTTATTACGGGCAGTACAGATACATGGATACGCGCGGCATGGAGCAGGTGCGCAAGTACAGTTATTTCCCCAGTGCCCTCTTCGGTGTGCCTTCCCAGGGAAAGACCGGATCTATAGGCCTCTCGCTCGGTAATAATCTCGAGATGAAGGTCAAGTCGGATAATGACTCTATCGGTGAGAAAAAAATATCTCTTATCGAGAACCTTAATATATCGGAGAGCTATAATATGGCGGCCGACTCGCTCAATTGGAGCGACCTTTCGACATCAATCATGCTCCGTCTTACCAAGGGCTTCAATCTTAACCTTTCGGCGACCTGGGATGTGTATACCTACGGCCTCACATCTTCCGGTGCCCCGGTGAAGGTTAACCGTACGCGTCTGGCCGCCGGTAAGGGTCTCGCCAAGCTACAGCGCACGGGCACGTCGTTCTCTTACACATTCAACAACGACACTTTCAAGCGGAAGAACAAGAATAATGAGTCGGGTTCTGACAACAACAACAGCAACTCTGCCAGCAGTTCTGGAGCCAAGCAGGAACGTGATCAGGAAGACCAGCTCGAAGGAGGCGTGGAGATGAACCCCGATGGCTATGCCAAATGGTCAGTGCCGTGGAACCTCACGCTCAATTACTCCGTCAACTACGGCTACGGTGCCTTTAATATGGAAAAGATGGAGTATGACGGCAAGATTACGCAGAATCTATCCCTCTCCGGTAATATACGGCCTACGCCGGCCTGGAACTTCTCTTTCTCCGCCTCGTATAACTTCGATACGCACCGGCTTGCGTATATGAACTGCAACATATCGCGAGACCTGCACTGCTTCACGATGCGCGCGAGCTTTGTGCCTGTAGGCCCGTTCAAGAGTTATAATTTTCATATATCGGTCAATTCATCGATGCTGAGCGACCTGAAATACGACAAACGTTCGTCGCTGTCCAACGGCATCCAATGGTATTGATTCGGTATACCACCAACGCAAGGCGCCCGGCGGAATTATTCTGCCGGGCGCCTTGCGTTGGTGGATATGTATTATTTCAGGGGATTGGAACCGTGGAAAACCACAGTGCCGTCGGAGAGTGAGCGCGAGAGTAATTCTCCACGGAGTTTGGCGTCGTACGCCATGCGTTTAAGCGCCAGCAGACGTTCACGTACCATCGGTCTGGCTGCCTCGTAAGGCATGGTTGCGCCAGCTGGAAGATAATCGGCTACAGAGAGGAGATAGACAAATCCTCCCGATTTTATATCGACCGGTTTGTGAGCGGCTAATGAAGCTTCGGTGGCGGCAGTGGTAAAATCTGCCGGG
>CAJUJB010000013.1 GCA_910586595.1 uncultured Muribaculaceae bacterium | reverse complement strand
ATGAACGTAAAAAACTTTACCCAAATCGCTCGGATGGTTTTGGCTATTACAGTAGTTCCGACCATCGCAAGCGCGCAGGCAACGCCAGATACCATAGCTGCGCAAGAGCTTAATGAGATCGTTGTTAAGGCGCCTAAGGTAATCCGAAAGGCAGACATGGATGTCTATTATCCCTCAAAAAGTGCAGTTGAAAATTCTCGCAACGGAATGCAACTCCTGACCAATCTTATGATTCCGTCTCTCACTATATCGGATGCACTTGGCTCAATTAATGCTGCCGGCCAAGCCGTTCAGGTTCGCATTAACGGTCGGATAGCTACTGTTGATCAAGTAAAGGCATTGCTTCCCGAAACCGTCAAAAGAGTGGAGTGGATGGATAACCCCGGCTTACGTTATAATGGCGTTAACTATGTGCTTAATTTTATAGTTGCCAATCCGACCCTTGGAGGTTCACTCCAGAGCGAGGGGCGACAGGCTCTGAATATAGCCTGGGGTGACTACTTCGCTGATGCGAAGTTTAATAATGGGTATTCCCAGTTTGAGATTGGCACACAATTCAAACTGACCAACAAGGTGAAATCATACCGCGACTATAAGGAGACTTTCACTTATCCCGATGGCAGTTCCCTTACGCGTACAGAGACTCCACTCGGAGGAAATATCGACAACACTTTCGGCAAATTATGGGGCGCATATACCTACATAAAACTGGATACCACTATATTCTATGTTCAGGCAAGTGCAGAACCAACATTTTCGAATGACAGGAGAACAAATGGCCGATTATCCCTTAGTAACGGCAGTGATGACATTTTTCTTACAGACTCGCATGGCGATAATGGGCTCTCTCCAAAATTTTCGGCATATCTTGAACAGCACTTTGATAATCGCCAGACTTTCGTAGTAGACTTCAATGCTTCATTCTACAATGGCAAGTCTTATTCTGATTATATAGAGCAAATACCTGGAGCTACCGACTATCTTACAGACATCCACACACTCATAAAAGATTGCAACCAAGCATATGCGATAGAGGCAGACTATATCAGAAATTGGGATAATTCCCGGTTGACTACTGGAGCATCATATACAGCACACCGTAACCGTTCTCAATACGAGAATCTTGGAGGGGAGATATTTCATCAGCGACAAGATAAGGTTTATTTCTTTGCCGAATACTTCCAACGCATCAACAAAGTTAGCCTCACTGCCGGACTTGGTGCTCAATATACAGATTTTATCTTCAAGGAGACAAATCAAGGCAACCATTCATGGAACTTGCGTCCACAAGCCACAATATCATACACTCTCAACCGGAATCATCGATTCAGATTAAGCTTCCAATCATGGCAGTCAACACCCTCTCTTGCTGAAACGAATGTTGCCCCTCAACAAATCGATGGTTTTCAATGGCGTATAGGTAATCCCGAGTTGAAAACATCCTCATCATATATGCTGACGCTTCGCTATAATTTCAGCCTGCCAAGGGTTGAAGGAACTTTCGGTGTTCGAGCATTCACAAGTCCAGATGCCATTACCCCATATCTTTATTGGGATGATAACCGACTCATTACATCATACGAAAACAGCAAGGGTTTACAAAATCTCACATTTTTTCTGTCTCCACAGGTTGAAATTATCCCCGATTGGATGATGGCAAGTGCTCATATTCAGTATCGAGTAGAACGTATGCGTGGTTCAGATTACAAGCTATATAACCATAATTGGAGCGGCAATGTCAACGTCATGCTTACCCATTGGGGATTTGAACTTGTGGGTCAATATGTGCGTGCCCAACATGACCTCTGGGGAGAAAAAATAAGTTGGGGTGAGAATCTTTCTATTCTCCAACTCGACTATAACTGGAAAAACTGGCAGTTTGGAGCAGGCGTAATTATGCCATTTGGTAAATATGATCAAGGTTCAAAGATGCTTAGTAAATGGAACACAAACGAACAGCACATGCGGCTTGATATGCGAATGCCCTACATCAGCATATGCTACAACATCCAATGGGGCAGACAGAAGTATGGAGCTAATAAGATTATCAACGCAGATGCGAACACCGACAAATCGACAGCCGGAGGAAGATAATCAGTAAACTACTTTTTTAAACTTCGAAGCCAACTTACGTAGCAATGTCGTGAACTGGCTTCAATTATAAAAAACATTGTTATTTTAAATTTCGTGTAAGAATATAAGTCCAATCCGGTCGTAAAGCTGCGGCTCCTTCGTCAATTATCCATTTCCCGGCTGAGTCGCAGATGGCAAAATGGAACATGCCAATCCCCATGTCAAGCAGATTGAGCTTCCGTTTTTCTACACAGAAGAAATGGAAGTCACCCCCTTGCTCTACAACGCGCCATGGTTGACTATTAGATGAAGATGGGGCGAGTCGCATACTTTCGAGGGCTGCGTGGCACTGGCAATTTGAATCAACCTCGAAGAGACTTTCAAATGGTTTGCGTTTACGGGCTCCAACAAGAGAGGCCATCAGACGGGCGCCCATATATTCGCGAGTGGCGGCATACCCATATGCTATGATGGCTGCAATGTGCTCATCTTGCTCAGGGTTCACCATTCTGGCAACTTCTCCATGTGAAAATGTGCCTCCTAACCAACATGTTCCGATTCCAATTGTAGTAAGTTGAAGTACTAATTTTTCTCCTGCCATTCCCGCATTTACGGCATCGAGAGCCTCATTCCCTTTCTGGACAATTGCTACGAAGCCGGCAGCCTTACGGATAAAGCCATATGTGCCAATTTTCCCATCTACTTCACGGTCAATCACAACCGCTCGAGCATGTCTATTAGGAAGAACCGAACCAACTTGTTGAGCAAATTCACGTATTTGTGACATAATCGAAGAAGATGGAGCTTCCCCGGTGTACGTCCGCACTGATTTTCGTTCTTTTATCGCTTCGTGTAGAGTCATTTAACAATTTAAATTTTACCAGAGCATTTCATCTGCCGATTTTTACCCGGCTGATATTCGCTTGTGTCAGTTGCATATGTGAGTTGGCATCGATAATCTGCAATACTATAATGTCTGAGGCAAATTTACATATTAAATCTGAAATTAGACCTTTCCTATTGGATTTTTTAAATAATCACTTCATTTTCCACCTAACGCACGTATTCAATCGGCTTGTAAACCTATTCTTAATTGTCAATGTTGCAATCTAATTCCTTTCTTCCCTATGTGCGCAGCTCTCGCGCCCCGGAACTACTATCGGGCGCGCCTTAAGACTTATCACTAAAGTCAGCCATCAGCTCGGCTACAATTTCCGCTACAGGTTTGATTGAGCGGATTGTTGAGATGCCGGTATTGACACTGATAATACCGTTGGTTACATCTCCGTAGAGCATTGCCCGGCCCAGACCGCCACGTTCCATAATCTCTTTGTGAATCGTTTCAGCTGATTCTCCCGCAACCATTCTACGGTTGTATTCAATGGCCGCGGCCGTTGGCAATGAACGTTCGTTTGGAGCTACGGCAATGATATCTTCGCCGTTATCCGCAACAATCATTTCTTTGACATCTTGAGCCGCAGGACACTCATTCGAAGCGATGAATCGCGTTCCGACATAAACGCCTTGCGCGCCGAGGGCAAACGCCGCCCGCACTCCCCGGATATCATTGATTCCTCCGGCAGCCATCACAGGCACTGATTTTACAGCATCGACTATAGCTGGCACTATAGTAAATGTACCCATGCAACTGGAGGGGAGCATACCCCCTTCATCAATGCCTGTAGCCACAATAATGTCGGCCCCTTGCTCTTCGGCCATGCGGGCAGATTCGATGGTCGGGGTGAGCTCGCGATGAACAATTATTCCTCCGGCTTCTTTAATTGCCCGATATATTATCTCATCGAAAGTGCCTACAACACAATATATGTTTACATTATTGGCTTTGCTGGCGGCAATGGTTTTCATAGCGTACGCGCGCGTACCCTCATCATGTGCCGAGAAAATATTTATGCCTACGGGCGCTGTGGTAAGCTGGCGTATCCGTGCTAATTCGGAACTGATACGTTCTTCTGTCGGCACCTTCCGGCCGTCAATTACTTTTGGACCGGAATTGGGGCCAAGAACCCCCAATGCGCCTGCGTTAGATACCGCTGCAACCATTTCTGCATTATTAATCCAGTTCATTGGTGCCTGGATTAGTGGATATTGTGTGCCGAGAATACGGCAGATAGGATTGTCGAGCTTATTCATTTGAAAAGGATATGCGATTCCTTGTTTTAACAATTATTCTCTACAAGTAGTTTATGCTCAACACCGATTCGATAGATGAGAGGGCTGCACGGGGGATTGCTTTGCTCACTCGAGTTTTTTATATCTGATGATTCTCCTTGTCATTGGCCTTAGCGAAGAATAGATTAATAATAAGATAGACCACTCCGACTGTGAAATACATATATGACAAAAACTTGTCTTCACAAACAAAGAATCCGATGGTAGAACCGATGATGAGTAAAGCTGATGTAATTATTCCAAATTTACGTAGAGTTGCTTGATTAATAGTTTTTAAGTTGTTTAGGGTTTATTAGTGACGGTGAGCACATTTACAATGACAGTCCACAAGATGGTCATCTACAAAGCCAGTGGCTTGTAAGTGTGCGTAGCATATAGTTGAACCAAAGAATTTAAAACCTCGTCGCTTAAGATCTTTCCCTATTGCATCCGACTCAGGTGATGTGACTGGAATATCCTCCATAGACTTCGGGTGGTTGACAATAGGAAAATCACCATGAAAAAAAGATCTGAGGTAGGCGTAGAAACTGCCAAATTCATTCTGAATCTCTATGAAATGTCGGGCATTTGAGATGGCTGATTTGATTTTAAGCCGATTGCGTATTATCCCATCGAACTTCATCAAGCGCTCAACATCTTCTTCAGTCATTGAGGCGACCCTTACAACATCGAAATCATGAAAGGCTTTCCGGTAGCCTTCACGCTTGCGCAGAACCGTAATCCAGGCTAAGCCGGCCTGCGCGCTTTCCAATGTCAAGTACTCAAATAGCGTCCGGTCATCGGTAACAAGCCGGCCCCATTCTTCATCGTGGTACTTTACATAAAGAGGGTCGTCTCCGCACCACGGGCAACGCTTCGGTGCCAATTCTATCAGCTCATGAGATTCTTCCATTGTGGCGGTTCTGAAAATGTTATACAAAGTTAGCGAAATTTAGCGAGAAATATGCTCACTTCACTGGTGCATTTCGCCTAAGGATTTCGAGCCGAATAAGGCATAGTCCATCTTTATCTTTTCAGCGTTCTGATTTTGGTCATAAGTATGGGGATTTTTATATATGAGAGGGCAAAAATAAAAGGAATATTCGTAACTTTGTACTCGTAAATTAGACTAATAATGAGCGTATTATTATCACCCGTGGCTGTGGATGCCAAGCCACGTTATGAAATATTGGATGGCCTGCGCGGTGTGGCTGCAGTGATAGTCGTTATTTTCCACTTGTTGGAGACATATTCCAAAGGTGTTCCCTATCAACTGCTCAACCATGGTTACCTCGCGGTTGACTTCTTTTTCGTTCTCTCCGGATTTGTTGTCGGTTATGCCTATGACAGCCGTTGGAGCCAAGGGATGACTTTCGGAAACTTCTGCAAGCGTCGCATAATCCGCCTCCAGCCCATGTTGATTTTTGGCACTATAGTCGGGGCGTTGTTATTTTATATGCAGGGAGATCATCCCGCGTTTGGCCCAATTATGCAGACCCCGTGGTGGATAGTGGTGCTACTGACAATTATAGGAGGAACGGTGTTGCCTATTCCGAAATCATGGGATATTCGAGGATGGGCGGAGTTCAATCCCCTCAATGGTGCCACCTGGTCACTCCTATGGGAATATCTCGCCAATTTCTTGTACGGAATAGTTTTGCATCGCCTTCGCTTGCATACACTTATAGTTCTGGCTGGCTTAGCTGCGTTACTTGTTGTTAATGTGTGCCTCAATATAGATATATTCGGCGTACTTGATGTCCGGGATTATGCCGCCTACACTATAATCGGTGGATGGAGTCTGACTCCTGATCAACTGCTCATCGGTTTTTCCAGGCTTGCTTACCCCTTCCTGATTGGACTTGTTATCAGTCGGGTTGCAAAAATGCAGATCCACATATCGCGTCATGGATTTATCATCAGTTCGATTATATTGGCTGCGATACTGGTGATGCCGCGTATAGGTGGCGACAATCCTAATAATTTTTGGATGAATGGCCTGTATGAGATTTTCGCGATATTGTTGGTTTTCCCCTTGATAATCATGATGGGGCGCGGAAGCGTTCTTGCTGGCGAAAAGTACGAAGGGGTCTGCAAATTCTTGGGCGCTATTTCCTATCCTCTATATGTGACGCATTATCCTCTGATATATGTGCAAATGTCTTGGGCCGCTACGCATCCCGATGCCCCAGTGTCGACCCACATCTTCATGGGAATTTGTTATTTTATCATGGCAATCGCACTCGCTTACGCATCCATGAAACTATATGATATGCCTCTCCGTGAATGGCTGTCTGCCAAATTTCTGAACCGTCGGAAATGAAAATTGATCACATCGCGATATGGGCTGAGAATCTTGAAGTTCTCCGCTCATTCTACACAGAGTATTTCAATGGCAATAGTGGTGAACTGTACCATAACCCATTGAAAGGCTTCACATCTTATTTTATCACATTTGAGGATGGAAGCCGTCTTGAACTGATGCACAAAGATGGTTTGGACAGGGGAAAAACTGAAATACTCGGTTTGGCCCATCTCTCCTTCGCCACCGGCAGCAAATCGCATATAATCGAACTTACCGACAGGCTTAGGGCTGACGGCTTCTCAATAATTGGCGAGGCACGGACAACCGGTGATGGTTATTTCGAAAGTGTAATAGCTGACCCGGAAGGAAATATTGTTGAGATAACCGTATAATGGACTATAATTCTGTTTGAGGGAGGTGCCGCCCCTTTTTGAATTAGAATTTTCAAGCCGGGCTTTCAACTTATGTGTGAGCTAAGTCATAACCTCCTGCGATTGATGATTTCAATCGCGATATTCAGATGGGCTCCTACCAAAAGCCTTCTTGAATTGGAGAGAGAAGTACTCCGGTGATTTGAAGTTTAAGGTGTAGGCAATCTCTTTTAAAGTTAGCGATGTCTTGGTTATAAGTTCCATGGCACGCTCAAGTCTTAGATTCCTTAAATATGAGGCGGGGCCGCAGCCTGTGTACTCCCTGAAATGCTGTCGGAAGGATGAATAGCTCATGCCAACACGTAAGGCAATATCCTGAAGCATTACAGGCTCGTAAACGGATTCGAGCATTATGACTTGAGCCTTCTTGATCTTATCCGCAATGCCGGAATTTGTTTCTTCGAAACGACAATTATGGTCAAGCACATACATAAGCCCGAGTAAATGGTTCACAATCCCTGCAAGCAACAATTGGTAACATGAAACTTCACCACGGGCTACCTCGATTGCTTCGTTGTAAAGTCGGATAATCATGTCGTTGACACCAACACGGAATATAGGGGAATTCTTGCTGAGGAATCGATTCTCTACTCTAAGGTCAACGTTGGCACCTTTGAATCCAATCCAATATTGAGTCCATCCAACCGACGGAGTGGGCGAGAACGTATGCCATTCTCCAGGAAAAAGGAGGAACATGGTGCCGGCAACAATTTTTGTACGCGCGACAGACGCGGATTCAAAAAATCCCTCACCTTCGGAAATGTAGACAAGTTGATACTCATCGAAAACGCGTCCGACATTCGATCTGAATAAATATGATTCAGAATGCCTGGGTGAAGGATAGGCATCTCCAGGGCCGAAGCGTTCAGCACCTATGGAGCTGACCGATAGACCCCATTGCTGGTCTCGTTCGTTTGCAAGCAGATACTTTATCGATTCCATAGTACAAATATACAACAATATCCACTTGCAGGCATTTCTACAGCAATATTTTTCTGCCTCCTATGATCAATATGCGCGGTACGTTGTGTCGTTCGTTTTTGACCTTATAGAGTTTCTCTCCGCAGGTCACCTCTATAGCGCCTATATGTCGCCCATCGATTTCATCCACATTGAGCGTGCAGTCTCTATCGCTTGTCACCCTGATCATATCAGGTGGAACGGATGCTATTTCAAGGCTCTTGTCTTGGATTACATCCGAAATTGATCCGGATGCATCATCGAATTCGATATTACAAGAACCATGTGTTACGGTAATGCGAGTCGCGTCCGCTCCGGTTTCGACTCCCTCAATACCATCAGGCCATGCAGAGGATGTTAATGGTAGTCCGTTCACACGTACATGAACATCAGATGGCAGAATAATCGTAGCCTGCGTACCACCGGGCACATCGACCTGAAGACTGATTGTTTCATTCAAACGTTCCCAACGTGATGTTATCAAGCCATAAGGAGTGTCGACATCTGCACCTGCATAGTTCAGCGCATGACTGAAAAAAGGATTGATCATAAATGTCCGGTAAGCTGGTTCAAGCGGTCGTATGCCCGCCAATACGGAATAGAACCATTCTTCTATATGGCCCATCATGCAGTGATTTTGCGATGATGAGGCTGTGTCCATGTTCCAGTGCTCGGGTAAAGACGTTGCTCCATGTTCTACAAAAAATCCATAGCCAGGATATTCCGTTTTAGTAAGCATTTCCATGGCGAGGTCGCCATACCCATGTTCGCACAATGAAAGTATGAGTGGACGCAAGGCTATCTCTCCTGTGCTTAGGTGGCCATTATTGTCAATGACAGCCTGCGCCATCCGTGCGGCCACATTTGCTTTGTCTGCATCCTCAACTAACCCGAAATATAGTGGCAATGCATAATCGGCTTGCGTACCTTTATCGTAAAGGCCATCATTGTAATATCTGCTGTTGGTCTTTTCTTTAACTCGGCTGGCAATTGTCCTGAATCCTTCCGCATCGTCGACCTCATTTATTGCGTCAGCCATGTCGGCCATCGCGCATAGCAGTCCGTAATACACACAATTATGTACAAATTGAACAGAAGTAGACTTGTCGTAAGCTCCCCAGTCTCCTAAGCTGTTGATAGAGAGTAATCCGTCTTCAATCCGTGTCTCGTAATAGGATATCAGGCGTTTCATCATGTCGTAGTTTTCGTGTATTATTGACTTGTCTCCATGGTTCATATAGTGGCGGTAGGGCAGCATGATGGCCGTACCTCCCCACGAAGGATCTCCAAGCCAATATTCGCCGAAATCGGGATATTCAGGTACGACACCTGGTACGAAGCCATCAGGATGTTGCCCCACACGGCAATCATGGCAGATTTTTGTTGCCCACGCGGAGATGTCATAGTTATAGGCCAAGGTATTGTAGAGCAGCCCCGGCACCTCAAGCCAGCCGAGTTTCTCTCGGTGCGGACAATCGGTAAGTGTGCTATATAGATTTGAATCAATGGCTCTGAGTGTGATTTCGTGGATTTTATTCAGAAGAGGATTACTGCATTCAAAATTGCCGGTCTTGGCTACAGCTGAGCTTATCACATGTGCCTCGAAGTCATTGGCCCTCGGCACATCTTTATCGAGGCCGAAGACCTGGAGATATCGGAATCCGTGGTACACAAATTCGGGCCCCCAATTTTCCTTGCTGTCAATACCTGCAAAGGTATAGCAATCGTAGACGGGAGTTCCACAACTGCCGTTTGTCTGGCCATGTCCGCCGTTGGCCGAGAGTACCTCGCATGGATAGATACGTAGCTTGCTGCCTTTCTCGCCACTCAAGGCAAAGCGGTATGTTCCCGCTATATTCGTACCGAAGTCTACAATATACGAGCCGTCAGCAAGTTTCCATACATCCTTGGCTTTCCATTTTTCAACAACCTTAAGTGCCGGGGAGAAACGTGCACGCAGTTCTCCTACTTCGGAGATGCATTCACGTACCTGACGCCAGCCATAGGTACTGAATGTGGCATCGAAATCTTCGCCACCATACCACGATGCGAAAACCGTGGGCGACTCAGACACGCTCCAGCTCCCATCGGTTGAAAGTATTTCCGATGTACCGTCTTCATACTCTATAAGTGCCTGCATTATGAAGCGTTTGCGCCCATATATGGTATTTATTTTTGAATATCGTTCGGTTGCAGGGTTGTCATACATGCCTCCGGCGACCGTGGCCGCAAATCGTAACTGACCATCTGTGCCTATGTGGTCAGTGATGTCGTAGGTTGAGTATATTACACTTCGGTTATAGTCAGTCTGTAGTGGTTCGAGTACGTTGTCTGTCACCTTCTCTCCATTAACCTCCAGCGAGAATACTCCTAAACCGGACGCATATGCGCGTGCGCGTCGTACTTGCTTCCCGAGATTATAGGTTTTTGCGAATATAACGGCTCCAGGATTCTTTTCCGGGGCAGTCGACATGAGTGGAGTAGGATAGTTATTCTCGGTCACAAGCACAGATTCTCGGCCTGATGCATCGATAGAAATTAGGCTGTAGTCTACCGGATAGTTGGCTACGAGTTTGCTGTCGGAGGATGCCGGAACATCCTGACGTGGATAAATAACAATTTTGTCGAAAATCATTTCTTGACCGAGGTCTATAGTAAAGTCTACCGAGGCCGTTGACGTGTTAAACGCTTTGCTTGTCGTTCCTAGATAGTTGTTTCCAGAAGGGATGGTTATACCGTCCGTAAGATATTTGTCTTGCCATTGAGTTCCATATGTTTCAGATGCTGAGTTGGTCACGTTTTTTCCTTCTGATATTACCTTGTCACCATTGAGCACCTGAAGTTCCGACAGCTGCAACCTGTAAGTATTCTCGCCTTTAACCGGCAGCCCGAGACGTGTGGCATGGATACGTACGTATCTCGCCTTCACATTTTCTCCCAGATTGTAAATTACCGAGCATGTCGATTCGTCATCTTCCTCAATCCAATGTGCCTGCCATTCTGAGCTGTCGAGCAAGGCGGTTTCAAAGTAGTCAAATTCACTCCATGGACATTCCTCTCCGTCTGAGTTCCAGACGCGCACTCTCCACCTATATCTCATGCATGACTCCAGCGGAATACCCTCGTAAGTGATTGCAAAAGGTCTTTCCGAAGATATTCTTCCTGAATCCCAGACTGCAACCCCGTTTTCATTGGTTACTTCAATCTGATAGGCCGATTGTACGGCCGATGAACTGTCAGACAAAAGTTTCCAACTGAATACTGGTGTGCGGTCAATACCCAGTGGGGAGGCAAGATAATTGACGCGTAAGTCGGTTGGCTCAAGCGCGGCATGACCAGCGATAGCTCCCAATAATATCTCGGTAGTCAGTATGGCGCGTAGGTTTTTTAATATCATATTCATCTACTTCCAATTTTTTTGCAAAAATATGGATTCAGATAAAACTGAACGTGTTGATAATTGATAAATCATACCACATTTTCTGACAAAAGCCCTCTAAAGAACTTATTATGGAGATTGCCAGTACATAGAAACCAAGAAGTCGCTGCCCAATAATTATTACATGGGCTGGGGCGAGGTTGGGAGGAGGAGGCCTTCTAATGTCAAGCTTGACTAAGACTTTTAATAGAAAAGTCTGAAAAGAAAGGTATTATGTAAAATAAATGTGAAAATACACTGAAAAGTCAGCGGTTTTGATTATTTTTGCAGCCCCAATACGTACAATATAGAACACATAGAAAATTGAAAGTATTCTCATTTCTCAATCGTCGTGCCGTGCAGCCGCCACTCGGACTGTCGATAGCTCCGATAATTGCGCTGCTCGGATTTCTTGGCGCCATTGTGATAATAGCCGGCGCCGGTTCGATATCTGATTTCAGCCATATAGCTCTGCTTTGTGCGGCTCTTCTATCTGTAGGGCTTGCCGCTCTGTGCGGTAGCCTCAATGGTCGTGGAATGATGATCGGCTTCCGACGAAGCGCAAGTCAGATTTTGCCCGCAGTTCCGATGCTGATATGTATTGCCATGGTTTCGACAACATGGATGCTAAGTGGGGTAGTGCCGACTCTGATAGAGTATGGCTTACTCCTTCTTAATCCTACCTTCTTCCTGGTTATAACCTGCATTGTGTGTGGGCTGATTTCGGTGCTGACCGGCAGCTCATGGAGTACGATTGCCACGATAGGAGTTGCCTTTATGGGTATCGGTACAGTGATGGGATTCAATCCTGGATGGGTTGCTGGTGCGGTTATCTCAGGGGCTTATTTCGGAGATAAAGTGTCGCCATTAAGTGATACGACCGTAGTTGCCTCCTCGACTTGCGGTGTCGATCTGTTCGAGCATATCCGTTATTTGATGTATACGGCTGTGCCAGCTATGACAATTGCTTTGCTCGTCTTCTTTTTCGCAGGTCTGAATATCAATCCAACTTCTGAAATGGCCACAACCGATATTCTCCATCATCTTAACGAGACGTTTGTAATTTCTCCTTATATTTTGGTTATTCCGGCCATAACGGTGATTCTCATCGTGCTTCGTGTGCCTACATTGGTCACATTACTTTGCAGTTCATTGCTTGGGCTTGGAGGCATATTTGTGTTCCAACCAGGTATTGTGGACATGCTTAATGGCGACGGCATTTTCTCAATGATCGGCCGCTTGCTTTGGGGTGAGACCCTCTTCACCACCGGTCATGAGACTTTCGACAATCTTGTGTCTACTTCCGGCATTACAGGCATGCTGCCCACTGTCGCATTGGTGCTCTGCGCCATGCTGTTTGGAACGGCAATGATAGGCACCGGTATGCTTTCCCGGCTCACTCATGCTCTGACACGCAAACTTAACGGACGCTTTGCCCTTGTTGGAAGTACCGTTGGCAGCGGTCTGTTCCTTAACAGCTGTACCGCTGACCAATATCTTTCGATTATAATTGGTGGCAACATGTTCCGCAACGCTTATCGACGCTTTGGCCTTGAACCTCGTCTTCTAAGCCGAACCCTTGAAGACTCGGTGTCGGTCACATCTGTACTTATTCCGTGGAATTCTTGCGGTGTTACTCAGTCGGCAGTACTCGGAGTTGCCACTTTGACCTATCTGCCCTTCTGCATATTCAATTACCTCTCACCGTTGATGTCGCTTCTAATCGCGTTCACTGGCTTCAAAATCAAGCAGGCCGCCCATGCAGGCAGCAGGCGACCCGCAACAGTCAAAATACCGCTACAGAACTGATCGAGACTCCGATGCCTGAGTTGCAATGCGGAGTTGTGAGCAGTGTATAATCGACTGTTCCACGGCATGAGAAATTGCGTGTGAGACGCCAGGACATGCCTATGCCTGCGCGCCCGGAGAAGCCCCATGAGGGAAAATCGAATCCTTCGGTTGGCAATAATCTGGCTGCACCGGCTTCGAGCACCGGCTCTACTGCAAGAGGGCTGAGTGATGTTAATGTAAAATGTCCTGCGACGCCTGCGCGGATTCCGAAAGTATTCAACGGCTGCGATTCGCGGCCGTTGTGTTTTATCGGCGTGGTTGAACCGGTGATTGATGCCGCCATTCCCCAGCTGCCTGCGAGCGGCAGACGGGCCTCTATCGCGGTTGAGAAACCAGTACACCATTCTCCGGAAAAATTATATATGGCACCGGTGCTGACTGCGAGCGATGGCCGGAAATCGTTGACCGGCCCAGCGGCATTCCATGCCGACCGCGTG
Organism: uncultured Muribaculaceae bacterium; assembly: GCA_910586595.1. Taxonomy (GTDB): domain Bacteria; phylum Bacteroidota; class Bacteroidia; order Bacteroidales; family Muribaculaceae; genus CAG-873. Next base: position 50,287 of record CAJUJB010000013.1, on the reverse strand, counting down.
CCGAAAATGCGTCGGCTGATCCAATATGCCAGCTCGGTTGAAGCAATGCCCAGAGCCGCTCCAGCGACCACATCGGATGCATAATGGCGGCGTTCGACCACTCGGTCAAACCCTATTGCGGTAGCTACAGCTTGCGCGCCAAGGCTCCACCATGGCGAATACCGGTAAAGTTCGTTGCTTATCACAGTTGAGGCAGTGAACGCCCAGGAGGTGTGCCGCGACGGGAAGGAATTGTTTTCACTCCGATCGGGGCGTAACTCATGCACACTATGTTTCAGCACTTCGGTCAATGCAGCATTTATTACGAGCGACCCGGCGGCGGGCACAATTATTTCAGCGCCTTTACGCGCAGGGGCCTGCACGGAGTCGGCTTTAAAAGCCTGAGCCTGTGCGCCGGCGGCACACAGGCTCAGAATTAATACGGATGTTTTTATTCTCATTTTTCGATAGCTCTGTTAATCAGGCTGAAAAGGTGAGGACGTACATTTGCTTTGTTGAACGCCGCGTTGTCGCGGGTGGGATTGACGCGGTTGGTCAGAAAGACAAAGATCAGGTCTTCTTCCGGATCAACCCAGAACACGGTGCCGGTGAAGCCGAGGTGGCCGAATACGGCTGCCGAAGCTTCGTCGCATGTGGGCGAGTTCTCAAGGTTCTCAACATCAGGTTTGTCAAAGCCGAGACCGCGGCGACATGTCTTACTCTTGTCGGTAATGAAGAGTTTTGCCGTTTCGGGAGAAAGAATGCGGGCATCGCCGTATGTGCCGCCGTTGAGGAGCATCTGGCAGTATTTGGCTACGTCATCTGCATTTGCAAATAGGCCTGCATTACCTTGCACGCCTCCCGAGAAGTTGGCAAGTTCGTCATGCACATAGCCGTGTAAAGTCTGCTTGCGGAGGAAGGTGTCGTTCTCGGTGGGTGCTACATTAGACACACCGATGCTTGTGTGGGGGCGGTAGCCGGTGCGGTATGCTCCGAGGGGGCCGAAGACTTCCTCTGCCACAAATTCATCATGATTCTTGCCTGTGAGGCGTTGCTCAATATCCATGAGAAGACAGAAGTTAAGACATGAGTAACGGTATATCTTGCTCTTGAGGGGAATATCGTAGATGCGGTGCATCACCGTATCGTAAGTAATCTTGCCGGTAAAGATGCCTTTGGAGGCTTCGACAGGGAATTTGTCAGATTTGGCTTTACCAAGAATATCTGTGCGGAGACGGGCTGTATTGTTGCCGTAAGCGCCGCGCTGGATTTTGATGCTGTGAGCTTTGTCGGCTTTTCCGGTGATAAGTCGGCCGGTGTATGAAGCTGTGTCTATCATCGCGTCGAACATGTTGAGCGATGGTGGCATTCCACTCTCGTGATAGAGAAGTTCACGGACGGTCACTGCCCGCTTGGCAGAATCTGTAATTTCGGGAATCAGATCACCGAGCGTGGCGTCAAGTTTGATGAGCCCAAGATCATAAGCTTTCATCACGCCGGCAAGCGTTCCGGTGGCTTTGCTGACTGAAGCGAGGTCGTAGGCCGTACGGTTGTTGACCTTTGCACTTTCCTTGGATGAAGACAAGCGTCCGAATGATTTGTCGTAGATAATATTTCCATTCTTGGCAACCAGCACCTGACAGCCGGGGAAGGCTCCGGCATTAAGTGCCTTCTTGACTACCGTATCGAGGCTGTCGGTAAGCCATGAGGCCATACCTTCGGCAGCCGGAGAGGAGAATCCGAGGCGTGTCTTCGGCAGATCAATACCGGCCCCCGCTTTGGCAACGCCCTTGAGGTTGACTGGAAGTCGGCCTGATGTGGCTATGCCACCGAAGAGGGCTTCGGCAGAACTTATCTGCTCAGCAGGAATATCCTCATAGGCGAGTACAAGGGCATTTACCGAAGACAAGGAGGCGAATTTCTGCATCTTGTAGGGGTTGACCATGAATACGGCTACAACGGGTTTCTCGGCGGCTTTAACAAGTTGAGAGAATGCCTGACGAGTGGCGGCCTTGTCGTCATAAACGCCGATGATAATCACATCGTTCTTATTGATTTTAGCGAGCGAGGCGGCAGAGAAGGCCTCTCCCATGGTATAGTGCGGTTCTACTTCGGCATAGTGACGGACGGTATTCATGAAGTCGTTGTCGCTCTTAGCGCCCAGATTCACCACTGCCATACGTTTGTCAGTCAGTTGCCCGATGGGGAGGAGTTGGTTTTTATTCTCGAGTACTGTAATAGAGGCTGCGGCCAGACGTTTGATGAGTGCTTGAGCCTCCGGCGTGTTGATGCGTTTGGTAAGCTCGGCAACGTTTCCAGAGAGTCGCTGTGGGTTGAGGGCGAGCGCATATTTGTACTTCAAGATGCGCTTGCAGTGTTCCTCGATTGTCTTTTCGCTTACAGTGCCGTTTTTAACTGCGGCAACAATGGCGTCAATCGCCTTGGTAGGGTAGAGTGGATTAAGCAATACGTCGGCGCCTGCACAGAGGGCGGCCACAGCTGTATTGCGACCTTTGGGGTCGACTGCACCCTTCATGCCAAGAGCGTCGGTGTATATCAGGCCTTCAAAGCCGAGTTCGCGGCGCAGAGTTTTGTCTGTGATGAGCTCGGAGAGAGATGCCGGGGCGCCCGACACATCGAGGGCTGGCACTGCGATATGGCCAACCATAACTCCGGAGCATCCAGCGCCGATAAATTCCTTGAATGGAACGAAGTCTGTACTGTCGAGCAGTGCGCGGCTGTGATGAACAGTTGGCATGGCCTTGTGTGAGTCGACATCAGTGTCGCCATGGCCTGGGAAGTGCTTCGCAACAGCTTGTACGCCGCCGTCTTCAAGCCCAAGTGAGTAAGCTACGGTTGCCTTTGCCACCCGCTCGGGATCCTCGCCGAAGGCGCGTTGTCCGATTACCGGGTTGGCGGGATTGGAGTTGACATCTGCATCCGGCGCGAAATTCACGTCAACGCCCAAAAGGCGACATTCGCGAGCCATCTCCTTGCCATATTCATAAATTAATTTATAGTCGGTGATTGCTCCCAACGCCATGTTTTTGGGAAATTTAGGAGCCTCCTTGATGCGCATCGAGAGCCCCCACTCGCCGTCGAAGGTAATGAGCAGAGGAACTTCTGCAAGCGACTGCGCGTAGTTGATCATTGTGGTGTACTCTGCCATTGAGCCACGTGAGAAGAGGAGGCCTCCGCAACGGTCGGTCTGTACGTATCGTTTGATGACAGCTTTAGAGCCATCGCCATCTTCCGGATTCACAGTCGGGAAAACCAGCTGTGCAATTCGTTGACGTTCGGATAGAGTGTTATAAACCGAGTCGGCCCATCTGTCGGCAGCCGACCCTGCTTGCTTTGCGAAATTTGTAGTCGCAGCGGTAGCCGACAGCGCTATGGCTCCGGCAATTACTGCTGTGACTCGCAGATAATTGTGTTTCACAGTCTGTATTAGTTGGTTTTTGATTAAGATTCAGATTATTTTTCAGCAGTCCAGCGGGGATTTGTGTCTCCGCCCATCTGGCGACCTTTGCCTTTTCCCTCAGTAAGGTATCGCAGCAGCTCATCATAGACGGGGAGCTTGCTCTGGGCCACGGTTTTACCTCGGGTCAGCCCTGTCATATAGTCGCCGCCTTTTGCAAGGTAGTCGATGGTCGCCACACGGTAAATTTTGTTTGGGTCAAGAGGCTTGCCGTTGATGGTCACGTTGGTGGCCTTGGCGGAGTCGGCATTTTTTGTGTAAGAAGCCCTTACGTTTTTGCTTATTCCATTGCCGTCTGTCATCGCCATCACGTCGAATACATCTTTAAGATCGCTACCCTTAACGTCTACTACATTGACATAGTTGGCGAAAGGCACCATGTTGATGATATGGCCTTTGGAGAATTGTCCGGCTGGGATGGAGGTGCGAAGACCTCCTTTGTTGGCGATTGCAAGATCTACGCCGGGTATCAGTTCAGATCCGGCATCGAATATGAAGTCGGTGAAGTAGTTGAGCAACTCGGGTTCTTCATTGGAGAGTTCCTGGGCAGATGTACCGACCCAGAGGTGCATGAGCGAATCGACACCGGCAGAGTATCCGGCAATTTTTTCCGCGAGCACCGGATCCGTGTACCCGTCATAGCGGCCGTCGATGCGAATAAGCTCGTATTTGGGCCGTCCGCCGAGTCCGAGGCTGTCAAGATTAATCTCAATCTTGCCCAGGTTGCGGCCTGACTTACCGGTCTGCACTACGAGAACCTCCTCTCCGTCGAGATTTGTGAGGCGGCTGCGGCGAGCACCTTTTTCTGTAGTTGGGTCGATAGTGTCGTGTGAGTGACCGCCGATGATTATGTCGATGTCGTGCGAGTTGGTGGCGAGCACCGAATCGCCAACGAGGCCGGCAGGATTATAACCGATATGTGTAAGTGCGATAACCGCGTCGACTTTTTCTTCTTTCTTTAGCTTTTCGGCCGCCAGATTGGCAGTAGCCACGATAGGTAAAAACTCGAGACCGTCGTAATTCCCTTTTGAAATGATGCCGTTTGGATCGAGATTTATGCCCAGAATGCCGATGCGCTTGCCTCCGTATTCTTTGATTGTATAGGGCTGGAACATCCCTTTGAGGGAAGTGTTGTCAAGATGATAGTTCGTCGAAATTTTCTCGGCGTCCGACAATGCCAGTACCGCAGCCAGAGAGTCGATGCCATTATCAAATTCGTGGTTACCGAGGATGCGGGTCTCGACTCCGAGTATGTTGAAGATTTCCTGTTCTACTTTACCGCCGTAGAGATAGAAGTACAATGTTCCTTGCACAGCATCACCGGCATCGACCAGCAATACATTCTGATTGGCTGCGCGCACGCTGTCGATAACGGCTTTTCGGCGCATCACGCCTCCGAGTCCGTCAGACAATGGATCGATTTGCGAGTGCGTGTCGTTGGTGTGAAGGATTACAAGTTTCTCGCCCTCAGACGTTTTGGGTGAGCATGACGGCATTATTAGAGCCATGGCGGCAAGTGCCGAGATGAATATACGGTTTTTCATTATTTCTATCGGATAGTTAAGATGTGCGAAATTACTCATTTTTTTTCAATGGTACAATCTTTTTATCTGGGGGCAATTGGTAATTTCCGGGTGTCTGTGAGTGGATAAGATAAGCGCCTTGAATCAACCTTCATCTTTTTTTCGCAGTCGGGAAGCTTTGCGAATAAAAGATATGTCGTAATTTTGCAGCATCTTATGGATGCAAGCACCTTTCTTCGATATTACAAGGAATTATACCTGCCCCTCGGCATGTATGCCTTGCGTATTACCGGCGATGTCGATACTGCGCAGGATGTGGTGCAGACTGCATTTGCGGCTGCATGGGAAAAAATATCGGAAGGCGGCGAAATATCATCAATGAAGGCGTATATGTATCGGGCGGTACATAATGGTGCGCTTGCTCTGATGAAAGCTGACGCCCGTATCTCCAATATAGAGGAGTTTATCGATAGGGAGGTAAGTGAGGACGACATAGACACCTCTGAGCGCGATGCCGCTTTATGGCAGGCCATCGATAGTCTACCTCAGAAGTGCCGCGAGATATTTCTGATGAGCAAGCGCGACGGGTACTCTAATGCCGAGATTGCTGAGGAATTGGGAATTTCTGTCAAAACGGTTGAAAATCAGATGACCAAGGCTTTTTCGAGGCTGCGCGGTGACAGCCGTCTCAGTCATGGTAAAATATTTTTTCTTCCATTCCTGTAATTTTTTTTATGATCGGATAGGGGGATTGGCTTAGATGGATGTCTTATAGGCAAACCATCTTAAAGCTATGACAGATAAATTCAATCAATCGCTACGTTTTGTTGTGAGGCATTATCGCCCCGGAGCTTTTGTGCCCGATGCAAGGACGTTGGGTGTAGTAAAGCCTATGTTCTTTACAAGGAAAAAGGCAGCCGCGGCAGCCTTCATCGGATGTGTGTTAGCAGCCTCCGCAATTACATGGTATACCGTCGTACATCAGCCGACGGCCTCACCAGTCGCTCAGCCCGAATGCGTGGAGGAGTCGCGTATGGAAGAGATGGCCGAGACTCGCCTGATCGAATTTAATAATGCTGATTTGCATGAGGTCGTCGCACAGATTGAAAAAACGTATGGCGTAAAGATTGCTGGCATGCCGGCTGAGGAGTATCGACTCACTCTGAGCTATGAAGGTACTGCCACGGAGATTGTAGACATGATCAACAGTGTGCTTGGCACAGATCTTAAGATAGAAGAAGAGAAATGAAGACTCGATATGTGACTGCCGCGGCCACGCTAATGATAAGTTTTATGTCTGTCTGTGGACAAACATACAAGAGTGCTGAGGAGGTATTTGAGGAAATTGCCCGCAGCTGCGGCAAGCATTTTATTTATCAGGCGGATTTACTCAAGGGTCTGAAAGTCAAGGCTGACCTCAATGGGAAGAATCTTGCCCAGACCTTGGATGCGATTTTTGAAGGTACTGATGTAAGCTATCGGATAAAAGGAGACAACATCATGCTTTACCGTGTCAAGCGTGCACTGCAGCCTGAATATATTACTGTTAGTGGATTCGTGAGGGAAGCCGGTTCGGGCGAGGCTTTGGCCGGGGCGCTGGTGACAGTTCCTGGCACCAAGACGGCTACGGTAGCCAATTCCATGGGTTATTATTCACTCACCGTTCCGAGGGAAGAGGCGATACAAATTTCAGCATCGTTCCCTGGCTTCAGCTCAAATACTTCAACTTTGGGGGTAGTTGGATCTGTCAGACACGATTTCAATCTCGCCGAGGCTCCTGAGATGCTTCAAGGCATAGAGGTGATCGGTAGTACTAATCATATCTCCTCCACAGAGTCGGCGGCTATAGGAACCCATAAGGTAAGCCGGAGCGCGATTCTCTCGACACCTACATTATTTGGGGAGAGTGATGTGATTAAAACTCTGCAACTTGAGCCAGGCGTTTCTGCGGGCATAGAAGGCATGGCGGGAATGTATGTGCATGGAGGAAATAATGATGAGAATATGTACATGCTCGACAATATTCCTCTTTATCAGGTTAACCACTTAGGCGGTCTGTTTTCAGCCTTCAACAGCGAGGCTCTGCGCAATGTCGATTTCTATAAGTCTTCCTTTCCCGCGAAGTACGACGGACGATTGTCATCATACATGGATGTCAATACTAAAGACGGCTCCTTGAAGGAACACCATGGTGCGGTGAAGCTGGGGCTGACTTCAGGTGCATTCAATATCGACGGGCCTATTGTTAAAGACCGCACATCGTATTCCTTTGCTATAAGGCGCTCGTGGTTTGACTTGCTGACTCTATCTGGGTTCGCGATATATAATGCCTCGTCTGCCAACGAGAAAAATAGTGTTGGTTACGCCTTCACAGATGTCAATGCCAAAATCACTCACCGTTTCAACAAGCGCAGCACGGCATATGTGATGGCCTACTATGGCGAGGACTATCTGAGGGTGAAGGAGACCTGGGATAAAAATCGGCCAGACGGCGATTATGAAGAGATGTATAATAATATGCGCTGGGGTAATCTGGTTGCTTCGGCCGGATGGAATTATGTCTTCTCCGGGCGCCTCTTCGGTGAGTTTACCGGAGCATTCTCGCAATATCGCTCACGCTTGCGGCATAGCGACGAACTTGGCACAAAAGTTGGCGGCGAAATAACACAGTTTACAATCGATAAGGTAAACAGCGACAACAAAATAAGCGATGCAATATTCCGGGCAGACTTTGATTACCACCCGCACAGCGCTCATAAGATCAATTTCGGAGCCTCATATACCTATCATAATTTTATGCCTATGCGCACGTCGCATACTCTTATATCAGAGACAGCGATAGGTGAAGCTCACGGAATGGAAGCTAATTATCATGCCAATGAGGCGAATGCTTATGTGTCTGATGACTGGAATCTATCCTCTGTAAGGATTAATTATGGTGCTCATCTGTCGCTCTTCAATATCGGCGGTCACACACACTTCAATGCATCACCTCGTTTGGCCGTACGATGGAAGCCGTCGGAAGATTGGGCTCTCAAGGCTGGTTATTCTCGCACGGTACAGTATGTGCATCAATTGCAGCAGAGCTCCATCTCTCTTCCCGTAGACCAATGGGTGCCTATCATGGCTGACCAAAAAGCACAGACGGCCGACAAGGTGTCGGTAGGGGCCTATTTCTCTCCTGGTCGGATTTTTACGTTCTCCTTGGAGGCATATTACAAGCGGATGCATAATCTGCTTGACTATGCGGATAATTACTATCTTGTAGCTCCCGAAGATGGACTCGAGGCCAGGCTGGTGGCCGGAAAGGGCTGGGCGAAAGGCATAGATTTCAAAGTATCTAAAGACCTCGGAGCCCTGACGGGCCATGTTGCATACTCCTTGCTTTGGGCTGATCGGCAGTTCGACGCCAAAAACGGAGGACGGCCGTTCCCGGCACGCTTTGACAACCGGCATAAGATAAATGTGCTTGTCAACTGGAAGATCAATTCCAAGTGGTCGGTCTCGGCGGCATGGACTGGTATGAGCGGCAACCGCATGACACTCTCCACACAGTGCTGGGCCGATCCGGGTTTGACCCAGTGGCATGGAGTAATGAATCTTCCGGCAGAGGTCAACAACTTCCGGATGCCATTTTTCCATAGACTTGACCTAAGCGCTCAGCGGAATACACGGCGCGGGTATTGGACATTCAGTGTGTATAATGCTTATTGCCATATGAATACTATTTTAGTGGAGAAAGCCCATAGTGAGAAATATACTGACTATCGACCTGTATATAGAAAAGTTAAATTTTTGCCGATAATCCCTTCAATTTCGTATACATGGAAATTCTGAAAAAATATATTGCAGCAGCTTTTAGCTGTGTGCTGAGCTTGTTGTTTACCGGGTGCTTCGAGGAATTCGACCCGGGTATTGAGCAGCCGAGTGTGTTGTGCGTCAATGCCCTGATTCACCCCGGCGAGACTTTGAAAGTAGATGTGACTCATACGTGGGCTTGGACAGAATCGGATAAGATTACAGATGTGAATGTCAGGGATGCCCAGGTGCGCCTATATGTCAATGGTGAGTATGCAGAGAACCTCAAATATGAAGAAACTGACAGTATCGACCGTTATGGCGAGCCTATCATTATTGCTGGATATTATGGTGCTTATATACCGCGCGAGGGAGATAATATCCGTATCGAAGCCGAGTGTGAGGCCTACGGGCGCGCCGACGCTGAAGTGACGGTGCCGCATGCGGTTGATATAAATCGTGTGGAGATGACTCTGTCGAATTACTTTGAGTGGACTGACTGGAACGACGAACTTGAATATAACTTCGATTTAAATTCTTTGGTGTATTTCACTGATCCGGCTGCTGAAACAAATTATTATATGTTTGAAGTGGCATTCGATGATCCGGTGCGTGTGGACGACGATGGTTTGGTTGGAGTTATTTATACGCCTTTTATCGATTACTCGCGAGAGCCTCTTTTTTCGGAACATATGACTGTGCTCGATTGGGTGCTCGATGGTGCGACTTACAACTATTCATTCTTTACCGACAGGCAGATTTCCGGTAAAGAGTATGCTTTGCATATTCCAATCGAGCGCGTGATGGTGACAACAACCACGCGTGATGTCGACATGGAATTGGAGCATTACGGCGTCAACCTCACTCTTTACAGTATATCGCGGAGTTACTACGACTACCTGATGTCTGTGTGGATGGACGATGAAGGTGCGAATGCGTCGCTCGGTGTTTTGGGAAATCCCGTTTTCCCGGTAAGTAACGTGTCTTCAGGTGCCGGAGTTGTTGCCTCCACAGCACGGTCAACTATGCATGTTGAGTTGGCCTCCCTAAAGAAAGATTGATAAATTGGCTTGATAAAAAATGCCCCGGAGGAGTAGACCTGCAACGGTCACCTTCCGGGGCATTATATATGTGCTATGGTGGGCTTACTTCACGACAACTTTGATCGAGTTTCCGCCGGCCTTAACAATGTAGAGGCCTGGAGCGAGAATCTGGTTGCCGGCTCCGGTCCAGGAGGCGGCGCACACACCCGACAAGGTGTAGATGGCAACCGGAGTTCCTTCTGAACATATTACTTCAACCATACCGTCGGTGCTGCGCACAACCGGGGTTGATGTTTCGAGTACATTTTCCACGCCGACGGTTGAGTTGGTCACAATTTCAATGTCGGATGGGTTGGAGACATAAGTCTCATACGCATGTGTGGCCGATGCGGTTACACTGAAACCGTGGTCACAGGTGCTGTCGAGGTCTGTGAACGTGTATGAGGTTTCGGTGGTGTTGGCCATTCCGAGCGGTGCGGTGAGCGTCTCGCCAGCTTTAAGATTCTGAATAATCTTTACATTGTCGACAAAGAACATTGTTCCGCTCTTGTTCATGAATGCAACGATCACATGGCTTAAGTCAGCTCCCTCAGGATTCGGAACATTTACTCGGGCTGTGGTGGAGCCTGCTTTGGGGGTGGCAATATAACCCGAGGTAGTTGCGTAAGAATCGTCAACTGAATTGAGCACCATTACAAATACTCCTTCTTCTTCAGTCTCGCCCTCGAGCTCAAAATTATCAACAGTGGTCACAACGGTTGCTTCAACGTCAAAACCTTGATTGCCGTTGGCGCTGAGGTTAAGGTAAGGCGAATATACCAGACCGGCTGCGCCATACCATGTGATGCCCATTGTGCCGGCCATACCATCGATCCAGGCTGCATTTGTAGCAGACCATCCGGTAGAAGCCCATCCTTTGGCTCCGAAGTCAAACGGAGATATCCAGCTGGATCCGGGATATTGTAGTGTACCCTCGTTGATTGCGTCGAAAGATTCTTCAAGGACGGTTACATCAGTCATGTCAGATTTAGCTGACACGATTTTATACGAGTCGAGACGATATGATGTGGCATGCCCGAGCGGTTCCCAATTGGCGGTGAATCCGGAGGCGTTGACATCGGTGGTTTCTCCTATGGTTACGGATAGCCCTGTGAGGCCATCAACCCAGATGGTCGAGCTGGGGTCGGATACAATGTCTCCGTCGACCGACTGAACATAATAGAAATGCTCGAGTGTGGGGTCAATGTCACTTACGGTATATTCAGTGCCAGTTACTGCAGCATCCTTGATGAAGAAGTTGGTGTGGCCTTTGCTGCTGTATTCAATTTTGAAGTCATCGATGAAGAAGTAGACTTCGCCGAACTGGATCACACTCAGACGCACTTGGGTGGCATCGTTGCGGAGAGCTTCGGCATCTACTTCATATCTTATTCCGTCTTCTTCCATCCAATAATAAGGAAGGTGGGCGATGGTTTCCCAATAGCCGAGAGTGGAATGATAGATGTCAATGCGGAGGAGAGAAGTTATTGCCGGATCGTCTTGCATGGCCGATGGTTTTACCCAGAAAGAGAAGGCGTCCATGGGCTCCGGGGTGACAGGACTGGTGATAGAGTCAGTCTCTGAGTCGAGAATCAGCGAAAGAGGGGCAGAATTGAAATTACCATTTACGGTTGACACCTCTCCAGCCGCCCCGTCGGTTAGCTTGATTGTCCAGCCTTCCGGGTAACATGGTTGTGAGGCATTGATGGAAGAGCCATCCTCATTGACGGCAATTCCGTCGAAATTTTCTTCGATAGTGCCTTCTACGAAGTTTTCAGGAGGATCGATACGATATACGTTTAGGCGGTAGGACGGGGTGCCTGCATCTTCCCACCGTGCGGTAAATTCTGTGGTGGAATTGTTGATGGCGGGCATTGCATAGGGGGCCGGCAGACGGTCGCGAACGAATTCGATGCGTATATCGTCGATAATCGCATCGCAGTATTCAGGCTTAAACTGGAAATAGCTGGGGTCATCGAAGGAGCCATTGCGCGCAACCAGTGTATATTCTTGCCAATCTTGCGTAAGCGCAAAGTCGGCTTGGTCTTCGCCTGGACCATAGTAGTCGTCGCAGAGCACAGTCCAAAGATTGCCGGTTGTGGCGTTGTAACATTTAGCCCGGAATGTTAGGGTTGTGGTGCCGCCCATGTAGAACGCAGGGGTTGAGATAAAGCCATTGCATGTTTCGTCATATTCGTCGACGAAGGGAGTGATGGCAACGGCTCCACCAGCAGGATGAAGGCCACCTCCACGCCAACCGGGCTGAGCGGTCAGCGAGTCTGGTATATTGTAGCCGTTGACTGTGGAAATTTCTTCACCGGGAGCTGACTCGGTGCCTTCTGAGAATTTTGAGAAATCCTCATCAACTAGTACCGACGACTGTGGAGCTTGACGGATATCTGTGCGCGGACGAGGCGGAGTGAGACCCTTCGCGAACGGAACAGCTGCATCTGCAGCTAAAGTCACAGCTCCAAGAAGAAGTAGAGAATAGAGTTTTTGCATAATGTATTATTTGTTTTGTTGGTATGCACTGGAAATGATACGGGCAAAGATATATACTTTTTGGGGATATGGCAAATTTTTGGCATGTAGATGCAAAAAAAAGATTCATGGCGAACTCAATCGCCATGAATCTTTAGTCAAGTACTAAAAACTTGTATGAGAATAATCAGTTGTTCTGGGCTTGCGCATCAGCGTTGGGGCGAACGCGGCAGTTAGTGTTGGCTTTGCCGTTCTGTTTCTTGCCGTTTTTGTTGCGCTGGGCCTGGAATTTGTTATTACCTTTCATTTGCTGCTTGAGCGCCTGCGGAGCGCGGTCGCCTCCGTTTACATAGAAGTTCTCAAGGAAAATAACGTACTGTTCCGGGCCTACGATGGCTTTGACGTCGTTGAGGTATTGTTTCTTGATAGCCTTGCGGTCGGCGCGTGCGGTGGAATCGCACTGGGCGCGCTGAGCCTTGATTGCCTTACCTTGTTCACAACGGGTATCTCTGTTTTTCTCGCCGAGAGCTTTGAGCTGGGCTTTCTGGGAATCGTTGAGGTTGAGACCTGCGAATGGGTCGACAGCTTTAGGGCGGGCTTGTTTGTTACACTGGGTTGCGGGAGTACAGCTTGAAGATGAGGTTGAGCAACTTCCGCTATTGCAGGTCTGGGGCTGCTGGGCGAGAGAGGGGAGGCTTACGAGTGAAACTGCAAGGAGAGCAATACCTAAAATTTTCTTTTTCATAATACGTTCAGTTTTAGTTGTTATTTCTTTCTGTTTTTCGTTCTGTTTGCATCTTTGACGGTGCAGTGGATAAAACGTTTAAAATCGAAATTGGGTTTAACTAAGTGTTAACTAAATCGTAATCAATATTATAAATTTTCTAAAAAGCCGCCTCGGTTGTTTAAACCAAGGTGCCTGATCTTAGTCCGCGCGTCAGTATGATTATTATGGGTAATTGAGTAAATCTGAGCGAAATCAAATAAAACTCTTGTTTATATTTGGTTTTGCAGAAGAATTTTTGTAATTTTGTGCGCTGATTTTCCGCAATAGGCATTGTGAAGTAAGGGCTTGAAAGAATAATGCTCTTCGCCTCAGCGGTTTAACTTTAATTCTATAAGATTAAATGTACGTAATCGTAGAAATCCAGGGCCAGCAGTTCAAGGCAGAGAAAGATAAATTTCTCTATGTACACTTCCTGGGCGAAAATGTGAAAGAAGGCGACACTGTCGAATTTGACCGCGTTCTTCTCGCCGACGTAGACGGCGACGTAAAAGTAGGCGCTCCCACCGTTGATGGTGCAAAGGTAGTCTGCGAAGTAGAAAAGAGCCTCGTTAAAGGCGACAAAGTAATCGTTTTCAAGAAGAAACGCCGCAAAGGCTATCGTCGTAAAAACGGTCACCGTCAGTACTTCACAAAAGTTGTCATTAAAGACATCCTCGCTTAATCAACCTGTCTCACTCCTAAAAATTACAAGAACACACTATGGCACATAAAAAAGGCGTCGGTAGTTCTAAGAACGGCCGTGAGTCAGAAAGCAAACGACTCGGTGTAAAAATCTTTGGCGGTCAGTTCGCTAAAGCAGGCAACATTCTCAAGCGTCAGCGTGGCACCGTCCATCATCCCGGCCTCAACGTAGGTATCGGTAAGGACCACACCCTCTATGCCCTCGTGAGCGGTACTGTACAGTTCACCGAAGGTCGCAACGGTCGCAAGTTCATCAACGTACTTCCCGTAGCAGAGGCTTAAGCCACCTTTCTTTAACCTTATTATCAGACAGTGAGCTAAACGCCATGAGGCGCGAGCCCATTGTCTGATTTTTTTACCGTATCTCTCATGAAAAAATATTTGTTATTTGCAGGTGCAGCCATGACAGCTTTGGCGTCCTTCGGTTGGAGTCAAAAGGGTCATGATACAGTAGCCTATATTGCAGAATGCCATCTTACTCCGGCGGCTGCAGATTCAGTGTCGGCTATATTCGACGGAATGTCGCCCGTATATTGGGCAAACTGGCTGGATAATGCGAGCCATACCCCTGAGTATGCATATACCAAGACCTGGCATTATAAAAATATTGATGACGGAGTGCCCTATGAGGAGGCTCCACTCAATCCGGCAGGAGATGTAGTGACTGCCATACGCGAGCAAATCGCCCTCTTGTCAGATCCCGTATCGACCAAGAGCCAGAAAGAACTTGCACTTAAGATACTCGTCCATATTGTGGGTGACATGCATCAGCCTATGCACATGGGGCACCTGTCTGACCTTGGAGGCAATAAGACTAAGGTTCGTTTCTTCGAGCGAGACACCAATCTGCACTCGATTTGGGATGGTTCTCTTATGAATTCCGGACACTCATGGACTTACACCGAATGGCAGAAACAGCTTGACCGTCTGTCTCCGGAAGAAGAGGCCATCGAGGTTGCCGGCAATGTGGATGATTGGGCTAAGCAGACTTATGATATAGCCGTAAGGGCTTACGATTATTTCCCTGCTGGGGCTAAAGTATCGTATAATCAAATAGCTGCATGGACTCCTACTATCGAGCGGCAGCTTCTGCGTGGCGGTCTTCGTCTTGCGCGTATTCTCAATGCCATCTTCGATCCTGAGTCAGCCGAAGATGTGACCAAGTTCTGATTTATGGTCAGATGTCGATTTCTTTGGGGTCGATCAGCCCATTGAGAATCGCATATACAGTCAAGCCGGCCGGCGAGTGTATTTCGAGTTTGGAGCAGATGTTGCGACGGTGTGTTGCCACAGTATGCACAGAGATACACAACCGGTCGGCGATTTCTTTATTGCTCATGCCGCGGGCAATGCAGGCAATAATTTCTTTTTCACGTTTGCCAAGTGTGGCGGCGGCATCGGCTTCGTCGGTTTCTTCTTCCGGTTTCATAGTTGCCGATCGCTCCGGGAGATTGGCAACCGATTCTTCGGCTCGCATTACAGCAGGTACGAGTATGCGGTCTTCGACTTCGCAGTGGCTTATGAGGTCGGCCTCGCAGTTGATGATGTCGAAAAGGGCCGAGTTCATTAAGTCGGCGTTACCATCGGGGCTATAACGGATAAGCACATCTTTGAGGCGGTTGAGCTTAGTGGAGATGGCGTCGTGATGAGATGCGAATACTTCAATGTTATATCCATCCACCGAGTGACCTGCGAGCAAACTTTCGATATAGCCAAATAGTGTCTGGTTTTCGTAGTCCATATGACGGCGTACTTCCATAGCATATTCATCAAAGAATCTGAATATGATTGTAGCCACATCATGGCTCTTGGCGTAGTCGATTGCACTTATCAATTTTCGGCGGATGGCCGGGAGGAAGAAGTCGAGGAAATAAGTGTGTGCGCGCTTGAGGTACTCCGTAAGTGCCGGTAGACTGATTGTTGAGGCGTCATAAGGTCTACGGCTTATCATGTTCGCCACGCATAGGAAAGTCTCTGCATGCAGGCCGGTTTCCCGGCATATTTCATCAATGGTATGATTGGCGAGTTTCAACGGCAACCCGAAGCGGCTCATGGCCATAAGTAAGAGGCTGTTGTCGGCGATGAGATCGCGCATGCGGTCGGAGGTGGAGTAGGGTATGTTGGGTTCCATTTCTATAGCAAAATCTAAGCGGCTCATAAGTTGAGTTGAGTCGGTTTGCAAAAGTACGAAATTTCGCAATTTTTTTGTAACTTCGCAAGTTGAAAAAATTTAGAAACATATTAAAAATGCGCTCATTGTTGCTGTTCCCGGTTGTGCTGGCCGGAATATTTTGTCTTGCTTCATGCGGAGATCATCCGCGGGGAGGCATCCATCCACATCTTGCAGAGTTGCTTGATGGGCATTCTCCGGCTAATCCCTATGCAGCTACTCCAGCCCCGGCTCCAGATGGAGGGTGTACGCGTATGCGCGTCCGTGGAATCGGAGGATCGTTTGCGCGTGTATTCAACGACAGTAACTACCGACATCTTGAATATGCTCGAGCCGGGGGCATAAAGCCATTTGATGATAATATATCTGCTTGGAATTCGTCGGAGGGTTTGGTCAAGATTGAATCTGATGAGTATCTCTATATCGATAGCCTCACTCATTCCTATCCTTATCTGGTGCCTGCTGCGGCCGATCTTCTGGAAGAGATAGGGCAACGTTTCGCTGATTCTCTTGATTCGCGCGGAGGCGGGGCATATCGGCTTAAGGTGACGAGCCTGCTTCGCTCACCAATGACCGTTGGTCGTTTGCGGAGAGTCAACCGCAACGCCACTGCGGAGAGTGCACACCGATTCGGCACTACCTTTGATATAAGCTATAGTAAATTCATATGCGATGACTCTACCGGTACGCGGCGTACGTTTGAGGATCTGAAAAATCTTCTCGCCCTCATCATCTACGACCTGCGTAAAGAAGGACGTTGTCTTGTGAAGCACGAGCGTAAGCAAGCGTGTTTCCATATAACTGCGGCTCCGGCAGACTCTCTCATCAAATCATAATCTTGTATGCGACGCAGTATTATAAATCTGCTTTTTGCGGCAGTCATGGTTGTTATGGCTGTCATCTTGGCTGTGGCGGCTACTTTAATCTGTACCGTAAAATTATTGCATCCGCAACGGCTTACTCCGCTTGTGCTTACCTATGCCAATCAGATGCTTGATGCGGATGTAAGTCTTGGAAAGGTTGAGCTGTCGTTTGATCCGACTTTCCCTTTCTTGAAAATTCAGGTTGACTCGCTGGCGGTGGTGTCGCATGCCTTTGACAATTTACCGGCAACTGAGCGTGAAGAACTTCCGGTATGGAGTGATTCGCTTATCTCAATAGATAGATTCAGCGGCTCTATAAACGTGGGGGCATTTCTGCGCAGTGGAGAAATTGCAATTCACGACGTGGAGATTGTCAGACCAGGGGTGAACGTTGTGCTCACAGCTGATGGAATCGCTAATTTTGATATTTACCATTCTACTGATACGGCGCTTCAAGCAGAGGATGATACTCCATTGGTTCTTCCTCCAATCAGCATTGATCGGTTTGCGTTTGTGGAGCCTCGTGAAATACGTTATTTCAATGCGCTTGACAGCACGGCGGCGACCGTACTCCTTCTTCATGATGTAAGACTCGAGAAGAGTGGGCAGCCTGCATATTCAATCCGCATAGACGGCCATCTGGCGAGTCCTCTTGCCAAGGCGGCTATTAATATTGACGACCTTTCGTTTGGCCTTGACGGTAGGGTGAAATGGAATCCAGGGTCACCTTATCTTCTTACGCTTGAGGAATTCAAGATGCGAGGGGCATTTCTTTCAGCCTCACTTGGAACCTCAATCAATCTCGACTCAACGCTTACAGTGAGCACGGCGAAGCTGGAGATTGATCCAATTAAAATTAGCGAAGCCCTGACCTTGTTGCCCGATAGTCTGCGTAGGGCAAATAAGCTGATTGCGCCGTATTTTACGACCGATGGCGCTGTGTCGGCAACTGCCGAATTGCTACAACCGTTTGTGCCCTCAGTTGATACGATACCTGCAGTGGCAGTTAATGTATCAATGCCTGATTGTCAGCTTACATATGGTAAGGCCGACTTCAAGCGGCTGGGCTTTGATGTGAATATCACCACTGTAGCCGGCAATCTCGATAAGACATTGGTTGAGGTTAAACGGTTTGATGTTGCAGGCCCGGCAACCAGTCTCTCGGTCAAGGGCTCGGTGACTGATGTGATGTCTGACCCGTCGTTCCGTGGAAGTGTAAACGGCAATGTAGACATACGCCGTCTTCCTCCGATTGTGGCGGATCTGGCGCAAGGCTTTCTCAGTGGAAATTTGCAGGCTGATATTGAACTTGGTGGTAGGGTATCAATGTTTGCCCCTAACGAATTCCATAAGCTTGATGTGCATGGAAGTCTTAAGGGTAACGATTTATTCTATCTCTCGAATGATACGGCCAAGATGGTGGAAATTCATCGTGCGCAGCTGCTCTTCGGATCCAAATACCAGGCGAAGAAAGACAGCACTGGTGCGTTGTCTGATCCGATGCTCGCCGGGTCGGTGAAAATAGATACGGCGACCGTACTTATAGACGGCGTTGATATACGCGTCGGTTCGTTGGCTTTGGGCGTCGGCGTGGATGGGTCTATTGGAACCGGTGATTCAACTGATGTGATTCCTCTTGGAGGTGGACTCCATATCGGAAGGCTCAATGTGGAATCAATTACTGATTCGGCGGGTATGCGCGCACGCGACCTTGGCGGCCAGGTGAGACTGCGCCGGTTCAAGGGCGACCGCAAGGTACCTGAAATTCTTGCTAATCTTGAGATAGGTCGCATGGCTGTAGGCGCTCCCGGCACGAGGTTTGTACTCTCGAAGGCACAGCTGAATGCCTCTACGTATAAACTTCCAATGCCTAAACGTAGCGAAGCCGCCCGTAAGGTTGTGGATAGTCTTAAAATAGCTCATCCTGATCTGTCGCCCGACTCTGTAATGAAACTTGCGCTTGAAAAGCGTCTGGCTAAAAGACATAAAGGTAAACCCAGAGTGGCAAGTCAACTTAACGACGAGGATATAGAGATGCTCGACTGGAACTTGTCGAAAGGCTTTACACGTTTCTTGCTCGGCTGGCGTCTGGATGGCACTTTGAGCACCCGAAATGCCCGGCTCTTTACACCACTGTTCCCGCTTCGCAACCGTATCAGCCGGCTCGATATTGCGTTTTCCAATGACTCGGTTTCGCTCCGCAGTTTAAGATATAAGGCTGGTAGTTCGGATCTTTCTGTGACTGGCCTCATTTCGAATATCAAGCGTGGCCTGACATCGAAATTGGGTAACAATACGCTTAAAGTGAATTTTGCGATCGAGAGTGATACGATTGATGTCAATCAACTCGCAGCGGCGACATTTGCCGGTGCCGCTTACGCCGAGCGGATCCGTAAAGGAGATGCACGACCCGTGTTTGGTGGTGATGACGATGACTCAACACTTGACAGGCAACTTGAATCAATTGCCTCCGAGCAACCGGATACAGTCGGGCCGCTGCTAATCCCGGTCAATGTTGACGGACAACTTCACCTTAAGGCAAACAACATAATGTATGCCGATCTTGCGATGACCGACATGCACGGCGATATACTTGTCTTCGATGGAGGCGTAAATCTCCATGACCTCTCGGCAGCCTCTGATGCCGGAGCCATCAAGCTCAGTGCTTTATATTCAGCTCCGAAAGCCGATGACATGCACTTCGGATTTGGCCTTGATCTGGAACGGATCAATATTGAACGATTCCTCCGACTTGTACCAGCTGTAGACTCTGTCTTGCCGATAATGCGCGATTTCAGCGGCATAATCGACGCAGAAATGGCAGCGACTGTAGATATCGACAGTGCGATGAACCTCGTTTTGCCTACGCTTGATGCGGCGGTCCGCTTGACGGCCGACTCTCTGGCGTTTATAAATGCGGAGACCTATGCGACACTCGGCAAATGGTTGCGTTTCCGCGACCGGGCTGATAATACCATCAAGCATATGAATGTGGAGATGATTGTGCGTGATGATGTGCTTCAGATTTTCCCCTTCGCCTTTGATATTGACCGTTACCGTCTGGGTATTGCCGGATATAATGATTTAAATCTTAATTTTGATTATCATATATCGGTGCTTAAATCACCGATACCTTTCAAATTCGGCATCACAATAAAAGGCAATCCAGATAAATTCAAGGTCCGCTTCGGAGGTGCCAAATACAAAGAAGGACAAGTGGTGGAGAGTGTCGGAGTTGTTGACACAGCAAGAGTCAATCTTCTCCAGCAACTTGAGGGCGTATTCCGGCGAGGTGTGCGGAATTCCCGTTTCTCGCGGTTGAAAGTTGCCCCTCCGGTCAGTCTCTCAGAAATGCGCTCGGAAGATCCCGGCCTTAGTGCAGCTGATTCTCTCGCATTGATAAAGGAAGGACTTATTGAAGCACCAAAACCCCAAAATGAAGTAAACAGCGATGATAAATGATAAGCGACTGAACGATGCCCTCCAGGCATATACTTCGCGCACAGGTCATGTATTGGGCCAGCTGAAGGCAGCCCTATTTGATATGGACGGGGTGCTCTACGACTCTATGCCCGGTCATGCGAAGGCTTGGAAGAAAATGTGCGATACGATAGGAATTGACTGCGATGAGAACGAATTCTTTGCCTATGAAGGCCGCACAGGAGCTTCCACTATAAATCTTTTATATCAGCGTCAATACGGACATGGCGCCGATGAAGAGACATGCCGGAAGCTGTATGCCATCAAATCGGAGAATTTCAAAGCTCTGGGCCTGCCTCCTTTGATGGAAGGTGGCCGTGAGGCTGTGGAAGAGGTTCTTGCACATGGTGCGGAGTGTGTGCTTGTCACCGGCTCCGGACAAGCTTCTATACTTGAGCGTCTTGACCGTGACTATAACGGAGCTTTCAAGCTTCGGGTCACAGCACATGATGTGCGCCACGGCAAGCCTGATCCAGAACCATATCTAATGGGGCTTGCGAAGGCTGGTGTTGAGCCGTGGGAGGCTGTGGCAATAGATAATGCGCCGCTCGGAGTGGAGAGTGGATCCAGGGCTGGAATATTTACAATCGGTGTGCGCACCGGCCCTCTTGCTGAAGGAGCCCTGGAGGCGGCTGGTGCAGATATTGAACTTAATTCGATGAGCGAGTGTGCCGAATTGCTTGCAAGATTGTTATAATAAGGAACTGCAAATGAATAACGCTTCCTGAGTGCTTAATTTCGACGTTGCTAATATGAAACAGAAACTTATTTTTACAAATCTTGTCGGGCAGGCTCTTGATGATCTTGTCGCAGATCTCGGAGCCCCTCAAGTGGTAATTGTGGCGGATACCAACACTGCTCAATTCGTATTGCCTATCCTCGTAAATGATTCAAAAGCCGCTGCCGGTGCCCGCATAATAACGATGAAATCCGGTGACGCAAATAAAAACCTTGATGAGCTTACCTCGCTATGGCGCCAACTTGCTGCCATGGAGGCGACACGCTCAACACTGGTTGTAAATCTTGGGGGCGGAGTGGTAAGCGATCTCGGAGGATTCGCTGCCGCTACATATAAGCGGGGAATGAAGTGCGTGAATATTCCGACCACAGTCTTAGCGGCGGTAGATGCTTCGGTTGGAGGTAAAACAGGAATAAACTTCAATGGGCTCAAAAATCAGCTTGGAACCTTCTCGGAACCTGAGGCTGCAATTATATCGACAATATTCTTCAACACGCTGCCACAACAGCAAGTCCTGTCGGGCTATGCGGAAATGCTTAAGCATGGTCTGCTTGAAGATGAGGCAACCTTAGGTAAACTACTTGCCTATAGTCCGGTATATCCTATATTTGACTCAGCTTCGTTGCTGCCTTTGATCGAGGCAAGTGTAGGAGTAAAAGCCCGAATTGTGGAGGCTGACCTCACAGAGACAGGTTTGCGCAAAGCTCTAAACCTCGGCCATACGATAGGACATGCGCTCGAGAGCTTCTCATATACGCGTAAATCGCCTATCGCGCATGGCTATGCTGTGGCTTGGGGTCTGGTTACGGAACTTGTACTGTCGCATCTGCAGCTCGGTTTTCCTTCCGAGGAATTACACCGTTTCGCAGAGTACGTGCTGCATAATTACGGTGCTTATGAAATAACATGCGATGATTATCCAGCCTTGATCGCGGCAATGCGTCAGGATAAGAAAAATACTGTAGCCGATCAGATTAATTTCACTTTGCTTGAAGCTGTAGGCAAACCGAAGATTGATTGTACTGCCTCGCCTGAGCAAATTGGTGCGGCTCTGGATATTTATCGCGACCTCATGCATCTTGCTTAACTCTATTAGGTATGGGCAAGAATATTGAGACCGATCGTCTTATTCTACGGGCTTGGCGCGATGACGATGCCGCCGACCTTTATAAATATGCTTGTGATCCTGCGGTAGGCCCACCAGCCGGATGGGATCCGCATACCTCGGTTGATTATAGTCTGGAAGTTATACATAGTTTTTTCTCCGGCCCTGAAGTTTACGCTGTTGTCCTTAAAGAAACAGGTGAAGCTATAGGCTGCTGTGGTATAACTTACTCAGATAGATTTACCGGCTCTGATGAACCCGAGGTAGGGTATTGGATCGGGCGTCCATATTGGGGGCAGGGATTGATTCCGGAAGCTGTGAAGGCCATACTTAACAGAGGCTTTGTAGATTTATCTCTCCCTGCGCTTTGGTGTGGCCATTACCGCCATAATCATAAATCGCAACGTGTCTGTGAGAAGTGCGGGTTCCCATACCACCATACCATCGGAAAGTTTGATACTGGTAAAGAAGATGATATGGATGAGCTGGTTTACTGTCTCACCGCAGACGCACATCTCGATGCTATGACGGCCGCATCTCTAAAAGACTGATGCGGAACTGACTCGGGCTTATTCCGGTCATGCGTTTGAACATGCGCGTGAAATGGGCCGGGTATTCAAATCCGAGGTCGTAGGCAATCTGACTTATGTCGGC
Source organism: uncultured Muribaculaceae bacterium (assembly GCA_910586595.1). Taxonomy (GTDB): domain Bacteria; phylum Bacteroidota; class Bacteroidia; order Bacteroidales; family Muribaculaceae; genus CAG-873. The sequence goes on along the minus strand of CAJUJB010000013.1, from coordinate 27,467 downwards.
ATTGCCTATTGCTAATCTATGTTTGGCTTCGTCAAGCAACTGGAGTGAGATAATTTCTTTTGGCCCCATGCCTGTCTCTTTTTTGATAAGGTCGGAAAAATACCCCGATGATAGATTGGCTTTCTCTGCAAAATACGCAACGCTTGGCAGCCCGGATTTTACCTGTTCACCTCCAAAGTAGCTCTTAAGCTGGCGTTGGAAATTACCTACAACCTCAGAGTTTATTTTGTGCCTCGTTATGAACTGCCGGTCATAGAAACGATGGAGGTATTCTATCAGCAGTTGGATTGTTGCTGAAAGTAAAGCAGCCGAGTGATGGTCGACAGGGTGCTCAATTTCATTTCTAAGTTGGCGGAGACATAAAAGGAATTGTTCCCGCTCGTCGTAGGAAAGATGGAGTGATTCCATTTCCGAATAATCGAAGAAGGAGAAGGTCTTTATTTTTTCTGCCAAGGGAGTTCCATAGATAAGATCGGGATGGAATACGAGCCCCACTACGTCGGGGCCAAGTATATCCTGCTCCATGTCGACATCAATAATCTGGCCAGGGGAGAAACTCACAATGGTTCCCTCCTGATAATCATAATTGCGTCGACCGTAGCGAATAGAACAGTTTACGCCGTTTTTCAGGAAAATTGCATACAGGCCATAGTTAATAGTGACGTGATTCACTATTTTTGTAGCCTCCTTAAGGTCGACAACCGCAGCCAATGGATGGTGTGTTGTCAGACCATACAATTTGTTATAGATGTCGATTGAGTTGAGGTTGATGTTTCTTTCCATACTGCGAAGATAGAGCTTATTTTTCAAATATCAGCCATCTCCTCGGATAATGGTAAATAAATCAGCAAAAGAGGTAATACCGAGGGGTGGTAACTTCTGTAATTTTGCAATTGAACTTAAAGCCCATTATTACGAGCCTTGATGATATGAAAAGAAGCTCAGCATTTATACTAACATTGATTTTGACATCCATGGCATACTCACAAAATCCGACAAAACTTACTGACCATCCTTCGGAGATACATCAGACAGCAGGACGAACTGCCCTCGGAGATTTTGCCCCTAAATTTGCAGAACTTAATGATGACGTGCTTTTCGGGGAAGTCTGGAGCCGCACAGATAAACTATCGCTCCGTGACCGAAGCATGGTGACTGTCACAGCTCTTGTAAGCAGCGGAATAATTGATTCGTCATTGACGTACCATCTTCAATCGGCAAAAGATAATGGAATCACGCGTACGGAGATTGCTGAAATTCTCACTCAGGTCGCGTTTTACGCTGGTTGGCCAAAAGCCTGGGGCGCCTTCCGTCTGGCTACTGAAGTATGGAAAGATGCTACAGAATCAAGCGATGCCTTTGAGAAATTTCAGCAAGAAATGATTTTTCCAATCGGGCAACCTAATGAAGCATATGCGCAATATTTTATCGGAAAGAGTTACCTCGCTCCGGTGTCGACAAGCCAGATGAATATAGCTAATGTCACGTTTGAACCCGCGACGAGAAATAACTGGCATATTCACCATGCAACTTCCGGTGGTGGCCAGATTCTGATATGCGTGGGTGGTGCAGGCTGGTATCAGGAATGGGGAAAACCCGCGCGCAAACTTCTTCCCGGAGATGTGGTAAATATACCAGCAAATGTAAAACACTGGCATGGAGCGGCGAAGGACAGTTGGTTCGCTCATCTTGCAATTGCTCCGGATGGAGAGAACACATCTAACGAATGGCTTGAGCCAGTTGATGACGAACAGTATTTGTCATTGGAGTGATGAGACCTTCATTCACGTTGAATATCGGAACATTCTGGCGGCTATAGGCCCGTACATTTCGTGAGATAGACCATATCTTTGAGCGTCACGCCCTCTTCGATTATAGGGTGAGGATAATTTAGCGTGAAAAAGTCGGGGATTCGGTATGCGTACGTGTAACCGCAGGCCTGATAAAAACGTAAGGTCGAAGGTGTTTCTCCGGTGCCAAGTTTATATTTCCGTTTTGGAAAACGGGTCTCAACATATTTGAGCATAGCTCGCCCGATGCCTTTACGACGCATATGAGGCTCTACTGCAAGATTTTTAATCTCTATCCACTCGTCGGGCTCTATGGTGACAACGCACACTGCCACTATAGAGCCTGCGTGTGAGCCTGTGAATACTATGCCTCGGTGGAGATAATGCCCGATCATTTCTTCAGACTCATCGCCCATAAGCAGCAGGGGCATAAGATCCTGGAGTTGGCCGGAAGCCTCGTTTATGCTTAAATCTATCATCTATTTTTCTCAGGTATTTATTTCTTAACGTCAGGCTTCCCGGTTTTATTACAGCAGGATTTGTATATTCACGAAGCAATACCTACTTTTGCCGTCTAAATAAACGATTATATGAAAAAGGTTGTATTGCTTGTGATAATGTCCTGCCTTGGTTTGATGGCCTGGGCATCTGTGCCTGAAACGCGCATATTTAACGTAGTTGACGGCGACACTTTAAAGATGGATATCTACCGAACTCCTTCAGATAATAAGACGCTTCGACCAGCTGTAATTTTCGCTTTCGGAGGTGGGTTTACCGGTGGCTCGCGAGATAATGACGAATACAAGGAATATTTTGATTTTCTTTGCGACAATGAGGTTGTAGTCATATCAATCGATTATCGTACTTCGCTTGTAAAGAAGGCCGCTCCAGGTGCTCTGACTTCGGTGGATGGTTTCACTGCCTCACTCATGACGGCGGTTACAGATGCTGTTACAGATTTTTGTACAGCCACTGGATTTGTACTTCAGCATGCGGTAGAGTGGGGGATTGACCCTGATAAAATTGTAGCGTCAGGGTCAAGTGCCGGAGCTATAACTGCTCTGCAAGCAGAATATAGTCTTGCCAACGGACAAATTCCTGCCGGTGTTTTTCCGGCGAACTTCAATTATGCTGCAGTTGTGAGCTTCGCTGGAGCTATCTGCTGTGAAGGAACTCCGGTATGGACATCGGTTCCATGCCCGATGATGTTGTTCCACGGTGACGCAGATAGAAATGTGCCTTATGAGACTCTCTCTGCCGGGGCTATGGGCCTTTGTGGGTCGAAGACTATTGCGTCTGGTTTGGCAAGCTGCAAAGTGCCCTGTGAGTTTTACACTTTTTTGGGCGCAGACCACTCGATAGCTGTATCTCCGATGCATGACGATCTCTACACGATACTCGGGTTTATCCGACGTGTCTGCGATGGCCAGCAGTCTACGGCGTTGGATGCCGTACGTTTTGTGCCTGGAGCTTCTGATGACTATCAGAAAAACTTTTCTATTTCTGATTATATCAAGGCGAATCTTTGATAAGGTGTTGCCACACGAGCGGGTCGCGCTTAATGTCTCAGATTGTCGTTGATTAGAGTTTCAAGTCGTTGCAGTTCTGAAATAAAGTCGGCTAATTGCGAGCTGTCTTCGACGCTGGTTTCGGCTATGATGAAGTCATCTTCGCCATGTGGTGTTTTATCCGGGAATAGTTGGGAAAGTTCTTCATCCTGGCTGTCGATACAAAAATAGATTGTGCCATCGTGGCAGATCACAATTTCAAGGTAATGGTCTTCATTGAAGTCCTTGCTCAGCCATATGCCGTTATATGCCGAGTCATTATGATAGGTTATATCATCTTTTACGTCATTGTATAAATCCATGCATTCTTGATCGCCGTCAGAAAAGAAGGAATAGCCAAGAGACAAGGCAGCTCTGATGGCGTGGACGCGGTCTGTGCCGATATAAATACGATCGTACCAGCTATTTTTATAATCTACAGTATAATTGCCATTACGCTCCATAAAGATTACAGCACGGTCTTTGGCATGCTCAATATCGCTGATAAAATCATATATTGCCGGGTCGAGACATAAGCGGCGGTAGGCGCGGCTTAGCCTCTTGTCTTGAGCGGGGAATAAAGAGGATTTCTCTTCGATAGTAGGGTCGGAATCAACTATCGAATCAATATGAGAAAATATATCGTCAGTCGTTGGTAAGTCGCCGAGTTTACAGATAAAGAGGCCAATTTCCTCCTTTTCGATCAGCAATGAGCGGAGGTGATTCTCCTTATCTCGCCGCTCTGTAATAGTTGTGGCTGGACTTGATATAAGGGCCTCTCGTGATTGTAACTGTCGCATAAACGACCTGATGAGCCGATGACCTTTTTTGCCAGCCTCAGTAATTCCATTAGTGTCGAATAGACGGCCGATATTTTCTGCTCTGTGAGCGAAAGCTTCTGGAGTCGTCGGAAGATTATGAAGCATGAATGCGATAGACCCTGCGAAAAGAGGATGTTTCTCGGCTGAAGTGAAGACGCTTTCCCAGTCCTGATCGGGATTAGAGACGATGATTTTAGCTTTAGCAATAGCTTCTCGTATGGCTCTGAGGCCATTCTCCGGCAATTTCATATTAGCCAAAGCTCGATAAATATTGGTTGTCGCATCTGGTTGATCGAGAATATAGACTAATGAGCGGGATACCGAGACGTATTCGCTGACGTTACGGAATAATTGGTCAGCCATGATATTCCGGACAATGTGAATCCACCGCCGGAAGTTGAGCGTGTCAAAGTTTTCACTGCTGCGTTCAACGTATTCGCATATTGCGGTAAAGATGACGGCGTCCTGAAGACGGTACCGTTTATCAAAAAGTACCCACTTATTCTCCGTATTCCAGGGCTCACGTAATTCTTCGTCCAACAAATCTTTAATTCCAGGTTGACTCATCCAGTCGAGAATTTTCTCGATTATACGGATATATTCGGGGTGCTGGAGGAGGATTTCTTGATAATATTTGAATCCGAGATATGTCTTATCCTGCTCGGGAGACAGACGCCAGAAAAAATCCCAAGATTTATTATCTTCTGATTTTGGTCTGTAATCAAGGGCCGGCTTATTATTCTGGATTTCAAGAAAGAGCTTGGCTGTAAAAAAATGGTAGAAAAAACGGAAATATCGGATGCAGTAATCCCGTCCAGTTCTATCTTCTTTGCTCCAGAACATGTTAAGCCATCGGTTATCAAGCTTTTGTGAAAAGTTGAGGAAGTAAGGTGCTGTCTGCTTGCGGGAAATATCCATTTGCACCGTCTCCTGAAACTGCGTCATATCGTCGCGTTTCATAAATTTTATAAGGTCGGCCTTGAAATTTTCGAAGGGTGTGAGTTGCAACCCACGGGCATTCATTTTCACGTATATCTCCTCAGATAGGCCGAAGTCTTCCAGGTCGAGTTCATAGAATTTGAGATTGTCAAGCCTGTCAAACAACTGACCTTTCTGATCCGAAATTATGTAGCGGTCATGAATTGCGTCAAGCATATTCATCATTCCGGTAACCGATTCATCTTTATCGAATGATGTGGTGTACCATTGTCGTTCTCTTATCGTTGAAGCAGGAGACTCATCGCTGATTGAAATTGTACTATTCTCCAATTCTTTTAGGAAGTTGGCAGACGTCGTGCGCGTTTCATACGTAAACGACTTTATAAAATGAGGAACCTCTTTTCCTTCTGCTGATGCGATGTACCAATATAACAATAATAGGGTGGTTATGCGTTGTTGGCCGTCAAGCAATTCGAATCGATAACTATCTTCACCCTCCTGCGTTTTAGAGCCATATACGAAACTCAATTCAAGAGGAGTATCTGTTTCAAGAGATTCAAAAATGCGGTTGACGAATTGAGTACGCAGGTTTTCTTCATTTGCTCGACCTTGTGCGTAGGCGCGTTGCACTTTAGGTACAACAACCGATATATTGTTGTCGCGTCCGAAAAACTCCGGGAGACTACGGAGCGAGTTAAGTTGGGTTGATTTATTTGGCATCGAATAATCCGGGGTTAGTTATACTGGCAGAGTCAATATTGTAGAACGAACTGAGTTGTGAAATGATAAAAGCCTCGTAACGGTCTTTATCAGCATCGCTCCATTCACGTAAGTTTACATCCTGTGATTTGAAGCTTTTGTTGAAGACCATCTGGGTGCATATAGGCACAAATCTTCCGGTAGTCATGGCTGTATTACCACACGTTTATAGGCGAAGATGGCATTCTTATATTGCCGGTTGGTCTTGGAGTCGAGCAGAGTCAGATTCCCTATCCCGTTTTTCTTAGCTTCATCGGAGTGAGCAGTATGGCTACGCTGCAATATATATGCCCAGATTTTGTCGTACTCTTTCTCCTGAAAGTATTGGCTTATCTCTTCGGTTATCTCTTGGTTTAGTGCGGCCAGCGACTGATGCAGCCATTCCTCCTTCTCGTCTATATTTCTCAGGTCATTCTGGGTCGCAGAATCAATGTGCTCTACATCCCAATCCTGACTGACATAAAGGTCGAAGGGAAACTTGTAGGCCGGGGTCATAAAGGTGGCATCTTTCTTGCGTAATTCCTTAATCTGTTTGTTAAGCTGGAAGATATTCAGGAATAACAGGAGATACCTGACGGTTGGAGATCCGTATTCACATCTGATTTTGCCTTCAATAACCTCAGCCCGTGATGGCAGTTTTTTCTCAATCTCCTCATTGAGTCTATCAATAAAAAGTTGCTTGGGGGCGTCATGGTCAATAGAGCGGTGCCATGCCATTATCTCTTCAAGACGGACATTAGAGTGTATCAAAAATCCAATTATATTGTATAGCACCGGGTCTTCGTACCATTCTCTCAGAGTATTAAATAAGCTTACTATATGGGCCCATTCTTTTTCTACCTCCTCTTTTAGCTCAGGCCCTGGCTGAGCGGAGAGAAGATCGTTGAAATAGAACCGGAATAGGTCGCCATCTTTAGGAGCCAGAGTATGTGACTCATTGTACCGCAATTTGAAAAGAAGCTCTATGCGATTTACATCGTTTGACTCGGTTGATAAGAAATGCCAGAAGTCATTGTGATGCAGAGTGTTTTCTATTTCTTCCCATTGAAGAGCTATTTTCATTTGCTCTGCCGCTTTGTCGTTCAGAAAATTCCGTTTCTGCAAGATGAGGCCTTTGATCAGCTCTGCATCGGTAAGTCTTATCTTTCCATTATTGATGCTTACAAACTCATCGATGGGATTCTTGCCTGAGTCTGGCGATAATTCGTACCATATAAACTGGGCGGAACCAGTACTCTCGCCAGTATCTTCTCTGCGGGTGCGGAGTAGGTCGTTAAGTGTCGCGAGAATATCGTCAGGATTAGGGCGCTTATTAAATCGTCTGGCAATTTGAGGCCCGCGTGTTTCAAGCCATTTACCGATTGTGCGGTAGGCGTTGGATATGAATGCGAAATCTATATTATCGTCGCAATTATCAGTATCTTCAGAGAGGTTCTCAAGGAATTCTCCGGTTTCGGGCCGCGTTTCATAGCACAGGCGATAAAGCTCCAGGCCAGCTCGTTTAAGTTTTTTTACAGAGGTGAGTTCCTCTGAGATTAAGAACCGGAATAAAATGTATAAACTTGTAAGACGTTGTTGCCCGTCGATGACTTCCCATGTATTATTGGTTGTGTCACTTTCATCCCAACCCGCAATGGAATGAATCTCTGCAAGCTTAGAGGCGTCTGTTATGCGCTGGACAATAATTGGTTGAAGGCAATAGAACTCACCGGATGAAGTATGAGAAGTTTTCTTTTCGCGTATTGCGAACTCATATAAGTCATCGAGAAGTTCCATCATCTGCGAGTCAGCCCAGCGGTAGCCACGTTGATAGGGCGGAATGAAAAAATGACGGCCATCAAGGAGTTCGGCGACACTTATCAATGATATTGTGTTCATGAAGGGAATAGATAAAAATTGAGCTTGTATCTTCAGACGGCGTAATGCGGCGCATTAGCAACGTTTTTGCAAAGATAATGACTAATTTGGAATAGGTCAAGTGGCATTGTCGCCTATCCTTACCAGAGGTGGATGCGTGTTTAAGAAAAGATGCTTTAATTTAGTAACCGAAACAGAAAAAGTTGAGGCAATAATACCGTGGAATTAAAATATTATAGCTAACTTTGCGATAGACCGATCGCGAAAAGAGTCAGACTGCTTGCTCGCGCTTTGTCGCACCGATTTCGATTCATTACCAACCAAAACGCAAATCATATGGGATTAGATATTTATGCAGGGTCATTGACTCGTTACTATAGCCGTAATTGGAAAAATCGGCCTCAGCAATGGGCGGAGGCTAATGGCGTAAAATGTGTAATGACAGATGCGCATGGTAATGAAATAAAGCCAGTGGAGGATAAGGCGGAGATAATGCGTATTCAAGATGCCGTTTGTCAGTGGGCGCGGACTTTATTCGAATATTTAGGTGCATGTCTGCCAGATCAACTATGGAAAGAAGCACCTGAACTTGGCTACTTTACAGATAAACCGGATTGGGAGGCCTACGGGGCATTGATAATGTTATTGGCGTGTCATTTGCAGAATCGTCCTTTGCCTGAGTATGTGGAAAAGGGTTGGCGTGCTTCAGATGATGCCGTTGTCAAAGAAAGTATGGCGCAGAAATCAGGCTTTTCGCTGCTCTCGGAAGTGAATCTTTGGCTGCCTATTGATGAAATGTCTATTTTTACGACCAATAAGCCAACCGGAGATGTAGGCCCCGTATCTACGCTTATAGTACTGAAGGGGGAATTAGAAGAAATTAACCGTCGGATATGGGGTGCAGATGAGGCAACTATAAAGTCATGGAGGTTGGATAAATATTATACCCCACTACCAGTACAGCAAAAGAAGTCCTTATTTAGTTTTCTCCGTCGTAAAAAAGCGACCGAAAAATATCGTACAGAAGATTTGGCTCAAGCCGCTTTTTCGATACTATACGAAGCTGTAAATTTTGCCATTGAGCATAAAGTTCCATTATTATTGGATTATTAAAAACAAAGGTTGATTAGCTATAATTTACCGATCGCCTCCTTTTTATGAGGTGTGAGGATACGATCTATTTCATGCTGTAATAAATCAAGGAAGCGGGCGGCATGTGCGCCATCCATTTGAGTATGGTGGAATTGAAATGAAACGGTAAGAGTGGTTTTGATCAACCGTTTTCTGTATCTGCCCCATATCAGGAATGGATTGTTGAAGATGCCGCTGTACATTCCCACGGCTCCGTCTATATCGTATTGTGCGAGTGCGGATGTGCCGATTACCATGCTATCGGACAGGTCATGGTTTTCGCAGCTTTCAGCCACTTGTCGCGTAAGTCGGATATAATTGGAATTGAATATTGCTAAATCATCGGAGAAGGGCACGTCACACGAACTGACCTCGCCAAGACTGTTTGCCACGATGGTATTGACGGCGATAGAATCGTACTCAATTAGTTTGCCATTGGCGGGGAGAATATAAAATTCCTTTACCTGAGAGGCCGCCCGTCCGATGCACCAGCACATCAGCATATTGAATTTAAATCCATGCCTCCGACTAACTTTCAATAATCGGGTAACATTGAGCGTCTTGAAGAACGTAACCATTGGCATGGGCGCGTTCATCCACATCTCGAAGGCATAGGCTCTCGTTGTATCGTTAGGGTTTACTTCTTTCATTTTTTACGGCAAAGTTAGATCATTGCCCTGGCCAATGATAGAAGAAATGTGACATTCAGAATGGCGAGGCAAATAGGTCGGAATATATTGCTTTAGTTTTCAGCAATTCTGCCGGGGTAACTCCAGAATAGCGACGGCACTCACGAATAAAATGTGATTGGTCGGCGTAACCGCATGAATAGGCTATGCCTGCAAAATCGCGGTTGCCATTCTGCATCAGCCATAGTGATTTCTGAAAACGGGCGACGCAGGAATATTCCTTTGGTTTCATCCCCACGGCATTGAAAAACACCCGCTCAAATTGTCTCCGGCTCAGACAAGCGAGCTGTGCCATGTCTTCGACACTTATGGAATTATCAAAGAATAACTGATTCAGCGAGGCGCCAACTCTTTTGAAATTATAAATCTCGGTCTCTGTTAATCTCTGCAATAGCCACTTCTCAATTAATTTGATGGCATCAATAGAATCTTCTACATTAAGTACATCATCGGCCAGATTCTTCAGCTTTTTGTCTCCAAGTGAATAACCGTCAATCTCCTGATTGTAGAATGATGACACCGGAATATCGAATATCGTACTGATGGCGTGGGGATAGAACACAACGACAATGGTTTCAACATCACCCGAAGATTGAATCCTTGCCGGAAAATTGACTTGACCGCTTATGGTGAACCTCGCTTGTTTAACCTCCAACTCAGGAATATAAAACCGACTGCGACGATGAAAAATAAGTTGCGGACATCCGATTGGAAATGTCAACGTATCAAGATTCTCCTTAGTATTCAGAATCCAATAGTAGCGGATAAATGGCTGTAGTTGCGCGTTGGGTCGGTAAAAGTCAATCCTCATTGCCGAATGCCGAGTTTTATTTCAACAGATCTTCAATATATTCGCTTTAAGTATCGTCAGTTCTTGGATATATTATGGTGGAATTCATTGCTTGTAATTACGTTTTAGCTCATCAATGAATTTGCCTCCGGTGCCGAAATTTTCATCGGGAGTCCTTTTGATTTGGTCAAAAATTGGATATACTCATCCCCATTATTCCGCAATTGATAACGTTACTTTTAACCTTTTCGATAGTTGCGTCCGTAACATCACTGTTTGCCGAAATATGAAGTTCCGAGCCGTTTTTGAGTTGGTTTATCTGAATGGAATCCATTAATGCAAACCACTTAGAGAATAGATTGGGGAAATCTGGGTTACTTGTATCCAATATCAAAGGGTTCTCATCCTTACCCGAAAAATTATTATAACATGTCATCAGGCTGTCAGATGTAATCTCAAGTATAACGCTAAATGTTCTGTCAGCATCGGAATGTTCCAATGGAGGTCTATCATCTTCTGCTAATGCTGTCGTTCGGGTATTATCTGATGATAGGTTACATGAAGTAGCCATCAGTCCACCACACGCGGCCAAACATAAAATACCGATCCCCGTTAACTTAATCATTGTATTTTATTTTAGATTCTGATGATATTTTAGTAGGTTAGAAAGGCCATTTTCGCACAATATTGGTATAGTCTTCCTCTTTATTTGAATAGCTCGCAGAAGCCTTGCTTGTTGAACTGATAATACATCTCGATTCGCTCAGGAATGTCGTTTTCCAGAAGCGACAACAATTCTTTGGCAAATTCAAGTGTGGCCGAGCCGTTGGCAGTTACAATGTTCTTGTCTGAAACTGCTTGCTTGTGCAGATAACCTTCCGGGTTGGTATAATTGTTGCCACCCCATAGCTTAAGTTGATCAAGGCCGTTGCCAGTATGTTTTATGTCGTTGAGTATACCGCATTTAGCCATGAATGAAGCCGCATTACAGATTGCACCGACAACCTTACCTTCTGCAACTGCTTTCGAGATAATAGGCACGACTTTGTCTGCGATAGGTGTCGTCCATCCAAAGCCCCCGACAAGAACAAGAGCGGCGTAGTCTTCGGGCATCGTGTCAAACGAATAATCGGGCAACATGCGGAAACCGCCGATTGATTTAATCGGTTCCATAGTCGGAGCTACAATCTTGTTGACGTATTTCGGTTTCTCTTTCAAGGCATACTCATCGGAGGCAACTGCCTGAGCGAGGTAGACCATCTCATGTTCTGCAAAATCCGGCAGGAGTAGATATAATATTTCGTTGGTCATGTCTTCTTACTTTTTTCGATGTTTTTAGATGAGGAAAGAATTGATGCACCATCTTCTGGTTAGCATGTTGGTTCCATTGCGTCGATATGCAAAGTTACGATTTTTTCATAAGTTCTGAGGGCCCAATCATAGGTGATTTTAGTTTGCTTGGATGCTTAATTAAGCGATTATGAAAAATCAATAATCAGGCGATGGTACTCTAACGAATATTTCGGAGAAATCAGTTGAAATGTCTCCGCTGAAGTTGATGCAAACAAGGCAAATAATCGGGCAGACTTGCGTAGACCTCCGGTTTTCCCTAAAGTTGCCGAGAATGGAATTATTTAATTCCGGCTGAATTGGCTTCAATTAGCCAAGCATCTATTTCTTATAGGTACAAGGTAAAGATATGATGAATTTTGAGCCAGCATCCTCTGTTGAATCCAAATATAGCGATCCTCCGTGCATAATTACAATCTGGCGGGAAAGGCTCAATCCTATTCCTGATCCTTTGGGTTTTGTTGTGTAAAAGGGGATGAATATTCGTTCTTTGGCTTCGGCACTAATTCCTGTACCATTGTCAACTACAGAGATAATAAATTTACGGGAAGGATAATCGACTTTAGCGCCAACCTTAACCATAGGATTGGCACTGCAAGCCTCCACTGCATTCTTTACGATATTGATAAGCACCTGCATTATCTGTTGACGGTCAACCTTTACCTCTAAGTCTTTATCTTCTATCTCATACTGAATATAAGATGCGGGATAAAGTTTACGTAAATCCTCAAATAATTCTCCTATTTTGGTCCAATTGTATTTGGGCGGTGCTAATCGGGCGAGTTTACGATAATTTTCGACGAACGATAATAATCCGGTACTACGTTGTTTGATTACATTTAATGCAATTTTGGTTTCTTCATCAGCGGTTGAAATCGAATCGTATAACGTTTCGGAAAGAGAGATTATTGGAGAGAGAGAATTCATTATTTCGTGAGTGAGGACACTAACGAGTTTGCGCTGAGCTTCAATCTCGTTCTGAAGCATAAATTGATTCACATTCTCAATGGAGAAGAGCAATGAGTCATGACCATCCACTCCGTACCTCACCATCGAGATTTTAAGTTGTGTCTCTGTGCCATCTTTATTAATAGTAACCAATTTTGATTGACCAGGTGCAAGAGTGAGCAAGGTTTGGGCCAAACCTTTGTGAAGTGTATCTAAAGAAGACAGATTATTGATACGGAAACCACATAATCCTTGCACGGCTTTTTGGTTCATAAAATATATCTCACCTTCGTCATCAGCCACTATGAGGGCTGCGTCTATGGTGTTGACCAACGCCTCATATTGTCCGCTACGCCTTTCCTGCTTAATCAGTTTTTTTCGTACATCGCTTATTAAGTCGTTTATTTCTTCTGCGAGTTCTCTTTCTGCCCCACGAAGATTTTCTTCAGGAATCCGAAGAGTCAAATCATTACTCCGGAGTGTTCTGATCATGCGGCTTACCCTTTCGATTGACTTACGGGAGAACCAATCCATCATAATTTATATTTTTCTATTTTGCGATATAGTGCATAGCGTGAGATTCCAAGTAATGAAGCGGCATTTGAAAGATTACCGTTGCTCTGGTCAATGGCTGTCATTATAGCTTTTTTCTCAAGCGATTCGAGATTGAGTGTTTGAGTCGCATCTTTTGGCTTAATGCTTCTTGGGAATTCTATATCCTCCGAAGTTATAATTCCATCGGATGACAATATCATTGCACGCTCTATCACATGTTGTAGTTCGCGTACATTTCCAGGCCATTCATGACTCAGTAATTTTGACTTGGCACCATCGTTTATTGTATGAGTGTTGATGTGGTATCTCTCTCCAACCTTATGTGCAAAGTATTCAGCCAAAAGAATAATGTCATTGCCCCGTTCCCTAAGCGGAGGCATATGAAGTTCGAATGTATTGATGCGGTAGAGCAGATCTTGCCGGAATGTTCCATCCGCAACCATTTGGGGAAGGTCTGCGTTAGTTGCCGTGACAATGCGAACGTCTACTTGTTTAGACTTATTAGAGCCTAATCGAGCAATATGGCGTCTTTCAATGGTTGTAAGTAGCTTCTGCTGCATTGCTGGGGTTAGATTGCCGATTTCATCAAGGAATATTGTGCCACCGTTTGCTGTCTCTATACGGCCTTCTTTAGCCGTCTTCGCATCTGTGAATGCCCCTTTCTCATATCCGAATAGCTCACTCTCAAAAAGTTGCTCGGGCACGGCCCCTAAATCAATTGACACGAAAGGCTTATTATGGCGTGGTGAAAAATTATGAAGAAGGTGCGCTGCCACATCTTTTCCCGTTCCATTTTCTCCGGTAATCAAAACATTTGCTTCCGTAGCTCCGAGTTTCTCAATTTGTTTTCTTAGCAACTGAATCGGTGGGCATTCCCCGATTAGAATTTGTGAGGAGTCAGTTTTATTTTGAGTTCCGGAACTGAGACGCGATAATCTTAACTTTATGGCACTTTTGACTATTCCTACGAGTTTAGAATTGTTCCAGGGCTTGGGAATGAAATCGGTAGCTCCTGCTCTAATTCCGCGGACAACCTTTTCGGTATCTACATATGCAGTCATTAGAAGAACCACTGTATCGGAACTTTTCTTTAGAATGAAATTTAGCCAACGGTAACCTTCCTCGCCGCTGCTTTGGTTGCGCTGGAAATTCATATCTAAGATTATCACGTCTGGATGAAAAGAGTCTATAAACTCTCCGATACGTTCAGGATTCTTTAGCACTCGTATGGCCTCAATATGCGGTTTGAGTACCATATTGAGTGCCAGGAGTATATCCTCGTTATCATCAACGATTAGAATTCGTCCGTTTTTTTCATTCATGCTGCAAAGTTATAAAAAAATGGTGAGGTAAGTTAGAACCTCCCCATTTCAAGCTCCGACACTATATGTCCGTCAAAGAGTTTTACAACGCGATTGGCATATTGAGCATCATGTTGTGAATGAGTCACCATCACTATTGTGGTGCCTTCCTTATGAAGCTCCGATAAAAGTTCCATCACCTCTTTCCCATTTTTTGAGTCCAGATTACCGGTGGGTTCATCAGCAAGAATAATTTTAGGATTTGCGATGACGGCTCTCGCAATAGCGGCGCGTTGTTGCTGGCCTCCCGAAAGTTGGGCAGGGAAATGGCCGCTGCGATGAGCGATTCCCATACGCTCCATTGCCTTCTTAACCCTTTCGCGACGTTCGGCCTTTTCTATGCCCATGTAGAGTAGAGGAAGCTCAATATTTTCCTCTACTGTGAGCTCATCTATGAGGTTGAAACTTTGGAATACAAAACCAATGATTCCTTTTCTAACTTCGACCCGATCGTTTTCTTTCATACGGCTCACGTCTGTACCATTGAGAATATATTTGCCTCTGGTGGGCGTATCGAGTAGACCGATGATATTGAGCAATGTAGATTTGCCGCAGCCACTCGGCCCCATGATGGCTATGAATTCACCAGCTTTAACGTAGAGGTTCACTTCGTAGAGAGCCCAGGTCTCAACCTCATCTGTCTGGAAAATTTTTTGAAGATTTTCAATCTGTATCATGATTCATTGAAGAATTATTTCATCTTTATTGTTGAATTGGTCATATCCATTTACGATAATTTGATCTCCTGGTTGAAGACCTGATATGACTTCGAATTGGTTGGGATTTTTCCGACCAAGAACAATCGGAGACTTGATGGCTCGGCCGCCGTCAATAATTTTGTATATCCATTTGCCATTTGTGGCAGTATGGAAGTCTCCGTTAGGAATTATAATTGCCTGTTCGGATTGCCCCAATTCTATCTGCACACGATAGCTTTTGCCTACCCTGAGATTTTCAGGTTGACCGTCGGTGAAAACTAAATCGACCTCGAAATTCCTGTTCCTAATTTCCGGAACTACACGGCTGACAAGCATGGGGAATTGCTCTCCCAGACTGGTGATATTCCCTTGAAGACCTACTGATATTCTGTCGACATAGTACTCATTGAGAAGAACGTGAAGTTTGAAATTGTTCATCATCTTTATTTCTCCGATATTTGCACCGGATTGAACCTGTTCACCTGTTGAGACTGTAAGGAAACTTAATTGTCCTGATATAGGGGCTCGGACTATCAGATTCTCTTTTCGTTCAAGTGCCCGGTCTCTTTTCGTACGGACACGTTCCAAATCCACTTGTAACAATTCCCGACGGAGCATAGTGGTTGTTGAGTCATGAATGAGGTTGCGGCGTTGAAGCTGTGCTTTATTTCGATGGTAATTATATTCACGCTCTGCAAGATCAAATTCGGCGCGACTCTTCATGCCCATATTAAACTCTTCTTGGGCTATACGGCGTTTATCTTCAAGTTGATTCATCTCAAAGTTCACGTCCAGGGTTTGCTGTTGGAGTGTTAAAGATTTTTGTGAAATTTCAATTTCCTGTTCTCTGAGAAGCCTCTGCTGTCGCTGATACTCATCTTCCTCATCACTTATCATGCGCACGAGGTCAGGATTCTTCAATATCAGAATTGTATCGCCTTCATTAAGAATGGCACCATCTTCAGCTATGACATTGTCCACAAATCCGGCTTCCATAGTATTTACTTTTACAGTTTTGAACGGATAGACTATCCCTTCTACATCTACATACTCAAGAAAGCTTCCATTTATCACTTCGGCTGTTTCTATCAAATCTCTGTCTATACGGCTACGTTGTGGCCCTACAAGTGTATTAACTGCATATATTATCAAAGCGAAAATGCATATTCCTGTAATTATGTAGTATTTATATCGGTAATACCAAGCTTTTTTGTCTTTCTTTACATCCATTTAATTCAATCTTTAAGATATGTTACCGGGTCAACGTTCATTACGTCCTTAATTTTCCAATACAGCGTTAAGAAGATAGCGCCTAAGCATGCTAAGACCGCGATGCAAGAAGTTATGAGAGGAGAAGCTTCAAAATTAAACGTCTCGTTAAGTGCAACGATAATTATCCATGATATTGGTACTGCGATCAATATGCTTACGCCCACAATGATGAGATATATTTTGGCAAAGATGCGGCATATATCTTTCGATTTTGCTCCGTTTATCTTTCTCAATGCCATCTCCTTTCTTCGCCGACGGGTATCAAGTGAAATTGCAGCATAAATTGTGGCGACCGTTGTTATCATGCTTATACCAAGCATGATATAAACTATAGCACCAATAGAAGTCACTGCTTTGTATTGTCCAAGCAATTCAAAAGAAAGGTTTTGGGGATAAGCATCCAGTCGTTCAGGGGCTATCTTGGCGATGAGCTCTTTTATATCATGTTTTGCCTCAGCCTCCATGCCTTCTTGGGGAAGGATGTAGAAATGACATTTATAATTATTGTCCTTTGAGGAATCTACCATAATGACGGAGGGCATTCCCCAGAATGGCATTTGATCAAACCATCCGGCAATGTCATATTGAGTGGCATCAATCATTATCTTTTCAGTGGACCATTCTCCAGTTTCTATCATCTTTTCTTTGATTTGTTGACTGATGAGTACGTATCGCTGAAGTGTTTGTTGAGAGGTGAGATAATTAATGTTCATGTCATAAAAGTTTACAACATCGTTTCCGCGTTGAAAATATGCTCTTGCAAAGTCTCGGGTAGAGTCTGCATATTCAATTGAAATACTTGCAGTCATTACGTTAATTACTTGCTCCACACTTTCAATATGCTTTAATTCCTCTGCAATTTGAAGGGTTTGAGACTCAGAAATTCTATCTGCTTGAATCATTAATCCTCTTTCATATCTGGATTTGTCAGATGGTATGCCAAGCTGTCGTTCCATGCTATTGAATCCTAATGCAAAAACCGTGGTGACGCTTAGGAATATTATACAAGTTACTATTTGGAGGCATACTCCGATGTTGCGGAGCCGATGTTTTTTAGGTTTCATCTGAAGTGCGAGCCCATGCTTGTTGGAAGTAATTTGCTTGATTGTATACCAATCGGCAATCAGGCATATTCCCATTATCGATAGATAACAACATAAGGACAAGATGAATATCGTTACTCTATCAAAATTCAGTGTATTGATAGCCTCTTGAAAATTATTTTCAAGGAAAGAAATTGCCAATATGCAGCAAATTGTTGTAAATATGAACGCAGATATGATGGAAATGAGTTCTTCCGTAACTAACAGCCTAAGGATATGTATATTCTTGCTCCCAAGGCTTTTTCTGATGGCGATTTCTCGCTGACGCATTGTAAAGAGTTGCAGCCATTGACGCAATGCAGAAGACAATGAGACTATTACAAACAGGTATAGGAAAAACATTATGGCCCGGCTGATAATGATGGCCATGAGATTATTTTTTTCTTCCCAAGCACGGTATTGCCAAGCATAAATATTTGATTCTGGTACTCCGAGATATAGGGCTAATTCATCCACCACATCTTTCAGCATCTTCCCTGGTCTAATCAATAGATAGGCTTTGATTACCTCATATCCTCCGCCGAAATCAGCTGAATAGAATATGTCAACGTTGTTAGGAAATTTGGAATCATTTATTTGAAATTGCTCTATTACATCTGCGATTTGAAAAGTACGTGTATCAGAATTAATTTCATCGGCATATTCCACCTTGATTTGCCTGCCAATTGCACTTTTATAGTCACCAAAGAGTTTATTGCCAAGATTCTGTGATATGATGACTTTGTGGTTGTCAATATTTTCCACCAATTTCTCTGAAAGAGCAGACTTGTATGCACACCATTGTAGAAATTCTCTATCCACATGCACAGCGATCGCTGCTATGGGATCTGCATTATCGCTGCAAACTGTCATCGATTTCTTTTGAGATGCTGGTAGAAACACTTTTTCTACTGTCTTGAATTGATGGCTGGAAATATTGTAGGAGCTGATGTCACCAGATGTTCGATCGCTATTTGTACTAATGTACATAATCGCTACATTATCAACATAATCTTGTTCCAGCAGTGGATCGCTGTTGATATTGAGCATAAACATGGAGACAATCGCGAAAATAGCAACACTCACTCCTATGGAGATGATGCTGATAATATTCTGAGTTTTATACTTGGCAAGATTGCGAAAGGCAACTTTTATGTAATGTTTTACCATGGCTGCGGTGTTATTTCATTATATCGGGTCCGGTTAGAGATCTTATAGTATAGTAGAGAGTCCAATATGTCTTGATTGAGGAAATATAGGCTCTTGTCGCTGAGTCTTTCTCAGAAAGAGCTGTGTTGAGGTCGAGAATGGTGTTACGTCCGGCTATGTATAGCTTTCGGGCAATTTCATAGCGGTGAGAGGCAAGTTTATTCGTGCGCGAAGCCACCTCTACTTTACGTGGCTGCATATTGAATTGCATAATTAGTTTGCCAAGGTTGCTTATAAAATCGTTCATGCCTTGTTCTGCGGTGGTATATGCAAGGTCTCGCTGCGATTTTGCCACCATCACTTTACCTTTTCCCCTTCCCCAGTCAAGTATTGGGAGTGACAATGTGACACTTGCGTATTCTTGATGCATCGGATGATTGTAACATTGAACAATATCCTTGCTTGTCTGCGAGAGCCCGAATTGGAGATAAATATCGGCTCGTAGCCCAGCATTCGCTTTTGCTTGTGCCACACGGCTATCGCCCTCAAGTTTTAGCCTGTTAAAGTAGTCTGGATCAGAAGCATTTTCCATTGCCATATATTCTGCTTCACTAAGTGAGATTTCAATAGAGGAAATATTTTCAGGAAGTTGCAGATCGATTGCTGTAATCTCGTCCATTCCAAGATAAGATGCAAGAATATGAGTTTGTTCCCTAACCTGAACTTCTGCATCCATACATGCTGTCTCTTCATTGAGTCTATTGATTTCAAGCTGAAGCATGTCGTTCTCGTTTATTGTTCCGATTCTATAACGGCCCAGGGCCATCTGATATAGCGTGTCAGCCGACGCATAGTTGAGTTTTGCCATTTCAAGATTTGTCTGAGCCTCCACAAGTGCAAAAAAATATTGGCATGCGTGGGCAGCCACAAGTTCCATAGCCTCGTTATAATTCTTTTTGGCCTCCTGATATTTTAAAGGTTCGATACGTCGATCCCATTTCAAATAATTATAGCCAAATAGACTTTGTTGATATCCGATTGTTATAGGCGTTGAACTATATGACGTTGTGTTCCGCTCAAATTCATCAAGTCTCGATAATGAGGATTTTAAGAATAAGGTGCCTCCAGTTAATGAAATATTCTGATTTATAGAGATGGCAAGATCGGTGCTTAATTGATTCTGTTTGATGAACTCACTGGTGCCGTCATTAAGAGTTATTTTATTGATTTCTCTATTAAGCGAAGGCGACGAAGATAACGTTATCGAAGGAAGATAATTAGCCTTATAATACTTGTACTGCCATTGAGCAGCCAAAAACGTGTGCTTAGCACTTTGGGCTGCAGGCGAGTTATCTTGAGCTCGCGAAATGACCTCGTGCAAGCTTAACTGCGTGCGTGGTTCGTTCTGAGCATGCAACAATCCACCCCATAAATAGATTATGAAGACTATAATCTTTGGTAAGGTATTCAGTATTCTATAAAACATGAGTTTTCTATTATCATGCTTATATAGATGCAATTATCATGCCAGGTGCGCAAATGGTTGCAATACAGTCATTTGTTGCGTTAATTTATATGCACAATCTGTTTGATTTCGCACAATACTGTTCGAAATCGAACACCTGCCCATCATGACGCAAACAATTTATCATAGAGACATAGCGCACTTGGCGCAGGTGTGATACTGAAATTTTGAGGAGGGCAGTGCCGTCAGCTTTCAGCCGGCGACCATCGAGGTAAAGCTTTAAAAACAATGAAACAAAAGAACAATGAGGCAACGGGTAACTGACGGTGGATTGCAACGTGAAATGAGAGGTTATGATGCCGTGCTGCAATTGTGAACTAACCTCCCGTTTCTTGCTTCCCTAACCAGTGGTATGAGGGTTAAAGCGAAACAACTACTGGTATTTTGTTTATGCTCCAGACATTATTTCGTGTGCTCAAACAAGCGTGTGGCACTCACAATCGGTGTCTGGTTTCTTGTGCATAAGGTTACTGCTGGCACGTCTACAGTTTTATGCAGCGCATGGGAGCCTTCCTCTACCATGTAGCCACGGACAGGCAACGACCTGCTTCAACGCATCATCACTTGTTACATGGCAAACGAAGACTACCCCCGAAGACCTCAAACTCGAAATCATCCACGCAATAGACGACCAACCAACTGGCACAGACGAATAAATCAGCCTAAACCAAGTTCCTTTATAGACGCAATTTTTATTCAAATTGGCGATGATACTTCGGAAGCAGGCGACAAATTGTATCAAGTTCGCTCTGTGTTATATATCCTAATGAAAGATATTTCTCGGCAATGGGTGTAAGTATCGGGGAGTCAATCTTGTTGAATCCACGACCATTTTTCTTTTTTGCGGTTAGAGATGCTTGTTCTTCTGTAGTTTGATTCCTATAAACTATGATAAGATTGTTTATCATGAAGTGTTTGGTAATCTTAGTAGGTTGTGTTGGTATTTCCCTAGTTATTGCTTTTGACTTTCCTGCCATCAAGTTTTTAAGAAATTCCTGGACTGCATCCTGATACTCTTCCGGCACTTCTATATTTACGGTTGTAGCTTTCGGCTGAATATCTTCAATGGCGTTATAGAAATCTACAACTGC
The DNA here is from genome assembly GCA_910586595.1 of uncultured Muribaculaceae bacterium. Classification (GTDB taxonomy): domain Bacteria; phylum Bacteroidota; class Bacteroidia; order Bacteroidales; family Muribaculaceae; genus CAG-873. Next base: position 6,113 of record CAJUJB010000013.1, on the reverse strand, counting down.
TGGATTAACTATTATGTCTTCATCATAAATCTCACGATCGATGCGGAGATTTTTAAGACTGCGGCATCGAGAAAGTGCTGTGTATAGTTGACCATGTGCAAAACAGCCATTGCCGAGTTTTATCAATGCTGCATCAACGCTCATGCCTTGCGATTTGTGGATTGTCATGGCATATGCCAGTTTCAATGGGAATTGGATAAAAGAGCCGACTTCTTTCTGCACAATCCTCTCTTTTCCGGTCTTGGCATCGATTTTCAATTCATAGACATAGTTCTTCCATTCGTTGGGAGATATATTTACAATCTTTCCATTGTCGAGTTTTATCTGTATTAGCTGTTCTCCGGCTTGTTTCAAAAATTCAACAACTTCGCCGACATCCCCATTAACAAATTCAAGAACTCCGGATGGCTCTCTCCTGTTTATGAGTGTCATCACTCTTGCTCCTTTTTTAAGTTCCAACTTTGCCGGCGTTGGGAAATCCTTTTCATTAAAAATACCTTTCACTATGGCTGAGAAAGTCTGGCAATCGCCTTCCGAGCGTTCATTGGCCAAGGAGTTGAGGATATTTGCTTCTCTGTTGGTAGTGCATAAACAAATAGGGGTTACCGGAATGGGTATGCTAATGTTTGCATGTTTGTTAAGCATTTCCTTGACATTGAGAAGCTCCCCTTCTGGCGTATCGTGTAAATCGCGTATCGCAATTTCATTATGGCGTATGTGGTTGAGTATAGACAGAAATAGTGCATCATTGCTTTGGCGGTGGATAGTCTTCAGGCAGCAACATTTGAAATTTGCCATATCCCATGTTTTTGTTTGAAAGGCGAAGATGCCACCAAACGTTTCAATTAGAACCCTTTCTTCTTCCTCCGATTTCACAACCGGCGGTAGTTGAAAAAAGTCTCCTACAAGGATTATCTGTTTCCCGCCAAATGGTTTCTTTTTATCTCTATTGGTTGCAATCTGCCTGAGCCTGTAGTCTATAGCCCAAAACAAATCTCCACGCACCATAGAAATCTCATCGATGACTATGATCTCAGCATTGCGTATGAGGGCTTTTCGATGTTTGTTACTTACCGTTCCTATGGTTTCCTCATTCAAGGGGCCAGGCGCAAAGCACATGAAACTATGTATTGTGGAGCCTCCAATATTTACGGCAGCGATACCTGTGGGCGCGAGGAATACACAATTTTTGTTGACCCGTTTTTTGAACTCCTTTACAATGGTAGATTTACCTGTTCCGGCCTCTCCGGTAAGAAAAACGTTCTTGCCGGAGAGCATTTCTTGAAGAGCATTCTCCTGTTCCTGTGCTAATTGCATATAGAGATGTATTTTTTATCTATCAGTCGGCAAAGATACGATATCAAGCTGCCATAGTATGACAGTATAAATATTTTAATATTGCGTCTATATACTTTCTTGCACCAACGGTTCTGTATAATGCTCGCTTCGCTCGCAAGACATCACTGCATGATTAACGCTTGATTTGTTTGCATGGCGCCATAAGTTACTACACAACTTAAACATATGTACAAGCTAATCGAAACCACGCCAGTGATTACTCTATCTAATGGCGCACAAAGTAAACCTTTGCAACATTAGCAGATGAGTTTGGAGGAGTAAGCCAAATTGTCAGAGATGACCATTGCTATACCGTCAAGTTGAAAAACAGAAATGGGCAGTATGAAAATACCACCCATTTTTTCCCAGAAGCATTTGAAGTCCTCAAAACTTTGCCAAATCCGCGTTAACAGTTGTGCTGGATATTACATTCGAAGTTGTAGTTTTCAAGAATATCAGTCTCAATCATATCTCGATCTGACTTACTATCTACCCTCATGATAGATATGCGATTGGCTTTATTTCTTCGAATGCATGGTTCTGCGTGATGATCATAGTACCGAGTTGAGAAATCATCAGCCTTTCCGCAATATATTGGGTCTTGGTTTTGTCCCGGTATTGCACAGGTGAATACGTATATCCCACTATTGTTTGGGAGTGTTCCTTTCAAATCATCGAAATCATCGAAAGAAAATTGATGAAGTGTGTAGGTTTGACCACTGGCACCCTTCACGGATAATGTTTGATGTAAATTTCTTAGCATGGGCTATTAAATTAAAGTTTATAAAATTAGTATCATCTTTATATACAGCAAAAAGCGTGCCAGAGAAATCCAGTACGCTCTTTGTTGAAATTCGAATAGCTAATAATTTAACGAGCCAGCCCCAGACTTTGTACTGGGAGCTGGCTCTTTTGATATGAAAAGCTGTGTTTATTTCAGAATGGCAGACGAACCTGTTCCTGCGCCACTGACTTCATCGCCACGTTGAACTTTCTTACCATATCCAAATGTATAAGATAAGGATAACTGAAAACTCATGTGCAGATCCGGACTATAGATTCTACGGTCAAAGCCATAATATTGGCTTGATAAGGTTTCTCGGCTTGATTCCCAGCTTGACCGCATGAAATTATAGGCTGTGGCAGATGCTCTCCATGGGCCCTTGCCATATCCTATTTCCATTTGATAGCGTGAAGGTGTCCTCTCTTTAATACCAGAGTCTTCGTTTGGATATGTACTTGGTGTCATATACCAGCCCAAGAGATAGAAGTTCCCAAAATACCAAGTTAGCTGTGCTACGCACGTCATTTCGTTATGTGTCAAAGTATATTCTCCCGTAGAATGTCTAAACCACATCTCAGGACGAAGAGTCGTGACCAGTTTACCCCCAAAGAATTTAGCCGTTCCCTTAACACCAATGGAGCTGCTTTGGAAGTTGCCGTTATTGACGTATTGACGGAGCATTGTACCATCCGGACCAATCGGCAAATAACGTGTCACTACACGCTCACCAACAATAAATGTTTTGCCAGTAGCGGCAAGTTGCCACTTGTTGCTGGGAATCCATGTATAGACAGCTTCAACATAATTGTTCCAACTGTTTTTCAGACCGGGTGTGCCGGTGTACCACATCAATTCGTCCTGTTGGAGCATATTGGGACTTTTCTGATATGTTTCTGGCACTTGTTTTGTGAATGCATACCTTACCTCTAATTGATTGTGCTGATTGGGAGCATATGTAGCGAATACATTGCCCATCGGGTAATTGTCTTCAATTTTGGTACCTGTAAGATTTGTATTAGCGTATGTCCAACCAAATTGGGTACCTGCGCTCCATTTATCCCGAGTATAAGTATACTTCACTCCACCTACAAATCCCCATACATCATATTTTTGTTTTGATGGCGATGAACCGTAATAATCGAGAGCATAAGAGGTGTATTCGCCATGAAGGAATGGCATTATGCTGTTATGCTCATTCAGATTCCAGACGAGACTTGGAGTAAGGCGTCCACAATGGGAATGTTCCGTGGCGTTATTTGTAATACCAACATCTGATTGGGTGTAACTTGAGTTGGACCTATTATGACCATACTCATACATTGCCTCTATATAAGTTCCCACATTTTCATTGAACCCAATATAAGTCTCATTCTTATAGTTTAAAGAGAGGTTATGATTGGACGCAATAGTATTTGTCATTGTAGAAGGGGAAATAGCATCGGAATATAACAAGCCTGTTTCGCTATTCTTCCGTGGTGTCGATGTGTTGTTAAATGACAACGTGTTTGATACTTGCGCTTTTTCAGCAGTATATAAAGCACGGAACGTCACATTGTTTTGATTGCTTCTGTATCTTGATGTTACCGGAGTGGAAGTCCTTTCGATTGTTTTCGCCCCTTGTCCATAAAAGTCAGGAAAAAAGAAACGTTCAGTTGATGCTGTTCCAAAGTGTCTGTTGGTCATGTATGCTTCGTCGGCATATATGTCGAATGTCATATCCTTGTACGAGAATTTTGAATATACCGACGCATCAGTGTTGTTGGCTCCAAATTTCTTGGTAGCACCAACTTTTGTATATCCGCCATATTCGTATTTCTGCATTATGAAATTGACAACATAATTTGCGCCATGGAAACGAGGGTCTTTAGGATAAAGCAGATATTCGATTTTTTTCACATCTGTAGTTTTCATGCCTGCTAAATCGTGTTGTGATGCCGAGACATAATTTATATAGATTGCAACCGATTGGCCACTAACTGTTTTGACCGACTTATTAGCAGGATCCACATCAAGTTGTGGTATAGCCATTTGACTCAAAAGGGCAACCGCGTCAGCCGCTACATTTTTCTGCCGGGGCGTGGGCATGTATATTGAACGGTCTGAATATAGATGTGCATTCTCCGCTTCAACCCTTACCTCGCTCAACTTAACCGCATTTTCCGGCATAATGATTGACCCGATGTTGAAAGTACTACATTGGTGATAGGTAGTTTTGTAACCCATGCAGGAAAGTTTGGCTATTACATTGGTTCTGTCACATGGGATTCTGAAGCGACCTTCAATGTCTGCGATTCCGTAGGTCAAGACCGTTGAATCCTTAGGCGCGAGGAGCATGACGGTGGCAGCCACAACAGGCTCGCCATCCGTGCCCATAGCTCTGCCGGTGTATATGAATTTACCGTGCTGCAATGCCTCAACATAGTAGGTGCTCTTGGCTTTGACTACGGTAACAGGATTCAATCCTATTGTCTGACGGAGTGCATCGTAAGCATTGTCGGTGTGGACTGTCGCACTTGTGTTGTAGTTTTCAAGTTCATTGTAAATGAAGTTTATGTCGAGGTCGGGGTGATTCTCCATAATCTGCTGAATCGCTTTTGGTAGCGGGGTAGAGTTGAAACGGTAGGAGAAAGTCTCGGCACTGGCCATGAGAAAGGCTGACATGGCACAGATAAGCATAATGATTCTTGCCATGAATTCAGTCTATTTTGATGGTTTTGTCCTTGACGGTGAGATTTATTTGCTCGAAGTTGTTTAGGCTTTCTACAACTTCATCGAGAGGCCGTGCTTGATTCCAACGGAAGTAAAGTCGAAGAGACTTTGATGAGTCTGTTGAAAACTCTACTTTACAGCCGTAATAATCGGCTATGCAGTTGATGATAGTCTCCAAAGGCTCGTTGTCAAACACTATAGTGTCCGGAGCAACGGTAGGTACTTCCTCAACTACTGAAATTGTGTCGCTTGATGCGACATTTTCTTTTGTAGGCAGGGCAACCTCTGCTATTTGATTGTCAGTATTCTTATTGAGAGCATAATGAACGCTTACTCCAACCACTGCGGCTACGGCAGCGAGAGAAGCAATGCCTATTGCAATGCTTGCTGCTATATTACGTGAAAAGAGATTGAATATGCGATATGTACGGAGCTGTTTGGCAGTATGCGAATTGCTGAATCTGCCCCATTCTGCGTCAATATCGGGAGTGGAAATTGGAGTAAGGGTCGCCTTGGTCTTGTCAAGAAGGTTATAAACCTCCCTGACTTCCGGATCTGACAGCAACACATCAATCTCCTTTTCGGAATAACGATCGGGATGCTCGATAGCATCAAGCAATCTGTCTATTTTATCCATTTTGAGATAGTTTTGAGCGTAAGACATCTATTGCATGACGCAAATGCTTATAGACAGCAACTTCGCTTATACTCAGTTCCTCTGCAATCTCCTTATAGCTCTTGCCATCTGTGAATCGTAATTCCACCACGCGACGGCAAGCGTCCGTCAAGTCGTTGGCAACAGTTTCGTGAATTTTGGCGATTGTCTCATCATCAGGCCACTCTTCGTCGGCAATCTCCTTTTCATCAAGAGCGTAAACTTCAAGAATACGCTCCTTTGTAGAAAGCCCACGTAAGTGGTTGAGGCATCGGTTGCGCACCGCACGAAGCAGATACTGGTCTGACACGTCTGTCAGACCGGTGTTGAGAAGCGACTCGAAGACATCGTGCACAATGTCTCGCGAAACATCCTCATCACGCAGTACCAGCATTGCCATTCGGTACATCGCCGTGTAATGGGTTCTGAAAAGCTGTTCTATGTCATTTGTTGTCGTCATACACTAATAAGACACGTGACTTACGAAAAACCTAACCTCATCATCGAAATTTTTTCTAAAAAAATTATTGTTGATAAACTCGATTGCAAAATTAACGATTTGTTGAATAAATTTTAACCCTCATACGTGGTGACCCGGCTGATTTTCGGTTGAGGTCACCACATTTT